>CAZUJU010000059.1:4347-14999 GCA_964620675.1 uncultured Thiotrichales bacterium | reverse complement strand
ACTATTCAGTATCAGCTCCAACGCGTATCTCGAGGTACAGTGGTATTTGTTCGCGGCGGTGTTTCTCTTGAATGCCGGAAATGTTCTGCTGAAGAATGCGCATGTGCGTATCGATGTATTGACCGTTCGCTTGCGAGCGCGCGTGAGACTCTGGATCGATTTGTTCGGCACACTGTTTTTTCTGATGCCATTCGTGGTGTTGATGCTGCATTTCAGCTGGCCGTATTTCCTGACCTCCTTTTCCCAGAACGAGTGGTCAACCAACTCGGGAGGATTGCTGGTTTGGCCGGCGAAGCTGTTGATCGTCGCGGGGTTCGCGTTGCTGCTGTTACAGGCGATCGCGCAGGCGATCAAGCTGGTTGCCGCGCTCATGGGGCGAATCATTCCGGACGCCGCGCTGCCGCCGGCGGTCCACAATGAGCTCGGCGAGACACCGGCTAACGGTGCGACCGCATCGAAACAATACTGAGCCGCAGGGGATGAATCGTGGCTGAGTTTCTAATTGCGAACCTGGCGCCGCTGATGTTCGGCGCCTTGGTGGTGTTTTTACTGCTGGGTTATCCGGTGGCATTTTCGCTTGCCGCGAGTGGATTACTTTTTGGTTTGCTCGGGATTGAACTCGGCTTGCTGACCACCGATCTACTACAAGCCTTGCCGCAGCGCGTATTCGGAATCATGCAGAACGACACCCTGCTGGCGATTCCATTTTTCACCTTCATGGGCCTGGTGTTGGAACGCTCCGGCATGGCCGAGGATCTGCTGAACACGGTTGGACAATTATTCGGTTCGTTGCGCGGCGGGTTGGCGTATGCCGTGATCGTTGTGGGCGCGTTGCTGGCCGCGACCACCGGCGTGGTGGCGGCTTCGGTGATCTCGATGGGCCTGATCGCCCTGCCGATCATGCTGCGCTATGGCTACGACCGGCGACTGGCAGCCGGCTGCATTGCCGCATCGGGCACATTGGCGCAAATCATACCGCCATCGTTGGTGTTGATCGTGATGGCCGATCAGCTTGGGCAATCGGTGGGCGATATGTACAAAGGAGCCTTGGTGCCGGCGCTTATGCTCACCGGACTCTATCTGCTGTATGTGATGACGCGCGGTATCGTGCAACCGAGTGCGATGCCCGCATTGCCGCCAGAGGCGCGGACCTTGCGCGGTTGGACGCTCGCGCGGCGGGTCATGTTGTCGCTGGTGCCGCCATTGGTATTGATATTCCTGGTGCTGGGCACGATTTTTCTCGGCATTGCCACGCCGACCGAAGCGGGCGCGATGGGCGCGAGCGGTGCCTTGATTCTGGCATCGGTCAATCGTCGTTTGAGCTGGCGTTTGCTGCGTCAGGCGATGGACTCGACCGCGCGTTTGTCGAGTTTCGTGATGTTTATTCTGATTGGCTCGACCGTGTTCGGCTTGGTATTTCGTGCAATCAGTGGCGATCTGTGGATCGAGAATCTCCTGACCAATCTGCCAGGCGGGCAACTCGGCTTTCTGATCATCGTGAATTTGTTGGTATTCGGTCTTGCGTTTTTCCTGGATTTTTTCGAGCTCGCGTTTATTCTGGTGCCCCTGCTGGTCCCCGCGGCGGCCGCGCTGGGCATTGATCTGGTCTGGTTTGGCGTGTTGCTCAGTGTGAACATGCAAACGTCGTTCCTGACGCCACCGTTTGGATTCGCGTTGTTTTTCCTGCGCTCGGTCGCGCCGGCGGCGATCAAGACTCAAGAGATTTATCGAGGGGTCATGCCGTTTATATTGCTGCAAGCGCTGATGGTCGCGTTGCTCATCGCGTTTCCTGGCCTGGTTGGCGTACGTGAGCACGGCGCCGATACGGATGCGCCAGTCCAGATCGAAGTGCCTGTCATAGATTATGGCGGCAACGACGCGGCGCCGATTTTCGATTTTAATCCAACCCAGCAGTAGCGGTCTGGCCTATAGCTTTTGCGCCGACATGAAATTCGAATAGGTACCCTCGGCGATACGGAACCACTGCACCTCGGCCGAACGAAACCGTTTCCACGAGGCGTAGACCTTGGCGAACGTCGGATTCCTTTTCGTTTCCGCCTCGTAAAGCTCATGTGCGACCTTGAACGCGGCCTCCAGCACATCTTTCGGAAACGGATTGAGTTTGGCGCCCGACTGCAATAAGCGCGATAGCGCGGCGGGATTTTGTGCGTCGTACTTACATAGCATCGTCATGTTCGCTTCGACTGCCGCGGTCTCGAATGCGACTTGGAAATTCCTCGGTAGTTTGTTCCAGGCATCCAGGTTGACGATGAACGAGAGTGTCGGGCCGCCCTCCCAAAAGCCTGGAAAGCAATAATACGGCGCGACTTTATTGAAGCCGAGTTTTTCATCGTCGTAGGGGCCGACCCATTCTGCGGCATCGATCGTACCTTTTTCCAGCGCGGGATAAATATCGCTACCCGCGATTTGTTGAGGTACCGCACCGAGCGCTTCGAGAACCTTGCCGCCAAGCCCGGCGATACGCATCTTGAGGCCCTTGATGTCTGCGATACTTTTGATCTCCTTGCGAAACCAGCCACCCATTTGGACCCCGGTGTTACCGCCTGGAAAATTGATCACACCGTAACCCTTGAAAAATTCGCGCAACAGGTCGAGGCCGCCCCCCTCGTACAACCATGCATTTTGCTGTCGGGCCGAAAGGCCAAATGGCATTGCACAGTCAAAGCAAAAGGTCCAGTCCTTGCCCCAGTAGTAGTAACTCGCGGTGTGTCCGCATTCCACTGTTCCATTCTGGCAGGCATCGAGCACTTGTAGTCCCGGAACAAGTTCGCCGCCGGCGAATGGGCGAATCTCGAATCGGCCGTCGGTCAATTCGCTAACCCGCCTGGCCAGTAGCTCGGAGCTGCCGAATATCGTGTCGAGACTCTTCGGGAAACTCGAAGCCAGCCGCCATTTAACCTCGAGCGCGGCTTGCGCCTGTGCGGTTGATACGCCACCCGCGGCGGCGACTACGCCAGCGCCAGCGGACTTCAGAAAATCGCGTCGTTGCATGAATCACTCCTGGTCAATGAGGACGGAATGCATAAGCAATGCCCGATAGGGGGATACGGTATCGGGGCCGATTCGCATGGGTAGCGCGGTCGAATTGCGAACCACCGACCGTGGGGGGATTATACGGATGCCCGCGCCAGACTGCTCGTTCCGGAGGCTGTCGAAAGGGGGGGGCAAGCGATCACGCCGACAGGCTTCGATGGTTTCAGCTGCGCAACGGCGTTAACGGCGCGGCGGGGCGGTCTCGAGAGGGCGTTTTGCGCTTCGCGCAATAGGTGTCGCGAGTCCGCGCGACACGCGGCTGGCGTTGTGCATCTTTTGGCGTCTGGCGCCTAACCGCTATTTGAACGCAAATCGTCGCGACCACGCGAGGTTCAACGCGAGATCGCTCGTGGCGTTGGTCAAACCGACCCCGGCCGATAGGTTGAGAAAGTTCCTGCCATCTAGCGCAATCGCTGAACCGAAGTGCACATTCGACAGTACGCGATCGCTCCCGGGAATCCGTTGTCCGGAGACCTTCGTATCCGATTGGAACCATTGCTCGATCGAGAGCCATAACGAGGTTTTCGGGCTGGCCGCGAGGTAGGCTGCGAACGAAAAGCCCGCGATGTTGCCGGGTTCGATGGTATTTTTCTCCTCTGATTTGAGGTACGAGAGCGTGGCGTTATAGACCACCGGATCGTGCCGCAGGCTGGCGCTCAAGGAGACCCCGTACTCGTCGAAACCGGTTCCGGTGCCGCGATCCCGTGAACTGTTGGTATCCCAGATAATCCGACCAATCAGATCCGGCGTTCCCTCGGATTCACGCAGCAGCGTCTTGGCATAGGCGAGCGTGACGTCACCCCATCCCGCGTCACCCGTGCGGCTTTCGAGCGGCGACGCGTCACCGACCCGAACAAGGCCCCGTCGATCGATGTCGACATAGGGGAAAGCGATCTCGAATTGGGAATCCGCCGGTAGCCCCACCCTGACTTCGACGGTTGCCTCCGTGGTTCGCGTCCGACTTTCCAGTATTCCGGGGGCGGGCGATTCGTTTATCAGCAAAGCGATCGTCGCTTGATCGTAGCGCCGCGCGAACGCGAGTCGAGTGGTCAGCTCCGCGTTGCCGGCCGTCAATAATAATACGCCGGTTTGTACCAGCGTTCGCTCCAACGCGCGCGCGGCCGCGTCTTCATCCACCTCGAAAGCGCCGGGACGCTGCGCACGATTGGGTGAAGTCGCGGGTCGGTTGGCCTGAGCTGCTGGTTCATATACGTCCGCGGCCTCGGAGGCGCGCGCCGTGGCGGATGAATTATCAACCTCCGATTCGGCGATGCGTAGATTTTCGGTCACGGTCGCCAGCGGGATTTCGGCGAGTTCGTAGCCGAAATAGGTATCGGTGTGCGGCGGCGAGGTGCCTGACGCGTCGGTGATGCCGGCATGAACCCCGATCGGTCCGCCGAGTGCGAGGGCGACCAGAGCACGCGATAGTTGTTGGCCAAGCGGTATAAGATGCTTAATTGAGCGCATGACATCACCCTCCCATTCGAGCACTTTTTATTTCTGTCAGGCATATTTTTCGCGAGAGCCGCGATAGTGAGAACGACTCACCGATTGATTGGCCACGCTTGCGAGTGGGGACCGATGTCCGCGCGGCCGTTGCGCCTGCGGCGACCGGGTGTGCGTATGTCCCGCGGACGCTCATGGCTCGTTGGTCGTGGGACGGACGATCTGAAAGGCGACCCGGCCCATCCGCGGATACTCGATCCAGCTTTTCATGAAGCGCTGTGGGCTTTCGAAGCGATTGCCCCAGGCAGGATCCGCGATCCACACCTTGTCATCGCGCATTCCCTTGAAGACGATGAAGTGGTTGTATCCGGATGCGTTGATTGGGACGATGATCGGCGCTCGGTCGATCAGGTCTTCAAAGCTCATGCTGCCGAGACCGATGCCTTCGTATCCGATGGACTCGACGTAACGCTTCATGTCAAGCAAGGAAAAGCCTTGCCTATGCCGAACCAGCTCCGGGTTTTCGAGGTACTCCGCGCGTGCGATCAGCCCAGACGCGACATCTCTTTCTGTTATTGATTCGTTGAATTCATACTTGAGTATTGTTGCGAGCGCCGCCGCCCCGCAACTGAGGTCCCACTGCTGTACGACCACTTCCTCATGGCGGGTTTCCAGCAAGGACTTTACAGGGCTCCGCTCGTTCGATGCCGAGAGGACGATTGATGGCAATAGCGCGACCGCGAAGCCGACAAAAAAATAAATCGGAAGCAACATGTCTGCGGTGACGCCTGTTCGCGAAGACGGTCGAATGTGATTCCGTAATGAGACCCGTGCTTCCGCTGATAGTTCCTCAGCGACGAACGCTGACCGCGCCAGGCGCGCAGGTGGGGGACATGATTTGTTTACTAAAGCCGCGGTTCGTTGAGGATGAAAGCGGCTTGGCGGTGCTTCCCACATGGCATGCCAGGGCTTTTTCCAGTGCTAAAAAGCCGGGCGCCGACGGCGCCCGAGCAAGACAATTCTCTAGTTGTTCGCGACTGCTTAATCGGTAACTTTCATCGCGTCTAGCAGAATAAACCGCTGCAAGAGCGGCTGCCTGACGACGAGTATGAGCCAAAGCCTTGTAGCGTCGCGGTCTTGGTGTACGTAGCTGTCGACGTATTGAATCCCAGTGCCAAGGCGCTCGCGCCAGCCACGGCTGTGTTACGCGGCAGCAGGAAAATGTATCCCGCGGTCACATCGTCCATCTGATTTTCATTGAGATTGACCGGATCGGCGTTCGCGACACTCATGCCAGCGACAAACGTAAGGCTTGCGACGATACCTGTTAATGCTTTCATTGCCATTCCTCTCAATTAGTTGATAGTTGCGTTCATGGAAGAGATCGATCGGATTTGCGTTCGATCTCGAACTTAAATCTAGGAGACAATTATTCATTTATCTATATAACCTTCGGCATATTCGAGCCAGATTTAAATTATTTTTCGGACAAAAAATAAATAATGGTATACCCTGCTCCGGAATAATCCGGAACGCTATCCTTGGTGCCGAACAAGATGAATATATGTGCGCTAGAAATCTAGGTTTCGCATAGGACTCGGTCCCCTCGATCGGATTCGTAACATACTCGGAAAATACTTATATTGGTATTGCCGATGACGCGTGATTCGCGGAGCGCGAGTCCGGCTCGGCATGGCGCGCGGTCAAGATCAATAAGACACCGCGCCGCCATAGCCGATCGAGCGCGACCATCCGGGCACGGCGAGGGAACTGCTGCTCGTTTGCGTCAGTGTGCGGTTGCCGGTTGCCGCCGCGTCGACGTTCGCGCTCGTCGCGTTGGTGGTGCCACAGCACGCCGAGCCATACGCAACGGCCACGCCGAGACTCACATGATTTCCGCGCGGACTTACAAAGCTCACGCTATGGGTGTTGGTGAGCGTCGTGGTTGAAGTATGGGGGCTGCCAATCGCCAGCGCGGATGCCGTCGCTGACATGGAAACGCCGGCTGCCGTGATCTGATCCATTTCTTCCTGACCCAAGACAAATGGCGCCGCGATGCCTTCGACCGCGAACAGGCTAAACAGCGTGACGGCGGTCAGTTTGAGTGCGTGTATTTTCAGTGGTTTCATCATGGCCTCCTAGGCTGTCATTTAAGGAATTGATTTGATTGACTTCTGCCGCTTGTCTGGATGCTCGCTTGATGGTTGATCGAGGATTACGATTGTCTACGCCCGGCGCTTATGCAATGGAGCGAATGAGGGTGCGGACGCGCTTCTGCATGCCATGGACGCGGCAGGCGTTGCGGTAATCGCAGGATGTCGTAAAGGGTCGGTGACAGGTGTCGACACATCCACTCTCCCAGAGAAGTAAACTGTGGACCAGTGGCGTTGAGAAAAATTCCCGTACCGACGTGGGAAGGGACAACTTAACTCAGTTAGATTCTGCTGTGGCAGGCAGGCATGAGATCGCGAGCGGAGTACGGCCGGTTTTGCTCGGAATGTGGTGCCAAGCGCGGAGCGAAAAACCCCGCCAGGGGCGGGGTTTCGCGAGCGGGTTTTAAAACGACGTTGGCAATCGAATCGACAGCGAGAAATCTGATGCGTCCTCGGTCAGCCCGGCGACGACGCCGGTGACGAGTGAGGTGCGTGGCGTAAGTCCGTAGGTGAGTCCCAGGTTGAGCGTCGCCGCGTTGGCGTTACTGCCGATCACGGACTGCCATTTGCCGCCGACCGGCTTTGATTGCGCGCGTTGCGTGATTTTGTGGCCGAACGAAAGGCTGAGGCTGGTTTTCTGGTTGAGGGCAAAAGCCAGGCCTAGGCCGTAGTTCACGGAGTCACCGAGATCGATGTCGCCGGGCGAGATCACGTTAGGATCGGAATCCAGGTCGGCAAATGACTCGGAGAGCGTGTACTGATAACCGAGGTGTCCGAACAGTATCGCCGGTTCCGCGGTCTTGACGAACGACACGCTGGTTCCGACGGACCAAACCCCGTTTCCGGTAGGCAATTCCTCGGGTACCGAGAAGCTGACGATGCCTTGAGCATCGCGTTGAATGACACGGTAGGGGATACCGTAAGGCTCCTTACCCGTCGGCGCGGTGACGTCGACATTCACGACCCAGTCCGCGTTACGCGCCGTTTCCGCGGCCAGGCGATAGCTCATTCCCAGGGAGACGTCGCCTAGCGCCAAGCTGTTGGAGACGCTGGTTTCGTCGGACGCAGCCGCCGAGCCGCCCGCGCCGCCTTTCAGATAGTTGGTGGAACGTTGAATGAAGGGCGCGTTGAGACTGGTCGAGAGGCGGTCGGTGAAGCCATAACGTCCACCCAGTCCGAGGGTGAGCGTATCCGATGCGACGGCTTCGACCGCGATATTGCCCAGGAAAATCGCGTCCAGCGCGAGAAATCCGCTCAGGGCAAGACGTTCACGGTCATAACGGGTATACGAAATACTCGGTTCAAACGTGAAGCGACGGGTGAATAGCACGTGTTCGGCCTGCATCAAGTCTTCCAGACTGCGCGAAGCCTCCGAGCGCGCTTGCTCGTGCGCGGCGCGATGCTCGAGCCCGGTCGTGTCAACGGCGGTCGAGCCACTGTCTTCCGTGGTCTGTGCTATTCCCTTGAGGGCTTTGAGCTTGGCGTCTAGTTCGCGCAACTCGCGGAGATCCTCAAGATTTTGCGCCTTGATGCGCTCGAGAGTCTGTTCGAGCGCCGGGATACTGGCGTCCGCCGCGTTGGGTTCCGCGCTCGCGACGGTGATTAGGCTCGCGACGACGAGCCCCAACCCCACTGTTACAATTCGTTCTCGTTTCACTTGCCCACGCTCCTTATGTGCTCGAGTGAAGTTACCGTTTCGGCGCTCGGGGTACCCCACCAGGCACCGCTGCTGTGTTGACGACGATTCGCTGGACTTGACTGGCCTGCGTCAACGTATCCGCATCCATGGCGCCGGTAGGGCGTCCGACTGGGTGGCCCAGTCGGGACGCCATAGTGTTCACATTCCGCGCAACGAGTCGAGGTACAGTCCGACAGACTGTCGGAAAAACTCCGATTGCGCGGGTTCCTTCAGTAGTACTGAGGCGCGCATCACGTTGGACGCCTGGTGTTGGTCTCCGAGCAGTTGGATGAGCTGAACCGCGCCTTGACCGCCCGAGGCGGGTTCCCGCATGCCGCGAATCGCTTGTTGCACGCTCCCTTGTCCGTCTATGGTCAACCGCACCGTCAACTGATCGGGGGCGAGCTGGGCAGAAACCTGGGCGCCATCTCGAGCCGCCGTGGCTGACTCGGTACCCATGGTTGGAGCGAGGTCCGTTTTGGGGCGTGCATCCAGTAGTTCAACCGTCATTCGATTGAGCGCCTGATTGTAGTCACCGGCGACCTGGATACCTTGCACGAGCCCGGTGGTATTGTTGAGGCCGCCCGCGTGTACCTCGCGTGATTGGGTATCCGCGATCGGCGCCGATGGGGTTTGCCGCTCGATCGTCGCGGTGGGCACGAAGGTGACGCGCGGCAGGGAGGTGGTCGCATAGTCGAGATTCAGCTGGGCGCCGGCGGTCAGGACCAATCCATCCGGACTGCTCCAGGTGCTGACCATCTCCAGGCCGAAGTAGAGGATCTGATGATTGGGGAGCACGTACCGTCCCCGCATTTCGCCAAGTTCCGCGTCCTCCAGGGTTGCTTTCGCGAGCGTGGCGAGTGCGCGGTCGTCGGTGAGATCGGCGGGAATGGCAAGCGCCAAGCAGGGGATCAGGCCTAGCGTGAGGCCGGTGACGGTGTTGGGTTTGAATCGGGATTTCATGGGCATCAATCCGGTGAGTGTGTGGTCAGAAGAGTTCCGTCGACTTGAAACCGAATTCGAGCAGGTCGGTGTTGGTTATCGGCGAGTGATGCGCGAGCCAGCGTCCGGAGTCGAACTCCGCGGGCGCCTGACGTAACGGGGTGTCGCGATCAAGCCCCGGACCGATCACGGCGAATACGGCCTGGTTGATCCAGGCGCGCTCGAACTCATCGAGGGTCAGCTTTCGATTCCCTAGAGCCGGATCGGCGATAAAGACTTCGTTGCCGATCACGGTGCGTAGAACGACAAAATGACGAAACCCGTCCAGTTCGAGCAGTGCGATTGTCGGAACCTTGATCTCCGCGAGTTTTTCGATGTCCACTCGATAGCCGCGGGCGCGAAATCCTAGCGATTCCACGTAGCTCTTGATGTCGAGCAGTGAAAACCCGCGTTGTAGCACCTCGGTCCGATTGCTCACTGAAAGCAGGCCGGCCATGACGGTCGGTTCGTCGATGCCCATCCCGTAGGCGTGTTTGAGAATGGTCGCAAGCGCCGCGGCGCCGCAGCTGTAATCGGTTTCCTGGCGCACGATGTGCTGAAATTTCTGGTCTCGAAGCGTGGTGATTTCACGCGAAATTGACGTGCCATCGGGCAGCAGACCATGGAATATCACCTCGCTGGCAGCCGCGAACGGTATCGAGGTCACCACGCAACTGAGTCCGCACAGGGTCATAAGTAATGAGTTCTTTATCATCGCGACGCTCAAATGTGTCGAGGTGTTGCCGAGCAAGTGGGCCGGGGCTTTCGCGGCCCCGGCCCGTGGGTTGCGGTTGGTTGGCAACCCCGTGGGCGTTAGTGACCCTTCGAGTGCATCGGCTGGCTTGCGCTGGAGGCCGCGATTGCCAAGCTGTTGTTCTGAAGGTTGCCGTTACCCGACGCGATGTTCACGCCGATATTGCCCGAGGCGTTGGCGAAGGCCGAGCCGCCGAGTGTCGCGCGATTCTCTGACTTATCCGCCAGGATGTGAGTGCGATGAACCACCTCGCCGCTCAGATCGGCGTAGAGGTCGATCTCGGAAAACTCCTCGAATGCGAGTTTGCCTTTTTCCTCACCGTGCGAATTGGCTTCGATATCGCCTTCGATGGCGCCGGCCTCGTGGCCCTGGTAGGTTCCGGCCGACGCGGCGGCGGTTACTCCTTGCGCGGTACCGACGTAGCTGCCGTTGCTCTCGGCCTTGATCGCACCCGCGGTGACGCCGGCATACTCGCCTTTCTCGACGCCTGCGTACTCACCTTCGCTATAAGCGGCCGTGGACCCGGTCGCGACGCCGGCGTAGGTGCCGACGCTACTGGCCTGGGTCTTGCCCGCTTCCGCGCCGA
>CAZUJU010000059.1:0-4247 GCA_964620675.1 uncultured Thiotrichales bacterium | reverse complement strand
CTGGGTCTTGCCCGCTTCCGCGCCGAGGTATGCGCCAGCCTCCTGGCCCTTGTATTCACCTTCGCTGTAAGCGGCTGTCGAGCCGATCGCAACGCCGGCATAGGCGCCTTCGCTCGTGGCATAGGTGGTACCCTCGGCCGCGCCAACGTATGCACCCGCCTCCACGCCACGATAATTACCCTCGCTGACGCTCGCGGTCGCGCCGGTCGCAAGGCCCGCGTAGGTGCCCTCGCTGGCCGCGCCGAGCAAGCCGGCTTCAAGGCCCGCGTAGCCGCCCGCCTCGGCGCCCGCGTACAGGCCCGCACTCGTGGAGGCGGTCGCGCCTGCCTCGGCGCCTACGTAGGGAACGATGCCAACGACGCCGCCCTCGGCTCCGCCATAGGTACCCACGGAGGCGGATTGGGTCACGCCGCCGGCGAGGCCGGCATAGGTGCCTACCTCGGCACCCACGTAAGCGCCACCGATGGTCGACTCGGTGACCCCGCCCTCGATGCCCGCGTAGATACCGACGGAGGCGGCTTCTGTCTCACCGGAGGCCACTCCGCCATAAACCCCTGCTTCCGCGCCGGTATAGGCACCCACCACCTCGGCCTTCGTCAGACCGCTTTCAACCCCTGCGTAGATCCCAACGGAGGCCGCTTGTGTTTCGCCCGCCGCGACCCCGGCGTACAAGCCGCTTTCGACGCCCTTGTAAGTGCCTTGGATATCGGCCGCGCTGGTACCGTTTTCAACACCCGCATAGATGCCTACAGAGGCCGCTTGTGTTTCGCCCGCCGCGACGCCGGCGTACAAGCCGCTCTCGACGCCCTTGTAGGTGCCTTGAATGTCGGCCGCCGTGCTACCGCTTTCGACCCCGGCATAGATGCCAACCGAAGCGGCCTGGGTTTGACCCGCAGCGACTCCGGCGTATTGACCGGCTTCGACGCCCGCGTATGCGCCTTGAATGTCGGCGCGATTCGCGCCGCTCTCGGTGCCCTGATAGACGCCGACGCTCTGACTGGCCGTGGCGCCAGCGGCGTTGCCAGCGTAGGCAGCGTCCACTGAACCGTTGATCGAGGCGCTGGTCTGGCCGCGATAACCGCCTTCACCCCATCCGTTAGAAGTACCCAGCACCGCGCCGGTCAGATTGATTTCCGTTTTGTCCTCAACGACATCGAATCGGCCTTCGGCAATTACGGTATTATTCTTGACCGACTGACTGATGCCGATCGTGGCGTTGCTTTCCTTCGCATTGGCAACGGACACGGCGATATCATTTTGTTGCATGTTCGCGCCGCCGGACGCGATATTGAGGCCCAGGTTGCCGGTCGCGTGTTTGAACGCGTGATCGCCGAGCAATGCCTCGTTATGGCTGCCGCTGACGCCGATCACGTTATTCTTGGAGCTTTGCTCGACCCAGATCTCGGCGTCGGCGGAACCGAAGACAACGTCGGCGTCGGCCGCGGACAGCGATCCGGCGTTGCTTTGAACATTCTGCTCGCCTGCCGCGATATTGACGCCAAGATTACCCGACGCGTTTTGCATCATGTCGTCACCGACGTCGGCGTGATTGTCCGCGGAACGAATGATCATGGTATTGCCGTGCATCTCCTGTTGCTCCGCGATGATCGCGGTCGACGAACCGGCGCGAGGCGCATCGCTGGGGTGTTTGCCACCCGCGTGCGCAAGGGGTGCGGCCAGACAAAGCCCGACAGCGGTGGCGAGAACGGTTTTCTTGAAATTGGGTTTCATCGCTTAATAGCTCCTGATGGTTTTTTCGTATGAGGTGATAATTACCGACGTATCGACGGACCTAAATGCATTTCGAGGTGATTGCGCGTTACGTTTTGAACGCCGGCCGATTGGTTCACCTGAACCACGCCCCGGCTACCTATGAAGGCCGAATCCTGGACCTTGAGACTGCGTTTGCCGCCGCCGATGACCAGACTTTCCAAACTACGCTCGGAAACGGCGTGGGTGGTTGCCAGTGCGTCGTCCGACAGGCTTGTCGCGGGGTTGATCTCGATCGTGTTAAGTTCGATATTGCCGATGCCGCTCGATTGATTGATCGATACGAGGCCTTTCGCGTGATTGAAGGCATCATCATCGATACTCGAGTGCGAATCGCCAATCAGAACCCTGCCGTGACCGACGAATACCTGCTGCGCGGCGACGTTGGCATTTCCCGCGTCCGCGCCTAGACCAATCGCGCGCAGATTCGCTTGAATGTTGATGTCGCCGGCCGCCTGATTGATGCCGACAATTCCGCTGACGGCATGGAGGGCGGATTCGTTGATTACCGCGGCGTTAACGAACTCCACTTGCGGTTCGGCGATCGCCACTGCGACGGTTGTCGCCGCAAGGAGCACGCCGAGTACGGTTGCCAAGGTGCCAGAACGTGAACCCATCTGGCCTTCGGCATGGGTGTGTGAGCACCCGATAAATTTTCGCGGTAGATGCCGCATGCCTTCCCCTTCTGAGTTTCTAGTCGATTGTTTAACGGATTTCGAGTGGCCTTCGTACCGTGTGGTGCTTCGGCCGTTTTGACCGCGAGTGTCGCGTTCGAGAGTGAAATAGCAAGACCGATGCCAACTTGTAAGTATCTGATTAATTTTTGGTAAATATATTTTGTCCTGGCTCTTTAACAGTAGTTGTTTCGATGCTTTACACTTGCGCGGATGCGTCGGACGGTGGAATCCCGTGGTCGCGTCGCCTGGTGACCGATCGGTAGGGTTTCGAGGCTGTACAGACTGTTTACAATTCGATGGATCGATTGCGTAAGCCTGTATCGTCTCTATACACGCCGAGCGTTGGCGGATCGCGAGGAGCGATCACTTATCGACCTACCGGGCGCGCGGCGTGGACCTTCCTCGGGAGTCGGCGCCATAAAAAAGCCGACACATATCCCCGGGTGAAATGCGGATTCACGAAAGTCGATGGGTGGTGTTAGGGCGAGGCGAATGTCACGAAAGAAAAAGAGCGTAATTTGAACTTGGTAAACGAGCAATTCCGGGCGGTTCCAAGCGAGGCGTCAGTACCCATTAATACTAAAGCGCCATTAAGCGCCTTGGTTGAATTGCGCTAATTCCGGAATTAAAAAGTGAATTTTAAAATGGATCGATCGGTGCTCGGTTGGGCTCTGGATGACGGGACGAGATAGCCATGATCTTGATTTAATCCGAGCGCGAAATACGACCTGAAACGCGCTCGGCAAGACTCAAGATTCAACACAGCATCAACAGGCTCGGCGCTGCGTTCGCGTCGGCGATTGACAATCCAGTGGTGCCAGTAAGCGACGGCTTTTGCACCGGCCAATTTAGCCAGCTGCAATTCGGGTATCGGGTTTACTGAGTCCGTATTGCTCCATCAAGCGGTAAAGCGTAACGCGAGAGATGTCGAGCACGCGCGCGGTCGCGGAGAGGTTGTAGTCGTTCTCGTAGAGCGCGCGCCTGATCGCTTCCGATTCGGCTGCCTGGCGCACTTCCGCCAAACGTAGCGGTGTCGAACGTTCGGCGGGTTCCTCGAATCCAAGGTCTTCCGGCGTGACTAATTCACCCTGCGCCATCACGGTGGCGCGTTGAATCACATTGATGAGTTCGCGCACATTGCCCGGCCACGGGTGTTCGACCAAGGCGCGTCGGGCCGCCTGACTGAATCCAGTCGCGGAGCAGTTCGAGCCGGTGCAATGGAGGCTGAAAAAATGTTCCGCGAGAAACAGTACGTCATTGCCGCGTTCGCGCAGGGGCGGGAGTATGAGATTCAACACATTGAGACGGAAATAGAGATCTTCGCGAAAGCGACGTTCGATGACGGCCTTGCGGAGATCGATATGCGTCGCGGCAAGTACGCGAACGTCGACCTCGATCGGCTCCGTGTTGCCGATGCGCTGAATGACCTTTTCCTGAAGAAACCTCAAGAGACTGGTTTGGATGCCGGGGCTGAGATCCCCGATTTCGTCGAGGAAAACGGTTCCGCCATTCGCCGCTTCGACGATGCCGAGATGGCGACCGACCGCGCCGGTAAACGCGCCCTTCTCGTGGCCAAATAACTCGGATTGGGCCAACGATTCGGTGAGCGCGCCCATATTGATCGCAATGAATGGCTTATCCCTGCGTGGGGACTGGTTGTGAATCGCGCGCGCGACCAACTCTTTTCCGGTGCCGGATTCACCACCGATCAAAACGGGTGCTTCGGCGCGCGCAACGCGACGTACCTGCTCCCGTAGCGCGAGGACACGCGCGTCTTCCCCAAGGATATTCAAGGTCTCT
>CAZUJU010000058.1:0-15224 GCA_964620675.1 uncultured Thiotrichales bacterium | reverse complement strand
GCGAAGGCGGTCGTACCGTCGGCGCGGGTGTGGTATCCAAGATCATTGAGTGATACACTCGCGCGCTTGTCATAGCGGCGGCAGCCTCGGGCTGTCGCTGTTTTTCAATTTTCTAGGCCAGTAGCTCAATTGGCAGAGCAGCGGTCTCCAAAACCGCAGGTTGGGGGTTCGAGTCCCTCCTGGCCTGCCACCTTCGGTCAGGCGTTTTAATTTAGTATGTCAACGAAACCAGCTGAAGCAAGTGCTTCGAGTCTCGATACCGTAAAGCTGGTCGTCGCGGCGTCGTTGCTCGTTGTCGGAATCATCGGGTTTTACTACTTTTCCGCGGAATCGGTTTTCTATCGTTCCCTTGCTTTGGTTGCGATCGTGGCGGTGGCGGTCGTGGTGTTTCTGACGACTGCGAGGGGGCGTGCGCTCGCGGGGTTCATGGGGGATTCGCGAACCGAAGTGCGCAAAATGGTGTGGCCCACGCGCCAGGAGGCGGTGCAGACCACGCTCATCGTGCTGGTGCTGGTCTTGATCGCGGGTATTTTTTTCTGGTTGCTCGATATGCTGCTGGCGTGGGCGGTCAAATTCGTGATTGGTGGTGCGTGATATGAGCCTGCGTTGGTACGTGGTGCATGCGTATTCCGGATTCGAGTTGCAAGTGCAGCGCTCGCTCAAGGAGCGGCTCGATCGCTATGGGATGCAGGAGTTCTTCGGTGAAATCCTGGTGCCGACCGAGGAAGTCGTTGAGATGCGAGACGGCCAAAAGCGCAAAAGTGACCGAAAATTCTTCCCGGGCTATGTGTTGGTTCAAATGGAGATGAACGACCAAACCTGGCATTTGGTCAAGAGCGTGCCAAAGGTGTTGGGATTTATCGGTGGCACCAGTGACAAGCCGGCGCCCATCACGGAAAAAGAAGCGCAAGCCATTCTGAATCGGGTGAAAGAGGGTGCGGAAAAGCCGCGTCCGAAAGTCCTGTTCGAGGTGGGGCAAGTTGTGCGCGTCGTCGATGGTCCTTTCAACGATTTCAATGGTGTCGTTGAGGAAGTTAACTACGATAAGAGTCGCCTGTTGGTGGCGGTTCAGATATTCGGTCGTTCGACGCCGGTGGAGCTTGAGTTCCATCAGGTCGAAAAGGCTTGAAATAAACGCCGCGCTTAAGTGCGGTCAGGGGAGCTCGGATTTTTATCCGCGCGTTTAACCCATTACCTAGGAGTTTTTAGGCATGGCAAAAAAGATTGACGCGTACGTCAAGCTTCAGGTTAAGGCCGGTCAGGCCAACCCGAGTCCCCCGGTGGGTCCGGCGCTTGGTCAGCGCGGCGTTAATATTATGGCGTTTTGTAAAGAATTTAACGCTGCGACACAGGGGCTTGAGCCGGGGTTGCCGATACCCGTTGTGATCACCGTGTATAGCGATCGCAGTTTCACGTTTGTCACCAAGACCCCCCCAGCATCGATTCTGCTGAAAAAGTCGATCGGGATAAAGTCCGGCAGCGCTAAGCCAAACACGGTCAAAGTGGGCAAGGTCACGCGCGAACAGCTGGAAGAGATTGCGAAAACCAAGCAGCCCGATCTGACCGCTGCCGATATGGATGCGGCTGTTCGCACCATTGCGGGCAGTGCGCGCAGCATGGGCATCGACGTGGAGGGCGTGTAAATGGCAAAGATCTCCAAGCGTAGCAAGGCGGCTCGCGCCCAGGTGGTGAGCGGCAAGGCCTATCCGGCAACCGAGGCGTTTACATTGGCGAAAGGTCTCGCGACGGCCAAGTTTTCCGAGTCGATTGACGTGAGTGTGAATCTCGGCGTTGATCCGCGCAAATCGGATCAGGTCGTGCGGGGTTCGACGGTATTGCCAAATGGGACCGGTAAGAGCGTGCGGGTGGCGGTTTTCGCGCAGGGCGCAAACGTCGATAAGGCGTTATCCGCGGGCGCCGATATCGTCGGATTCGAAGATCTGGCGGCTTCGATCAAGGGTGGCAATCTTGATTTCGATGTCGTGATCGCCTCTCCGGACGCGATGCGTGTGGTTGGTCAGTTGGGGCAAATTCTCGGCCCACGCGGTCTGATGCCAAACCCCAAGGTCGGCACGGTTACGCCTGATGTCGAGAGCGCCGTCCGAAATGCGAAGGCGGGGCAGGTGCGTTATCGCACTGACAAGGCTGGAATCATTCATTGCACGATCGGCAAAGCGAGCTTTTCCGAGACCCAGTTGCAGGAAAATCTGGTGGCGCTGCTGCAAGACCTCATCAAGGCTAAGCCGGCGACCTCGAAAGGTGTTTATGTGCGAAAGGTGAGTGTCTCGTCCACGATGGGCCCTGGGGTTCAGCTGGATCAGTCGACGCTTTCGATTTGACGGTTATTCGACTTTGATCCGCGGGCACGAGGCCCGCGGGCATCGAAGACCGCAGGTGTCGGAGTCGAATCCGACTTAATGGGTGGTTCCCGGCCTGCGTAGATGGTGAACCCGGGTCAGGATGCCTAACACGGGAACACCGCAAGGTGGCTGCGCCATTGGCGTAGCTTGATGCGAACCGTGGTTAGGCGATGAGTCTGCCACTTAATGGAGAGCAAATCGTGGCGTTAAATCTCGAAGACAAGAAGCTGATTGTCTCGGAGGTGGCTGCGGTTGCGGAGAGCGCGTATTCGGCGGTCGCTGCGGAGTACCGTGGGTTGAGCGTAGGTGAAATGACGGAGCTGCGGGCGAAAGCGCGCCAGTCCGGAGTCTACTTGCGGGTCGTTAAAAATACCCTGGCACGTCGCGCGGTTGTGGGCACTTCGTTTGAATGCATGCAGGAGGGTCTAGTTGGGCCGCTGCTGTTGGCATTTTCGCAAGATGATCCCGGCGCCGCGGCTCGATTGATCAAGGATTTCGCCAAAGGCCATGACAAGCTTAACGTAAAGTTGGTTTCAATTGGCGGTTCATTGTTGGCACCTTCCGAGATTTCTCGAGTTGCGGATCTGCCTACGCGCGAGCAGGCGCTCAGTATATTGATGGGTACCATGAAAGCACCGATTCAAAAAATGGTTTCGACGCTCAACGAAGTTCCCTCAAAGCTGGCGCGCACGCTTGCCGCTATCCGCGATCAGAAGCAAGAGCAAGGCTGATCTCAATACATCTGACCTGTTTTTATCTGTTTTTTAGGAGCGTAAATCATGGCCGTAGCCAAAGAAGATATCCTGGAAGCTATTTCCAATATGTCCGTTATGGAGGTCGTAGACCTGATCTCCGCGATGGAAGAGAAGTTCGGCGTAACCGCCGCCGCAGCCGTTTCGGCTGCCCCTGCCGCTGCCGTTGCCGCCGCGGCAGTGGTTGAGGAGCAAACCGAGTTCGACGTTGTCATGTCGAGCTTCGGCGCGAACAAGGTCAACGTGATCAAAGTGGTCCGCGCAATCACGGGCCTTGGATTGAAAGAAGCGAAGGATCTCGTCGAAGGCGTGCCCTCGACGGTGAAGGAAGCAGTCTCCAAGGACGAAGGCGCGAAGTTGAAGAAGGAGCTCGAGGAAGCTGGCGCAACTGTCGAACTTAAGTAGCTTAAGTCGCACGATTGGCCCGCGGTCGCGGTTGTCAATCATCTTCCAGGCTGGCGACCCCGAGTCGCCAGCCTTTCTCTGTTTGTTGGCTTTTAAGTGGTCTGTCGCCCACCCTGCTGCTGACGAGGTTATACCATGGCATTGAGTTTCACCGAAAAGAAGCGCGTTCGTAAAGATTTCGGCAAACGTCCCACGATTCTCGGAGTTCCCTATCTGCTCTCGACGCAGCTCGACTCCTATCGGCAGTTCCTGCAGGTCGACACGGTACCGGAGCGGCGACGCCAATCTGGGTTGCACGGTGCGTTCAAGACGGTTTTTCCGATCGTCAGCTACTCGGGCTATGTGGCGCTGGACTACGTGGGTTACCGCCTCGGTGAGCCAATGTTCACTGTCTATGAGTGCCAACTGCGGGGGGCGACCTTCGCGGCACCGTTGCGCGTCACTCTGCGGCTGGTGATTTACGATAAAGAGGCTCCGGGCGACAAGCGCGTCGTCAAAGACATGAAGGAGCAGGAGGTCTACATGGGCGAATTGCCGCTCATGACCGATAACGGCACCTTCATCATAAACGGCACCGAGCGGGTTGTGGTTTCGCAGTTGCACCGCTCACCAGGGGTGTTCTTCGATCACGACCGCGGCAAGACCCATTCGTCCGGTAAGCTGTTGTTTAACGCGCGGATCATTCCCTATCGCGGCTCTTGGCTCGACTTCGAATTTGACGCCAAGGATGCGCTTTTTGTGCGGATAGATCGTCGCCGCAAGCTCCCTGCGACGATCTTGCTGCGCGCCTTGGGTTACGACGAGGAGCAGATCCTCGAAGAATTCTTTGAAACCAATTCCGTCAATGTCATTGGTGGAGAGTTTGAAATGGCTGTCAACCCCGAGCAACTGCGCGGTGAGTTGGCGTCGTTCGACATCAAGGTCGGCAATAAGGTCATTGTTGAGGCGGGTCGCCGCATCACCGTTAAGAACGTGCGTGATCTCAAACAGGCTGGCGTAAACTCCCTGGCGGTGCCTGATGAGTATCTGAGCGGCAAGATTCTTGCGCATAATTTGGTGGATGAAGATACCGGCGAGCTGATTCTCAAGGCAAACAGCGAACTCTCGGTTGAAAAGCTACAACAACTGGTAAAGCTCGGCGTCAAGTCGTTCCGCGTGTTGTTTACCAATGATGTTGATCGCGGTCCGTATATTTCGAATACCCTTAACATCGATAGCGCGTCGTCCCAGTTGGAGGCGCTGGTCGAAATCTACCGAATGATGCGACCTGGCGAGCCGCCGACGCGTGAATCAGCTGAGTCTCTGTTCCAGAGCCTGTTCTTTTCGGGAGATCGCTATGACCTCTCCGAAGTGGGGCGTATGAAGTTCAATCTCCGGGTGGGGCGTGATGAACCTACCGGTGCGGGTGTGTTGAACAATAGCGATATTCTCGCCGTTATGCACAAGCTGATCGAAATCCGAAACGGTAAAGACACTGTTGACGACATCGATCACCTGGGCAATCGACGCATTCGCAGTGTTGGTGAAATGGCCGAGAACGCTTTTCGCATCGGCTTGGTGCGCGTTGAGCGCGCGGTCAAGGAGCGGCTCTCGGTTGCCGAGAGCGAGGGATTGATGCCGCAAGAATTGATCAACGCCAAGCCGGTGGTCGCCGCGATCAAGGAGTTTTTCGGCTCGAGCCAGCTCTCGCAGTTTATGGATCAAAACAATCCGCTGTCGGAGGTTACGCACAAGCGGCGTATTTCGGCGCTCGGTCCCGGTGGATTGACGCGCGAGCGTGCCGGATTTGAGGTCCGTGACGTGCATCCGACCCACTATGGACGGGTCTGTCCGATTGAAACACCGGAAGGTCCGAACATTGGTCTGATCAACTCGTTGGCGGTTTATGCCCGCACCAATGACTTCGGTTTTTTGGAGTCTCCCTACCGCAAGGTCAAAGACAGCCGCGTGACCGACGAGATCACCTATCTCTCGGCTATCGAAGAGAGCAATTACGTCATTGCGCAGGCGAACGCGAGTATTGATGAAGGCGGTACGTTACGGGACGAATTGGTTTCTTGCCGCTATCGCAATGAGTTCGCGTTGTCGACGCCCGATAAGGTCGATTTCATGGATGTTTCGCCGAAGCAGATCGTTTCGGTAGCGGCCTCGCTGATTCCGTTCCTGGAGCACGATGACGCTAACCGTGCGCTGATGGGCTCGAACATGCAGCGTCAGGCGGTACCGTGTTTGCGGGCCGAAAAGCCATTGGTTGGAACCGGCATGGAACGCGTCGTGGCGGTGGATTCCGGCGCGACTGTAGCGGCGCGGCGCGGCGGTGTGGTCGATCTCGTCGACGCCGGGCGGATTGTCGTGCGCGTACACGAGGAAGAAACCTCGGCGGATGAGCCCGGCGTTGATATTTACAATCTGCGCAAATATAGCCGTTCGAACCAGAATACGTGCATCAATCAGCGCCCACTGGTCAAGCCGGGCGATGAGATTGCGCGCGGCGATGTGTTAGCCGATGGCTCGTCGACGGATATGGGCGAACTGGCGCTGGGCCAAAACATGTTGGTCGCGTTCATGCCGTGGAACGGCTACAACTTTGAAGACTCGATCCTGATCTCCGAGCGCGTGGTGCAGGAGGATCGCTATACCAGTATCCATATCGAAGAACTTTCGTGTGTGTCGCGTGATACCAAGCTTGGGCCGGAGGAGATCACTGCGGATATCCCGAATGTGAGTGAAAGCTTGCTCGCTAAGCTGGATGAGGCCGGAATCGTGTATATCGGCGCCGAAGTTAAACCCGGCGACATTCTGGTCGGCAAGGTGACGCCGAAAGGCGAAACGCAGTTGACGCCTGAAGAAAAGCTTTTGCGCGCGATCTTTGGTGAAAAGGCGTCCGATGTGAAGGATACCTCGTTGCGTGTTCCGTCCGGCATGGAGGGAACCGTGATCGACGTGCGGGTGTTCACCCGTGACGGGGTTAAGAAGGATAAGCGGGCGCTGGAGATCGATGCCGCCGAGTTGGAGAAGGTCCGCCACGACCTGCGCGACGAGTTGCGCATCTACGAAAATGATATCTACGATCGGGTGGAAAAGCTGATTGTCGGAAAGACCGCCGAGGGCGGCCCGGGCAGTCTCGAACCCGGGAGCAAGGTCAGCAAGGTTTACCTGAAAGAGATCGACCGCAAAAGGTGGTCGGAGATTCGGATGCGAAACGAGGAGGTCAACGTCCAGCTCGAGCAACTTGCGGCGCAGCTCGAAGTGCAGCGAGAGAACTTCGAGAGTCGATTGGCCTTGGCCAAGCAGAAATTGTCGGCTGGCGATGACCTGCCGCCAGGTGTGCTGAAGATGGTGAAGGTTTACCTCGCGGTCAAGCGGCGCCTGCAGCCGGGAGACAAAATGGCCGGACGCCACGGTAACAAGGGTGTCGTATCGATGATCGTGCCGGTCGAAGACATGCCGCACACAGAGGATGGTACTCCGGTGGATGTCGTGCTGAATCCGCTCGGGGTGCCGTCGCGGATGAACGTAGGGCAGGTACTCGAGGTGCATCTCGGATGGGCTGCAAAGGGGCTCGGACTCAAGATCGGTCGTATGCTCGATGCGCATACCCGCGTCGAATCGCTGCGCGCGTTTCTTGACCAGGTCTATAACACGTCGGGCAAGCGGATTGATCTCGGCAGTTTTACCGACGAACAATTGTTCGAAATGGCAAACAATCTGCGCTCAGGGGTACCGATGGCGACGCCGGTGTTTGACGGCGCGACCGAGCAGGAAATCAAGGCCATGTTGCGACTCGCGGATCGGCCGGAAAGCGGGCAGACGCGGCTCTTCGATGGCCGTACCGGGAATGCCTTCGACCGGCCGGTCACGGTTGGCTACATGCATGTGCTTAAACTGAACCACCTCGTTGATGACAAAATGCATGCGCGTTCGACTGGCCCCTATAGCCTGGTCACCCAGCAGCCGCTGGGCGGTAAAGCGCAGTTCGGCGGTCAACGGTTCGGCGAGATGGAGGTTTGGGCGCTCGAAGCCTATGGGGCCTCGTATACCTTGCAAGAGATGTTGACGGTGAAATCCGACGATGTCATGGGGCGCAACAAGATGTACAAGAACATCGTCGATGGCGAGCATCGCCTCGAAGCCAGCATGCCGGAATCGTTCAATGTCCTTATGAAGGAAATCCGCTCGCTTTCGCTCAATATTGAGTTGGAACAGGATTGATGCCCCATCGGGAATACTTTGGTTGTAGTGCTGCGAATGACGGTAAGGTGATATGAAAGACCTGTTGAGTCTCTACAAGCGTTCCTCGGAGCGCGAGCATTTCGACGCCATCAAGATTAGTTTGGCGTCGCCGGAAACAATCAAGTCATGGTCGTATGGCGAAGTCAAAAAGCCCGAGACGATCAACTACCGTACCTTCAAGCCCGAGCGCGACGGATTGTTCTGCGCCAAAATATTCGGGCCGGTGAAAGACTACGAGTGCCTGTGCGGAAAATACAAGCGACTCAAGCATCGGGGCGTGATCTGCGAAAAGTGTGGTGTCGAAGTGACCCAGGCGAAGGTTCGGCGCGAACGGATGGGGCATATCGAACTTGCAAGTCCAGTGGCGCATATCTGGTTCTTGAAGTCGCTGCCTTCGCGCATCGGGCTCATGCTGGATATGACGCTGCGCGATATCGAAAAGGTGCTCTATTTTGAAGCGTTCCTGGTGATCGATCCGGGATTCACGAATCTCGAGCGTGGCCAACTGTTGACCGACGAAACCTATCTCGAAGCCATCGAGGAGCATGGGGACGAGTTCGAAGCCAAAATGGGCGCCGAGGCGATCCTCGATATGTTGCACACGATGGATCTACCGAATGACGCCGAACGTCTGCGGCAGGAACTCGGCGAGACGCGTTCCGAAACCAAGATCAAGCGTCTGGCCAAGCGTCTCAAGTTGATTGAGTCGTTTATCGAGTCGGGTAATAAACCCGACTGGATGATCTTGACCGTACTGCCGGTGCTGCCACCGGATTTACGGCCGCTGGTCCCGTTGGACGGTGGGCGTTTCGCGACGTCCGATCTTAACGATCTCTACCGTCGCGTCATCAATCGCAACAATCGTTTGAAGCGACTGCTCGAACTCAACGCACCCGACATTATCGTGCGCAATGAGAAGCGCATGCTGCAGGAGTCCGTTGATGCGCTACTCGACAATGGTCGGCGCGGTCGCGCGATCACGGGCACCAATAAGCGCCCGCTGAAATCCTTGGCCGACATGATCAAGGGCAAACAGGGGCGGTTCCGGCAAAACCTGCTCGGCAAACGGGTCGATTATTCGGGCCGGTCTGTGATCGTGGTGGGTCCCACGCTCAAGCTGCATCAATGCGGCTTGCCGAAAAAGATGGCATTGGAGCTCTTTAAGCCTTTTATTTTCGGTAAATTGATCCGGCTCGGTTACGCACCGACCATCAAGGCCGCGAAGAAAATGGTCGAACGTGAGGTCGCCGAGGTTTGGGACATCCTTGAAGATGTGATTCGCGAGCATCCTGTGATGCTGAATCGCGCGCCGACACTTCACCGGCTCGGCATCCAGGCGTTTGAGCCGATATTGGTCGAGGGCAAGGCGATTCGCTTGCACCCGTTGGTATGTTCCGCGTTCAACGCCGACTTCGACGGCGACCAGATGGCGGTTCACGTACCGTTGTCCATCGAAGCGCAACTCGAGGCGCGAGCCTTGATGATGTCTTCGAACAACGTGCTCTCGCCAGCGCACGGCGAGCCAGTCATCGTGCCTTCGCAGGACATCGTTCTCGGCCTGTATTACATGACCCGGCAGCGTATCAACGCGCTAGGCGAAGGGATGATTTTTGCGGATGTGGATGAGGTGCACCGTGCCTACGAAACCGGGCAGGTACATTTGCACGCCAAGGTGCGGGTGCGCCTGACCGAGACGTTATTCGATGAATCCGGGAATAAGGTCAGCAATACGCGCATTCGCGATACCAGCGTCGGACGCGCATTGCTCTCGCGAATTCTGCCGAATGGGTTACCGTTCGAAGTCGTGGATCGCAACCTCAACAAGAAGGCGATCTCCAATTTGATAAATGTCTGTTACCGGCAGGTAGGTCTCAAAGAGACCGTGGTTTTCGCCGACCAGCTGATGTACACCGGGTTTCACTACGCGACGCGATCTGGCGTCTCGTTCGGGCTCGAAGATATGGTGGTTCCTGATCAGAAGACTGCGATTGTGGGAGAAGCGGAGCAGCAGGTTAAGCAGATTCAAACGCAGTTCTCGTCGGGTTTGGTGACGGATGGCGAGCGTTACAACCGCGTTGTCGATATCTGGTCGCATGCCAACGATCAAATTGCCAAGGCGATGATGGAGAAGCTCGGCAGTGAGGAAGTCATTGATGCCGAAGGGCAGACTCAACGGCAACCTTCCTTCAACTCGATTTTCATGATGGCCGATTCGGGTGCACGGGGTTCTGCGGCGCAGATCCGACAACTTGCCGGTATGCGGGGGCTGATGGCCAAACCGGATGGATCGATCATCGAGACGCCGATCACGGCGAACTTCCGTGAAGGTTTGAACGTCTTGCAATACTTCATTTCGACCCACGGGGCCCGCAAAGGCCTGGCCGATACCGCGCTCAAGACCGCGAACTCGGGGTATCTTACTCGGCGCCTGGTCGACGTCGCGCAGGACCTCGTGGTGACCGAACACGACTGTGGCACCACCAATGGGGTCACGGTTGGCGCGGTGATCGAAGGCGGTGAAGTGGTCGTCACATTGGCTGATCGTATTCTTGGGCGCGTCGTCTCCACGGAAATCTACAAACCCGGCAGCGACGAGGTCCTGGTCGAGGCTGGGTCTTTGCTCGACGAAGCGCTGGTCGATCAGATTGTCGACGCAGGTATCGATGAGATCAAGGTCCGTTCGGCGATTACCTGTGATACCCGTTTCGGCGTCTGCGCCAAGTGCTATGGCCGTGATCTCGCCCGCGGTACGCTCGTTAACGATGGCGAAGCCGTGGGAGTGATCGCGGCGCAGTCGATTGGCGAGCCCGGAACGCAGCTGACGATGCGTACCTTCCACATCGGGGGGGCCGCGAGCCAGGCTGCGGTCATCAGTAACATTACAGTCAAGTCGAAAGGCATGTTACGCCTCAGCAATATCAAGACAGTCACAAACTCGAATAACCATCTGGTGGCGGTCTCGCGTTCCGGCGAGATTGGCGTACTCGATGAGTTCGGGCGTGAGCGCGAGCGCTACAAGGTGCCGTATGGCGCGATCATTTCGATCAAGGACGGGGAATCCATCGAAGCGGGGCGGCAGGTCGCGAACTGGGATCCGCATACTCACCCAATCGTCACCGAGGTGGCAGGGCGGATCAAGTTTTATGATTTCAACGACGGCCAGACGGTCAAGAAGCACGTCGATGAACTTACCGGCTTGAGCTCCACAGTCGTGGTGGATGCCAAGGCGCGCGGGACCACGGGCAAGGATCAGAGGCCGATGATCAAGCTCGTCGATGAACAAGGTGCCGATCTCTGTCTGGTCGGCACTGACATCCCGGCGAACTACGTACTCCAGGGTGGCGCGATCGTCAATCTCGAAGATGGTGCCTGGGTGAACGTGGGCGACGTTATTGCGCGCATCCCGAAGGAATCGGCCAAGACCCGTGATATCACCGGGGGTCTTCCGCGGGTCGCGGATCTGTTTGAGGCGCGAAAGCCGAAGGAGGCCGCGATCATGGCCGAGCGGTCGGGCACCGTTTCGTTTGGTAAGGATACCAAGGGAAAGCAGCGTCTCATCATTACCGACGAGTCGGGTGAGCACCACGAGGAACTGATCCCGAAGTGGCGGCACGTCAACGTGTTTGAAGGTGAGCACGTGGAGAAGGGGGAGGTCGTTGTTGACGGTGAACCCAATCCGCACGACATCCTCCGTCTGCTCGGGGTCGAAGCGCTATCCGACTACCTGATCAAGGAGATCCAGGACGTTTATCGACTTCAGGGGGTCAAAATCAACGACAAACACATTGAAGTGATTACTCGGCAGATGCTGCGTAAGGTCGAAATTGTGGATTCGGGCGAGACGCGCTTCCTGCGCGGAGAACAGGTGGATCGCTCCAGGGTGATGGAAGAAAATGATCGCTGCAACGAAACCAACAAACTGCCGGCGCACTATCAAAACTTGCTGCTGGGCATTACCAAGGCGTCGCTGGTAACCGAGTCGTTCATTTCGGCGGCTTCGTTCCAGGAGACCACGCGTGTATTGACCGAGGCGGCCGTCCGTGGCGCGCGCGATGATCTGCGCGGACTCAAGGAAAACGTCATTGTCGGGCGCTTGATTCCGGCCGGGACCGGTCTCGCATACCACCGCGAACAGCGCCGTCGCCGCGGAGCCGATTTACGTACAGGGAGCCGCAGCTTCCGCACATACTTCGTCTCTGAAATGGCGGAAACACCTATGGGCGGCGCCGATGAAGTGGAGGAATAACGTCGAGATGGGAGAGATACTGCGGGGGTGCTTGTTCGCCCTCGACGTATTCCGGACATTTTGGCTTGACACCGGTCGTGAGGCTTTTTAAAATCCGCGACCTTTCGCAGTCCGGGTTGTGACCCGTTCTGTATTTTTTTCTGGGTAGGAGATTCTTTTTGCATGGCAACGGTTAACCAATTGGTGCGCAAGCCACGCGCACGCAAGCGCAGCAAGACCAATGTGCCGGCCCTTGAGGGGTGTCCGCAGCGGCGTGGGGTGTGCACGCGGGTGTACACGACAACACCGAAAAAGCCTAACTCGGCGCTGAGGAAGGTTGCGCGTGTTCGGTTGACCAACGGCTTTGAGGTCACCAGCTATATTGGTGGTGAGGGCCACAACCTACAGGAACACTCCGTTGTGTTGATCCGCGGTGGCCGCGTCAAGGATCTCCCGGGCGTGCGCTACCACACGGTGCGCGGTAGCCTCGATACCCAAGGTGTCCAAAAACGTCGCCAAGCCCGTTCCAAGTACGGCGCCAAACGTCCCAAGAGCTAAGGGCCCAAGTCATGTCTAGAAGATCAGAAGCGCCTAAGCGCGATATCCTGCCAGACCCAAAATTCAAGAGCATGGACGTGGCGAAGTTTATTAACATCGTCATGAAATCCGGTAAGAAATCTGTTGCCGAGCGTATTCTTTACGGCGCCATCGATACGATAGAATCGCGCCAAAAGGCCAGTGATGGGCTTGATGTGCTTGATCGCGCTCTGGAAAACGTCGGTCCCATGGTTGAGGTAAAATCTCGGCGCGTAGGTGGCGCGACTTATCAGGTCCCGATCGAGGTGAGGTCATCGCGGAAAAAGACGCTGGCGATGCGTTGGATTTCCGATGCGGCGCGCAAACGCGGCGAAAAGTCGATGGCCCAGAAGTTAGCGGGTGAATTGATGGATGCCGCGGAAAATCGCGGTGCCGCGGTAAAAAAGCGCGAAGATACGCACCGCATGGCTGAGGCTAATAAGGCCTTCGCTCATTATCGTTGGTAATCAATTTCTACCTGAGGGAATCCATCCGTGGCTCGTAAGACCCCGATCGACCAATACCGCAATATCGGCATCATGGCGCACATTGATGCCGGTAAAACGACCACTTCCGAGCGCGTTCTGTTCTACACCGGTGTTTCGCATAAGATCGGTGAGGTACACGAGGGTACGGCGGTAATGGACTGGATGGAGCAGGAGCAGGAGCGTGGCATCACGATTACCTCGGCCGCCACTACTTGCTTCTGGAGTGGGATGGCGAAGCAATTCCCAGAGCATCGTATCAACATCATTGATACGCCCGGGCACGTCGACTTCACGATTGAGGTCGAGCGTTCGCTGCGTGTGCTTGATGGTGCTTGCGCGTTGTTCTGTGCCGTGGGAGGCGTCGAGCCCCAGTCCGAAACAGTGTGGCGTCAGGCGACCAAGTACGGAGTGCCACGACTGGCCTTCGTTAATAAGATGGATCGTGCGGGCGCAAACTTTTTGCGTGTGGTGGGGCAGATCAAGTCGCGACTCGGCGCGAATCCGATTCCGCTACAGTTGCCGATCGGTGCTGAAGAGCACTTCAAAGGCGTCGTCGACTTGGTGAAAATGAAATCCATCCTCTGGAACGAGGCCGATAAAGGCACGACGTTTGATTATGGAGAGATTCCGGCCGATATGGCGGATGAGTGCGCGAAATACCGTGAGACCTTGGTCGAGGCGGCTGCCGAGGCCACCGAGGAGCTCATGGAAAAATACCTCGGCGGAGAAGAATTGACGGAAGAGGAGATTCGCGAAGGTATTCGAGCGCGAACGCTCAAGAACGAGATTGTGCCGACATGTTGCGGTTCGGCGTTCAAGAACAAGGGTGTTCAGGCAATGCTTGATTCCGTGATCTACTACCTGCCGAGTCCGGTAGACGTTCCAGCGATACGAGGGATACTGGATGATGCGGCCGAGACAGAGGCTGAGCGTCCGCCGACAGACGAGGCGCCTTTCGCTGCGTTGGCGTTCAAGATTGCAACGGATCCGTTCGTCGGTACCCTAACCTTCTTCCGCGTGTATTCCGGCGTTTTGCGTTCGGGGGATACGGTTTTTAATCCGGTGAAGGATCGCAAGGAACGAGTTGGTCGAATCTTGCAGATGCACGCAAATTCGCGAGAGGAAATCAAGGAGGTTCGGGCGGGCGATATCGCGGCTGCTGTGGGCCTAAAGGATGTTAGCACAGGCGACACGCTCTGCGAGCTGAGCAATATCATCACGCTTGAGCGGATGGAGTTTCCCGAGCCGGTCATCTCGGTTGCGGTCGAGCCGAAGACCAAAAGCGACCAGGAAAAAATGGGCATGGCGCTCTCAAAACTGGCACAAGAAGATCCCTCGTTCCGTGTTCATACCGATCAGGAGTCAGGGCAGACGATTATCTCGGGTATGGGCGAACTCCATCTCGAAATCATCGTCGATCGCATGCGGCGAGAATTCAAGGTGGAGGCCAATGTCGGCGCGCCTCAGGTGGCGTATCGTGAAACGATACGAAACACGACCGAAATCGAAGGGAAGTTTGTCCGTCAATCGGGTGGGCGTGGTCAGTATGGCCACGTATGGTTGCGCTTGGAGCCGCTTGAGCCGGGATCGGGTTATCAGTTCGTCAACGCAATCGTGGGTGGTGTGGTCCCCAAGGAATACGTACCAGCCGTAGATAAGGGTATTCAAGAGCAGATGTCCTCGGGCGTCCTTGCCGGCTTCCCTGTGGTCGATGTTAAGGCGACGATTTTCGATGGCTCCTACCACGAGGTCGATTCCTCGGAAATGGCTTTCAAGATCGCCGGATCGATGGCCTTCAAAGATGGCTGCGCCAAAGCCAAGCCTGTGCTGTTGGAGCCGATGATGAAGGTCGAGGTGGTGACACCGGAAGATTATATGGGCGACGTGATGGGTGATCTCAATCGCCGCCGCGGCCTCGTGCAGGGCATGGAGGACGCACCGGCCGGTAAGATCATACGTGCGGAAGTTCCACTGGCCGAGATGTTTGGTTACGCGACTGATTTGCGCTCCGCGACTCAAGGGCGTGCGACCTATTCGATGGAATTCGCGCGTTATCTTGAAGCGCCGAACAACGTGGCCGAACAGGTTATCAAGAAAGCATCTTGACATTTCTAATTGAGGTTTATAGCCATGGCAAAGAGTAAGTTCGAGCGCACGAAGCCGCACGTGAATGTAGGTACGATTG
>CAZUJU010000057.1:0-16315 GCA_964620675.1 uncultured Thiotrichales bacterium | reverse complement strand
ACATCGGCGACACGGGTGGCGAACTCAAAATTTCAACGACGCCGCTAAAACGATCTGGATCGGCGGTCGAACACGGATTCAGGTGCAGTATTTTTGCGAATACATCACGTTACTTACTCGAACGAGCGGTCAACCGAGGAATCTAGGGTAATCGCTTGTTCCTGATGATACCGATCTTGGCTGACGTACAGCCGTAGTCGCGCGGGTTGCGTTACCGATTGCCGCCCGCGAGCAATAATTCAAGCAAAGCCTTTTGTGCGTGGAGGCGATTTTCGGCCTCGTCCCACACCACGCTTTGCGGGCCTTCCAGCACCTCGGTAGCAACTTCCTCACCGCGATGGGCCGGGAGACAGTGCATGAACAGGGCGTCCGGGTTGGCCTGTTGCATGACGTTGGCATCGACCTGATAGCGTTCAAACGCCGCCGCGCGAACGCGCTGTTCTTCCTCCTGCCCCATGCTGGCCCAAACGTCGGTGACGATGAGATCCGCGTCGGTGGCGGCTTGCAGCGGGTCGCGTTCGATCGTGGCACGTGCGCCCGCAGCGGCCAGGAGTTCGGCGTCGGGGTCATACCCTTGCGGGGCGCTGATCCGGAGGTTGAAATCAAACTGAATCGCGGCCTCGATATACGAATTGCACATGTTGTTGCCGTCGCCGATCCAGGTCACGGTCTTGCCGGCGATGCTACCGCGGTGCTCGATAAAGGTCATCACGTCGGCGAGCAGTTGGCAGGGGTGATGGGTGTCGGTGAGTCCGTTGATCACCGGAACTTGCGAGTATTCGGCGAATTTTTCGACGATTCGGTGTTGATGAGTCCGGATCAGCACGCCGTCGACCATCCGCGAGAGCACGCGCGCGGTGTCTTCCAGCGGTTCGCCGCGACCGAGTTGGGTGTCGCGCGAGCTCAGGAAGAGCGCGGTGCCGCCGAAATGCGCCATGCCGACTTCGAACGAAACCCGGGTACGGGTGGATGATTTATCGAAAATCATGCCCAGTGTTTTTCCCTGCAACACAGGATGACGCTCGCCGCGTTTGTGCATCGACTTGAGTTCGATGGCGCGTTCGAGCGTGGCGAGGAGTTGTGCGCCGGTGAGATCGCGAAGAGTCAGGAAATGCTGCACAGGCATGGAGGGATTCCTCAGGCCGAGAGTAGGTCGCGCACGAGTGGCGCCAGGGTTGTGGTGATCTCGTCGGCTTGAGCGCGATCGAGTACGAGTGGCGGCAGTAATCGGATGACCGAGTTCGCCGTCACGTTGATCAGCAGCTTGCGTTCGAGCGCCTGCGCGACCAGCGTGCCACAGGGGCGGTCGAGTTCCACGCCCAGCATCAAGCCGTGGCCGCGCACCTCGCGCACGCCCGGAATCGGCGCGAGAACCTCGCGCAATCCCGCCAGCAGATAGGCGCCGGTCGTCGCCGCGTTCTCGCACAGCCGTTCCTCGGCGAGGGTGTCGAGTACGGCGCTGGCGGCGGCGCAAGCGAGTGGATTGCCGCCAAACGTGGAGCCGTGATTGCCGGGGCCGAATACCTCGGCGGCCGCTCCGTTCGCAAGGCAGGCGCCGATTGGGAACCCGCCGCCGAGCCCCTTGGCGAGGGCCATGACGTCAGGCTTGATCGCGGTGTGTTGGTGGGCGAACCATTGGCCGGTGCGGCCGACGCCGGTCTGAACTTCGTCCAACATCAAGAGCCAACCGCGGGCGTCGCAGATCTGGCGTAAACCGGGCAGGTAGTCCGCGCCCGGGATGCGCACGCCGCCCTCGCCTTGTACCGGCTCCGCCAACACCGCAACCACGTCCGGGTACGTATCGCCGAGCGTGCGTACGGCGTCGAGGTCGCCATAGGGCGCGCGCAGAAAGCCTTCGACCAAGGGCTCGAATCCGGCCTGGAGCTTCGCGTTTCCGGTCGCGGTGAGGGTCGCGAGGGTGCGCCCGTGAAACGAACCGTCCATCACGATGATGTGGGGTACCGTTACGCCGCGCTGGTGCCCGTAAAGGCGCGCAATTTTAATGGCGGCTTCGTTGGCCTCGGCACCGGAATTGCAGAAAAAGACCCGCTCCATTTCGGCCAGGGTGCACAGGTGCTCGCCGAGGGTGCGCTGTTCCTCGATCTGATAGAGGTTGGAAACGTGCATCAGGCGGCGGGCCTGGCGACAGATCGCATCGGCCAGGCGTGGGTGCGCATGGCCCAGACTGTTGACCGCCACGCCGCTCACCGCGTCGAGATAGCGCTGACCGGCGGAATCCCATAACCAAGCGCCTTCGCCGTGCGTGAACGTCACGTTCTGGCGCGCATAGGTATGCATCAAATAATCGCGCATCGTACTTAAACCAACCCCTGAAAACAAAAACGGCGGCAGGCGCCACCGCAAGTCGATCAAAATACCGAAATTGGATGGGCTAGGGAAGGCTGAAGGGCGCAAAACTGAGGGTTTGTGCGCGAAAACGTAGCAATCGGAGTTTTCACCGTCATGCGTCATCGCTCTGTTACCGCAGCGTCATATGGCGGTCACATCCCGCAGTTAGGCTGGCGCGATTTCAAGCAGGACGAATTTCCGCATGACCGCCATTGCCGAGGCCTTACGCCTAGCCGTTCACCAGCACGCTCCCAACACCCTGATGGGCTTGCAGCAACGCTTGTTCAGCTTTTGGTTCAATAGCTTCATCTACAACCAGATTTGGGAGGATCCGCGGGTCGACCTCGCGGCCCTACAGCTCACGTCCGACAGCGAGGTGCTGACGATCGCCTCGGGTGGCTGCAATGTGCTGAACTATCTGACCGCGGCCCCGGCACGCGTGACCGCGATCGATCTCAATCCCTATCACCTCGCGCTCACCCGCCTCAAGCTTGCGGCCTTGCGCCACTTGCCGGACCACGCGGCGTTCTACGACTTTTTCGGTCACGCCGACCGCGCCCACAACCCGGCGAACTATGAGCGCTACCTGCAGCCCCACCTTGATGCGGAGCTGGATGCGTTCTGGATGAAGCGCAATCCACTCGGACAGCGTCGGATCCAGATGTTCGAGGATGGGCTCTATCGCAATACCCGGTTCGGCTACTTCATGCGCTTGCTACACTGGATCGGACGCCGTGCCGGATTCGAGCCCGACCGTCTGTTTCACGCCCAGAGCCTATACGAGCAGGAGGCGATCTTTCGCCAGCAGATCGCGCCGTTTTTCGATCATTGGCTGGTGCGTACGGTGGGCAAGTTGCCGGTGTCGGTGTTCAGCCTTGGCATTCCGCCACAGCAGTACCAGGCGATGCGCGAACAGGGCAATCTGATTGCTCAGTATCGTGAGCGGGTCGAGCGCCTCACCTGCCGGTTTCCGATCCGCGACAACTATTTTGCCTGGCAGGCGCTGAGTCACCGCTATGACCACGAAACCCGCCGTGCCGTTCCCGACTACCTGAAGGTAGAGCATTACGATGCGATCAAGGGGCAACTGCACAAGGTCGATACGGTGCAGGGGTCGTTGATCGATCACCTTGCCCGCCAACCTGGGAACAGCCTCGATCGGTTCGTGTTCCTCGACGCACAGGACTGGATGAGCGACGAGGTTTTGGTCCGTCTCTGGACTGAAATCGCCCGCGTAGGCAAACCGGGCTCGCGCATCATATTCCGCACTGCGGCGACCGACTCGCCGCTTGAGCGCGCGTTGCCCGAGACGCTACTCGGTCAGTTTGTGTATGAGGCGGAGATCTCCGCCGCGCTGCACGCCGAGGATCGTTCCGCGATCTACGGCGGCTTCCACCTCTACCGCAAACCGGATTGAGCGAGATGGACGCCGCGGCACGGATGGATCGGCAATACCGCCTGCAACGGCATGTGTATGATTTTTCGCGCAAGTATTACCTGCTTGGGCGTGATCGGCTCCTCGCTGAGATCCCGCTCGTCGCGGGTGAGCGGGTGCTCGAAATCGGCTGCGGCACCGCGCGCAACCTCATTCAACTGGCACGGCGATACCCCGAAACGCATCTGTTCGGGCTCGATGCCTCGGAACGCATGCTGGAAACTGCGCGGGACCAGCTTACGCGGTGGGGCCTTCAGGATCGGGTGTCACTCCGGCAAGGCTTGGCGGAGGCAGCGAACCCGGCCGAATTTGGGATCTCCGAGCCGTTCGACCATGTACTGTTTCCCTACGTGCTGTCGATGATTCCGCACTGGCCGCAAGCGCTGGATCACGCGCTGACGATCCTGAAGCCGAACGGCTGGCTGCACATCGTAGATTTCTCGGATCAGCAGGCGCTGCCAGCGTGGTTTCGCGTCCTGTTGCGGCACTGGTTGGCGTGGTTTCATGTCCAGCCCGCGCCCGAGTTGCCGGACTATCTCCGCCGGCTGGCGGCGCAACGGGGCGACCGCCTTGAATTGCGCCAACTCGCCGGACGTTACGCCTTGATCGCGCATTACCAGCGGGGGAGTCACTTCGATGACCTTGAATCCGAACTTTCGCACTTACCGTAGTATCTGGATCTCCGACACCCACCTCGGTTCGCGTGGGAGCAAGGCCGCATTTTTATTGGAATTTCTGCGCCAGAATCATGCCCAGCAGCTGTATCTGGTGGGCGATATCATCGACGGCTGGCAATTGCGCAAACGCTGGTATTGGGACGAGCACCACGACCAGATCCTGCATTTGCTGTTCGAACGGGCGCAGCAAGGGGGCCGGATCACCTATATCAGCGGCAACCACGATGAATTCATCCGCCCGTTCATCCATCACCGAATCTCCGCAATCGACCTCGAGGATGAGGTGATCCACACCACCGCCGACGGGCGGCGCTTTTTGGTGTTACATGGGGATCAGTTCGATGGCGTCATGCAGTTCGCGCGCTGGCTGGCCCGCCTCGGCGATTGGGCCTACGAACACCTGCTCAACCTCAACACGGTCTATAACCGGGTGCGTCAGCGTCTCGGCTATCCCTACTGGTCGCTGTCGGCTTATCTCAAGCACAAGACCAAGTCGGCGGTGAATTTTATCTCCGCCTTCGAGGAAACCCTGGCTCGCGAGGCCAAGCGGCGCGATCTGGATGGTGTCATCTGCGGCCATATCCACCACGCCGAGATTCGTGAGATCGACGGCGTGTTGTACTGCAATGACGGCGACTGGGTTGAGAGTTGCACCGCATTGATCGAAGAGTGGGACGGGCGCCTGCGCATCTTGCGCTGGAACGATACGGCGACAGCTGAGGGTGCCGCGCCGGTGGTGATGCCGGAGCGTGAGCGCCGCGCCCGTTGCGCGCCGGGCTGACCCGGTCGGCGCGTGCCATCTGCCGTGTCGTCCCGTCTCGGTCTAGTCGGTCATTTCATCTAGAGTTTCGGGTCAATCCGCTTCAGTTTGCTGAATCCTCAACTGACCATGGTTGCAAGGTTCATGCAACGAGGAGCCCGGATTGGTTGAAACAAGCGAGCCGTCCGTCCGTGGACACTGGACCCCGGCAATCCCTGCCGGGGTGACGGTGGTAAGCGGCGCATGCGCATAACCTCCCCGTCCGTCCCCCCGTCATTCCGGCAGGGAATGCCGGAACCCAGCGTACAAGGATGTACATACAAAATGCCGGAACCCAGCGTACAGGGATGTACATACACAATGCCGGAACCCAGTGTATAGGGATGTACATGCAAAATGCCGAAACCCATTGCATAGCGAAGTGCAATAACCCTTGCCGAAACCCAGCGCACAAAGTCATACAATCCCTAGTGCCGGTGCCCAGCACCCTATTTCACCTCGATTTTCGAGCCAATCCGCCTAAGCTTGTTAAAGCCTCAACTAACCGCAACCGCAAGATGGCGTGAAACCAGATACTAGGCTCCCGGGCGCGCTTACGGCGTGCGGTGGCCTGACGTTGTGACCAGCGCAGCGCTGCCGCGTTTCCCGCAATCCAGTTATGATGGGGCATGTCTGCGATCGACCCCATCAGCCTTAATCTGTTCGCCCGTCGCGTCGATGCGATCTGCGAGGAGATGGGCGCGAAACTGATGCGCGCGGCTTTTTCGCCGAACATCCGCGATCGCCGCGATTTTTCCTGCGCGCTCTTCGATGTGCGCGGCGAGCTCCTGGCGCAAGCCGCGCATATCCCGGTGCATCTCGGCAGCATGGCTTACGCGATGCGCGACATCGTCAACGCCGTGGCCTGGGCGCCGGGCGATCAGTTGATCTTGAACGATCCGTTTCTCGGCGGCACCCATTTGCCCGACGTAACGCTCGTCGCGCCGGTTTATGCCACCGGGGCGCTGGCGGGCTTTGTCGCGAACCGCGCGCATTACGCCGATATCGGGTCCGCCACCCCTGGTTCGATGCCGCTCGCCGAGCGACTGGAGGACGAGGGTCTATTGATCCCGCCGCAGAAGGTGGTCGAGGCGGGTGCACCGGTCGCCGCCGTGATCACGCGCCTGGCGCGGGCGACGCGTAATCCGCGCGATACCCTGGGTGATCTCAATGCGCAGTTGGCCTGTAACCGGGTCGGCGCGGAACGACTGCAAGCCTTGCTGTCGCGGATGGGTCTTGCCGGCTTCGAACGTGCCGGCCTGGCCCTGAATGACTATGCCGAGCGTCTGACCCGCGCGCTGTTGGCTCAGCTACCGGCCGGTCGATTCGTATTCGAGGATGTGCTCGAAGACGATGGCTTTGGCCACCGCGATCTTCCGCTTCGGGTGAGCATCGAGGTCGTGCCAGACGGTCTGCGGGTTGATTTTACCGGTTCCGCGCCGCAGACCCGCGGCAACGTGAACTGTCCGCTTGCGGTCACCGTTGCGGGGGTCTGGTACGTGATTCGGTGTCTGCTGCCGGCGCAAACGCCGGCTTGTGCCGGGGTCTTGCGACCGATTCAGCTGCATGTGCCGGTAGGCTCGATACTCAACGCATGCCGCCCGGCGGCGGTCGCCGCCGGAAATGTCGAAACCAGCACCCGGGTCGTCGACGTCATGCTCGGCGCATTGGCGCCCGCGTTGCCCGCGCGGATCCCCGCGGCCAGCCAGGGCAGCATGAACAACCTCGCGCTCGGGGCCGATGGCGTGAGCCCCTGGAGTTACTACGAAACCCTCGCTGGCGGCGCCGGTGGCGGACCCGCCGCAGACGGGCTCGACGCAGTGCAGTCCCACATGACCAACACCCGCAATACGCCGATCGAGGTCCTGGAAGCCCGCTATCCCCTGCGGGTGCGACGTTACGCCCTGCGTTCCGGTTCCGGCGGCGCCGGACTGCGGCGCGGTGGTGACGGCTTGGTGCGCGAGTTCGAATTTCTCGAAGCAGCCACCGTGACCCTGCTCACCGAACGGCGCCGCCACGCCCCTTGGGGTCTCGCCGGAGGCACGGCTGGCGCGCCCGGACGTAATCTGTTGAATGGCCGCACCCTGCCGGCCAAATGTCAGATTTCCGTTTCGCCCGGTGATCTCGTCAGCGTCGAAACCCCGGGCGGTGGTGGTTGGGGCGAGCCGGGACAAACCACGGAAAAAATATGAAACACCTGATCCTCGCGGCGCTGTTGGGCTTTGGTTTCTGGTTCTGGATCAACAACCTGCGTGCGCGCGAATTGGCGATCGGGATTGGCAAGGAGAGTTGCAAGTCGTTGGGCGCGCAGTTTCTTGACGATACCGTGGCGATCAACCGCTTGGGCATTGGGCGCGAGCCGGAGGGCTATCTTTCACTGCAGCGCGTGTATCGCTTCGAGTTCAGCGTAGACGGGGTCGAGCGCCGCGAGGGGCGGGTGGCGATGCAGGGTATGCGGATCAAGGCGGTACATCTAGATCATCCAGACGGACCGATTGTGATGCAACCGCGCTTGAACGGTTGATGTGAGAGCTGAAAATCGGCGCCCGACAGGCACCGATCTCCAGGGTTGAATCAGAACACCATCTTGTCCAGAAAAATGACCATCGGCACGAACAAGGTCGCGGCGATCAGCACCTTGGACGGGCAGCGCATGATGGACATGCCTTTGAAGATTACCAGCCCACCGACCAGTCCATAGATCAGGATGAGCAGGGCGGGACCCGCATTGACCGTAGAGCTACCGAGGCCCAACAACGCAGCCAGGACGACGATCGCCAACGCTGCGCTGTATAGGACGGCGAACAGCTTATTCGGCAACCAGCAATCTCGCGGTTCTGTCAGTACCATAACAATATCCTCATTTCCAAATCAGAACGTTAGCATATTAGCATGTTGCATTTTTCACACAAACACTTGTTTGAATCTTTGATGTTTTTCACAAAAAGAAACGTGATCAATGGAATATGCGTGATTGTTAACATTCCGTCGTCAGAATGGCGGCTGCCCCGCAGCGGCGCGCAACGCGATCCCGCACCTGAGATTGGGCGCAGCGATCCCCGCCCAGCCATCTACGCGGCAACGTGATCGCCCGCCCGAGCGATGTTTTTCGGCGCCCAGTAAGGCGCGTTGAGCAGGCATTGCTTGCGGATCGAATACGGTTCCGGTAATCCACGGCGCGGAGTGATGCGCGCGTCAAGGTTTGGCCACGCAGCTCCACCCACACGCCTTGCCTCACAAGAAAACGTGAATTCGATCTAGGAATTCGCGAGGTCTTTCTGATTTCATCTCTACAGCGATTCATCTAACTACGTCACATTTCGTAGTATCGCAGGAACTAATAACTACCCAGGGATCCAGGCGTGAGATCGACAATTTCAGTGGCGGGCGAGTCCCAAGCAGAACTCGGTCGCGGCCTCGCGGCGCGGCGGCAAGTCGAACCGGCCAGCGCAGCGGCCTTAACCGAGGAGGCCGAAGCGCTCGCGCGCATTCAAGCCGTTCTGAAGGCGATCGTCGAAGGCGCTGAAGTTGAATCCAGTACAACGCGAATCGATCTCCCATTGGCGTATTACGGCACCGTGCCCAATCTAGTACAGGGCCAATACTCACTGGAGTCCTGCACGTACGCGCTCAGCCGGCGAGTGATTTTGCGCTGCCAACTACACAGCCCCGAGGTTGCCCGTTTCCAGTTTCCGCACGCCGGCCTGGACATGCGCTTCGTCAACGAGCTGCGGCAGCATGGGTTGAAGATCCTCAACTCGCGTCTGGTCGGTCTCAATTCGTCGCGCCAGCGCGCCATGTTCGAGGTCGCCGGCGATATTCCCGTGATGATGGTTTTCGCCGCGTCCGCGCACAGCGGCGCGATCGATGTCTGGATCAACAACTTCGGCGAACTCGGCGGTCACCGCTACTCGATCGCGCCAGAGCGGGTGGACGAGGCGCTGTTATGTGATCTGGAGCGCTTTATCATGCGTGAAAGTACTGATTTCCTGACCTACGCGGTCTATATCGGTGAATCGGAGGCTTACAATCAGATACAATTCCGGCTGGAGCAGGAGAGCCCTGAAGACTCGCGACAGGGCACGAGTGCAGGGATTCTGTCGTTCGAGGTCAACCCATTGAGTCTAAGCAAGCGACTCGTTATCACTTATCGCAGCCACCGTATCGTGGTGGATGCGCAAAATACCACCTGTAGCATGGGCAGGCAGTCGCCGGCGGATATTCATGTCCGGTCGCGCTTCGTGTCCCGCGATCATGCGAGTTTGACCCTCGAAAACAACGAGTTCGTGCTGCACGATCACAGCAGTAACGGCTCCTTCGTGAAGCCCGAAGGGCAACCCGCGGTGTATGTTCAGCAGGGGAGCCACAAGCTCGGCAAACGTGGCTTTATCAGTCTCGGTGAAGAGATCTCGCCGGAGAATGCCAACGTCATACTCTACGAGGTCGACTGAACGCACCGCTTGTTCAGTCGAACACTCAACCGAATAGCTGGTCGAAAATTCTGAAGCCAGCGATGTAGGTCCCGGTCGCGGCTCCTATCGAGCTTAAGACGAACACCAGCAGCACGCGCGACACGCGGTTTTTCCACCATCCGCTCCAGTGCGCGGTGTCGTGGCGCAAGTGGCCAAAGTCCGCGACGACCGGGCGCCGTACCAGCAACTCAACCAAGCCGGTCAACATCCCGATCCCGATTGCCGGGTGCAGTGTGGTTAGCGGCGCGCCTAGAAAGGCCGCTGCGATGGTCAGCGGGTGCCCCGCTGCGATCACCGTCCCCAGCGCCGCCAGGCCGCCGGTGATCACCACCCAGTCGAACACCAGTTGCCAACCGATTTCCGGGCCGCGGGTAAAGCCGATGACGAAGCCGCCCGCGATCAGGAGCAGGATCAACCATGGCAGCAAACGCACGAATAGGCCCGGCGGCGGCAGCTGGTTGAGGTCGGCGAGTTCGCGTGTGATCGCCGAGGGTTCTGGTTCGGCGCGATCGAGTGCCTGCAAATGTTCCGCCAGGCCTTTGAGGTGACCGGCGCCGACTACGGCAAGCAGGTGGCGCGGTGTTTGCTCACGTGCGATGTTAAACAAATTCAACGCCATGTAACGATCGCGTTCGGCGATCAACGGCTGGTAGATTTCTTGCGACTGCTCGGAAAACTCCTGAAACGTGCTCTCCAGGACATCCCCCTGCTTGAGTCGTTCGATGTCCGCTTCTTCGATTTTTTCGCGCGTAATTGCGCTGGCGACCAGACCCGCGAAGATGGTCGAACGCTTCCACCACGGAACCGACCGATACACCCGCTTCAGGGTCACGCCGATCTCGCGGTCGACCACATGCAGCGGCAGCTGGTGTTGGTCGCTGGCCCGCATCGCGGCACGCATTTCGGCGCCAGGATCGATCCCGAATTGTTCCGCGAGACGTTGTTGAAACGCGCCCAGCGCGAGACTGGCGAGGACCATCGCGGCCTTGCCCTCGCGCACGACGCGGAACAGGTCCATGCGCGCGAGGTGGTCAGGATCCTGAATCTGGGTGTGCCGGCTTTCGCACAACTCGATCGCAACCTGATCGTAGTCGCCGCTGTCGAGCAGACGAGTAACCGCTTCGGCGCTCTGCCGCGAAACGTGCGCAGTACCTAGCAGGGTGACTGGCCGCCCCTGAATCGTCAGGGTAACGAGTGGCTCGGAATGTTCTTGATCTTGCATGAAATACCTTGAGGTCTGGGGTGCGACGGGGGGTTCCCCGCTACCACACTAAGTCGTCCGGAACCTCGTATTCTGCATAGGGATCGTCGCCGCGCGCGGCTTCGATGTCGGACTTCTGCGTGATTAAGATCTTTTTGGGATCGAGTTCAAGAATCTGGGCGCAAATCGCGCTCGGAATGATGCAGCGCTTGCCTTCGAGGAAGGTGATGACCAAATCACCCGCTAACAGCTGGGTGCGCTGGACCTCGGTGACGTAGATCCGCTTGATATTGGTGCCGACCTGAAACTGGAACGGCACATCGGCGTCGGCTGCGTTCAAGGTGTGGGCTTGAATCAGGGTTGCCAGTTTCGGCTTGTTGGCTTTGCGTAGCGCCGCCAGCTCCGCTTTGCGTTGCGCCTCCTCTTGCTCGGCCTTGGCCTTGGCGGCGTAGGCCGCCTTCAGGTCGTCCGCGGGCCTCGGTGGTGCGACGACAGGGCGGGGTGCGGCCGGGCGCGGCGCGGGCTTGGCCTGCTTGCGCGGGTTTGGCGGCGATTTTGCCTGGGAACGCTGCTGGGCGGGCCGCGACGAGTCCTTGGGGCGAGGTTTGGCGGCGGCCTGTTCCAGCTGTTCCTGAGTGATCAGTCCGGCCTTCAAGAGCTGTTCCTGGAGCGCGTTTTTCATCGTCATGCTTGCTGGAAGTTTCCGTATAGTCGCTGATTCATCCCTACACCACACGTTGACTCGTCGTGCGTGCCTGTTCTATCACACGCTCGCCGTCAAAAACAAACGCCGCGATCGCGTATTTTGCGGCACTTGGGCGTCTCGCCGCTGCGAAACCCGATGCCGCAAATGGCCCCGGTCCGGCTGCGCGGTGCGGCTACTTGCCGGGTGGTCCCGCGCGTGGGCTGGAGACCTCCTCCGTCGGCAGCTCGGCGGGACGTTCCTCGCGGTGGACCTGGGCTAGATTGCCCGTCGCATCGACATGGCAGGTGACCGCGAACCGGACCTCGCCGCGACCGGCCACCATTTCGCCCACCACGACCCGATCGACGAAGTATCCAGCCGCGGTCGCATGCGCTTCGCCGTGCTCGATCAGGCGCGCGAACTCCGGGTTCTGACCTTGCTTCACCGCAGCCTTGCGGCACACCTCGAGCGCGCCGACCGCTTGCGGTTCAAGGTAGCGCAAGACGGTATCGCGGACGACCGGAACCTCGCGATACGAGACCAAGGCCGCGAAACCAAGCAGCATCAGCAGTGGAATCAAGCGCGTCATGGCGCGCGAGCGGCGCGGCCGATTGAGACTATCGGGGGTACGTTGCGGGGCGTTGGTTGGCATAATGGATTTCCTGTTGGACCTCGCGGTATGGGCGCATGGTACGGTTGGCTGCCATCTGGACCGCGGCGCTGCTACGCGCCACGTCGCGTAATAAGAGACCAGGGCAGTCGGCCGGAGTTTCGTCCTGCATCTCGGGATTGGCGCCTCGGCGGCTTCGGACTGATTCAATTCCCGTCAACGCCCGGCGTGACCAATTACGGGTGACCCGGCCGACCGCCGCTCGCCTGGGTCATCGTGTGGCGTGAGCGTTGGGGTGGTATCCACGATCGGACGTGACCCGGCGACATTTTCGCCGCCTTCGGGGGTAGATCGCAATCGGCGACGGTTCGCGCTTGTTCGGGGGCGAGGGGCGGTTTACCCTCGCCGCGAACACAGCGAGGCCCCGCATGGATACTTACGACGAGATTCCTTACCAGAGCACCCCGTTTCCTGAGACCCATCCGACGACCCTGGCGGCGCTCGGGCGCTTGTTCGGGGTCGCCACGCCCGATCCTGCGTGCTGTCGGGTGCTGGAGCTAGGCTGCGCCGCGGGTGGCAATCTGGTGCCGATGGCGTGGCAATTACCCGGAACCGAGTGTCTCGGCATTGAGCTCTCGGCGCGCCAGGCCGCGGACGGTGAGGCGTTGATCCGGGCGACCGGCCTCGGCAACGTGCGGATCCGACAGGGCGACATCGCGTTGCTCGACACCTCGCTCGGTCAGTTCGACTACATCATCACGCACGGGGTTTATTCCTGGGTGCCGGCGCCGGTGCGGGAAAAATTGCTGGCCCTTTGTCGCGCCCTGCTGGCGCCGACCGGAGTGGCCTATATCAGCTACAACACGCTGCCCGGCTGGCGGATGCGCGGCGTGTTGCGCGATATGCTGCTCGAAAACACCCGCGACGCGGTCGGACCGCGCGCCAAGCTGGCGGCCGCGCACGCATTTCTCGACTTCATGGATGAAGCATTGCGCGATCTCGATGCGCTCACCGCGCGCTATCTCAAGCACGAGATCGAATATTTACGGCGCGCCCATCCCAGCTATCTCTACCATGAATATCTGGAAACCGTGAATGAGCCGTTCTGGTTCACCCAGTTCGTTGACGATGCCGATCGACACGGCCTGCAGTATCTGTGCGACACCGATCTGCATATGAGTTTTCCGTCGGCGTTGGGCGAGCGCGTCGACCAACTCTTCAGTGGAATGGATGACCTGTTCGAACGCGAGCGCCATCTCGACTACATCCGGCTGCGAAATTTCCGCCAAAGTCTTTTGGTACATGCCGACGTCGAGCGTTATCGCGACCCGTCACTCGCGGCGTTCGAAACCCTGGCATTGGCCGCGGATCTGGTCCCGCCCAAGTCGGTCGACTACAAACGCGCCAAACGCCAGACCTTCCTCAAGGCCGACGGGACCGAGGTGCCGGTTCAGCACCCGCTGACCAAGGCCGCGCTGGTCCACCTCAGCGAGCGTTTTCCCGATTCGCTTGCCTACGACGAGCTGACCGCGCTGGCGCAACATACGGTCAAGCAGGCGGGCGGACCGGTGTTTGTGGCCCAGACCGAGCACCTGGCCGGCGAGTTGTTCTCGTTGTTCGCGCATCATTACGTGAGCGCCGAGCCGACCGCGCGCCTGCTCGCGCCGGGTCTGATCGAGCGTCCGCTGGCGACCCCTCTGGCGCGCCATCAATCCGACAGCGGGAACCTGGCAACGATCCGTCACGCGAATCTGGAGCTTGACGCTTTCGGTCGCCAGTTGCTGGCGCTGTGCGACGGAACACGCACCGTGGAACAACTAGTGACGACCTTGCTGAAGGCGTTTGAGAGCGGAGCGCTGGTCCCGCCGGGCACGCTCGAACGTAATCCGGACAAACGCGGGCGTCAGGTCGCCGTGAATGTGCAGCACCTACTCGCGCTGTTTGCACGCCAGGGCGTACTCACGGCCGCTTGAGTGACGCGGACAGCGTGCGCCACGCGGCCAGTTTCTGCTCAAAGCTCAACTGCGCCAGGGCTGGGCTGGTCGATGGTAGGCGGTGCAAGGCGAGTGCCTCGCCGCGTGCAGGCAGCAGCGGTAGCACGCGGCGGCGAAATTCCTGATCGGCCCGCGCGCCGTTGAAAAACACCCGGTCGATGCGTGGATGGCGCTGAAAAAACTTGGCGAAGTCGTTGACGACGATCGAAGCGTCGATGATCCGGGCATCGAGACTGCCTGATCGCTCGCAGGCGCGGAGCACGTCCCACAACGCGACGCCAGCATGGGTGAGTGCCGCCGTTCGTTCGACATAGGTGGCCGCGGGGTCGAACCCAAGCAAACGGCCCATGATCGGCCAGAAAGCGTTGCGCGGGTGCGCGTAATAGGCGTTCTGGCGCAGCGACTCTGCCCCCGGCATCGATCCCAAGACGAGGATCGTCGCCGCCGAGTCGGCGATGGGTGGAAAGCCTTGGGCGATTTCGGACACGGCCATAGGTTACGACAAAACTCGTTAGGGAACGCTTATATGGACGCCTCCCGGAGAGTCAAACGGTTTTTGCATGGGGCGGCAGGATAAAGGATGCAATCTAATATCCGGCCTGTTGGCGCGGGCGGTAAGCCTGCTGGCCCTGATGGAATCCGCTGACGAAGACCTGTTCTGAAATACGAACTCAAGGTTCGTTTCCCTATCAGGTTTACCGCGTCCCGGTCCGACCTATCCGCCATCATGGCGGTATCGCCGACGTTCCTCAAGAACGCTTCCAAACTTGGTCAAAGGGCAAGGATTCAAACGCGCAGCGTGGCGCTGAAGGCCCTCGGATCGAAGGCCCGACTCTTGGGCCAGCACCGCCCAGATCGTACGTGCGAGCTTGCTGGAAACCGCCGCGACGACCACGTTATAGGGGCGGCGCTTAAGCCTCGCCACAGCCAAAGAAGCTCGCGGTACCCCCCGTGCCAATATGACCTGCGACACCTACCCCCGAGAGATCAGTGAGCAAAGAGGTCGGTATGAAGATCAACCAGCAGTCGAAGGTGCCCATGCACGCAGAGAACGTTCCTTCCGATCCGGGCGCATCGCATGGAGCCCGTAGGGCGACTGAAGATGCGCCCGGATCGGCGCCGTCGCCGATCCCGCCCGGCAGCGATTCCGAGGTGGTGCCGCGTGCGCGCCGCCGCACCTTCACCAACGCCGACAAGCGCCGCATTCTGCAGGCCGCTGACCAATGCACCCGGCCCGGAGAAATCGGCGCGCTGATGCGCCGCGAGGGCGTGTACTCATCGTCCCTGAGCACCTGGCGGCGCCAACGTGAGGCCGCAGACCTCGCGGCACTGGCGCCGCAAAAGCGCGGCCCCAAGGTGGATGCTGGGGCGCGCATCGATGCACTGCAGATTGCCCAGCTCACCCGCGAGCGCGACAAGCTGCGCGTCGAACTCGACAAGGCGCAGTTGGTGATCGAGGTCCAAAAAAAAGTTACTGCACTGCTGGATCTGCTCGCGGCCACCGACAAGCGCGGGAACACTTGATGGCCGCCGCGTTGGAGCTCACCCCCACGCTCGGTGCCGGCGCGGCGAGTCGCGCCATGGGCCTGGGGCGTGGCGAGCCTGCACGCCAGAAGGCCCGCGCGCACCACCGCACGGTCATGGGGCCGCCCCGGCCGCGGGCACCTCGGCCTTGCCCGCCCCTGGCCCTGGATGCCAACGAACGGCAGACGGTCCTGGACACCCTGAACAGCGAACGCTTCGCCGACAGCCTCGCGCGCTTGTCCGGCGACGAACAGAAGCTCGTCAAGACGATGGCGTTCGATCTGCAATTGAACCTCGCCGCGCCGGGTTTGAGTTTTCACAAGCTGGATCAGGCGAAAGATAAAAACTGCTGGTCGCTGCGTGCGAGTATCGATCCGCGCCCGGTCGTTCACCGCACGGTTTCAACCTAGATTCCTCAGTTGATCGCTCATTGGCGAGCGTAACGTGCTGTATTCGAGAAAAAGCTGTGGTGAATTCGGCTACACCTTCCGGGTGCACGCGCTACGTGCCCGATTACTCCGGGCATCCTGCCCTTCGCCCTGCGGGCCGGCCTGCGGCCGTTCAATTCG
>CAZUJU010000056.1:0-16707 GCA_964620675.1 uncultured Thiotrichales bacterium | reverse complement strand
GTTCCATACTCGCATCCTCGGTCGTAATCAGGGTGCCTTCACCCTCGTCGAAACTTGAAAGTACCCGCAGCGGCACATTGTACTTACCCGCAAACTCCACCGAGCGGATCTGCAGCACCTTGGAGCCGAGACTCGCCATTTCGAGCATTTCCTCGAAGGTGATCTTGTTCAGGCGCCGTGCCTGGGGCACGACCCGCGGATCGGTGGTGTAGACCCCATCGACATCGGTGTAGATCTGACATTCGTCCGCCTTGAGGGCCGCTGCCAGCGCGACCGCTGTGGTGTCCGACCCGCCGCGCCCGAGGGTAGTAATATTTCCGTCGTCGTCCACGCCCTGAAAACCGGCCACGACGACCACCCGTCCAGCGGCGAGATCAGCACGAATCGGGGCGTCGTCGATGCTCACAATCCGGGCCTTATTGAACGCACTGTCGGTGACGATCCGCACCTGGTTGCCCGTGTAGGAACGGGCCGGGGCACCCTTTTGCGCCAACGCCATCGCCAACAACGCGATCGTAACCTGCTCACCGGTGGCGACCAACACATCCAGCTCGCGCCCCTCCGGATGCGGCATGATCGCCTTGGCAAGGTCGATCAGTCTATTCGTTTCACCACTCATCGCCGAGACCACGACCACCAGGTCATGGCCGCGATTACGCCATTTGATGACCTTATCGGCGACGTTTTGGATGCGCTCGACCGAGCCCACCGATGTACCGCCGTATTTTTGTACGATCAATGCCATGAAGAATCCCTATCGGATTGGAATCAGTTGCCGGCGAGGCGCGCCTCGACCCAGGCCGGCACGCCTTGCAGCGCAGCGTCGAGCTGGGTGGGGTCATTGCCGCCTGCCTGCGCCATATCCGGTCGACCACCGCCACGGCCACCGACCTGTTGTGCCACCACGTTGATCAGATCACCCGCCTTAACCCGGCGGGTTTCGTCCGCCGTGACCCCCGCGACCAGGCTCACCTTGCCCTGCTGCACCGTGGCCAGCACGATCGCTGCCCGGCCGAGTTTCTGCTTGAGCTGGTCCACCGTATCGCGCAAGGATTTCGGATCGACGCCGTCGATATTTGCCGCCAGCACCTTGATACCGGCCACCTCGACCGCCTGTGACACAAGCTCGTCGCCAGCGCGCGCCGCCAGCCGCGCATTGAGCTGTTCGATCTCTCTTTCCAGCTCCTTCTCACGCGCGACGAGTTGGGCGACCCGGGTTTCCAGCCCGGCGGCATCGCTCTTGAGCATCCCGGCGACACGGCGCAGGCTCTGCGCGTCGCGTTCGATCGCGCCCAACGCCCCGGCGCCCGTGGTCGCCTCGATGCGGCGCACGCCGGCGGCAACCCCGCCCTCACTCAGAATCCGGAACACCCCGATATCGCCGGCGCGCCGAACGTGGGTGCCGCCGCACAATTCGGTCGAAAAGCCGATATTGACGACACGGACCTCGTCGCCGTACTTCTCGCCGAACAACGCCATCGCTCCGGTGGCGAGCGCCGCGTCCATCGACATAACCCGCGCCGCGGTATCGGCGTTGGCGCGGATCTCGTCATTGACGATGCGCTCAATGGTTGAAATCTGCTCGCGCGTCATCGGTTCATAGTGCGAAAAATCAAAGCGCAGGCGCTCCGGGGTGACCAGCGAGCCCTTCTGCTGCACATGGTCTCCAAGTACGGTACGCAGCGCCGCGTGCATCAGATGCGTCGCGGAGTGATTAAGCACGATCGCCTGACGCCGGTCGCCATCGACCTCGGCGCGCACGGTGTCCCCTACGGCGATACGTCCGTTGGCGACCCCACCGACATGCGCGATCGCATGCCCGCGCTTTTGCGTATCGCGCACGGTGAACGCGCTTGCGGCGGTACTTAATGCACCCTGATCACCCACCTGGCCGCCGGATTCCGCGTAAAACGGGGTGCGATCGAGGATTACCACCCCGTCGTCCCCGGCCTCGAGCACGCTCACGGCCGCGCCATCGCGCAAAAGTGCAATCACGCGAGCGGCCGACGAGACTGACTCGTAACCGAGAAATTCGCTGCGCAGATCCGCGGCCAGTCCGGCCATGTCTGGCTTGTTGACCGCAAATTGGCTACTGGCGCGCGACTGTTCGCGCTGCCCGCCCATCGCGGTCTCGAAACCATCCATGTCGAGCTTGAGGCCATGCTCGCGCGCCACGTCCGCGGTCAGGTCAACCGGGAACCCGAAGGTGTCGTAGAGTTTAAATACCGTCTCACCGGCCAGCGTATCGCCCTCGATCCCGCTGATCGCCTCTTGCAACAGCCCCATGCCCTTGTCCAGCGTCTCGGCGAAACGCTGTTCCTCCTGGCGCAACACGCGTTCGATATGCGCCTGCCCCTTGCCAAGTTCGGGATAGGCCGCGCCCATCTCCGCCACCAGCGCCGCGACCAGGCCATGCAGAAACGGCTCATTCTGACCGAGCTTGTGACCATGCCGCGCGGCACGGCGAATGATGCGCCGCAACACGTATCCGCGCCCTTCATTCGCGGGCAACACGCCGTCCGCGATCAAAAAACTACAGGCGCGAATGTGATCGGCGATGACCTTGAGTGAGGCGCTGCCCAGATCGCTGGCACCGGTGGCCGCCGCTGCTGCTGCGATCAGCGCACGAAACAGATCGATTTCGTAGTTGCCATGCACGCCCTGCAATATTGCCGCGAGCCGTTCGAGGCCCATGCCGGTATCCACCGAAGGTTTCGGTAGCGGCTTCAGTTCGCCCGCTGCGTTGCGGTCGTACTGCATAAAAACAAGATTCCAGATCTCGATGTAACGATCCCCGTCCTCCTCCGGCGTACCCGGCGGCCCTCCGAGAATGCCAGCGCCGTGATCGTAGAAGATCTCGGTGCATGGACCGCAAGGGCCGGTGTCGCCCATGGTCCAGAAATTGTCGCTTTCGTAGCGCTTGCCGCCCCGCTTGTCGCCGATACGACTGAACCGCGCGGGATCGACTTTGATCTGATCGAGCCATACCTCGGCGGCTTCGGCGTCGTCCTGATAGACAGTCACCCACAGCCGTTCGGCGGGTAGTCCGAGCACAACCGTCAGGTACTCCCAGGCGTAGGCGATCGCCTCGGTCTTAAAGTAATCGCCGAAACTGAAATTGCCCAGCATCTCGAAAAAGGTGTGGTGGCGCGCGGTATAGCCCACATTTTCGAGGTCGTTGTGCTTGCCGCCGGCGCGCATGCAGCGCTGCACCGACACCGCACGGTGATACGGACGCGGATCGGTGCCCAAAAACACTTCCTTGAACTGCACCATGCCCGCATTGGTGAACAGCAGGGTCGGATCGTTGGCCGGCACCAGCGGACTGGAGGCCACGATTTCGTGCCCCTTGGCGGCAAAAAAGTCGAGGAATGATCGACGAATCTCGGCGGTAGTTTGCATACGCTCGGCGTTGAATTTCAAAACTTTCTCAGTGCATCGCGAATCGTGCCCGGAGCGAAGCCGCGGCTTTCCAAAAAACGGTGCTGCTTGGCGCGCACGCCAAGCTCCGCACTCACCGCGCCGAAACGCTTGGTCAACGCCGCCTCAGCGCACATCGGCCATTCCTCGCGATACCCGGCCAGCGCTGCAGCCGCAATCTCCGCAGCAACGCCGCGCTGGCGCAATTCATAGTCTATTCTGACCGGGCCGTAGCCCTTTTCCACGCGAACCCGCGTATAGACCTCGGCGAAACGCGTGTCGGACAGCGCGCCCGCCTGTTCCAGATGATCGAGTTCGAGCTCAACCACCTCGGCAGCAAATCCGCGCTGGGCGAGTTTCTGCCCGAGTTCGCGCCGCGCGTGCTCCCGGCGTGCCAGCAGCGCGATGGCGAGCCGCCGGCAATCCGCATCGCGCGTCGCCGCGCCGTCGTCGGCGCCGCTCAGGCTTCCTCAGCCTCCACCGCAGGCACATCGCCGGGCTTCGGCAACAGCTTCAGGCGGATCTGCGCCTCGATATCCGCCGCCAACTGCGGGTGCTCCTTGAGGTAGGTGCGCGCATTTTCCTTGCCTTGACCGATGCGTTCGCCCTTGCAGCTGTACCAGGCGCCCGCCTTATCGACCAGGCCGGCCTTGACGCCGAGATCGATCACCTCGCCCAGCCGCGAGATACCCTCGCCATAAAGAATCTCGAACTCCGCCTGTTTGAACGGAGGCGCCACCTTGTTCTTGACCACCTTGACGCGGGTCTCGTTGCCGACCACCTCGTCACCGCGGGTAATCGAACCGATGCGGCGGATGTCCAGCCGCACCGATGAATAGAATTTCAACGCGTTACCGCCCGTCGTGGTCTCGGGGCTACCGAACATCACCCCGATCTTCATCCGGATTTGGTTGATGAAAATTACCAGCGTGTTGGAGCGTTTGATGTTGCCGGTGAGTTTGCGCAAAGCCTGCGACATCAGGCGCGCTTGTAGGCCAACATGCGAATCGCCCATCTCGCCCTCGATCTCGGCCTTGGGCGTCAGCGCCGCAACCGAGTCCACCACCACCACATCGACCGAACTTGACCGCACCAGCATGTCGGCGATCTCCAGCGCCTGCTCGCCGGTATCGGGCTGGGAAACCAGCAAATCATCGACGTTAACCCCAAGTTTGGCCGCATAGCCCGGATCGAGCGCATGCTCGGCGTCGATAAAGGCGGCGGTACCGCCGAGCTTTTGGCACTCCGCCACGACTTGCAAGGTCAGCGTGGTCTTGCCGGACGACTCCGGTCCGTAGATCTCGACCACGCGACCACGGGGCAAACCGCCGATCCCGAGCGCAATGTCGAGCCCCAGCGAACCGGTCGAGATCGACTGGATATCGCGCACCGCCGTGCTGTCGCCCATGCGCATGATCGCGCCTTTACCGAACTGCCGTTCGATTTGGCTCAACGCCGCTGCCAGTGCCTTTTTCCGTTGGTCGTCCACGCTTGATCCCTGAGTTTGATTGACAATCGGGCGATTATTTCACAGTTCCTGCCGTGTAAGAACTCCACCACTCGGGCTAGACGCGGCGTCGCGATAGAGTTCGAGCGGGAAAAATTCACTCACCAGGATCGCCGGCGTGCCGGAAACGCGGATTCGGTACGCGCGCGCCACCCACACACCGTCTCGATCACCCAGCAGGGGATCGTCGTGGCGGGCGCCGAACACATCCAGCGCGACGATCTGACGATAGGTTTCCACACCTTGCTCGCGCAGCAGTTCGCCGATGCCGATCCGGCCCTCGCGAATCCCCGCCGCGAGCGGCGGCGGCAACGCATCGAGCGCGAGCCACGAGCGTGCGCACGCGAAACGGCGCCGCGAACGGCGTCCGACCAATGCCACTTCGCGCACCAGGCAGGTCGAAATCGTCGTGGCGAGCGGCACCGGTGGCCGCGGCGGGGCGTCGCTCGCCTGCTCGAACTGGCGTGACTTGAGCACCTCGACCGGCTCCCAGAAATAGGCTTCGAGGCTCTTGGTGACGGTTCCATCCATTACCAGCAGCGTGCGCAGAAACGGCGGGAGTTCCGCGATGTCCCAAACCGCGCCATCGCTGGCAACGATGTGTCCGTCGGCAAGGTAGCCGCTGCTGCGGAAAAAATGCTCAGTCACGGCGTGTGGGGGGCTGCGGGGTGCGGAACCAGATCACCTTCACCACCAGCAACGCAATCGGCGCCGTGTGCAGCAGCAGATCAAAGATATCGATCGGCTTGACCAACTCACCGTTAGAGAGCATCCGTAGCTTTTCCACCAGGTGCGGTTCCGGTACGAACGGCGCCAGCCCGAGAAATACCGCGACCAGCGCAATTAAAATTGTCGGCGTATTGCGTAACCAGTTCATTTGTTCCTCGATCATCGATGCCCGGACCGCAACAAACCCTGCCGGGCGGCGGGATGGGGCGCGAATGTATCTGAAATCCCAACAGGTTTCGAGCACCCACAGCGACGACTTCGCACCACCCGCCGGGATTTTTCGGCCCGAATAGCCGCCCCGGCCGCCGGCCGCAAACACATTCACCCACCCCACGCAACCGTTGTCGCAGCGGCGCAATGCACCTTTGCAAGCGCCGGAGTTATCTCGTCCGCATCCAGGGCTGCGTTAGACTCGTAGATCGAATCATAGAACGCCCGAGCAAGTGAGCCGCCATGCACCCAACCCTACCGCGCCTACTCCCATCTGATTTTCCTGCCCTACGCCGGCGGCGGGTGCGAACCCTGCAAGTTAATCTCGGCTACACCTGCAACCAGGCCTGCCTGCACTGCCACGTCAACGCGAGCCCCAAGCGGACCGAACAAATGGACCGCGCGACCGCCGAACTCCTCCTGGACTGCATCGCCCGCCATGAGATCGCCACCCTCGACCTGACGGGTGGCGCGCCGGAACTCAATCGCCACTTCCGCTGGCTGGTCGAATCCGCACGCGCGCAGGGTGTCAGAGTGCTCGATCGCTGCAATCTCACGATCCTGAGCGAGCCGGGACAGGAAGATCTCGCCGCGTACCTCGCCCGCCATCAGGTCGAAGTGGTCGCCTCGATGCCGTGTTACCTCGAAGAAAACGTCAATGCGCAGCGGGGCGACGGCGTCTACCAACGCAGCATTGACGGCCTGCACCGACTGAACGCACTCGGTTACGGGCAACCGGGCAGCGATTTAACCCTTAACCTCGTCTTCAACCCGGGCGGACCTTATCTGCCACCACCGCAGGCCGCGCTTGAAAACGACTACCGGCGCGAACTGCGGCAACGCCACGGGATCGAGTTCAACCACCTGCTGAGCCTCACCAACATGCCCATTGCCCGGTTCGGCAGCACCCTGATCTCCCGCAACGAGTTCGAACCCTACCTGCAACTGCTGCGCGCGGCACACTGCCCGAGCAACGTCGCGCAAGTGATGTGCCTTGATCTCGTCAGCGTCGATTACCGCGGCTACCTGTTCGATTGCGACTTCAACCAGATGCTCGACCTGCCACTGCAACACAACGGCACCCCGCGCGTGCATCTACGCGACTGGCTCGCGCAGAACCTCACCGGCGCACCGATCCGCACCGCCGAGCACTGCTACGGTTGTACCGCCGGCCAGGGCAGCAGCTGCGGCGGCGCGCTCGGCTGAGGCCGAACATTCGCTTGCGAGCAACTCGACATTAGACTGCTGACGCGACCGGAGAGCCCGCGGTCGAACCCATCCGACCCTCTGGTCCGCCCGCCGGCTGCAAGATCAAGCGCCGTGCCCGCCGGCTGCCGTCTGGCGGTAATCGTCGTAGCGGTGGGAAAACAGACCAACAGCGCGATGAATCGCAAGGCCAGCGGGTGGATCAAGTGCGGCGAAGGAAAAGTGATACGGTTTGCCCCGGCCGCGCTTAGGCGAGACCTTTTCGAAGCATCACGCCAAGCGCGTTGCGCGACGACAACCGGGGCGACATGGCCCCGGGTTCAAACCAGGAATAGGAATCAGCCAGTGCGGTCTTCGACCGGGGCGCTGCTCGCGGTTTTCAGCGCCGCGATCGCGCTGGCGCGGTCAGCGTCGGATGCGAACATCGGGCTCGTTCCGATGATCTGCCCATTCGAGGCCTTGAGGTTGAAATAGAACTTACCGTTGCTGGATTCCTTCATTTCGTAGCGACCGTCGCTGCCGCAGTTTTTCTGCACGGACTCGATTCCGTTCGTCGCGGAGCGTTTTTCCTTGTAGTTCTCGCTGCGGAGCAAGGTCTTGCCGCCATCTTCGAATACAAAGCTGAACGGTTCTGCAGCATCGGATTTCTTTAAAACAGCTTTCATCGCGGTCTCCTCGGGCAGTTGGGGTGGCGAAGGGTCGACGCCAGACGTAATCGTTGTTTAAAAACGCCAAGCAGTTCAATCTCCTACCGAGTTTAGTTCGAAATCGTATTGACGGGTAGGTCGAATTGCCACCGCGCGCCGTCGTCAACCGCGATAGATCCACACCCCGATCACCACCAGCGCCACCGTCGCCCAGCCGAGCCAATCCACGTAGCGGTGTAGCGTGCGTTCCATCCGCTCGCCACCGAGCGCCATCAGTCCCGCCACGATGAAAAACCGGAGGCCGCGACCGATGAGCGACGCCAGCACGAACGGCAATAACGCCATCGACAACGCGCCCGCCGCAATCGTGAACACCTTGTAGGGAATCGGCGAGAATCCGGCGACAAACACCGCCCAAAAACCCCATTCCCCGAACCATGCCACCGCCTTCTGGTAACCCGCCCAGTAGCGCGTCTGCTCCAACCACGGCGCAATCGCGTCGAACGCGAAATAGCCGATGAGGTATCCGAGTATCCCACCCAGCACCGACGCAATCGTCGTCAGCAAAGCAAACCACATCGCGCGGCGCGGATTGGCGAGACTCATCGGCGCCAGCATCACATCGGGCGGAATCGGAAAAAACGACGACTCAGCAAAGCTTAAGCCACCGAGGTACCACGGTGCCCTAGGGTGGCGCGACCAGATCATCGCGCGTTGGTAAAGCGGGGAAAAAATTTTCACGCCAGTGCGCCTCGCGAAGAGAAATCATTGCGGCGCTATCCAGCCAGACTTTAACGTCCCGAGCAACCTCCGGATCGTCAGGATGGGCGCGGTTTCTCAAGTCCGCGCGCCGAATAGCGGTTTCCACGTGCCAGTGCCGCGCGCCAAAACCGATGCAGTGGCGCCAGAGCCGGTTGCGTAATCGCACCCTCCAGCGGGGGTAATCGCTTCTGAAGATCGTGCAAGGCATCCCGCAGGGCCTCCTCGATCACCGGGTGACAAAACGGCATTTTGAGCATCGCATCGACCGTCAACCCGCATTGGATGCCCCAAGCCAGAAGATGCCCCAAGTGTTCGCAGCGAGGCCCAATCATCGCCCCGCCGAGAACGCGACCCGTGCCGCGCTCGCCGTAAAGGCGAATCGAACCCCGGTTCTGCCCCATGATCAACGCGCGGCCCACGGGCCCGAAACGCTGCTGTCCGACAACAATCGAGTGCTCCGTCGAGCGTCGCCCACGACGTCAACCGACACAATGATTCTAGAATCCGTGGTTGGCCGTGCCCGACTGCTTGGATGTCGACGCGGGATAGGGACTACAGCCGGTAAAGATACGATTGCGCTTTCGAATAAACCGTAGGCTGGCAGCTACCGCTCGGTATCCGCCATCTCGCCATGCGGGGCGGATATACCGCCCGGCGAGGATTCGCTCATAGTGGATTCAGCGCTCACGCGGATGAACCAGCGCTCGGGGAGACAGTCGACCCGGCTGAACCGCGATTCGCGGTATTTTCGGGCGTTTGGACTGAGAGCCAATCCGCTATCTACTGCGGACGCCCCTGCGCGCGGTATATGTCACGCAACCTTTGCGAAAGGGCATTGGATTTCCAATCCTTTCTTATTCCTTCACCTGAGGAATGGGGGCCAGATACTGTGCCATGTCGCGCAAAAACGTTACCACGGGAATCACGCGGATACCGTCGATTGCTAACACATCCTGCCCTCCGTAGACGAAGTAGGGTGTTGCTTGCGGGTAATCTTCCCGAAAATTTTTGAGTCCACTCAAATGCTTGCTGGAAACGTTACGGTTACGCTTGATTTCAATGGCGTAAAAGCCGTTATCGCCGTAACACACAATATCTACCTCAATCCCTGTTGCCGTGCGCCAAAACGACAGCGTGTAACCCCAGTCGTGATAGGCATTCAAGGCGCGAATTTCCTGCAATACCAAGGATTCAAGGCACACGCCTTCCAGCTCTTCGGGGCTGTCCAACACACCTTTGGGGCGCAGGTGGTAATAAATGCCGGTGTCGAAAAAATAAAATTTCCGGTGCTGGGTCATTTTGCGTTTGGCACGTTTGGTGAATACCGGCAGCCGGAAGGCGATCAGCAAATCTTCAAGGATGGAAAAGTAATTTTCCGCCACTTTGCGGTTGATGTGTGCCTCCCGCGCCACGTCGGTAATGTTCAGCGATTCGCCTTGGGAAAAACTGGCGATTTCCAGAAAACGGCTGAATGCACCGATATTGCGGGTCAACCCTTCCTGTTGCACTTCTTGCTCCAGATAGGTCTGGATATAGGCTTGCAAATAGTGCTTGGGGTTATCTTCGGTGAAGATGGAGGGCAACATGCCGTATTTCAGCGCGTTGAGCAGATTAAAATCGTTACCGACTTCCGCCACCGTCAAGGGGAAAAAGTGATACTGCAATGCCCTGCCTGCCAACAGGTTGACGTTGCTGTGGTGCAGCTTTCTGGCACTCGAACCCGTGAGGACAAAGCGCAGGTTTTTGCGTTCCTCAATCAGGCGATGGACTTCATCCAGCAGGTTGGGGATTTTTTGGATTTCATCCAGTATCACCCACCCCGCATAATCGGCGGGGATGTATTCTTCCAGCCGGTTTTCTGAACCGAGTAAGCGTTGGAACAGCTCTGGTCTGAGGAAGTCGAGGTAGATGGCATCGGCAAAATAGGTTTTGAGCCAAGTGGTTTTCCCCGTGCCACGCGGCCCAAACAGGAAGAAACTTTTGTTGGCGGGCGGGTTGAATAGCCGGTGGTACATGACATTACACGGCAAAATGGAGGTGGTAACGCCATTTTACCTGTCTTTTTGGCGTTTCAGTAGCCGTAAATGATGGGTTTGCCCATTCTTTAAAAGCGGGTGATAGCGATTGCTCACAATCCCACCTGACGTGATGCCAACCACTCCGCCCGTTTTTGAACAAGGCGGATAGTATCGGCTTCCGTATGAGTGATCAGCCCGGATACTGGTTAGCGATGCGCCTCACCGAGCGCCAAAAACACGCCGCGGGCGATCGATTGAGCGCCAGTCTCACCCAACGCGAGCGCGAGATCCCGGGGTCGATACGGACAGGCAAAAAGAATCAAGCGATCGCCGCCGCGCTTAGGTATCAACGAACGCCGACTCACTCGTCCGTATCGAACCCGCCCAACACCTCCGCCAGCCGTGGCACGAACTGCGCGAGTTCCAGCGTCATCAACGTGAACTCGGCGTCGAAGCGCGCCGCCGCGTCGTCGGCGCCGAGGTCGGCCGCCTGCTCCAGCAACTCATCCGCATACTTCAGTTTTTTCAGGCTGAGATCTTCCAGCAGCACAAAACTCAGCTTCTCGGCCCAGTGCAACGCGAGCTTGACCCCGCGCTTGCCGGCATCGAGGTGCTTGCGGATCTCCTCGCTTTCGAGATCGTGGCGCCGGCAACGCACGATGCCGCCCTCGTCGGTCGGCTGCTGCAACTCGCATTCGTCACCGATCTTGAAATCCGACGGCAACAGCGACGGATCGGTCAGCCATTGGGTCAAACGATCACTCACCGAGTGAATCGTCTTCGGGATCGACAGCGGCGTATCGCCGAGCGTCTTGCGCAACAGGTCAGTGAACTCATCCGCCTTCTTCAAACTCGACGCATCGATCAGCAACAAGCGTTGCTCGGGCAGAATCAACGCAAAGGTGACATGGCTGCGGGTGAACGCCTTCGGCGTCAGATCGAGCACCACCTCATCGCGGATCTGATCGCGCTCGCTCTTGCGCACCTTGCGCATCTCCGCATTCTCGATCGCCTCGATCCGCTCGGCCATGAAATCCTTGATCACGCTCGCCGGGAGAATCCGCTCCTCCTTTTTCGCGCAGATCAAAAACGCCCCCGAACCCGCATGCACCCGCATCTCGTCATCCTTGCCCAACGGCGAGGTCCACCCCAGGCTACTCAACTGATGCGGCGTGCACGGGCGAAACCGGGCCGGCTCAAGCTTCGCCTCCAACGTCTCCGCGTCGTAGGCAAACGGCTGTTCCAGTTGATAAATAATCAGATTCTTAAACCACATCGTGCGCCATCCTGCTCGGTTCGAAGGGGCGCGAGTGTACCGCACGGCGGGGGCGAACGGCAGACCGGCGGGCTAAGCGGTTGATCACATGCGCCGCCGCACCGTTGGCGGCATCGCCAACGCGCAAGGCGCAGAGGTTGTTCCGGGCGTGCGACAACACGATCCGCAAGTATCGGTAAGCGGCGTTGAATTCCGCCCGCAGCGGTCGAAATTTGGCCCCGAACACCGCTAATATCATTGGTATTCCGCCAACGACCAGAAACCGCGAGGCCAGACACGTACGAAACCACTGATCGCGACGCGTTACCGCTCGACCTCGAACGTTTGATACCCGATGCGGTAGCGGCGGCGGCAATCGATGAATCCGAAGCCGGCAACCCCGAAGCCGGTATCGCGCTACTGGAGCCGCTGTTCGACCACCGCATCGCCGGCACGAACGACGCCCACGAATACGCATTCGACACGCTCTGCAATCTTTACGACGAAGTTGGCGCTTTCGATCTCAAGCTACGGATGATCACCCGCATCCTGGACACCTCGCCGCGCTCGCCGCTGCGCAGCGGCGCCTGGCAACGGCTCGCCGCGATTCGCATGGATCAGGACGATAGCCCCGGCGCCTGGGAGGCGTTCCAGCATGCGCAGCGCGACGCCCCCGACGCGCCATCTACGGCGCTACTGGAGATCCAGTTGCTGATGTCGGAACAGCGCTACGAAGAAGCCCGCGAAAGTGCCCGAATGTGGCATCGGAGACTGCGCCGGCGAGGCAGCGACGAATACGCCGGCATACTCGAATTTCTCGAGCGCGTCGCGAAGGATCCCCACGCGGCGATCGCCGATACATTGGCGGATGCCAACGGCACCGCGGTCGCGGCGTTGCACGAGCAACTCGTGGCGCTCGCCGAGCGTCAACTGCCGCATTACCGGCTGGCCGAGGTCGAGGCGACGGCAACCAATCCGCGGCAATTGCGCGACCACCTGCTCGCGATGGGGATCAACGGCGCGGCGCTTGAGCAGGCGATTGCCGCGTTGGAAGCGCAAATGAAGACACTCACCGCCGAGGACGCAGCGCCCCAAGCTGGCCCGCCTGACGCCCCCATACTCACGTTACAACCGCCGGCACGGGTCGCCGAGCTCGAACGCGAATGGCGTGAGGTGTTTCCAAGCGCCAAGCCGTTCTCCGTGCATGACCAGCCGCTCGACAACGATCCGGATAAAAATCCGTGGCAGCGCGAGCGAGCATCGGCCTGGATCGACTGGCTCGCCACCCATCCCGAAGCCTACGACAGCATCGAAGTTCTCGACGACCTCGCCATCGCATTGCGCCTCCACCCCGAAACCGATACCGAATGGTGGGCCGAGACGCTATTGCGGCCCGTGTTGAACCGCGCCTGGCGGATGGTCGACCAGGCGTTGCCACCAGACACCCAACTCCCCTGGACCTACCCGCAAAACCGGCCCGCCCTGCGCAGCCTGTTCCGACTGCAGCAGCTCGAAATCCGTGGCGACCACGAGGACGAATCCCTGCGGCTCGCACAACGGCTGCTCGCGCTGAACCCCGACGACAACCACGACATGCGTTCCTTCGTTATCCATACGCTGCTGGCGCACGAGCGCAATGCCGACGCGCTAGCCTTGGCACGGACCTATCCGGACGACATCGGACCGAGCATCGTCTACGGTCGAGCGCTCGCACTGTATCGTCTGGGCCAGCTCGACGCTTCCCACGGCGCGGCGTGCGAGGCAATGGCGATGGCGCCGAAAGTCGTGCGCACGCTGTTGGCCAAGGCACCCAAGCCGCCACGCAGTGATCCCTTCGGCATTCGCGCCGGAGGTGATGAGGAGGCATGGTTGTACCGTCAGTTTGCGTTCGAACTGTGGCAATCAACCCCGGGCGCGCTGGACTGGCTGCGCGACCGTCGGCGCGCATGCGGCGGCGCCGGGACAGGTCTGCGCGCGAAATGAACGGAACAGTTTCATCGCGGCGGCTCGCAGCGTGATCTCCGTGCCTCAAACCCCGTTCGGCTGCGATTGTCTGGCGCGGGCGGCCCAATGCCCGCAGCGTGAATAAACGGCTGCTCGCCACCCTCGCCGTTGCTGCTCGACCGGGTATTCCCGGTTTACGCACCTTCTCACTCGCCTGTTCTCGCCCTTATCGTTCGGGCGCAAGCACGCGCCACATTGGGCGGCCTGCGGCTTCGCGCTATGATCGCGGAGTTCCCTGTTCGCAAGGATGGTTGGCGTCATGACCAAGGTTTTCATCAGTTACAGCCACCAAGACGAAGTGTGGAAAAACCGTCTCCAAACCCAACTTACGGTGCTGGAAATGGAGGGCTTGTTGTCGGTCTGGGAAGACCAGCAAATCGAAGCGGGCGACGATTGGTTTCCAGAGATCGAACGGGCGCTCAACGGAGCGGATGTCGCCATTCTGCTGATTAGCGCCAATTTTCTCGGTTCGAAGTTTATTCGTGGAACAGAAGTGCCGCGTTTGCTGGAACGGCGGAAAAAAGAAGGTATCCGCGTGATACCGCTGATTTTGAAACCGTGTCTCTGGCAAACCGTAGAATGGCTAACGCCGATCCAAGGCAGGCCGAAAGACAACAAGCCGTTGTCCGGCTTTAGCGAACACGAAGCCTAGGAACATCTGACCGCACTGGTGCTCGAAATCCACAGACTGGTGCAGGCTCCAACGCCCAACACGACACCGGACCGTCATACCGGCATGGATTGCCGGTATCCAGCCGACAGGGAGGTCACTCCGGACATCGTCCCGAACGCCTGGGTTCCGACAATCCCTGCCGGAACGACGAACTCTATCTACTCAGACCGCCTCCCCACCGTCAAAGGCGGCTTTTTCGGTAGCATCGCCGAACTGCAACTCCTCAACGACGCTTGGCATGGCGAAGAGAACCCTCACCCCAACCCCTCTCCCAGAGGTAGAGGGGCTAAAGAAACGCGCATCATCCAATTCATCGCCCCCAGCGGCACGGGCAAAACCAAACTGCTGCGCCACTGGCTTGACGACACCACTGGTATCGACGCGCTGATTGCGTGGTCGTTCTATTCGCAAGGCGCATCCGAAGACAAACAAACACCGATCTGGCGACCAACCCGTACTTCAACACCCATGATTTCAGAGCCGTTCCCCAGCCGTACCGCACGCTCGTCCCCGAATACATCAAGGACTACGTCTCCTTGAACCAGTTCGCGCCCTGAACCATGAGTCCATCCACGCAGCGTTTGTGTGTGGCGAGCTCGCCATGGTTAAACCCCACGAAATCGAGAGGTTTAGATTTTCCTTCCGCCCTACTTCCATCGAATTCGATGGAATTGGAAAACGGGCTTCTTAGCCGACAACACCATGAAAATATAGAAATAATGCTCGACACCGAACCCAAACACTGCATAGCCGCGGGTGCGGTTCCAGACACACAGATTAGTGTGTTACACTTACTTGCGTGTTAATCCCATGGAGTCAAAAAATGGCAAGCACCGTCAATTTCACCGGCGCGGTCGATCGTGATCTGCTCAAGCGCGCCAAAATCATTGCCGCCAAGACCGACACCTCGGTCAATGCGCTGTTCAACGCCGAGCTTCGCCATCTGGTCGAAACCTTCGAGGCGGCCGAAGCAACAGGCAACCAGAATTACCGGCGGCTGCTCGACTTTTCGCTGGGGCGGCTCGCGGGCGACGAAGCCATGCGCACGCTGGGAATCGACAGCGAGGAAGACCTCTTCCTGTTGATGGCGCAAGCCCACCTGCCGATGCCGCGATTGCCGGAGGCCGACACGCGCGACATGGTCGATCAACTGAAATCGCTGGCAAGCTGAGCCGCTCGCGATGGCCGCGAACGTTGCTCTGCTGCCCGACGCCGGGCCGCTCATCACACTGGCCTATGCCGATGCGCTCGACCTGCTGTTCAAGCCCGGCTGGCCGATCGTGCTGGTCGATATGGTGCTGCACGAAGTGACGCGCAACCAGACGCCGACCAGCGAGAAATTGGCGCAGTGGGCCGCCTCCGGCCAGGTATCGGTGCGCGCGACCCGCACTTTCCGGCATCACCAGCAACGGCTGGCGGCAGACCCCGCCGCCGCCCGCACCGCCAACCTCGGCGAACTGGCGATTCAGGAAACCATGAACGACTTCGCGCTGGAAGCAATCAACCCTGGCCAGCCGCGACAAACGGGCGTGTTCCTGTTCGAGGATCACAAGATCGCCCGCGCCAGTTTTTTGTTGCCGGCCAACTGCCGCAAGATCAGCACGCGCGCCTACCTGTTGTTTCTGGAGCAGCAAGGCTGGCTTGCGTCGGCGGCGGAGATCGAGCGCCGAGCCATCCAGGCCGGGCGCAGCTTTTCGAAGCTGCGGTTCCCGCCCGAGTGAATTGAACATGGATAAACCGGATGGACAGGATTCGGGTTTGAAACACGAGCAGATAACCAAAAGCGTGATCGGCTGTGCCTTTGAAGTGATCAACGAACTTGGCGCGGGCTTCCTTGAATCGGTCTATGAGAAGGCTTTGCTGCTGGCGCTGCAACAAACGGGCTTGTCAGTGATATCCCAACATCCGGTCAAGGTGCTGTTCAGGGGTGAATGTGTTGGCGACTTTTATGCAGACCTATTCGTTGAAGGCAAGGTGATCGTTGAATTGAAAGCGGTCAAGGCTATCGCACCAGAACATCAGGCACAGATCATCAATTACCTGAACGCCACCGGAATCGAAGTCGGCCTGCTGATCAATTTCGGCAACCCAAAACTCGAATACAAACGCTTTACCCGAAAAACAAAATTGAACATGGATACACAGGATGAGCAGGATTAAAGACTTTGGTTTTTTATCCTGTCCATCCTGTCCATCAATGTTAAACAAGGTTTTAATATGCTCGACACCGCCCGCGACATCCTCGTCGGCAAAGTGCCCGACCCCAAATCCCAGGT
>CAZUJU010000055.1:0-17489 GCA_964620675.1 uncultured Thiotrichales bacterium | reverse complement strand
GTCCTGTGGCGGTGGGGCGAAGCGGGTTGTTCGCTCGAGGTGGTGGATGATGAGGCGCGGCTGGACAGGATGTGATGGCAACAGCGCGAAATATGCGAAATGGAGGGCATTGATGAAGCCCGTTCCGACGCTGCTTATGAGGACGCCAGCAGCTTCCGAAGGGCAACGCAATCTTGTCGTGCCCTAGCACTGACGACGTCGGCTTCGACGCGTTCGGCCCAAGGCGGACGCTGTAGGAATGAGCTGGCTAGCAGTGCCGGTTCGGCACAACGGTCCTTCATCTGGGCGGCAGCTCCCGTTGGGGACAGACTGCAATCGCGTCCACGCACATTTCCAGCGGGCTAGCTCCGCTCGATTGCGGACTTCGATCCGATTACACCGAGGCGCGTCACAGGTCTCACCTCGTCGGAACTCGGGGCCTCGAGTTCACTCAGGATCGGGCAATCCGGGCGGTCGTTGCCGTGACAGCAGGCGGCGAGCGTCTCCAGTGTCGAGGCCATGTCCTCCAGCTCGCCGAGCTTCTGTCGGAGCTCGGCGACATGGACGAGGGCGAGGCGCTTGACGTCGGCGCTGCTCATCCCGCAGCGCCCGGGGATCAACCGCCAGATCGAATCGCGTGATGTCGTTTGGCAGCGTGTCTCCAGGATGGCCGCTACGATGTCCGGCGCCTGCGTGGTCAGGTTGACCATCCGGCTAACATAGCTGTTGTCGATCCCCTTCCGCGTGGCGATCTCCTTCAACCTAGATTCCTCGGTTGATCGCTCATTGGCGAACGTAACGTGCTGTATTTGCGCCAATACTGTGGTGAATTCAACTTCACCTTCCGGGTGCACGCGCTAAGTGCCCGATTACTCCGAGCATCCTGCCCTCCGCCCTGCGGGCCGTCGCTACGAGACGGTCGGCGTAATAGCTGCGACGCTCTTTGTGCCCGATCGCGCCGGTTTTCGCGTCTGATTTCGGCTTCCGGCGGTAGCGTGCAGACTGCGCCAGACTTACGAAACCCAAGGGTTCTTGTGGATACTCAACGCGCCAAAATGCGTTGAACCACTCTTAGCCTGAAAATCAGGGGATCCCACTCCGAGTTGGGTGACGGGGCATCGGCCGCAGGGAGGCGACTGTCGAGCGTCCGAGAATGGGTTCACGGCGTCGCCCGCCTACCCGGCCCGGAGCGGCTTTCGTCGTCCGGGACGACATCCTCGCCATGAAAGTTCGTGAATATCACCCGACTTCCATCATTCGGGGTGTTGCCGCTACCCGCATCCGTGAAAGTTTGGAAAAAAGAGGTCCACGCCATGTCCGACAAAATCATCCTTGGCACCCGCAAGGGCACGCTGCTCATCGACCGTACGCTATCCGGCTGGCGGCCCCGATCGATCAGCCACCCCGGCACACCCGTGTGCTACGCGGCACGCGACCCGCGCGATGGGACGCTGTGGGCCTCGCTCGACCACGGCCATTGGGGACCGAAGCTGTCGCGCTCGCTGGACGACGGCAAGACCTGGCAGGACAGCCCGAGCCCTAAATACCCCGCGGGCGCGCGCTATATTGTCAAAGTCTTGCCGACCGAAGACTTCGACCCCAACGCGCCCGCCGGCGAGCCGGAATATGCTGGCGCCTCGGTGCACAAGATCTGGACGATCGCGTTCGGCGCAGCCGACCAACCTGGCCGGCTGTACGCGGGCACCATTCCGGGCGGGCTGTTTGTCAGCGACGACGGCGGTGAAAGCTGGCAACTGAACCGGCCACTCTGGAATCACGAGAGCCGTGGCGGCGATCTTTTCGCCGGCGACGCCACCAGCCAGAACCGCTGGATGGGCACGCCCGCCAGCATCGATTACGGCATCTTCGAACCCGGCATCCATTCCATCCTGGTCGACCCGCGCGATCCGAGTCACCTGTTCGTCGCCGTTTCGACCGCCGGCATCCTGGAATCGACCGATGGGGGAGCGACCTGGACCGGCCGCAACCAGGGCATGACCAACGATTACTCGCCGGACCCCAACGACCCTTGGATGCACGACCCGCATTTCGCCACGCTCTGCCCAGCCCAGCCGGATTACCTCTGGCAGCAGAACCATTGCGGCGTGTTCTTAAGCCGGGACGGCGCGCGCAGCTGGACGAAAGTCAGCGCACCCAAAAACGGCGTGCATTTCGGCTTCCCCATCGCGGCGGACGCCAACGATGGCCGCACTGCCTGGGTTGTGCCCGCCCACAGCGACATGGCGCGCATGGCGATCGACGGCGGCCTGTGCGTGGCGCGCACCACCGACGGCGGCGCGAGTTGGCAAACCTTCCGCGAGGGACTGCCCCGGCAGCATGCCTATGACATCGTCCTGCGCCACGGACTCGATATCGCCGGCGACCGGCTGTGCTTCGGCAGCAGCACCGGCAATGTCTATCTGTCGGAAGATCGCGGCGAGACCTGGCAGTGCCTCGGCAATCACTTCCCACCGGTGTATTCGGTACGCTTCGGTTGAGCCTTAGAGCCGGTAGTCCAACATGCCCAGCATCGCGATGACCCGACACCTGTACCAGTTCTTCCCGCAACTGGAAAACCGCGCCATCCACGCGCCACCCGGCCCGGTCGCCGACGTGCTGCGCGCGGTCGACGCGATAGCGCCCGGGTTCACCGACTACATCCTCGACGACCGAGGCGCTTTGCGCCGCCATGTCAACGTCAGCATCAACAACCAGCTCGTGATCGACAAGAAGACCCTATCGGATCAGGTCGGCGAACAGGACACCGTGTTTATCTTCCAGGCGCTGAGCGGGGGTTAACGTGAAACAGCTCGATTCCGAGGGCTACCGCTCCGGGTCGGCCATGCGAGCGCGTCAGCCGTCGCGAGGCGGCTGACGCGCTCGCATGAATCGGTCCACTGCGTCTCCCGCTCGGCCGGCCCGGAGCGGCCTTCAATCTCCGGGGCGGTGTCCTCGCCACGAAAGTGAGTGGCGCCGGAACTTCAGCCCGCATAAACGGACGTCACGCGCCCCGATCGCGCAAAGCGCATGCGCCAAGATTCCGTGATCTTTCGCGCGATCTTCGTGCCGAGTACGTCATTTTACCCAGAATTTCGGGTCAATCCGATTCAGTTTGCTGAATCCTCAACTGACGCTGGTTGCAAGGTTCATGCAACGAGGAACCCGGATGGGTTGCAACAAGCGCCCCGCCCGTCCGTGGACACCGGGCCCCGGCAATCCCTGCCGGGGTGACGGTGGTAAGCGGCGCATGCGCTAACCAAAAACCCCGTCATTCCGGCAGGGAATGCCGGAACCCAGTGTATAGGGACGTACATGAACAATGCCGGAACCCAGTGTATAGGGACGTACATGTACAATGCCGGAACCCAGTGTATAGGGACGTACATGTACAATGCCGGAACCCAGCGCATAGCGAAGCGCAATCACCCCTGCCGAAACCCAGCGCACAAGGTCATACAATCCCTGGTGCCGGAGCCCAGCACCCTATTGCACCTCGACTTTCGAGCCAATCCGCCGAAGCTTGCTTAAACCTCAACTGACCGCAATCGCAAGATGGCGTGAAACAAAATGCGAGTTACCGCACCGACTCTCCGCATCATCGCCGGCAGCCCGCTCTTATGGGATCAATCGGATCGGTTCCATAGACTCATCCAGCGGCAGCACTCGGCCGATACGCGCCGCATCGGTGTAGCCAAGCCGCCGCAGTTCGGCGAGACAAGCGTCCGCCGCGCTGGCGGGGACGCCGGCGAGCAGGCCGCCAGCGGTTTGTGGGTCGAACAGCAGCGGGTAGCGAGGGTGAGCAACCGCGGCGTCCTGATCGCGGATGGCGCGGCGCAGGCGGGTGTTGGCCGGTTGCAGGGAGCTGAGCACGCCGGCGGCGACCGTCTCCTCCGCGCCGTCGAGCACGGGCAGCGCGGCGAGTTCGATCTCGGCATCCACCTCGGACGGACGGGTCATTTCGACCAGATGGCCGAGCAGGCCGAAGCCGGTCAGATCGGTGCAGGCGTGCGCGCCGTGCCTGGCGAGGCAGGCCGCGGCGTCGCGGTTGGATACCTGCATTGAAGCGAGTGCGGCGTCGATCCAGCGGCCCTTGGCCTTGAGCCGCGCATGGGCGGCGAGTAGCGTGCCGGTGCCGATCGGCTTGGTCAGGATCAACACGTCGCCGGTGCGTAGCGCGCCCTTGGTCATCACGTCGGCCAACGCCTCGTCGATCAGGCCGTTGACGGCGAATCCGAGCGCCAGTTCGCGCCCCTCGCCGGTGTGGCCGCCAACCAGGGCGCAGCCCGCCGCGTTGAGCACCGACACGGCACCGCTCATCATCTGGAACAGCGTGTCCTCGACCTTGGACTCGAGCCCCGGCGGTACCGTCGCGATGGCGGTCGCCGACTGGGCCTCGGCGCCCATGGCGAAAATGTCGCCCAGCGCATGGTTGGCGGCGATGCGTCCAAACACCCAGGGGTCGTCGATGAAGGCGCGGAAGAAATCGACCGTATGCACCAGCGCCTTGCCCGCCGGGACGCGCAGCACGGCGGCGTCGTCCGGCGCGTGGAGGCCGATCAGGACGTCGTCGCGCCGGATCGGCAGCACCTCGGCCAGCGCGCGCGAGAGCACGGTCGAGCCGACCTTGGCGCCGCAGCCGCCGCAGCGCATCGCCAGCGCTGAGATCGCCTGCGTCTGCTCGGCCGCTTCCAGCGGGATCTCGGACGCACCTTGCGCTTTCGGCGCCGCCATCTCCGGAAACTCGCTGAAGCGGCGCATGAAGCGGCGGTCGATCCAGTCCTTCCAGCGCCAGACCCAGTCGCCGCGCGTGTAGAACGCACCGCGCGAGGCGATGGCGTGGCGGTCACCGGTGCTGATCAGCGCCAACCAGCGCCGTTGCGGGCGGTACGGTTTGAGCGGCTGACCCAACACCGCCCGGCGCAGATTCTCCGCCAGTGGCGGCCCCATGCGCACCGCGAACACACCGGCCTTTTCGAGCGGCCGGCCGATCCACGACGCGCAGTCGCCGGTGGCGAAGATCGCAGGATCGGTCTCGGTTTGCAGCGTGTCGCGCACGCGGATGAATCCCGCCTCGTCGAGTGCCAGCCCGGTGTCGCGCAGCCAGGCCGCGCCTCCGGCCTGGGTGACCCAGACGATCTCGTCGGACTGAAGCGTCTCGCCGCGCCGAGTCTCGATGCGCCCACCCGCCACGCGCACGACCTCCGCTTCGCGGTGCAGCACGATGCCGCGTTTGGCAAGCTCAGTCTCAAACGCACGTCGTACCCGGCCGTTGTGGGTCGCGAGAATTTGCTCGCCCGCCGAAAACAGGTGCATCCGCAGTTCGTCAGGATCGCGATCCAATTCCGCGAGTTCCCGGCGCAGACGGAAGTGCATGGACAGCGCCAGCTCCACCCCACCTGCGCCCGCGCCGACCACGGCCACCGTGGTCGGCCCCCAGTGCCCGCGCACGCGATCGAGCAACCCCAGCCAGCGCTGGTTGAACTGCCGGATCGGCTTGACCGGCACGGCATGCTCGGCCGCGCCCGCGACGCCAGCCAGCCTCGGCGTCGAGCCGATGTTGATGGACAGCAAATCGTAGGGTACGGGCGGTCGCTCGCGGCAGAGCACGCGCCGCCGCTCGCGGTCGATGCCAGTCACCTCGTCGCGGTAGTAGCGCGCCCCCACGAACTCGGCCAGGCGACGCACGTCGATATGCACCTCCTCGCAGTCGTAGTGACCGGCGATGTAGCCCGGCAGCATGCCCGAGTACGGCGTGTCGGTGTCGGTGCAGATCAGCGTGAGCCGCGCCCCGGGCACCGGCCGCATCGCCCACATGCGCAGCGCGACGGCGTGGCTGTGACCGCCGCCGATAAAGACGATATCGCGTAGCGCGGGGTGTTCAGGGCCCTGCATGCCTTCTCCTTTCGAGCTGAAAACGACCGTTGGACGGGACGCAGTGTACGGGAATCGCAGCAACCGGCACACCGAGTACACGCCGACCCGAACCGATCGCGCCCGCCCGCGACGAAGCCGCCCGTACCGCCCGGAAGTACGGCGCAGTCATTCCGGTCCCGTTCGGCGGGCTCGCGCCAAACCGTCGCGAACGGCCGCACGGCGTAGCCGATTTCGCGGTCTCGCGCCCTGCGTGGCGTTAGCGTCCAAGGTGACCGTTACCTTCGAAATCCTGCGCCATCAGATCATTGACCACTAATTCGAGCGCAAATCGTTCCGTCTGTGGATCGAACTTCGGCGCGCGGGCGTGACACTGGTCCGTCAGCGCGGACAGGAACGCGGCATCCTCGCGGCCGCGCCGCAGCAACGCGGCCAGCGCTTCAGCATCACCCCAGGGGAAATACCCCGCATAGTCCGTGCCGAGCATGCCCACGTTGCCGTCGATCCGCGCGGCCACCACCGGCGTGCCGCTCACGACGGCTTCGATGATGACGTGCGCGCCGCCTTCCATGCGGCTCGCGTGTACCAGCACGTGCGCGCGCTGGATCCGGCGCCGCGTCGCGTCGTGCGACAGACCGCCCAGCCAGCGATAACCGGGCGCCGCCGCCATCGTTGCGCGCGCGGCCTCGGCCAACGCCGGGTCCAGGCCCGCGCCGATGTGGTCGATGCGGATGTCGCCCCGCTCCGCGAGCAAACGCGCGGCCGCGAACAGGGTCTCCGGCGATTTCTCGTCGCGAAGATGGCCAACCATGACCGCACGCAGCAACAACGTGGGCTTTGCTAGTGCGCGGCGCGACGTGGCCGATTGGTAGATGACGCGCGCCTTGTCGCGCAACGTTTCTGGCAAGACGCGCGGCCCCAGTTCCTGCAGGGTCACCAGCACCTGGGCAAGCTCGATGGACCGCCGCGCCGCCGCGTCGTTCCCGATATCGCGATAGAGATCGGTCCCGGTCAACGCCACCGCGAGGCAGCAGCCTGGATGCGCCGCCGCCCAAGCCGCGATCGACGGCGCCGAGCGCCGCGCGTGCAGCGCGATCATGACCTCGTCCCCGTCGGCTTGTTCATCCGGCCACGCGGCGACGATGCGCGCTTGACAAGTACCGGCGAGGTGCCGCCGCCAACGCCACGCCGTCTGCCAGTTGCCGTTGTTCGCCGCACGCAAATAGGGCGTCACGATGACCACTCGCGGCATTTTATACGCCCCTTGCTTTGTGAGAACATTGCGGCGCGCGAGGCAGCCCCGCCGAGTCGAGCGCGACGAAATCAAGCCGCGCAAATCCGATCTGATTGGATCGCGGTGCCCGCAGCAACTGACAACGCGCACGGAGCCGGAGACCCAGGCTCGGTACGCCGCGCCCCCGGCGCGACGCGATCGTTTGGACGTGCAGTCGATTCTTCATACACGCAACGACATGAACCCACCGACGCCCTTGTTCACCAGCCCCGCCGAAGCCGCCCGCTGTGGCGGACGCGACACGCTCGCCGCCGCCCTGTGCGCGAGTCGCGCGCGCACCCTCGCCCTGCTCGACGCCTACGTCGCCGCGATTGGCGAGGCGCTGCCCGTCCCCTACTCCGCGCAGATCAACCCGCCGCGGTGGGAAGTCGGCCACATCGCGTGGTTCCAGGACTGGTGGGTCGCCCGCAACCGCCAGCGCGCGCTCGGCCTCGCGGCGGACCCCGACCATGAGCGCCCGCTCGGTCGCCTGCCCGGCGCCGACGCGCTGTACAACTCCAGCCTTATCGCCCATACCCGGCGCTGGTATCTGCCGCTGCCGGACCTCAAGGCCACCCTCGCCTATCTCGCCAACAGCCTTGCCGAGACACTCGACCTGCTCGCAAGCGCCGAGGAAACCGACGACGGGCTGTATTTCTACCGCCTCACCCTGTTTCATGAGGACATGCACGCCGAGGCGGCCATCTACATGGCGCAGGCGCTCGACATCCCGCTGTTTGACACGCTCTACCGCGCGCCCGAGGCCCCGGCCGCTTCGAGCGGCACGATCGCGATCCCCGCACAACGCTGGCAGCTGGGCTACGACGGTGCGGGATTCGCCTTCGACAACGAACTCACCGCGTACGAAGTCGACGTGCCGGCCTTCGAGATCGACGTCGATGTGATGAATTGGCGGCGTTTTCTCGAGTTCATCGAGGCCACCGAGGCCGTGCCGCCGCGCTACCTGCGCCGCGCGGACGGCCTCTGGCAAGCCCGCCGTTTTGGCACCTGGTGCGCGCTCGAGCTCGACGCGCCCGCGACGCACCTCGCCTGGAGCGAGGCCGAGACCTGGTGTCGCTGGGCGGGCCGCCGTTTGCCGACGGAGGCCGAATGGGAAATCGCTGCCGTCACCGCGCCCGAATTCCGCTGGGGCTCGGTCTGGGAATGGACGGCGTCGCGCTTCCTGCCGTATCCCGGCTTCAGCGCGCACCCCTACCGCGACTACTCCGCGCCCTGGTTCGGCGACCGTTACGTGCTGCGCGGCGCGAGCCGCGCCACCGCCTCGCGCATGGCGCATCCGCGCTACCGCAATTACTTCCCGCCCGAGCGCAACGACCTGCACAACGGCTTTCGAACCTGCGCCGCGCACTGATCAGGCCTCCGCCGCGAACACCGCGAACCAGTCATCTGGATCGCGCCACGCCCGAGGTTGTCGAAAACCGGCCGACGCCAGCAGCGCGCTGAAGTTCTCCAGCCGCCACTTGTAGGAGTTCTCCGTGTGGATGCGTTCGCTGCGCGCGAACTGTCTCCCACCTTCCGGCCAGCGCACCTCCACGTCGCGCAGCGCCTCCAGGTGCATCTCGATGCGCGATGCCTCGCGATTGAAGAAGGCCACATGCCGCCAGTCGCCGATGTCGAAATCCGCGCCGATCAGCCGGTTCAGATGCAGCAGCAGGTTGCGGTTGAAGGCGGCGGTAACACCGAGCGCGTCGTCGTAGGCCGGCTCCAGCACGCGCTCGGACTTCACGAGATCCACGCCGATCAGCAGCCGCCCGCCTTGGCAGGCGGCATGCACCTCGCGCAGAAAGGCCAGCGCCTGCTCGGGCGTGAAGTTGCCGATGCTCGATCCGGGGTAAAACAGCGTGAGTGGTCCGGGGCCGACGCCTTCGGGCAGCGCGAGCCGCTCGGAGAAATCCAGCCCGACGCCGAGCAGGTCGATACCCGGGTGCTCGAATTGCAGACGGTCAAGCGCTTCGCGCAAGTAGTCGGCGGAGATGTCCACCGCCACGTAGCGGCGCACGCCAAGTGGATTCAGCAGACGGGCGCCCTTCTCGCAATTTCCGGCGCCGAGATCGACCAGTGTCTCGGCCGGCCCGACGGCTTCGGCGATCTCGGCGAGATGTTGCTTGAAGATCAGCGCCTCGGTGCGCGTCGGGTAGTACTCCGGCAGTTCGGTGATCGCGGCGAACAGCCGCGACCCGAGCGCGTCGTACAGGTACTTCGGCGAGAGCGCGGGGTTTGCCGCGCCGAGCCCCGCGATGAGTTCCGCGCGCGTGGCGTGCGAATTGGCGCCGGCAATCTGGATCAGGCGTGGCGACTTCATTGCGCCGCTTTCGCCTTATTCTCGGCGACCGCCTTGGCCAGCGCCTCGCCGGACTGGTAGTGCGGCACCCGCCACACCAGGCGCTTGACGCGCTGTATGAAGCTGTTGTTGTCGACGATCTCGTCGTTCCAATAGCGGTTCGCCAGCGCCAGATTGCCCTTCTCGTCCAACTCGAAGGCGTCCTTCGAGCCCTGACCGCCGAAGATGTAGAGCTTGCCGTCGACGATCTTCCAGGTGTCGGCATCGCCGCCCCAGGGGATGCCGTAGGCGATGCCGTTGGCGCAGTAGCCACCGAACTGCGGCAAGTAACGGGTCGGTTCGCGCTCGAACGCGGCTTGGTGCTCGACGCTGGCGAAGAACAGTGTCACACCTTCGTGCCGGCTTACCCTGCTCGGATCGCCCGGTAGGTACTGGCCCTCCGTAAAGTAGGCAACCACATCCGCACCTTGCAGCAAGAGGTGTTTTTGATCGCTCGTCGCGACCGCGTTGACTGGCGTGTAGCTGCCCGACGGGTTCTGTGCCGACAGGGCGCCGCAGCCGCTGAGGGAAAGTCCAAGCAGGAGTGTGAACAAAAGGGTTGGGGGTTTCATGAACGGCTCTCCAGGGTCAGGATTTCGGACGTCGGCCAGGCGATCCGGTCGCAGTCGGCGCAGGTCGACGACCAGCCGAGCAGCGCGCTTGCCGCCTGACCGCGCGCGTGTAGATCAAGCGCATCCAGGCCACCGAGGTGCAGGATGCCGTATCGGTAGCTTCCGAGCCACTTGAAATCGCGCGCGATCTGCCCGGCGGTCTTGGGAAAATGAAACAGCAGCGCGTCCGGGAACTCGCGCGCGAGCCGGCGTCGCGCCGCCGCGTCCGGCATCGGCGGCACCAGCGCGGCGTCAAAGCTGCGATAGACGAAACTCGCCGCCATCCCGGCGCTGGGCTTCGCGCGCGCCAGCGCGGCGGGATCACGGCCGTGCGCCAGTTCCAGCGCGACCCGGTGCGGGTCCAGCCCATCGACGCGCAGATAGAGGTCCGAGAACTGCGCCGCCATGCGTGGGTTGAATTCGATCACCGTCAGCCGGTCGCTGGCCGCGTCGTGGAAGAACTCCATGTTGAACAGACCGTGGGTATAACCCACCGCCGACAGGAAGCGCCGCGCGACATCCAGCGCCCGGGCGCGAGCCGCCTCGGGCAAAGCGCAGGGATAAACGAAGCGCATGAAGGCCTGCGTGCCAGGGTACATCACCGACTCGACGAACCCCAGTGCGCGCAATTCACCGTCGTGGACGTAACCATCAAGGTTGTACTGACGCGCGCGCACCGGCGTCTCCAGCATCATGCGGTGCGCACTGCCGGCCTCAGGCAACCGGGCGCGCGCGACGCGCTCGAAGGGCTCGACCAGATGACGGACCACCCACAGTTCCCAAGGGCGAAAACGGGTAAGTTCCGTGAGTTCGGTGCGGTTGTGCACGACCTTCGCAAGCACCGAGAAGGCCGCCTTGACCGGCTTGACGAACACGGGGTATTCGACCCCTTCGGGGATCGTCTCCCCGTATCGGGCCGGCAACGGCCGGCTAGCGACGCTGGACTCCGGCGCAACCTGTTCGAGTACGCGGCGGGCGTGCAGCTTGTGCTGACAGGCCAGCACCGCGACCACCGGCGTGCCCGGCCAGCCCATCCGTTCCGCGAGCATCGCCGCCGCCAGCGCGCCGAACTGCTCGTGATTGGAAGTCACCGCGCCCCAGCCGTCGCGCCGCGCCCGGCGCGCCAGTCGCGCGACGAAGCGCTCCAGATCGAACCCCGCCAGCCGCGCGTTGCTCGGAAAGCTGAACAGATCGAATCCCGCGTTCGCTATCGGAAACGCATGGCACCAGCGCCCGAACCCACTCTGGTCCCAGTCGTAGTTGAACAGGATCAAGGTGCCGGGGTCGCGCATGTCGTGCCTTCTTGTTGGGATGCGCTATTCAAACCGAAAAGACGCCGCGCGGCCATAGGCCGCGAGATCGTCCGGGCGATCGAGGTCGCGCAGCGCCGCTCCCACCCAGACCCGCGCCCCGCAGGCGCGCAATCGCTCGATCGTCGCCGCGCCCACCGTCTCCGTGCCCCAGGGCATGTCCTCGAACACCGCACCACACCAGTCGCGCAACCCCAGCAGCACGTAGCCGCCGTCGTGGGCCGGGTGGATCACCGCGTCGTGGTCCGCCAGCCTGGCGACCGCCGCGGCGATGCGCGCCGCGGCGAGTTCGGGGCAATCCGTACCGATCAGCACCGGCACCTCGCCGCGCGCCAGCGTGCGCCGCGCGGCGCACGCCATGCGTTGGCCGAGATCTCCGGGCCCCTGATCGCTGCATTCGACGCCCGCCGGGAGCGCGATGCCGGCCCACGCCTCCGCCCCGGGTTCCGGCGTCGCGCACAACTCAACGGCACCAACGCCGGACTGCACCGCCGCACGCAGCGTCAACCCGAGCAAGCGTGCAGCCAGCCGCGCCGCGCCGTCGGCGCCGAGGGCCGGAATCAGACGGGTCTTGGCCTGCCCCGGACGAGGCGCTTTAGCGAAAACGAGCAGACGGACGCGAAGCGACATGTTCACAGCAGGGTTGGGCCGGCGGAAGTCACACTGGCCGGCGAGTTAACATGAAATACCCGATTCTTAGGGGCGCCGCTCCGGGTTGGCCAGACGGGCGCGTCGGGCGCAGGGAGGCGGCTGCCGAGCCCAGGGATGGGTTCACGGCGTCTCCCGCCTGGCCGGCCCAGAGCGGTTTTCATCCTCCGGGGCGGTGTCCTCGCCATGCAAGTTAACCAACAGGCGCCGCTCTCCGAATGTCGCACGGTTCAGCGCGTGTGACGCAATTGTCCACGAACGCAGCGTAGGTAATGTCTGAGACCTACGCGGTCGACTGATGTGGCGGGGCAACTACACGGCATCATACCGCCTGGCCAGCCGTTCAGCCGGTACCCCAATCCAATACGCCAACCTCAGCCGCCACATCAGCAGGATCGTGCGCCACACCCCACGCTGTTCCCAGCGCCGGCCAGAGGTCACCACGCGGGCGCGCAGGCAGGCGGGTGATCCCAGCCGCTTGAGCCGGCTCGAAAGCGCAATGTCTTCCATCAAGGGTTGGTCCGGGTAGCCACCGACGGCGGCGAAAACAGTCCGCCGCACGAAGATCGCCTGATCGCCGGTCGCGATCCCGGTGAGGCGCGACCGCAGGTTCATCAGCCTCGCGACGACCCGCAAGATCCGGGCGCGACCCTCGATCACGACATCGAAGCGGCCCCAATCATGGAACGCCAGCGCGGCGGTGATGGCCTCGGCGGCATCGGCCGGCAATCGGGTGTCGGCATGCAGAAACAACAGCACCTCGCCGGTGGCCGCCGCAGCGCCGGCGTTCATCTGCCGCGCGCGGCCGCGGGGGACGCCCAGCACGCGATCGACCAGCGGAGCGGCAAGCGCCGGGGTCTCGTCCACGCTGCCGCCATCGACCAGGATCAGTTCATGTCCGCGCTGGCGCAGACCCTGCAAACGATCGAGGCAGGCGCGAATGCCAGCCGCCTCGTTCAACGCCGGAACGATAACGCTCAAACGCACCCGCACCCCTCCCCCACCCCTGCGGCGGTGAGCGCCTGCGCCGAGCGGCGAGTGCCGCCCCGCAGCATCATTGCCGCGGCGTTCGCGGGCTCATTACATTTAGGCCTCGCGGTTAGGGGGCGATGCCCACGGGTCAAATGACAGTGGTCGCTGCCGAGGGTCTGCTCGCGCTCCCGCCGCGGTTGCAAACAGATTTGTCCTCGCGCTGTCGCGTGCGTACGGGTGTTTTGGCGAAATGACCCATTCGCCGTGTCGCGAAAACGCGGGCTGCCACGTAGGCGTTGACTCGCCCTTGATTGCAGCCATCGTATCGCGGGCAAGCCTGCTCCTACCGGGCCTTTCAGCGCGGGACCTAGGATTGAGCAGTTCGGGGCCATGCGATCAACCGCAAGTCGCCGCGTTCGCGACGAAACGAAAGTCCGCGAAACCTGCGTGCGCCTCTTCACCCGTATTGTCCGTGTCGGAGGCGATCGCGAGCCCGGTGAGACGGCCCGAGAGATCGCCGAAGGCGCGGCGAAAATCGGCACGCACATCGCGCGATTCACTCACCCAGCGGCCCGCTTCGCCGGCGCCGCTGCGTAACACCAGCATCCGCGTTCGATCAGTGTAAGCGTTGTCGCGCAGCGTACCGACCGGGTGGCGGTTGTCCCACACGTAGTTCAACGCGGCATCGGGCACCGCATCGCCCCAGATCGAGCGGGCCAACGCGAGCTTCGCGCGGGTGCCGAAACTGAGCGCGTCCGGCGGCACCGCAAAGGTCAGATAGACCCGCGCGGCGTAATCGTCGCCGGACTTGCGGCTCATATCCGCGGTAGCGACCGGAGCCGCGACCCGCCAGCGCCAGCACAGCACCGGGGTGCGCTCCAGGTCGACCTCCACCGGACGGCCGAGCAGCGCCATGCTCCCCTTCGCCTCGGCCTCGATCGCGACCACACCGTCCCATTCGCGCAACGCGTAACGGGTCGGCGGGTAGCGCTCGTTGAGATGCTGGACTACCCAGGGCTCCGGGATCGTGGGCGTGACCGCGTCGAAGCGTCCCACCCATTGCTCAGTGTCACCGGCCATGGCGGACCCGAACGCCAGCACCGCCACAAGCGAGCCCATCCCGCGGGACAGGCAGCCCTTCTCAGACGCGAAATTCATGTTCCTCTCCTCCAGCCATGAAAACGTTCCACCCAGGCCAGCAACCGCGCTGGCGCGTGCGCCCTTTTCCAGACACCGGCGACGTATTTGTTCGCCTCGGCGAGCGTCGGGTAGATGTGGATCGTGCCCAGAATCTTGTTCAAACCGATGCCCTGCTTCATGGCCAATACATACTCGGCGATCAGGTCACCGGCGTGTTCGCCGACCAAGGTGACGCCGAGGATGCGGTCCTTGCCCGGCACGGTGAGCACCTTGATAAAGCCGTGCGCCTCGCCGTCGGCGATCGCGCGGTCGAGGTCATCGATGCCGTACACGCTCACTTCGTAGGGAATGCCCTTTTCCTTAGCCTCCAGTTCGTTCAGGCCGACGCGAGCGACCTCGGGTTCGATGAAGGTCGCCCAAGGGATCACCGAATAGTCGGCTTTGAATTTCTTGAACGGGTCGAATAGCGCGTTGACCGTGGCATACCAGGCCTGATGCGAGGCGGTGTGGGTGAACTGATACGGCCCGGCGACGTCGCCGGCCGCGTAGATGTTGGGGAAGCGGGTCTGCATGAACGCGTTGACCTCGACCGTGCGTCCGACCGGGATGCCGAGCGTCTCCAGGCCATAGCCGGTCAGGTTGGCCGCGCGGCCGACGGCGACCAGCACGGCGTCGAAGCCGATGCGCACGTCCTTGCCCTCGTGCTCGGCGATCAGCGCCTTCTCGCCGCCCTCGACGACGAAGGCCTTAGCACGATGGCCCAGGCGCAGGTCGATGCCCTCGGCGCGGAAGCGACGCTCGACAAGTTCGGAGACCTCCGGGTCCTCGCGCAGTAGCAAGCGCGGCGCCATCTCCACCTGCGTGACCCGCGCCCCGATCCGCGCGAAGGACTGGGTCAGTTCGCAGCCGATCGGGCCACCGCCCAGTACGAGCAAGCGCGCCGGGCACTCGGTCAGGTCCCAGACCGTGTCGGAGGTCAGGTAGCCGGTCGCCTCGATGCCTGGGATCGGCGGCACCGCCGGGCGCGCGCCGGTTGCGACGACGATACCGCGCGCGCTCAGCGTGCGCGTGTCGCCACCCTCGGTCGCGATCTCGACCTCCCAGGGCGAAACCAGCCGCGCCGTGCCCCGCACGACCTCGACGCCGAGCGCGGTGTAACGCTCGGCCGAATCGTGCGGCTCTACGGCCCGGACCACCGAGCGCACCCGCGCCATTACCGCCGCGAAGTCGGCGCGCGCATCGCCGGCCTCAATACCAAACTCCCGCGCCCGCCGCATGAGGGACAACAACCGGGCCGAGCGGATCAGTGCCTTGGAAGGCACGCAGCCGGTGTTCAGGCAGTCACCGCCCAGTTTGTGCTTCTCGACCAGCGTCACCTTGGCCTTCACCGCGGCCGCGATGTAGGCACTGACCAGCCCCGCGCTGCCGGCGCCGATCACCACCAGATTGCGGTCGAAGCGCTTCGGGCGGGTCCAGCCGGCGTAGACCTTCCTACGCTGGATCCACTCGACGAAACGGCGCGCCAGCAGAGGAAACACGCCGAGCAACGCGAACGAGCCCAGCAGCGCCGGCGAGAGAATCCCCGCAAGCGACTCAAGGCGCCCGAGCTGGGTCCCCGCATTCACGTACACAAGGGTGGCCGGAAACATGCCGATTTGGCTGACCCAATAGAAGGTCCAGGCCTTCATCGCGGTCAATCCGAGCAACAAGTTGATGAGAAAAAATGGAAAGATCGGCACCAGACGCAGCGTGAAGAGGTAAAACGCCCCTTCGCGCTTAACCCCGGCATCGATCGCCGCCAGTCGCGGGCCGAAGCGTCGCGCCACCGGCTCACGCAACAGAAAGCGCGCCACGACGAAGGCCAGCGTGGCGCCGATGGTCGACGCGAACGAGACGATCAGCGTGCCCCAACCCAAACCGAAGATCGCGCCACCGGCCAGCGTCATCAACAGCGCGCCGGGCAACGACAACGCGGTAACAAGCACATAGATCAGGAAAAAAGCCCCCGCCGTAAGCCACGGGCGCGTCTCGCGAAACGCCTCGATATCGGCCTGGCGTGCTTTAAGCACTTCCAGGTTCAGATATTGACCCAGATCGAAGGCGAAAAAGGCCACGATCGCGAGGCCCAGGGCGAGAATTAACGCAATTTTTTTAGGTTCCATGATGGCCTCGGATTGCGGTTCTTGTTGTGGATCCGCGCGCGCTCCACACGGATGTATTCACGCGGCGCACGTTATTCGTGCATGATCCGCATTATCGATCACTTACGACATCGCCCGCGAACCGCGTTGAATCCTCACGATCATAAGGGCCTTGCGTCCAAGGTGCCCAGCGGCGTATCCCGCCGGATTGGTAAGTGGGGTATCGTCGCCGTGGCCAGCCTAGTGCTGGTGTTGGCGTTGGGCCTAATCGACTATCTCCCCGAACTGAGCGCGGGGACCGAGAGACTCTGGCGGGAGCATCGCGCCACAGTGCTGGAGTTCGTCGCGAACCGCCCGGTCATCAGCGCTTTGGCCCTGTTTCTGTCCCACGCGCTGCTCGCGGCGCTGGGCCTGCCCGGGGCCTCGGTGCTGATGCTGCTGGCCGGCGCCGGATTCGGCACGACGACGGGGACGACAATCTGCCTAGCCGGCTGCACCCTGGGCTCGACCGCGACGATGCTCGCTACCCGCCATTTCCTGCGCCCCTACGCCCGCAAACGACTCGGCGACCGGCTTGACCGCTTCGACGCCCGCATCGCCACCGACGGCGCCGCCTACCTGTTCAGCCTGCGTCTGGTGCCGGTGATCCCGTTCGCGGTCGTCAACGTCGCGGCCGGACTCACGACCCTATCGGCATGGACCTACACCTGGGTCTCCTTCATCGGCATGGCCATCGGCACCTTCGTCTACGTCAACGCGGGCGCCCAACTCGGCGGAGTCACGCGCCTCGCGGATTTTTCCTCCCCCACGCTGCTCGCCTCCGTCCTGTTGCTCGCGGCGTTGCCCTGGATATTGAAGCGGTTAAGCGACCACTGGCGCGATCAACGAGAGGGATCGGCGCGCGCGGACCCGCAGTGACGATAAAATCCGAGGCACAGCCGACTGACGCCTTTCCTCGCCACCGGTCAGGTCGCACTAGCGCGAGAACCGCGATGGGCGTGTCTGCGTATCCTGTTGGGGTAGATGTGCCAATAGTTCACGCACAATGGCATCCGCCCCGCGATGGACACCCATCAGGTCGGCAGGCAAGGCCTGGAACGGTCTGCTCGGGGCGCGGTATCGACTCTGAACGGTTGACAGAACTAGCGAGACTGCGACGTGACTCGGTATCCCCAACGACTTGAGCAATCATTATTTGGTGCC
>CAZUJU010000054.1:0-20162 GCA_964620675.1 uncultured Thiotrichales bacterium | reverse complement strand
GGTAAGGGGCGTGAGCAGGAGCGGAAGCTTGGCCCACAGGCTGACGCCGAAGCGGATCGCGGCATTATCCATTGGCGAACGAAACCGGGTTGGATCCGGACTTGCGCGCGTGGTTTTTCACCCAGGAACGTCGCGCACTTGCTGCGGTGGGGCGGGTGGTCGTCATTAGCGCGCAAACGGCGCGCGCGCACTCGACGCGTTGCCGTGGGGGCAGGTTGATTTGGTAACCGCATCGGCGCTGCTCGATCTGGTCGGGGCGGATTGGTTGACGCGAGTGGTTGATCATTGCCGGGCGGCGGAAGTTGCGGTGTTGTTCGCGCTCAATTACGACGGGCGGATCGAGTTTGCGCCTGCCGACCCACTCGACGCGACGGTGCGCACGCTCGTCAATCGCCACCAGATCCGCGACAAGGGCTTCGGGCCAGCCCTCGGTCCCGGTGCGATCGCGGCGGTTAGCGCCGCGCTGACGGCGGCGGACTTCGACGTCGCGCAAGCGCCGAGCGATTGGGTCGTCGCGCCCGACGCGCGCGAGTTGCAGCGGATGTTGTTCGATGGTTGGGCGGCGGCCGCGAGCGAAGTCGATCCGGCGGGTCGCGCGACCTTCCGCGCGTGGCAGGCACGTCGGGAGCGTTGGCTTGAAGCGGGCGTTTCGCGCCTGGTGGTGGGGCATGTCGATATTGCTGCGCGAGCGGGGCGCGGCAGGTAACGACTTGCGAAACCGCGCGCGCGTTCTATAGTTTTTTACGTAGACGGCATGATGCAGTGACGGCCTCGCTGCCAGACCGACTGCGGCATGGGTCTATTGTCCGCGTGCATCGCGCCATCGGTTGTGGGTGGGTGCCCTGCACGGTTGTCAACGCGAATTTACCCGGAGGTATCGGATCATGGCCGGACGGCACGCTGATATCGTGGTGCATATCGATGAAACGCTCGACGAGCACCGACTGCGCGATCTGGAAAAGGACCTGGGCACAGCGACTGGAATCATCAGCGCCTGTGTGCACGAAAATCGTCGGCATTTGCTGGTGGTCGACTACGATCCCGATTTGATTTCGTCGCAACGGATCCTGCATTCGGTGCGGCATCACGGTGTCCACGCCGAGTTGATCGGGATGTAAATGGTGTGGTGCGGGCGGTGCGCCGTCCCCGGTGGCGGATCACCGTCGGCGCCGGCGAATACGCGTTTGCGCGATCTCATTTCCCGCACGGGTAGCGGATAGCGGAGGCTATTCGGTCGTGATCGGCGCAGTCTTGCGGAGATCGAAGTCCCACAGAATGTCGGCGCCGAGTTGAAACACCCGATGCGCCGGGCGCAACGCCTCGCTCAAGCGCGCGATAGGCGGCAGCAATATGCCCGGTCGCCCCGAACCGATAATCAGTGGCGCGACCGCGATGTGCAGCCGGTCGAGCAGGCCGGCTTCGAGAAACCGCGAGATCGTCATTCCCCCGCCCTCGACCAGGATTGTGCGCAGTCCGAGTGCGCCAAGTTGTCGCAGCAGATCGTGCAAATCGAGGCCATTCGATCGGACCGCGACGTTCAGCGTGTCGGGGTCGGCGGTATCGGGCGCATTCGCATCAGGCTGGTGGACGACGAGGGTACGCGCGGCACCGTCGGTGAACACCTGCGCACGGGTGCGATCAAGGCGGGCGCTGGCGTCGAGCACAACGCGGACCGGGCTTGGCCCCGGGGCGCGCCGAGTCGTCAAACGTGGATTATCGATCGCCACGGTATTCGCGCCGACGATGACGGCGTCGCAAAGCGCCCGCAGGCGATGCAGGTGGACCAAACTCTCCGCACCGGTCACGTAGTAGGAATCGCCGTCGCCGGTGGCGATTTGGCCATCGATGCTCTGCCCGAGCTGTGCGATGACCCGTACCGATTCACCAAGCGGTGCGACCAGCGGCAGGTAGAGGTCGAGCAAGGCGCGGGTGTCCGCCGGCAAGGTTGGCGCCAGCGACCAGCCGCTGGATGACGCGAACGCGGCGAGGCCCTCTGCGCTGGCGGGCAGCCAATCGATTCTGGCCGTCCGCACGTTGTGCTGAACGGCGAATTCGCCGGTCGGAAAGTCACCGGCGCGACGTGCGTCGGCAAGCGCGAGCAGTAATCGCCAGCTGTCTTCCGGGGTCAGGATAGGCATGGCAGCGTAGGCGGTTCCGCACGCGCTCGTGTCGCGCGCAGCACGCCATGCGGCTGCGCGGCGAATAATTCAGCAATCACCATGGGCTTTGCGGATCTACCTGAAATGACGGTTATCCTCGCCAGTCTAAGCCAAATATGCACACGTAGAACCCTTACCCATGAGTGACGACGACTATTCCGACGCCGCGGGCGCCGTGGACCGGATCATCCATGAACTGCGCCGGGGACGCGAGATCGATCTCTCCGATGCGACCTCGGCGTGGCGAATTTTGCCCGTCGAAGCGCTCACCGAAACTCGCTGGCAAGCCTTGCGCGACCGCCCGGGGCTATTTCTGTGCCTGACGCGCAACCGTTTCGCGGCGCTTGGCCAGGTGATCACGTCGCCCGGCGCGCGGCTGCGTATCGCCCCTGGGCTCGGGTTGACCGAGCTGCAACGCCTGAGTGGCGCGCTTTTAGATCCGGCCGGGCGGTCCAGCGCCGGTGCACCCGCGCCGCTGGAGGGCGACCATGCGTTCACCCACGTCGCACTGGATCTCGCGATGCAGGCGCGATTGCTGCCGGCGATGTTGGTGTGGGAAGTCGGGGCGACGCCCGATCCCGAGGTGCCGCGTCTGGTGGCGACCAGCGTCGCCGATTACGCGCGGCTTCGCGCCACCGCTTTGCGCCTCGTCAGCCGCGCTCGGATACCGTTGGCGGAGCACGAAGCCTGCGAGTTCATCCTGTTTCGCGAGCGCTACGGCGACAACGAGCACGTGGCGATCGTCATCGGCGCGCCGGATCTCACCGCGCCGGTTCCGGTGCGGCTGCATTCCGCCTGCTTGACGGGCGATCTGCTCGGCAGCTTGCGCTGCGACTGCGGCGACCAGTTGCGCACCGCGGTGGAGCGGATTGCTACCGCGGGTGGCGGCGTGCTGTTGTATCTCGCGCAGGAAGGGCGCGGTATCGGCCTCGCCAACAAGCTACGTGCCTACGGTTTGCAGGACAACGGAATGGACACCCTCGAAGCGGACCGGCACCTCGGCTTTAGCGCCGAGGAGCGCGATTTTCGCGTCGCCTGCGCCTTGCTCAAGGCACTCGACATCGCGCGGGTCCGCCTGTTCACCAATAATCCGGACAAGATCCGCGCGTTGGAAGCCGGTGGCATCGAAGTGGTCGATCGCCTCTCTCTGGTCGCGCCGACCAACCCGCACAACGCACGTTATCTGCGCACCAAACGCGAGGAGGCCGGGCACTTGCCGGATTGAAGCTGAGGCATCTGCGTGGCACTCGTCTGGCGGTGATGCCGCCACGGCCGCGTTCTTGTCGGTCCGCTCCATCACCCCGGCCAACCGATTGCCCGCATCGGACTTGATCGAACCGATGCCGGGAATCTGTGCCCGTTTCTTGCTGGCGGCGTTCTCCCGGTGCCAGGTCTCGATCTGGACTTCCAGTTTCTGGAGTTGCCGATCCAACGCCTTCAGGGGGCTGTCGTGCAACCCGGCACGCTTGAACAGATGGGTTTGGTTTCTCATGACGAGCGGCACTTCCAGGGGGCTTGTGTACCACCTCTGTGTACCACTCGGCGATTTCAAGCGATTGAAAAACAAGATAATTCAAGTTTTTCAACGGCTTAAAGGGTAGATGGCGGAGAGGGAGGGATTCGAACCCCCGGAAGGTTACCCTTCAACGGTTTTCAAGACCGCCGCTTTCGACCGCTCAGCCACCTCTCCGTCGCGCTGCGGATTCTAGCCGAATGCGGGTGCGGGTTGCCAGCGTTGGCCGGTATCGCGGGATGAGGTGTGTCGCAACGTGACCGAATCCTGAGCGGTAAAGCCATTTCACCAAGGCGACCAAGCATTGCCATCGGGTCGCGTGCGCGCGGTCCCATTGAAGGCATCGGGCCAAATTGTGTTACCGGCGGTCATGCGTTTCGGGCTACTTTCACCGGCTTCACTACATGTTGAAACGTATAGGAAAAGCGTGCGCCATGATCGATGTCCTGATTGATAAACAACGCTATTGAGCGCATCGCGGCGAGGGCATACTCTTGGACCGCCAGTTCAATTCACGATGACGGTGTGAGAGGTATCCGAAGCCGCTTTTCCATTGTGGGCAAAGCGTTCGATCGCTGCATCCGGTTGCGCCCAACGCAACGGTGTGCGGTATCGCGGGCCTGCGCACGTGTTCGGGATTCAAGCCATTTAACCAGGGACGGCCGTGTTACGAAATGCTTCTCGAGTTCATGCCATCGCTCTGGCCGGTCTCTACGGGTTGCTGGGTGCGTTGTGGATTTTACTGAGCGACCGCTTCGTCGCCGGCCTTGGGCGGCAGATCAACGAGATCACGCACCTGCAAACCTAAAAGGGTCTGGGTTACGTACTTCTCTCGACCGCGCTGGTTTATGTACTGATCCGTTTGGCGCAGCGCCAGTTCGCGGCTCGCCTCGCCGCGAGCGAGCGGACGCAGGGGATCAGAGACCTGCTGGGTGAGGTCAATCGAGCCGTCATCCATGACCGCGACCAGACGTCTTTATTTCGCACCGTCTGCGAGGCCGCGGTAGGCCGCGGCGGTTTTGACTTCGTCTGGATCGGCGGGCTGGCGGAGGATGCCCGCGCGTTCGCGGTGTTCGTGCGGGCCGGTGACCGTGCGCGCGAGCACGCGCTCAACGTCGCGCTGGCCGATACGGCCAAATCGCCGGATGGACTCGGATCGGCTTTAAGTTCGGCGCTCCCGTTCAACAGTCACGTGCCCGCGCACACGCCCGGCAGCGAGATTTGGCAGCGTTACGCGCAGGCATTCGACGCGGACGGAATACTCATTTTGCCAGTCCGCGTGGACCAGTCGGTAGAGGCGGTGATCACGCTGCATCGCAGCAACGGCACCGAGTCGCTCGACGAAACTCAACTGCGCTTGCTGGAGGATCTTGCGACCGAACTCAGTCTCGCCTTGGCCTACATGCAGGAGGAGGTGCGCCGCGCCGAGACGATCCAATCACTCAGGGTGAGCGAGGAGCGTTTGCAACGGGCGATGAACGGCGCGAACGATGGATTATGGGATTGGGATCTGGCGACGGACGCGGTGTATTACTCGCCGCGATGGAAGTCCATGCTGGGTTATGGTGCCGATGAACTGGCCGGCGATCTGAATACCTGGCGCACGCTGGTCCATCCGGAAGACGAGGCGCGCGTGCTTGCGATCGTGCACGACTATCTCGGTGGTCGGCTCGAGCTTTTCGTGGTCGAGTTTCGGATGCGGCATAGAGATGGCCATTATCTCGATATCTTGTCCCGGGCATCGCTGGTGACAGCCGACCGCGACGCCACTCGACGCCTGGTCGGGACTCACCTCGATATCACCGAACGCAACCGGATCGCGCGCGCGTTACAAGAAAGCGAGCGCCAATTGCGCGAGGCGCAGCACGTTGCGCGCATCGGCAGTTATTTCTACGACATTCAGACCAATCGCTGGACGAGCTCGGAAATGCTCGACCAGATCTTTGGCATCGACGAGCGTTTCGAGCGTACGTCCGAAGGCTGGGGGCTGGTGCTCCGCCAGGATATTCGCGCGGAGCTGCAGGAGTACCTGCGCGATTGCTTTGCGCGGCGACTGCGGTTCGACCGCAGATATCCGATCGTTCGGGTCGGCGATGGCGTCGAACGTTGGGTCCATGGCCTCGGCGAGGTCGATTACTACCAAAGCGAGCATCGACTTCGCGCCAAGGACGGTAGTTACCGCTGGATCCTCGATCGAGGCAAGATCATCGAATGGACGGCCGACGGTCAGCCCAAGCGCATGATCGGCACGCATTTCGACATGACTGAGCGCAAGGCGATGGAGGCCGCGCTGCGTGAGAGCGACGCGCGCGCCAACTTGATTCTTGATACCGCGCCCGACGCGATGCTCGTGGTCGACGAGGGCGGTCGCATCGTGCGCGCCAACGCCAAAGCGGAATCGATATTCGGTTACCCGCGCGGAACACTAACCGGTGCCTCGATCGACGCGTTGGTCCCTGAACGGTTCCACGGCAGTCATCACACGCATTTTCGGGACTATATCGGTGACCCCAAACCGCGACCGATGGGCGAAGAACGCGAGCCGTATGGCCGCCGCCGCGACGGCCGCGAGTTTCCGCTCGAGATCAGTCTTGGGCCATTGCCGATGGGCGACAAACTGCATGTCGTCATCAGCGCGGTGGATATTACCGAGCGCAAGCGAATCGAAGGGGCCTTGCGTGACAGCGAGCGCGCACTGCGCCAGGCGCAGGCGGTTTCGCACACCGGCAGTTGGACCCTTGACCTGGCGACGGATGTGCTCAATTGGTCCGAGGAGACCTACCGCCTGCTTGGGATGCCGATGAGCCGCCCGCTTGATTCCGAGGCGTTCTTCGCGATGGTCCTGCCTGAAGATCGCGATAGGGTCACGCGGGCATGGAACGCGGCGCTCGCGGGCGCACCTTACGATATCGAACACCGTATCGAGGTAAGCGGCGAGTTGCGTTGGCTGCGCGAGCGCGCCGAGATCACGATCGAGGCCGGGTCGCCGCGGTTCGCGATTGGAACGACGCAGGACGTGACCGAAATTCGCCGCGCGCAGCAGGCGTTGCAGATGCACCAAGCGCACCTGGAGGAACTGGTCTCCGCACGCACCACCGAACTCGAAGCGACGGAAGGGCAGTTGCGTTTGATCCTCGAATCCAGCGCCGACGGGATTTTCGGCTTTGACGCGCGGGGCTGTTTCACCTTCGTCAATTCGGCGGCCTGCCGTTTGCTCGGGTACTCCGCGGCGGACCTGATTGGCCGCGATGTCCATCAAACCATTCAGAATTCGGGTCGCGGTGGCATTCCTTACCCGCGCGCAAGCTGGTCGATGCTTGCGGCGCTGGATCGCGGTGAGGCGGTGCGCAGTGACCGCGAGGTGTTTTGGCACCGCGATGGACATGCGGTTCCGGTGGAGTATGCGACCCAACCGATGTATCACAAGGGCGAGATCGTCGGCGCGGTGGTGGGATTTGCCGATATTACCACCCGGCGCGAGGCCGAAGCCGCCCGCGAAGCCGCACTCGCGGAGGCTCAGCGTCTGGCGCGCGCCAAGAGTGAGTTTCTCGCCAATATGAGTCACGAAATTCGCACCCCGCTCAACGCCTTGCTCGGTCTGGCGCAGGTCGGGCTGCGCGAGCGCGAAGGGCGCAAGGCGCACGATACCTTTGCGCATATTCTCGACTCAGAGCCTGTGAAAACATCCTCGATCGTCGCGAGGGCGACCCTGGGCGTGGTGAACAAGGCGCAAGGGGTCCGAAATTGGGGAGTGTAGCGGGCCTACATGACCCGATTTCGGGCCTCTTGCAACGCAGGACACCGCGCCCAGGGGCGGCCGCAGTAGATCGCGGGATATTTTCACAGGCTCTCAGGCCAATTGCTGCTGGGTGCAGTCAACGATGTGCTGGATTTCTCCAAGATCGAGGCCGGCAAACTGCGATTAGAGTTGGTGCGTTTCAACCTTGGCAAGGTGATCGATCGCGTGGTCGACGTCACCTCGGCCCGGGCATACGCCAAGAATCTCGCGTTTTCGGTCAACGAGGCGATCGATTAACCACGATCGTGCGTTGGCGATCCGCTGCGAATCTCTCAGGTTCTCGTCAAGCTCCTCGCCAATGCGGTGAAATTTACTGCCGCCGGCGCGATCGGACTTGATGTGCGAAGCGCCGCTGGACAAATCATATTTACCGTGACGGACACTGGGATCGGGATGACGGCGGAGCAGATCGGGCGTGTTTTCACCCCCTTCGAGCAGGGCGATGGCTCCACCACTCGTCGTTACGGTGGGACCGGTTTGGGCCTCGCGATCAGCCAGCGGCTGGCGCGTCTACTGCACGGTACGATTCAGGTAGCAAGCGATCCCGGCAAAGGTTCAGTGTTTCGAGTGTGCCTGCCGTTAACCGTGGCCGAGGCCGCGACCTGCCCGCCCAGTTTCACGACCTTGGTGGCGGTGGGCCTGCCGGCGCACGAATATACCGCGCTGGTTGAGCCGCTGCGCGAGCGCGGGATCAAGCTGGTCGCGCGGTCGATCGAGAAAGGTCTGGACCCGGTAATTGGCGTCGGATCTGATTGTGAGCAACTCGCGAAGTCAATGAACGACGGCCCGGTCATACTGGGCTGTGAGTGCCTACGCGAGGCAGGGGCTTGTACGGAGTTGCAGCGGGCGATCGAGCGCAGCGCCCGAATTATGCTGCTCTGCACCCCCGGGGCGTCACCTCCGCTGCTCGATGCGCTCCGCGAGCAACTCGTCGTCATCGAGCGACCCCTGCGTGTGCGTCACCTGCTCGCGGCGGGCGCGGACAGGCCGGCTTCGGTTAACAACGGTCCGCGTCTCGCAGGGTTCAGGGTGCTCGCCGCCGAGGACAATGAGGTCAACCGTTTGGTGCTCGAAGAGATGGTGATGGTTGAGGCCGCCGAGGTGGTGTGCGCCGAAGACGGGGTCGCAGCCTTGGAGCGACTACGTGCGGACGGGGCAGCGGCGTTCGATGTGGTGTTGACGGATATCCAGATGCCGCGGATGGATGGCTACGAAACGGCGCGCCGTATTCGCGAGTTCGCGCCAGGGCTGCCGATGATTGGGCTCACGGCGCACGCGATGCCCGAGGAGCGCGCACGCTGTATCGCGGCGGGAATGGTTGAGCACGTAGCCAAGCCGATTGATCTGTCGCTGTTGGTCGCAACGATCCAGCGCTGTGTCGGCCGAGGTCCCGGGGCTGAAGCCGCCGACATCGAATCCTCGGCTGGCAGTGAGGAGACGTTCACCAGCGCTCCAACGATCGTCGACTGGGCGGCGCTTGCAAGCAGCTTGCCGGGCGGGGCGAGCTTCGTCGACAAGGTTGTCGCGGTCTCGCTGCAAAGCCAGGCGCTCACACCGCAGCGCCTGCGGGAAGCTGCGCGGGCAAGCGATATCGAAGCGCTGCGCTTTCTGGCGCACAGCGTGAAGGGAATGAGTGGCAATCTAAAGGCGCAAGGCGTATTCGAACTGGCGCGACAATGCGAGTTGAGCGCCCATGCCGCGCAGGTGGACCAAAGCGCCGAACAGGCGATCCAGCTCGCAACGGCGCTGGATACCATGCTAGCGGAAATGTCCAGCCACCAGGAGGCTCCATTGGCGCCGGCGTGAATTGAGTATCGCGGGGGATGAGGTGGATAGACGCGCTAAGATACTCGTGGTTGACGATCAACCCGAGAACCTGTTGATCCTGGAGTCGCTATTACAGCCGCACTATGCCTTGCATCTGGTCGGAAGCGCACGGGCGGCGCTCGACCATCTCACAGCTGGCGGCGGCGCGGATCTGATTTTGAGCGATGTCATGATGCCGACAATGAACGGCTTCGAAATGTGTAGCCGGCTTAAGGCCGATGCCACGACCCGCGATATTCCAGTGATTTTTTTAACCAGCCTCGAGCGCGCGGCCGAGGAGGAAACTGGGTTCTCGCTCGGGGCGGAGGATTTTATCCATAAGCCGTTCTCGGCACCGGTCGTGCTGGCGCGCGTACGCAATCACCTTTGTCTCGCGTGCGCGACGCGGCTGCTGCGCGAGCGCAACAATGACCTCGAGCGGCTCGTCGCCATGCGTACCCGCGAGGTCGTGCGTCAGTCCGAAGAACTGGTGCGCCGCAAACAGGAGGTGATTGCCGCGCAAGGGGCGACGATCACGGCTTTTTGTTCGCTGGTGGCGGCGCGTGATCAGGAAACCGCGAATCACATCCGCCGCACGCAACACTATGTCAAAGCGCCGGCGCAGCACCTCCGCGGGCATCTGTGGTTCAACCTAGAATCCTCGGTTGGACGTGCCCGAGTGCACCCGGAAGGTGTAGCCGAATAAACTACAGTATTGTCGCGAATACAGCGCATTACGTTCTCAAACGGCGGTCAACCGAGGAATCTAGGTTCAAGGGTCAACTCGACGACGAAACCATCCTGTTGATGTTCAAGTCCGCTCCGCTACACGATGTCGGCAAGGTCGCAGTTCCAGACCGGATTCTGGCCAAACCCGGCAAGCTGAATCGTGACGAATGGGCGGTGATGTAGCGGCACTGTGAGTTCGGGCGCGATGCAATTGACCACGCGGAACGCGAGTTGGGCAACGGTGGCGATTCATTCCTACGCTTCGCGAAGGAGATCGCCTACAGTCATCACGAGCGTTGGGACGGTGGGGGCTATCCGCAGGGCCTGGCTGGCGACGCGATTCCGCTGTCGGCACGCCTGATGGCGGTGGCCGGCGATACCCTCACGCCGGCTCGGCGAACCTTAGGGCGAGCCCGTTGCCCGGCCGTTGCCGAGCAAGGCAAGCAGGATGTGTCCATCAACGGGTGACAACAGATGGTCCTGCACCACGGGTACCACCTCGCTGCGACCGCGTAGGGTAGGCACCTGGTTCATGTCCTGACTGAAGGCCGGGACGATCATGTCGCCCCCCATGTTGTAGCCCGCGGTGCGAATGACCGAGACGTAGCGTACTTCCGGGTGGGATTGCTGGTTCATCCAGAACAGCAGTGAGCCGGGCACGGCTGGTCCAAGATCGGCCAGCAGGCCGCGCGAAGCTTCCACGGCGTGATAGGTGTCGGCGCCAATCGCCTGTTTGGTCAGCATCCGCTTGAATGGTCCGAACAGGCCGCCGCCGTTGGTGGCCTCGATCGCCTGCCACGCGCGCTCGGTACCGAGATGGGGTGTAGCAATCGTGATCAGGCTGGCGACGCGACCGATGCCGTGGCGCAATAGCTTCAACCGTGCCACCACGCCGCCTGCGGAGTGACCGACCAGGTGCAGTGGCGTGTCCGGGTGACGCGCCTCGACCGCGCGTACGATCGCTTCGAGGGCATCGGCCTGAATCATCGCCGGGGCGCCCGCGGGCAGCGCGACCGGGTAATAGATCTGATCGGTCGCCGCCGGCTTGGCGGCGTATAGCTGCGGCCCCTGCGGCCGCGCCACCCAGACACCGGCCTTTTCCCAACCGCCTGCGCTCAGGCTTTGCTCGACACCGGCGACCCGCCACGAATCGGCATCGCCGAGATAGCCATGGATCAAGAGCGCGACATCGGCCTGCAACGCCGACCACGGCGCTACGGCAAGGGTGACGAGCAGAGTGAACAGCAGGCGAGGGGCGGGCGGCAATTTCACGGTGAGCGGCTGCGGTAGTCGTTATTGCCGCATAGTATACCGAGCCGCGCCCGGCGAAACAGGACCCGCGGGACGCTCGCCAGCCCGCGGGTCGGGCGGGTTCAGAATTCGCCCTGGGCGGCGGAATTCATGATTGTGGTGAGGGTGGTATTGACGCGTTCGGCGATCGCCTTGAGTTCCGGCGGCAACGGTGTGTTGTTGATCAACATATCGAGGTTCAACATCATCAGCCAGAGTTTCTTTTCGCTGTCCTCGACCAGCGCGATTCGGCACGGCATATACGCGGCGAAGATCGGATTGAACTTCACCATCTCGTGGGCGTCCATGGGATTACAAAACTGGAAGATCTCCAGTCGACCCGATTCGACACCGCGCGCCTCAAGTTCCTGCGAGAGCGGTTGATGGGCCACGAACTTCATGTTCAGCTCGTTGGATTTGGACTTCATCGCCTCGATTGCGTCGTCGGCACTGACGCCGTCGGCCAGTTGTTGCTTGACCACGGTCTGATTGATGTCGAGCATCATAGGCGCAGGCGCGGTTTTGGTTTCTTTCTTCGTGTCGGCGAACGCGGTGCCGGCGAGCGCGGCAAACAGCACGGCGCAAGCGAGTAGTAGGGTTTTGTGCATTGGGGATCCTCGTCGACTCGTTTCGGGGCTCGATAGTCTAGTGCCTGAGTTGCATGCCACTCAACCGTTACGCGCACAGGGATATCGCGCTGGCCGCGATCAGCGTGCCTGATCCCGGACGTGGCGGTTGCGGTCGTTGATGGCTTCGAGGAATTCATCAAAGCCCACCAGACCGTCGCCATCGCGATCGAGATTCGGAAAATGCTTGAGCAGACGCGGATTGAGTTGTTCGATCTCACGCGGGTCAAGGCAGTTGTCGTCGTTGAGGTCGGCTTCGCGGAAACGCTCGCGCGCCAGCGCGCGCAACTCGTCGCGGCGTGCGTCGAACTGGGAACGTTCCGGTTTGACGCTGTTCGACCAGCGTTCGATATCCCGCCGCAGCGCTTGCCGCTCTTCGAGGCTGAGTTGCGACGCGAGGGTTGACAGGGGCGGTGGCAACGGCTGTGCGGATGCGACGGCGCTCAGAGTGACGAATGCAACGAGCGTGATCAGGCGCTGTCGGTCTGGTCTCTGGCTCATTCGGGGGAAGTTTGCACGAAGTTCCGTCTTTGTCCGTTTTTCACCGAGTTGCGAGGTGATGGGCGTTGCCGGAGGGACCCGCGGTGTTGGAAAGGGGGAACACTTCGTGGGGGAGGACACCGAGCCCGAATCCCTCCTGCAACTCGTGTTAGGTTACGCCGAACTCGTTAATGAAGTTTTTCCAGCGATGGACGAATTTGTAACAAAATATTTCTGTAATGTGACCCGCGACACGCTACACATTGGGGAAGGCCAGCCGAAATCGGCACCGTACGGAGGACACTTCGCCCATGAATGAGATGCCGCCCCGAGTGCTGGTGGTGGACGACGACACGCGCCTGCGCGAGTTGCTGGGTCGTTACCTGCGCGAGCAGGGCTTTGAGGCGACGACCGTGGCGAATGCGATGGAGATGGATGACGAGCGTCGGCTGCATCGCTTCGACCTGGTGGTGCTGGACTTGATGCTCCCGGGGGAGGACGGTTTGTCGGTGTGCCGGCGGTTGCGCGGCGCGGAGGATGATGTGCCGATCGTCATGTTGACCGCGCGCGGTGACGACGTCGATCGGATTGTCGGTCTCGAAATGGGTGCCGACGATTATCTCGCCAAGCCGTTCAATCCGCGTGAACTGGTGGCACGGATCAAGGCCGTGCTGCGGCGCCGACCCGGTGCTGGCAAATCGGTGGCGGCGCCGGTGGCGGCGCCGGTGGAGGAGCGCATTGCGTTCGGCCCGTTCCGGCTCAATCTCGGTTTGCGTCGGTTGACCCGCGACGGTCAGCCCTTAGTGATTACCAGCGGCGAGTTCGCGATCCTCAGGGTACTGGTGGAGCACCCGCGCCAAACATTGTCGCGCGATCGCCTGATGGAGCTGGCGCGGGGACGCGAGCACGGGGCCTACGATCGCAGCATCGATGTCCAGATCTCGCGCCTGCGCCGCCTGCTCGAAGACGATCCCGCGAAGCCGCGCTACCTCCAGACGGTCTGGGGGGTGGGCTACGTTTTCATTCCTGACGCGTAATAGCGAACGCATGCGCTGGCGGCAACCCTCACTGTTACTGCGCACGCTGTCGCTGATCGTGCTGGTGTTGGTGTTGAGTCAGACCGCTTGGTTGTTGCTGGGGCGTTGGGCGGAGCAGGAGCCGCGTGCGCGGCAGATTGCGCATCGCGCCGCCAGCGTGGTCGGTTTGACCCGCGCGGCCTTGCTCGCGGCGCGACCGGACAGTCGCTACGCGTTGCTCGATGACCTGTCGCGGCGCGAGGGGATTCGGATTTATCCGCTGGCTTACGAGGATCTCATTCCGCCATTGCCGGATGACCCGCTGATCCGCTTGATCGAGACCGAAGTCAAGCGCCTGCTGGGCGAGGGCACGCAGGTCATCGTCACCGAAGAGGATGTTGAAGGCCTGTGGGTGAGCTTCAATATCGACGCCGACGAATACTGGGTGATCATGCCGCGGACCCCGCTGGTGCGTCCGTTTCCGTGGCCCTTGGCCGGGTGGGGCAGTTTCGTGCTGCTGACTTCGGTACTGGGGGCCTGGCTGATGGTGACCGCGATCAACCGACCGCTTGATGCCATCACCCGCGCGGCGAGCGCGCTGGGGCGTGGTGAGCGACCCGCCGCGGTGCCCGAGACCGGGCCGCCGGAGATTCGCGCACTCGGGCGCGCCTTCAATCGCATGGCCTACGACCTCGGGCAACAGGAAACCGATCGCACTCTGCTGCTGGCGGGCATTTCACACGACCTGCGCACCCCCCTGGCGCGGCTGCGCCTCGGCGTCGAATTGAATGTTCGGGATCCAGCTGAGCAAGAGGCGATGGTCGCGGACGTCGACGAGATGGAGCGCGTGATCGCCCAGTTTCTGGAGTTTGCGCAGAGCAATGAACCCGCCGCGTTGGAGGAGGCCGACCCGGCAGAGTTGTTGCTGGCGATCGCCGAGCAGTTCCGCCGCCGTGGCGTGATGCTGGAGACGGAGGTCGCGGCATTGCCGCACCTGCCGCTGGCGCGCGAAGGCTTGCGCCGGGCGGTGGTCAATCTGGTCGAAAACGCGCTGCGCTATGCCGGTCCGCACGTGGCGCTGGTGGGTGAGCGGACCGAGGTCGGGGTCGCGCTCTGTGTGCTGGATCGCGGGCCGGGCATTCCGGAGGATCACCTTGCGCAGGTCACGCGTCCGTTCAAGCGCCTGGATGCGGCGCGCAGTGGCGGCGTGGGTACCGGTTTGGGTTTGGCGATCGTCGAGCGTGCCGCGTGGCGGCATGGGGGCGAACTGGTTTTGCGCAACCGCCTCGGCGGCGGTCTGGCGGCGTGTATCGAATTGCCCTTGCCGAATCACAAGGGCGGAGCGGAGTCCGGGCTAGGCGAGGCGCCGCGGTAGCAGACGTCCGTTGCGCTCGGCGACCAGACCCCGGATCGTGGTGTCGAGCCGAGCGTTCGGCGCGCGGCTCGGCAAACTGGCGCGTAAGCGCTCCAACAGGCCCGCCATGCCGTTAAGGGCGAGTGGCAGATAAACCGTGGTCGCTTGATCGCGCGAGCGAAATGCGAACGCCAGACCGAAACCGGCGTGGTGAATATGCGTGATATCCGTCCACGCGATAAAGCAGGGCACGCCCCAACGGCTCCAGCCATGGATACCCTCGGGCGTTATCCGGGCGCGGCAACAGTAGAGATAAAATGCCAGCACCATCGCTGCCAGTAACAACGTGGAGCAACAAAACGTCGCGATTTGAGATTGGTGTAGGGCGGGGGTCTGGAGCAGTGCGGCGCACAGCGCCATGATCCCGGTCGCGAGCCAAAAGGTGACCTCCACGGGGAGCGCAAGCTGCAATAAATTTCGCGTATCGACTTCCGCCGCACGTTCGGCGAAGCGATTTTGGACGCCGTGGACGTGCAAGGCGTAGAGCGCGCCGGCGAGCGCACCAAGCCACAATGCGCCCAGCGCGTGCATCCAATCTGCTCCCGCGCATAGGTAGGCATGGCCAAAGAGCGAAAGTCCGCTGCCTGCGATGGTCAGCCAAGTCAGCGCACACGACCAGAACGGACGATGTCCGGCCGCGTAGCGGTAGGCGAGGTAAGGCAAAAGCAATCCCATAAGAAGCGCCGAGACCGGCGCCTGAAAGCACTCGCTCATGTCGGTAGCCCGTTCGTATTGTTCGTTTTCAAACAGCGTAATATTAAATCGCGGATGAAACAATCAGCCATGTGGTCAGCGCGCGCGTTCGGGTCGATTGCCTTGCCATGGCGCCGAACGTCGGCGATGGTTTAGCATCAACCCCGACCACCTCACTTACTGCTACAACAGGAGCCGGCCATGCCGAAAACCAAGATCCTGCTCGACGAATCCGAGATTCCGACCCACTGGTACAATGTCGTCGCCGACATGCCGAATCCGCCGTTGCCGCCACTCGGACCCGACGGCAACCCGGTCAGCCCCGAGCGGATGCTCGCGATCTTTCCCGGCAACATTCTTGAGCAGGAAATGTCGGCTGAGCGCTGGATTCCGATTCCCGACCCGGTGCGCGAGATCTATCGTCTATGGCGGCCCGCACCCCTGGTGCGTGCGCACCGGCTGGAGCAAGTGCTGGGCACGCCCGCCAAGATCTATTTCAAGAACGAGGCGGTATCACCCGCCGGTTCGCATAAGCCCAATTCGGCAATTCCGCAGGCTTACTTCAACAAAATGGCGGGAATTAACCGACTGACCACGGAGACCGGCGCGGGGCAATGGGGCTCTTCGCTCGCGCTGGCGGGGCAAATGTTCGACATGGAGATTCGCGTCTACATGGTCAAGGTTAGTTATCAGCAGAAGCCATTCCGGCGTTCGATGATGCAGACCTGGGGCGCGGAGGTCTTTGCCAGCCCGACCGACCTGACCGAGGCAGGACGCAAAATCCTGGCGGAAGATCCGGAGAACCAGGGCAGTCTCGGTATCGCGATTTCCGAAGCGGTGGAGGAGGCGGCCTCGCGCAGCGATACCAACTACGCGCTCGGCTCGGTGCTGAATCACGTGCTGCTGCACCAGACGGTTATCGGCCTGGAGGCGAAAAAGCAGTTCGATCTGGTGGGTGACTATCCCGACATGATCTTCGCGCCGTGCGGCGGCGGATGTAATTTTGCAGGGGTGAGTTTTCCGTTCCTGGCGGACAAGGCGACGGGCGACAAGCGCGCCGAAAATCTGCGTTGTATTGCAGTCGAGCCGTCCTCCTGCCCCACCCTGACCAAGGGCGTTTACGCCTACGATTACGGTGATGTCTCCGGTTACACCCCGTTGATGAAGATGTACACCCTCGGGCACGATTTTATGCCGCCGGGCATCCACGCGGGTGGCTTGCGTTACCACGGTGACTCGCCGTTACTCTCGCAGCTCTATCACGAAAAACTGATCGAAGCGATCGCCGTGCCGCAACTCGCGACCTTCGAGGCCGGCGTCATGTTCGCGCGGGCCGAGGGCATCATCCCGGCGCCGGAGTCCTGCCATGCGATCCGCGCCTGTATCGACGAAGCACTGCGCTGCAAGGCAAGCGGCGAGCCCAAGACCTTGCTGTTCAACCTCTCGGGTCATGGCCATTTCGACATGGCCTCGTACGATAAGTACTTCGCCGGTGAGCTGGAGGATTTCGAGTACCCCGACGCGGCGATTCAGGAGGCGCTCAAGCGCCTGCCCAAAGTCGGCTAAATCGGGCTTGGTATGCTGTGCCAGCCGGTGGCATGCTGCCTACCGCGCCACCGCTGGGTTTAGCCATTCGATGCGGAGGAATTACCCATGACGCTGCTTCTGATCGGTGTGTTGCTGTGGAGTGTGGTGCACCTGTTTCCGGCGCTCGCGCCCGCTACGCGCGCTCGACTGCTGGCTACGCGGGGGCAGGTCTATCAAGGCCTGTTTACGCTCGCCATCGTCGCGGCGCTGCTGATGATCGTGTTCGGTTGGCGCGCCACCGCGCCGCAAGCGGTTTACACGCCGCCTGCGTGGGGCGCCTACCTCAGTTCGCCGCTGATGCTGCTGGCCTTGGTGCTGTTTGGCGCCTCGCACGGCCAGTCACGCATCAAGCGCTGGGTACGCCATCCGATGCTGAACAGCGTGGTCGTCTGGGCGGTCGCGCACCTGTTGACCAACGGCGACTCGCGCTCGCTGGTATTGTTCGGTGGCCTCGCGCTCTGGGCGGTGCTGTCGCAACCCTTGATCAACCGCCGCGATGGCGCGAGGGTGCAAACCGCCACGCCGCCGTGGTCGAGCGAGGTCAAGCTCGTGGTGATCGCGGTCATCATCTACGCCGTGCTGCTGTTCGCCCATCCGTATTTATCCGGGGTGCCGCTCATTGCGATTTAGCCTGCTCCTCATCGCGCTTGCGTGGACGTGCCTCGCGAGTGCGGAATCGATTCTGCACCGCGGCAACGGCGCCGAGCCGGAAACACTCGACGTACACCGATCCAGTGGCGTGCCTGAGGCCAACCTGCAGCGTGATTTGTTCGAAGGACTGCTGACGGAAGGCCCGGATGGCGCCCTGCTGCCGGGTGTTGCCGAGCGTTGGACGGTGAGCGCCGATGGGCTGACCTACCGCTTCGAACTGCGCCCGGATGCCCGCTGGTCCGATGGCAGTGCAGTGGTCGCGGAGGATTTCGTCGTTGCGTTTCGCCGCGCGCTCGCGCCCGAAACCGCTTCCGACTACGCTTTTATTCTCTGGCCGATTCTGAACGCGGAGGCCTACAACAAAGGAGAACTGCGCGAGGCCGGTGCGATCGGCGTTACGGCGCACGATCCGCACACGCTGGAAATCCGCCTCGCCGCGCCGACCCCCTATTTTCTCGATCTCCTGACCCACCACATGAGTTACCCCGTGCCGCGCAACGCGATCGTCGCGCACGGCAATCAATGGACCCGTCCGGGGAATCTCATCAGCAACGGCGCCTACCGTTTGGCCGAGTGGGTGCCGCAATCGCACCTCAAGCTCGTGCGCAACCCCCACTTTCACGCCGCGGCCGAAGTAGCGATCGACGCCGTGATCTACTATCCCACCGAGGACAAAAACAGCGAACTCAAACGCTTTCGCGCCGGCGAACTCGACATCACCGAAGACGTACCCTCGGCGCAGATCGAATGGGTCGCCACTCAGTTTCCGGAGGCCTTCCGCAACGCGCCTTACAATGGCGTCTATTATCTTGCGCTCAACCTGACCCGGGCGCCGTTTCGCGACGACGCCAAACTGCGGCGAGCCCTGACCCTCGCCATCGACCGCGACATCCTCACCAGCAAAGTCACGCGCGGCGGCGAACGTCCGGCGTGGAGCTGGGTCCCGGCCGGGGTACGCGACTACGCACCTGCCGCAATGGCCGAAGCCGCACTCGAAAAGGCCGCCCGCGAACAACAGGCGCAACGGCTCTACGCCGAAAGCGGCTACGACAAGGGCAACCCGCTGGTGGTCGAGCTGCTCTATAACACCAGCGACAACCATAAAAAAATCGCCATCGCCGTCGCCGCGATGTGGAAACAGGTGCTCGGCGTCAAAACCCGGCTCCGCAACGAAGAATGGAAGGTCTACCTCGACTCGCGCAAACGCCGCGCCTTCGAAGTCATTCGCGGCGGCTGGATCGGCGACTACAACGACGCTTACTCATTTCTCAGCCTGCTCAAATCCGATATCGGCGACATGAACCCCGCCGGCTACGCGAATGCCGAATTCGACACCCTGATCGGCCAATCCGAACGCACCCTCGACGCACGCCAACGTGCCCAACTGATGCAACAAGCCGAACGCATCCTGCTCGACGACCTGCCTGTCATTCCGCTGTACCACTACACCACGCAACACCTCGTCAATCCGCGCGTCAAAGGCTGGGTTGACAACATCATGGACGTGCATCCGACACGCTGGTTGTCGCTGCGCTGAGCGCGGCGCAACCCATTGGCTCCGCGTTGGCGATGACGAACCTCGCGACGACGGGCGTTCGGGCGCATACAACGCGGCGTGTGAGTCGACGTTACGCAGGCAGCGGCGTACCGCCTTCGACCCATCGCGTCGCTTCGATAGCGCTTTCCCCGCGCGCTCAACGTCGATGCGTAAAAGGGCGGCGCACCGGTTCGAAACGTTCATCCCGGATTCCTCGGTTGTAAGTGGGTATATCCATGCGCTGCCGCGTGAGTACTGGTGAAACGCTGGCTCCCACGGCGCCTTCAACTGAGAAAAGCAGGTACATGGCAGCGGTACACTTGCCAGACTCGGCCTGCGCGAAGTGGAGCGCGCCGATGGGTTACCGCTCCGAGGCCCGTCGCTGAAAATGTGACCCGCTTAACCTGACGGGCGGTACATTGCAGTATCCTTACGAAAAAATGTGAACCCGACTGCGTGGGGGAAGCGGCGTACTGAAGAAGCCGCACCATTACGCGCGCAGTAGCGCATCGGCATATTCGATCAACGCAGTTTGACGACGCAGGAATACTCTGAATTCCCACTATGGCAACAAGCGAAAAGAACCCAAACGGAGATACCCGCGGCCATCTTGGCTTCGAAGCCGAGCTGTTCAAGGCCGCCGACAAGCTGCGCGGCAACATGGAGCCCAGCGACTACAAGCACGTCGCCCTGGGGCTGATCTTTCTGAAGTACATCTCCGACGCTTTCGAGGCCCGCCATACCCAACTGCTGGCCGAAGACCCGCAAGCCGCAGAGGATAAAGACGAATACCTCGCCGACAACATCTTCTGGGTGCCGAAGGACGCGCGCTGGTCGCACCTGAAGGCCAACGCCAAGCGCC
>CAZUJU010000053.1:0-20501 GCA_964620675.1 uncultured Thiotrichales bacterium | reverse complement strand
AGAACTGGTCCAACCGCATGATCCTCGGCGACTCCCTCCAGGTCATGGCCAGCCTCGCCGAGCGCGAGGGCCTGCGCGGGCGCGTGCAATGCATCTACTTCGACCCGCCCTACGGCATCAAGTTCAACAGCGAACGTCCGCAAGGGTCTTGACCATGTTCTGGCAAACGCGCCGCAGTTGCCCGAAGCGGAATGCTGGCGCGCCCTTGTGCGCTACATCGTCGCGAGAATCATCGCGGCCAAGCCGAAATATCCATCGCCCCCCGGTTTGCCTTCGCCTTGTTTGGCTTTGGAAATGGGGTAACAGAGGAATTTAGGCTTGAATGACGACCAGCGCCGAAGCTCGACGAGTAAAATGGGACAGTACTTCGTCACGCCGCAGTTTGGTGCGCTCGACTTCGCCGGTCTCGGCATCGACGCTGTGCGACTGAAACACCTGTTTGGCGATATCCATACCGATTACGCTATGCTTCACGTCGCATCCTCCTGTTCAAGTGGTGAGTTACGACTTTTCCACTTTGGCACCCAGATGCCGTCGCACTGAGAGTCCATCCCGTCTCTTCCTTGCTACCAACAGCGCCCCCTTGCCGGGGGGCGTCCATACGATCTGAACAATTCCAATCGCGGGCAAGCCCGCTCCGGGCTCGCGGTAATTCTAACGCCCGCGACAGCCTAATTGGACGGGTGCGAAAGCCCTCCGCTATAGTCCGGCGCCTGACCGACAACCGCATCCTACCCAACAAGGGGCAGCATGAACCCCCAATCTTTTGCTCAAGATCTGCTCGCGTTGCGCGAACACGACCCTACCGGGCTTCTGGCCGGCTCGCTCAAGGGGCTGGAGAAGGAAAGTTTGCGGGTGACGCAAGGTGGCACGATCTCGCCGACCGCCCATCCTGCCGCGCTGGGGTCGGCCTTGACGCACCCGCTGATCACCACCGATTACTCCGAGGCCCAACTCGAACTGATCACCGAGCCGCACACCACGCCCATGGCGGTGATGGTGCAGCTCGACGAGTTGCACCGCTGGGTGTATCAAAATCTCGAACACCAGGAAATTTTGTGGGCGACCAGCATGCCCTGCCTGTTGCAGGGCGAGGCCAGCGTGCGCATCGGCGAGTACGGCCACTCCAACGCCGGCCTGATGAAAACCGTGTATCGGCGCGGCCTGGGGCATCGCTACGGGCGGATCATGCAGGCGATCTCCGGGGTGCACTACAACTACTCGCTCCCGCAAGATTATTGGCGCTGGCGTCAGAACCGCGCCGGCGACGTGCGCGATCCGGTGGCGTATCGCTCCGATGGCTATATGGGCACGCTGCGCAACCTGCAGCGCATCGGCTGGCTGGTACCCTACCTGTTCGGCGCGTCGCCGGCGATCTGTGAGTCGTTTCTCGACGGCAAGTCGACCACGTTGGAGTATTTTGGTAACGGCACCTACTATGAATCGTTCGCGACCTCGCTCAGGCTTGGCGACATCGGGTACCAGAACACCAAGGAGGGGCGGGTTGGCGTGCGCGTCAGCTACGATAGCCTCGACGACTATATCGCCAGTCTCGATTGGGCGATCTCGCAGCCGTGCGCCGCCTATCAGGACATGGGTGTCTGCGTTGAGGGCGATTGGCGCCAGCTGAACGCCAATTTGTTGCAGATCGAGAATGAGTACTACAGCTCGGTGCGCGCCAAGGTGCCGCTGCAACGGCTGGAAAAGCCGGTGCGGGCGCTGCGCGCGCGCGGCGTGCAGTACATCGAGCTACGTTCGGTGGATGTCAATGCCTTCGAGCCGCTGGGAATCAGCATCGAACAGTTGTATTTTCTCGAAACGCTCGCGTTATACGCCACCGTCCTCGAAAGCCCTAAGATCGAAGCCCTTGAGCGCGAGATGATCAACAACAATTTCTTTCTGGTCGCGCACAGCGGGCGTGACCACGACCTCGTGCTGTCGCGACCACACGGCAAGGACCGTTTGCGCGATTGGGCCGAGGAGTTGTTGTCGGACTTGTCCGAGGTCGCCGCGGTGCTGGATCAGGCCTATCGCACCGACCTCTACTCAACGGTCGTCGCCCGGCAGCTGCCGAAGGTCCATGACGCAAACTTGTTGCCCTCGGCGCGCATGCTCGAATTGATGCGCGAACGTCAGGAGAGCTTTTTTGAGTTCGCGTTGAGTCAGTCGCGGTTGCACGCCCGCTATTTTAACGCGCGCCCGCTCAGCGCCGCCAAGCAGGAGCGGTTTGCTCAGGACGCGCTGCGTTCGCGGCAGCTCCAGGCCGATCTGGAGGCGATGCCGCAAGCGCGATTCGACGAGTTCCTCGCCGCTTATTTCGCCCAGTGAGCCCAACAGCCATGACCGAGTCGGTGCTCGACGACCTGAAACTCCGTTTGCGCGAATTCGCCGCGGAGCGCGATTGGGACCAGTTTCACTCCCCGAAGAACTTCGCGATGGCCCTGATCGCCGAGGCCGCCGAGGTGGTGGAGCACTTTCAGTGGTTGACCCAGGAGCAAAGTCGCAACCTGCCGCAAGCGACCCGCGCGGAGGTCGCCCACGAACTCGCGGACGTGTTCATTTATTTGATTCGCCTTGCTGACAAACTCGATATCGATTTGTTGACGGCGGTGGAGGAGAAGATCGAGCTGAACGCGCGCAAGTATCCGGTGGCTAAGGCGCGCGGCCGCGCCGATAAATACACCAAGTTGCAGGGCGACGATTGAGCGACGCACCCTGGCGTCGTTACCAGTATTTTTCGGTGGTGATTTGACCGGGTTTGCGGCGCTGATTTTTTTCCAGTCCGCGCGCGGTGAGGAGCGCGGTGGTCTCCTGGATCATGCCGAGGTTGCCGCACATCATGACCTGAGAGTCGTCCCGACTGAACTCGAGGTCAACCGCCCGTTCCAGTTCGCCGGCCGCGACTAACTGGGGAATGCGGCCATGCAACGCCCACGAAGGGGTCTCGCGGGTGATCGCGGGGAGATAGTGGAAATGCCCCGGATGCGCTGCGGCGAGCGCTTCCGCTTGCGCGCGGTAGCCGAGATCACCCGCCTCCCGCGCCCCATGCACCAGCACCAGGCGTTCGAAACGCGCCCAGGGGAGCTCAGTGTTTAGAATCGACAGAAACGGCCCGACCCCGGTGCCAGTGGCGAACATCCATAGATGCCGGCCCCCGGTCATCTCATCAAGCGTGAACAGCCCCGTCGCCGGACTGGCGACTTCGACCCGATCGCCCGGCGTGAGCGCCGCGATCCGGTTTGACAAGGGGCCATCGGGCACACGATTGAAATAAAACTCCGCGATCGCCTCATGCGGGGCGTTGACCAGGGAGTACGGACGCGCAACCCGCTCGCTGCCGAGGGTGAGCGCTAGCCGGGTAAATTGGCCCGCGCGAAAAGGCGGCAATTCGACCTCGACCCGCAAGGTATGCAGGCGGTCGGTCCACTGCCGGTTTTCGACGACTTTGCCTTCGATCCAGTTAACCATAATGGACAGCAAGATAAGGATGTGGCGCTGGATTACAAATAAACCGTAGCAAATCCTTGTGCGTTTCGCGTCCGCCGAATTCCGCGGGCGCGTTCGGTACGCGCGCAATTTTGCAACGTGATCCGCAGAATCGGCCGCCCTGGCTTGCTTGTCGGGCGTCAACCGTTATCTTTGCCGCTCGTGCCACTGCAATTCTGTCGCCATGCATCCACGGATCTCGTTCACTGTCGCGTTGTTACTGTCTTCATCGGTGGCGTTTGCCGCGGAGGACCGTCCCGCTGACCCGCGCGTGGTCGAGGACTGTCGCGTCGAAGGCGCGGCCAACGGCATGACGGGTCCAAGCCTGGAACAGTTCATCCGCGATTGCGTAAAGGAATTCGAAGAGGCGCATCTGTCGGGGACTACTCGGGCGCCCGAAGTACGTAAGTGATCACCCGCGCGTCTCAGCGCGATTCGATCCGTTCCTTGCCACAGCGCTCGCAACGTACCACGGTCACCAGTTTGCCGCGTTTGACGTCGAAGATCTGCTCCTTGTCCACCTGCCACTTGTGAAAGCCGTTGCGGCACAGAATCGAGCCGCTGCCGGGCGGTTTTGCCTTACCGCGGCGAAACGGGATGACGTCGCCCATTTCGGAATGCGACGCTCAGGCCTTGGAGCCGCCGTGGCAGAGCGGTGAGTCCGGCGTTTTTCCGGCGCGTTCGAACCAAATCTCCGGGGTGTAGGTATGCAGCGCGAGCGCGTGGATTTGTCTCAGTTCATCGCTCAGGGCCTGGTTGACGAGGCGGTGTTGCTTGATCAGCGGTAGACCCTGAAACTGCGCGGTCACGACCGTGACTTTGAAGTGTGATTCCGAGCCCGGCGGCACGCTGTGCATGTGGCTCTCGTTGACGACCTCGACGAACACGGGCGTGAAGGCTTGCGTGAGTTTTTCCTCAAGATGCTGCTGCATCGACATCGGGGACTCCGGGTTAATTCAGCTCAATCGCAGGAGCATAGAACAATTCGTCGGTGCGACCAATTTCCACACCGGGCGGCGCCGCTATTCCGCCCACTCCAGGGTGGGTAACTGGCGCAGGTTCTGCACCGCGAGCACCTCCAACCCCTCGATCGGCTTGCGGGGGGCATTTGCCTGCGGGATCAGCGCGCATTTGAAGCCGTGCTTGACCGCTTCGCGCAAGCGTTCGTCGCCATGCCCGATCGGACGCACCTCGCCCGCCAGCCCGACCTCCCCAAAACACACCAGATCGCGCCGCACCGGACGATCGCGAAAGCTCGACAACGCCGCGAGAATCGCGGGCAGATCGGCGGCGGTTTCGCCGACCCGCACCCCGCCGACGACATTGAGGAACACGTCCTGATCGTGCATCGCAATCCCGACATGGCGCTGCAACACCGCCAGTAACATCGCGAGCCGGTTCTGTTCCAACCCGACCGTGAGGCGGCGCGGCTGCGGCTGGTGACTGTCGGCGACCAGCGCCTGAACCTCGACCAGGATCGGGCGGGTGCCCTCGCGGGTGACCATGACCGTGCTGCCGGAAACCGCGTCGGGGTGGCGCGAGAGAAAAATCGCGCTGGGATTGCTGACCGACTTCAGGCCTTGTTCGGTCATCGCGAAAAACCCGAGTTCGTTGACCGCGCCGAAGCGGTTCTTGACCGCGCGCAACGCACGGTAGCGTCCGCCGCTCGGGTCGCCCTCGAAGTACAGCACGGTGTCGACCATGTGTTCGAGCACCCGCGGGCCGGCGAGCGCCCCTTCTTTGGTGACGTGGCCAACCAGGAACATCGCGATGTCGTGGCGTTTGGCAAAGCGCACCAGCTGCGCCGCGGTCTCGCGAACCTGCGCCACCGAGCCGGGCGCGGATTGCAACTGCTCGGTGTAGAGCGTCTGGATCGAGTCGATCACCACCAGCTGCGGTTTCATATCGAGCGCGATCTCCTGGGTGCGCTCCACACAAGTCTCGGTCAGCAGTGTCAGATGATCGGCTTGCAGGCCGAGCCGGTGCGCGCGCAGGCTGATCTGTTGCGCCGACTCCTCGCCGCTGACATACAGCACGCGCTGGGATTTCTGCAGCGCCAGTGCTTGCAGCAACAGGGTGGATTTGCCAATGCCGGGGTCGCCGCCTATCAGGACCACCGAGCCCGGCACGATACCGCCGCCCAACACCCGATCGAGTTCACCGAGCCCCGAGGATTGCCGCTGCACCGTTTCGGGTCGCACCGCGCCGAGCGGCTGTAACACCGCATCGTTGACAAAGCCGGCTACGCGCTTGGACGGGGCACGGGCCGCACTCGCCACCTCTTCGTCGAGTACATTCCAAGCCAGGCATTCCGGGCATTGACCGGACCATTTGGGTTGCACGCCCCCGCACTCGCGGCAGCGGAACTGGGTGCGCGCTTTCGCGGCCATTGTGCTAATCCGGTTCGACGCGTCGTGGCGGGCGTTTGACCGGCACAATCCGCGCGGTTTTTACCATGTTGTCGGCGGTCTTGATGATCTCGACCGGGTAGCCCTCGATCAGCAGCGCGGTGGCCGCGTCGGGAATGATCTCCAGGCGCTCGAAGATCAGCCCATTCAAGGTGCGCGGGCCGTCGGTGGGCAGGGTGATGCCGAGCAAACGGTTGAGTTCACGCAAGCCCACGCTGGCGTCGACGATAAAACTGCCGTCGGCTTGCGGATGAACTTCCTGCGGGTAGTTGCGGCCTTGGGCCTCAAACTCACCGACGATCTCCTCAAGGATGTCCTCCAGCGCCACCAGCCCGATAATGTCGCCATATTCGTCCACGACCAACGCATGGCGGCGCCGTTCGCGGCGAAAGTTGGCCAATTGCTGGGTCAGCGAAATGCTCTCCGGTACGAAGTAGGGCGGCAGCATTTGCTGTTCGATGTCCTCCGCGGTGAGCCGGTCCCGCGCCATCAGGGCGGTGATGTGGCGCATGTGGATGTACCCAACGGTGTTGTTGATCTGGCCGCGATACACCGGCATCCGGGTGAAAGGCATCGCGCGCAGGGTCTCTTCAAGGTCGTTGGCGTCGGCGTCGAGATCGATTCCGACAATCTCCGAGCGCGGGATCATGACATCGGCCACGGTGACCTTTTCGAGGTCGAGAATGCGCAACAGCATCTCGTGGTGGCTATCGTGAATCAGGCCGCTGGCCTCGCTGACCACCGTGCGCAGCTCATCCGCGCTGAGCTTGTGGCTCTCGTCGCGTTGCCCGGAAACCCCCAGCAGGCGCAGCAGACCGGTCGAAAACAGATTGACGAACCAAACCAGCGGAAAAGCGACCCGCATCAGCGGCGTGTAAATGTAGCTCGCGGCATAGGCGATGCGTTCGGAATGGAGCGCCCCGAAGGTCTTCGGCGTGACCTCGCCAAAAATCAGCATCAGAAAGGTCAGCACCCCGGTGGCGATCGCGATCCCCTTGTCCTGGTACAAGAGATATCCAATGTAGGTCGCCACCTGGGTGATCAGAATGTTGACGAAGTTGTTGCCGATGAGGATCAGGCCGATCAGCCGCTCCGGCTTGTTCAGTAGCGTCTGGGCGAGACGGGGTCCGCGCTGTCCGGCCTCGGCCTTGTGCTTGAGCTTGTAGCGGTTGAGCGACATCAACGCGGTCTCCGATCCGGAGAAAAACGCCGACAACGCGAACAACACAACCAGCAGGCCGAAGAGCCAGCCGAGGGGGTTATCTTCCATTACGAGTCCGAGTGAGTGCTTTATTAATCAATTTGATACGATTGCGAGACCGAGTTTACATCGATGGGGCAAGGAGGATTTCGAGGACCAGCTTGCTGCCGAAATACGCCAGCATCAGCAGTGAAAAGCCGACCAGCGTCCAACGGATGGCGGTGCGTCCGCGCCAGCCCAAACGCCACCGCCCCAGCATCAGGATCCCGAAAATGAGCCAGGCGGCGATCGAAAGCACCGTCTTGTGCACGAGATGCTGGGCGAAAATATCGTCGAGAAACACCAAGCCCGAAACCAGCGCCAGGCTGAGTAGTACAAATCCGGCCCCGATCAATTGAAACAAGAAATGTTCCATCGGCCGCAACGGCGGCAGAAAACGCATCCAGCCTGTCACGCGGTGACCGCGCAACTGGTGGTCCTGATACGCGAGTACCAGCGCCTGTAGGGTCGCGAGGCTGAGCAGCGAGTAGGCGAGCAACGAGCCGACGACGTGCAGTTGCAGGCCCGGCGGGCTGATGATGATGTGATTGCCAAGCGATGGATGAAGTACGCCGATCAGGCCCAATAACAACGCGTTCAGCGGCAGAAGCAAAATCGCCAGGGCATGCACCGGCATCCGCAGCGAGGAGGCCCATAGCAGCAGGCTTACCAGCCACGCCACCATCGAAAGTGCATTGTAGAGGCACAGGTCAAGCCCCTCCGGGCGGACCAGGGTTTGACCGAGCACCAGCGCGTGGGCCAGCAAAGCTACCGACCACAACCACAGCGCCGCCGGCGGCGGGGCCTTCACGTTCCGGCGCAGGCTCTGGAAGATCAGCCACGCACTCGCCAGATTGGCAACAATCGCAAGTGCGGTAATCAAATGGGTTATCACAGCGTGGTCCGCAACGCATTCCTGACGTGTGGCGCGATCATAACCCAAACCCCGGTGGCTTCGTCAGCGTCGTGAACGTCGATGTCCTCACGATTCGGCTATAATGCGCCCTCTTTATCGATGGACCACCGGCGCACGCACCATGTTCGACAGCTTGACCGAACGCCTCTCAGCCACCGTCAAACGCCTGCGCGGTCAGGCCCGGCTGACTGAAGAAAACATTCAGGACACCTTGCGTGAAGTCCGCATGGCCCTGCTCGAAGCGGACGTCGCGCTGCCGGTGGTGCGCGAGCTGATCGCCAAGATCAAGGAGCGCGCGATCGGCGCCGAGGTGCTCACCAGCCTCACCCCTGGCCAGGTGTTCATCAAAATCGTCAACGATGAACTCACTGCATTGATGGGAGAGGCCAACACCGGGATCGCGTTCGACGGGCGCCTGCCGGTTGTGATCCTCATGGCCGGTCTGCAAGGCTCAGGCAAGACCACCAGCTCGGGCAAACTTGCCCGCTGGCTCAAGGAACGGCACAAGAAAACCGTGATGATGGCCAGCTGCGACATCTATCGTCCCGCCGCGATCCAGCAGCTCGAAACGCTTGCCAAAGAGGTCGGCGTCAACATCTATCCGTCCGCCCTGGGGGATGATCCGGTCGAGATCGCCGCAGAGGCCGTCGCGGCCGCGCGGGTTCAGCAAAAGGACGTGGTCATCATCGATACCGCCGGCCGGCTGCATATCGATGCCGAGATGATGGATGAGATCAAGCGCATCCACGCTGCGATCCATCCCAGTGAGACGTTTTTCGTCGTCGACAGCATGACCGGCCAGGACGCCGCCAACACCGCCAAGGCGTTCAACGATGCCTTGCCACTCACCGGCGTGATCCTCACCAAGGCCGACGGCGACGCCCGCGGCGGCGCCGCACTGTCGGTGCGCCACATCACCGGCAAACCGATCAAGTTTCTCGGCGTCGGCGAGAAAACCGCCGCACTGGAGCTGTTCCACCCGGAGCGGATCGCCTCGCGCATCCTCGGCATGGGCGATATCGTCAGCTTCGTTGAGGAAGCCCACTCCCGTGTCGACAAGGAAAAGGCGGAAAAACTCGCCAAGAAGATCCAGAAGGGCAAGTCCTTCGACCTCGAAGACCTGCGCGAACAATTCCTGCAGATGAGTAAAATGGGCGGCATGGCCAGCCTGCTCGACAAGCTGCCCGGCGGCGCCAATATCCCCGACGCGGTCAAAAGCCAGGTCAATGACAAGCAGTTCGACCGCATGATCGCCATCATCAACTCGATGACGCCGAAAGAGCGTCGCAACCCCGATCTGATCAACGGCTCGCGTAAACGCCGCATCGCCGCCGGCTCCGGCGTGCAGATCCAGGACGTCAACCGCCTGCTCAAGCAACACCTGCAAATGAGCAAGATGATGAAAAAGCTCAAGGGCGGCGGGATGCAGAAACTCATGCGCTCAATGAAAGGCAGGATGCCGCCCGGTATGCCGTTCTAACCGCGCCTCTTGCCAGCGCCCGCGACTCGGATGAGAATCTCGATCATGGGGCGGTAGCTCAGCTGGGAGAGCGTCGCGTTCGCAATGCGAAGGTCGGGAGTTCGATCCTCCTCCGCTCCACCACCAATCCAAAGCCCGGACTTGCTCCGGGCTTTTTCACCCCCGCGAAGGGCCAGCAGTGGCGGGGTTTCGCGGGTAGTGCGAATTTCAATGATCGCCGGCCCGCGCTGATTTCACCCCACCGGCCACCCGAATTCCTCTCTTTTCTCTGTTTTTGTCTAGCCCGGTCAAGGGATAGCACCCCGTAACCATGCGGGTTTCCGGGCGGTGGTTTGCACCACGCAACGCATAGCGGTGGGGTTTCGAACGCACTTTCAAGGTCAACCGGCCAGCCCACCGATTACGTCCCGCTGGGCGTTCCAGTTATCCGGCAACGGGTTCTCGACGAAGAACAGCAACGACAGTCCGACCGGTTGCCGGCCCCGGGCAATCTCCTCGACGATATCCGGTGCCAGCCGCGCAAGTTTGAGCATCTTCGGCATCCGCGCCAGCCCCATCTTCTCTGCCTTGGCCGACGTAAACAATAGGTGGGCATCATCACAACTGTCACGACCATCACGTCGTCGGTGATGATTGTGACGGTCGCCCTCTATTGTTATGGTCGGCGGAAAAGGGATAGGGCTCTCGCACACTACTGTCTTGCCAAATTTTGCCAAAGCGGCTAGGTTGCCACCATGAGTACGATGAACATTTCCCTCCCCGATACCCTGAAGTCCTTCGTGGACGAACAGGTTAACCAGCGCGGTTACGGCACGAGCAGCGAGTACGTGCGCGAACTGATCCGCAAGGAACAGGATCGGCTTCATCTCCGTGGGCTACTGCTGGCCGGGGCGGCTTCCGCGCCGACCAGTGCTGTCGATGCCGCGTATTTCGGGGATCTGCGCAAGAAGGTTCGCCAAGCAGCCACGCCTGGTCGTCGGGGATGAAACTCCGTCCGGTCGTCCCACGTGCTCAGGCACGGCGGGACATCGAGGATGCCATTGCCTATTACGTCGCCGAAGGTTCGGAGCAGGCAGCAATAGGGTTTGTCGACGCCATTGAGCAGGCCTTTACGCACATTGGACGACACCCGGCCACCGGCTCTCCTCGCTACGCGCACGAACTGAACTTACCGGGCCTGCGCTGCTGGCCGCTGAAACGGTATCCCCACCTGGTGTTCTATGTCGAACGCGACGACCACGTCGATGTCTGGCGCATCCTGCATGGCCAGCGCGATATTCCGGCCTGGATGCAGGAGCCTGAAATCTGATAGGTCCTTCCTGGCCAATTTCCGATACGGGGGGCGCGAGCGCGGCGCTTCGATAGCGTCAGGGTGCAAACCGAGGTTTGCAGGGTTTGCGGTTTGCACCCCGACAAGGGATGGGAACTGAATTCACGCCCTTGAGACGAAAAACGGTCACCCCTATTCCAGCCAGTGCTGGTGCTGGTTCCCGGCGATTTAAGGGCCGAAAATCGGCAAAACGGCCACTGTGGAATTTGGCCGAAGAAAAGGGCCTGCGGTGCGCGCAGACCCTTGGATGGTTTGCAGTCAGGCTATGATAGGCCCGCTGACCGTACGCCCCTTCTCGGTGACGACTGTGTAACCGAGGTGCTTCCTGACCATGCCGGAGATTGCGCCGCGAACGGTGTGGGCCTGCCAGCCTGTGCCGGCCATCATCTGGGCAATGGTCGCACCGCCGGGGTGGCGAACACCTTCCCTGGCGTTCGCACTTCGGACCAGCCTGTGGCGGTCCAAATCCACTCCCGGCGGATTTTTGGCCTGCACCCCGAATACCGCACACTCGGGCACGTCCAACCGAGGAATCTAGGTTAAAATATCGACGAAAGACATGAAAAATCCGGCGTTCCGTCGATCGCGCGCGGCGATAGGGACGTCAACGCCTGTAATCCTGTGAGGGGAATCGACCGTGGACCATGCCACTCTCGCCACCCTGCGCGACCGCCATCCCGCCTGGCGACTGTTGGCCTCGCCGCACGTGCCGCTGGTGGCGAGTTTCCTGCATCGGGTATTCGTTACGCCCAACGTGCGGGTGATGAGCGAGGCGGACCTGGCCGAGGCGCTGGAGGACGAGCTGTTTGCACTGCGCGAGCAACTCGGGCCTGAGACTTACCCGAAAGCCGCATCGGAGTACCTGAACGACTGGTGTGCGCCCGACAAGGGCTGGCTGCGCAAGTTCTACAAGCCGGGCACCGATGAAGCGCAGTTCGACCTGACGCCGGCGACCGAAAAGGCCATCGCTTGGTTGAAGTCGCTCACCGAGCGGCCGTTCGTGGGCACCGAGTCGCGCTTGTTGACGCTGTTCTCGCTGCTGGAGCAGATCGGCGCCGGCACCGAGGCCGACCCGATCAAACGCGTCGAAGACCTGCACCGAAAGCGCGCGGAGCTGGACGCCGAGATCGCCCGCGTGTTGGCCGGCGACGTACCGTTGTTGGACGATACGGCGGTCAAGGACCGTTTTCAGCAGTTCCAGCAATTGGCGCGCGAGTTGCTGGCCGATTTCCGCGAGGTGGAGCAAAACTTCCGCCAGCTTGACCGCAGGGTGCGCGAGAAGATCGCGCTCTGGGAGGGCAGCAAAGGCGCGCTGCTCGACGAGATCATGGGCGAGCGCGACGCCATCGGCGACTCGGACCAGGGCCGCAGCTTCCGCGCCTTCTGGGACTTTCTGATGTCCAGCCGCCGGCAGGAGACGCTCTCCGAGCGGCTCGCTCAAGTGCTGGCCTTGCCCGCCGTCGCTGCGCTGAAGCCCGAGCCGCGCACCCGCCGGGTGCATTACGACTGGTTGGAGGCGGGCGAACACACCCAGCGTACTGTGGCGCAGCTGTCGCAACAGCTGCGGCGCTTCCTCGATGATCGGGCCTTTCTGGAAAACCGGCGTATCCTGGACCTGCTGCACGGCATCGAGAGCAAGGCGTTGGCGCTGCGCGAGGCACAGCCCGCGGCCACGGTGATCGAGATGGACGCGATGAGCGCCGAGCTCGCATTGCCGCTCGAGCGCCCCTTGTTCAAGCCAAGCGCGAAGCCGCATTTGGCCGATTTGGCGCTGGTAGCCGGGGAGGATGACATCGACACTGCGCGCTTGTTCGATCAGATCGTTGTGGATAAGGCGCGTCTGCGCTCGACGGTCCGGCGTGCACTGCGCACCCAGCCGCAAATCAGCCTGCGCGAGTTGCTGGAGGGCGCGCCGCTGCATCAGGGTCTGGCCGAGCTGGTGGCTTACCTGGAGCTGGCCCACGCCGACCCTGACGGCAACGCGCGGGATGGCTTGCGCGCCCTCGTCGACGAAGCCGTACAAGAACTGATCTGTTGGCAGGCCCGCAGTGCAGCCGGCGAGCCCGTGACGCGCGAAGCGCGTTTGCCGCGGGTTATCTTCACGCGCTGAGTCAAAGTGGCCACCGGGAAAAGCACATGAATGACGCGCTGCACGAGAACGACCCCAGCGAGCCCCGGACCAGTACGCCGCCCGCCGTACCCGAGTTGTCGCAGCTGATGGTGGGCATGCTCAAGGGCGTGCTTTACCGCGATGACGACGAGCGCCTGTGGACCAGCCTGCTGCGCCTGCAAGCGCGGGTGCGGGAACAGGCGGCGGTGTTACTGCTCGATCTGGTGCTCGACGAGGCCGAGGGCCACGCCTTCCTGAAGAGCCGTCCGGACCCCGACGAGTCCGAAGGCGCGCCGCGTCTGCCTCGTTTGGTCGCGCGCCGGCCGCTGTCCTACCCGGTGAGTCTGATGCTGGCGTTGCTCAGGAAGCGCATGGCCGAGTTCGATGCGGGCGGCGGCGACACGCGGCTAGTGCTCGCGCGCGATGAGCTTGCCGAGCTGATGCGGGTGTTTTTGCCGGAGGGAACGAACGAGGCCCGTCTCATCGATCAGGTGGATGCGACGATCGCCAAAGTAGTTGATCTGGGCTTTCTGCGCCGGCTCAAGCCTGCGGCCGGGAGCGGGCCGGACCGCGGCCACTACGAAGTGCGGCGCATCCTGAAAGCCTTCGTCGACGCGCAATGGCTGGCGGAGTTCGATGCGCGGTTGGAGGTCTACCGTACGGCGCTGACGGGTGGAAGTCCGGCGCGGGAGGCCCGGGATGCTTGAGGCGCCGACCTTTGACCTGGACTTCGTGGCCGACGACAGCCGGGTGGGCTTCCGGTTGCAGCGGCTGGAGGTGCTGAACTGGGGCACCTTCGACAAGCGGGTCTGGCGCTACGATCTCGACGGACGCAACGGCCTGCTCACGGGCGACATCGGTTCCGGCAAGTCGACCTTGGTCGATGCCCTCACCACCTTGCTGGTGCCGGCGCATCGCGTGGCCTACAACAAGGCGGCCGGCGCCGACGCCCGCGAGCGCTCGTTGCGCTCTTACGTGCTTGGCCACTACAAGAGCGAGCGCAACGAGGTCACCGGCAGTGCCCGCCCGGTGGCGCTGCGCGATGCATCGAGCTACGCGGTCGTCCTCGGCGTTTTCCGCAACGAAGGTTATGACCAGGCGGTGACGCTGGCGCAGGTGTTCTGGTTGAAGGATCCGCAAGGCCAGCCGGCACGCTTGTTCGTCGCGGCCGAGCGGCCGCTCGCCATCGCCGAGGACTTCAGCGGTTTCGGTAGCGACATCACCGCCCTGCGCAAGAAGCTGCGCGCCGCGGGCTGCGAGCTGTTCGACAGTTTCCCGCCCTATGGCGCCTGGTTCCGTCGTCGCTTCGGCATCGAGCACGAGCAGGCCTTGGAGCTGTTCCACCAGACCGTCTCGATGAAGTCGGTGGGCAACCTGACCGACTTCGTGCGCAGCCACATGCTGGAGCCCTTCGACGTCGGCAGCCGCATCGAGGCCCTGATCCGCCACTTCGATGACCTGGACCGCTCGCATCAGGCTGTGCTCAAGGCCAAGCGACAGGTCGCGCTACTCATCCCCTTGGTCGATGACGGTCAACGCCACCAGACGCTGGTCGCCGAGATCCAGGGCTGGCGCGATGGGCGCGATGCGCTGCGGCCATACTTCGCCCGGCTCAAGGGCGAGCTGCTGGACCGCCGTCTTGCCCTGCTCGCGGACGAGGCGGCCCGGCTCGACGCCCAAATCGATCGCCTGGATGCCCAGCGCGAGGTCGAACGCAGCGAAGTCGGTCGCCTCGAGCGCGCCTTGCGTGACAATGGTGGCGACCGCCTGGAGGCGTTGGCAGCCGACATCCGCCGCCTGGAGCACGAGAAGACTCAGCGTCAGCAGAAGGGCGACCGCCACCGAGCCCTGCTCGCCCGGATCGACGAAGTACCGCCCACCGACGAAGCGAGTTTCTTCGCTCAGCAGCAGGGAATCGCGCAACGTGCCGAAGGCTTGCGCGAGCAGATCGCCGAGCTGGACAACCGCGAGCGCGAGGAGGATTTCGCCTTTCGCAAGGGTCGCGAGGAACACACGGGCTTGTCGGAGGAGATCGAAAGCCTGCAGCGGCGCAAGAGCAATATCGATGCCGCCCAGGTCCGCATCCGCGCGGCGCTGTGCGCGGCGCTGGGCGTCGGCGAGGACGATTTGCCTTTCGCGGGTGAACTCATCCAGGTGCGCGAGGACGAGCGCGAGTGGGAAGGCGCCGCCGAGCGGTTGCTGCGCGGCTTCGGCCTCGCGCTGCTGGTGCCGGATGCGCATTACAAAGCTGTCGCGGATTGGGTCGACGGCCAGCACCTGGGGGCGCGCCTGGTGTATTTTCATGTGCGGTCGCCCAAGGTCTTGCAGGGGGCGGGCCTGCATCCGCAATCCCTGGTCCGAAAGCTCCTCATCAAGCCGGATTCGCCGCACTACGAGTGGCTGGAGCAGGCGCTTCGGAGCCGCTACGACGTGGCCTGCTGCGACACCGGAGAGCAGTTCCGCCGCGAGGCCCGCGCCATCACCCGTGCCGGCCAGATCAAGGACCCGAGCGGTCGCCACGAGAAGGACGACCGCACCCGCATCGACGACCGCAGCCGCTACGTGCTCGGCTGGAGCAACGCGGACAAGCTGCGCGCCTTGCGCGATCAGCGCCAGCGGCTGGAGGAAAAGCTCGCCACGCTGGGGCGGCACATCGGCGAGATCCGTCAAGCGCGCAAGGCGTTGGAGGGGCGGCTGGAGACGCTGGCGCGACTCGAAGAATTCACCCGCTTTGCGGATATCGACTGGATGTGCCTCGCACGCCAGATCGCGGCGTTCGCCGAGGAACGCGCGCGGCTGGAGGCCGCATCGAACACCCTGCAAGCGTTGGGACGCCAGTTGCAGCTGGTGCAGGACCGCTTGGGAGAGACTGAAAACCACCGGGGCGACGCGCTGGGCAAACGTGGCGAGGTCAAGAGCAAACGTGAGGCCGCGCAGACGCTGCGGGATCAAGCGAGTGCCGCGTGGAATGCTGCGCCGCTGGACGCGGCGCAGATCGAGCGCCTCGACGGCTGGCGCGCCGAAGCGCTTGGCGAGCATCAGCTGTCGGTGGAGTCCTGCGACAACCGCGAGCAGGAGCTGCGCAAGTGGCTGCAGGACCGCATCGACGCGGAGGACAAGCGCCTGGCGCGGCTCACCGAGCGTATCGTCAATGCCATGCGCGGCTTCAAGGAGGCGTTTAAGGCCGAGACCGTCGAGATCGACGTTGCACTCGCGGCGTTGCCCGAGTTCGAGCGGATGCTCACCGGCTTGAAGAGCGATGACTTGCCACGGTTCGAGGCGCGCTTCAAGGAGTTGCTCAATGTCAACACCATCAATGAGATCGCCAACTTTAACGCCCAGCTTGCCCGCGAGCGGGAGACGATCAAGGAGCGGGTCGACTTAATTAACCAGTCGCTACAGGCGATCGACTATAACCCCGGCCGCCACATCAAGCTGGTGGCGCAGCCCAGCCCCGATGCCGAGATCCGTGACTTCCAGCAGGATCTGCGTGCTTGCACCGAGGGGGCGCTGACGGGCTCGGCCGATGAGCAGTATTCGGAAGCCAAGTTCCTACAGGTCAAGGCCATTATCGACCGCTTCCGGGGGCGGGAGGGGTTGTCGGATGCCGATCGGCGCTGGACCGCCAAGGTCACCGACGTACGCAACGGGTTTCTGTTCTCGGCCAGCGAACGCTGGCGCGCCGATGGGGCCGAGCATGAGCACTACTCGGACTCCGGCGGCAAGTCGGGCGGCCAGAAGGAAAAGCTGGCCTATACCGTGCTGGCGGCGAGCTTGGCCTACCAGTTCGGGCTGGAGTGGGGAGCCGTGCGCTCGCGGTCGTTCCGTTTTGTTGTCATCGACGAGGCCTTTGGGCGCGGTTCGGATGAGTCGGCGCAGTACGGGTTGCGACTGTTCCAGCAGCTCAACTTGCAGTTGTTGATCGTCACGCCGCTGCAAAAGATCCATATCATCGAGCCCTTTGTCGCCAGCGTGGGTTTCGTGCATAACGAGGGCGGGCGGGAGTCGCGGCTGCGCTGCCTGTCGATCGAGGAATACCGCGCGCAGAAGGCCGCGGGAGGGGCTGCGGCACCGTGAGCTGGACCCTGCCAGCCGATCTGCGTGGTCAGGTTCAGCGCTTGTGGGCGCGCGGCGACCTGCTGCGAGCGACGGTTTCGGATGCGGTCACATGGCCGGTGCGGTTGACGCTGAAGGTGCCGACCGCCACCGACCTGTCCGACCAGTTCGAGACGGTGCGAAACTGGGTGCGCGCGGTCGCCGACACCCCGCATGTGCGAATCGAGTGGCGCGATTGGAATCATCGCGTTCAGGGTTCGCAACGGCTGCCGGCGACCGTTTGGGTCGACACGCCGCGCGATGCCCTCGCCTTCATCGGTAAGGCCCGTCAGGCACAACGCTTCGAAGCCCTGTGGCAACAAACCGCGACCGAGCGGCCGGCACTGCTGGCGTGGCTGTCGCGGCGGCCGCTCCAAGCCCTGGACCTGGCTGACCGTTGGGAGCGGCTGCTCGCCGTTGTGGCGTGGCTAACAGCGCATCCGCGCCCGGGTGTGTACCTGCGTCAGGTGGACGCACCCGGTGTCGACAGCAAGTTCATCGAGACCCATCGCGGCGTACTCAACGAGCTGCTGGAACTGGCCTTGCCGCCCGAAGTTATCGACCGGTCGGCCACCGGGACGGCACAGTTCGAGCGCCGGTTCGGGTTCCTGGACAAGCCGATGCGGATTCGATTCCGCTTGCTCGACCCGGCGCTGCCGAGCCTGCCCGGCTGCGCGGGGCGACCCGATATCACCCTGGACGCAGCGAGCTTTGCCCTGCTTTCGCTACCTGTCGAGCGGGTGTTCATCACCGAGAACGAAACGAACTTTCTTGCGTTCCCGCCGGTCGAGCGCGCCATCGTAGTCTTCGGTACCGGCTACGGCTGGGAGGCGCTGGCGCGCGCCGCCTGGCTCGATCGCTGTCAGCTCCACTATTGGGGCGATATCGACACCCATGGCTTTGCCATCCTCGACCAGTTACGCGGCCACTTTCCGCGGGCGGCCTCGTTCCTGATGGATCGGGAAACGCTGCTCGCACATCGCCCGCATTGGGGCGAGGAACCCGCGCCTGCACGGCAAGACCTATCACGGTTGACAGCGCAGGAGGCGGCGGTCTACGACGACCTCAGATTCGAACGCCTCCAGCCCAGGCTGCGGCTGGAGCAGGAGCGCGTGGGTTTCGGCTGGTTGAGCGAGCAGCTGCGCAGCGGGTTTTGATGAGACAGATAAAGGTGATCATCCCGAACACGGATGTTGCACGTATTCTGCAACGGATGGGGTGAACTGGTTTCCCGGCATGTCGTGGCGCCAGAAATTTCTAGCCATGGTCGAGACGCTGGTACTGCTGACCTGATAGGGCTGCGGCTGCGGGTGCGCTCGGTCAGTCCGGCCTCTTCGCAGCCTAAAGCTTCGCCAAGCACGGTCGATAACACCTATGGATTAGCTTTCTACAGGGCAGTAATCGAGATGACCACGCACTTATTCCCGTTGGTTTCCAAGCGGACTTCCATTCTTGTTTCAGCCATGACCGCTCTGATAACCACTCCGGTCAGCCTTGCGGCGCGGGTGGTCGATGGCAACATCGACTCGGTGTTGAATCTCAGCCTTGAAGAGCTGATGCAGGCCACGGTGACGTCCGCCTCCAAAAAGGCACAATCGCTGGCTGAAACGGCGTCGGCCGTTTTCGTGATCAACGCCGATGACATCCGCCGTTCGGGCGCTACCAATATCCCGGAGGCGTTGCGCCTCGCGCCGGGCGTGCAGGTGGCGGCCATCGGCCAGAACAAGTGGTCGGTCAGCATACGCGGTTTCAATTACCGTTTTTCCAACAAGCTGCTCGTCCTGGTGGATGGCCGTGCGATCTATAGTCCCGCCTTTTCGGGCGTATTTTGGGAGCACCACGACATCCCGCTCAGAAACATCGAGCGTATCGAGGTGATCCGCGGGCCGGGAGGATCGATCTGGGGTGCCAATGCGGTCAACGGCGTCATCAATATCATCACTTACTCGGCAAAAGATACCCAGGGCGGTCTGGTGAGCGCGGCAGCCGGGAACGAGGTGCGCGGCTCACTGCTGACTCGTTATGGCTGGACGCAGGACAACGAAACCCAGGTGCGTGTGCACGCCAGTGGAACATTGATCGACCCCGGCAAGGCCGTTGCGGGCGGCGATGGCCCGGACGACTGGAAGACCAAGCAGGCTGGATTACACCTCGTCAACACCCGTGGCGAGGATACCTTCAGCTTCCAAGGGACAGTTAGCGACTACAAGGCTGGTGACGCCATTACGGCCTTCATGGCGGCATTCCCGTATGCAACCAAACTGAGCACGGATGGCGATGGCAACACCGCGCATCTGCTGGGTCGATGGGAGCGTCATGCCGAGGGCCGCACTCATTCGCTGCAGGCCTACCTGGATCATGGCGACAGCGATATCGGAATATTCCGATATCGGAACGACACCTTAGACATCGAATACCAGCAGCAGGTAAGCGGAGAGAAGCACGACATCGTCTGGGGGCTGGGTTATCGCACCAGCCACGACAAGACGTTCGGCACTCCCCATGCATTCATGTCAGAGCCAAGCAAGACCTTCAACTTGTACAGCGCGTTCATTCAAGATGACGTCACCTTGGATCCGGGCCTCTGGCGCCTAACCCTCGGCAGCCGATTCGAGCACAACGACTTCTCCGGCTTCGAGGTGCAACCCAATGTCCGACTGCTCTGGACGCCCACCGAAGCGGACAGTGTCTGGGCGGCCGTTTCACGTGCCGTACGCACACCCTCGCGGGGTGAAACTTCGTCCACGGCCGTCATATCGCCGCCGACGATGCTGTTTCCGATTCCACTGGCCTCGGTGGGCAATTCGGACATGGATTCGGAAAAGCTCAACGCGCTGGACCTGGGCTGGCGGCGCCAATGGTCGCCCAACCTGACCTCGGACCTGGCCGCCTTCTATTATCGCTACACCGATTTGCGTGCGGTCTCGCCCGTTGCCGGCCCGCTCTTTCAAGGAACCGATCCTTACCAGCCAATGCTGCTGACCAACGGTCTCGGAGCGGAGTCCTACGGCATGGAGCTTGCCTTGGACTGGCTGCCTCGTGCCAACTGGCGCCTGCAGCTCAATACCGCCGTGTTCAATATTGACACCCGCGACGCTACGGTTGTGGATAATGGCCAGGAGTTCATTGGCGCTACGCCAGATCTCCAGGTGTCAGTTCGTTCCTCCCTGGACATCTCGCCCGATTTGAAATGGGACGTCTGGTGGCGCCATGTCGGCAACCTCAAAGGGGGGCCGACCCATATCGACGACGTAGCCGCCTATAACAATCTGGACATGCGTCTGGCCTGGATACCTGCGCGTGATCTGGAACTCTCGCTGGTCGGACAGAACCTGCTCAAGTCATCCCACCCCGAAATGGTCACGACCAACATTCTGTCGGTCCCGATCGAGATCGAACGTGGCGTTTACGTGAAAGCTGACTGGAAGTTCTAAGT
>CAZUJU010000052.1:3208-20949 GCA_964620675.1 uncultured Thiotrichales bacterium | reverse complement strand
ATTCTAGGTTCAGATTTCCTGATCCCTTCCAGCTTCTGGAGCCGATATCCGGAATTGGTGGTGGCATCATACATGTAGGTTGGGCTGACGAAGGAAGCCCAACATGAGCCACACGCCCGCTTGTTGGGCTTCCTTCGTCAGCCCAACCTACGAAATGGGTGCCAATGCCAATGAGCGAGGGATCAGGAAGTCTGAGGTTAAAGGTTTCGCGCGCTATCCCAATAGATAGGCATGATGAAAGCCGAGTCTCGGATCGGCGTTTGATCCGATCCAGGGCAGGAACTCCTGTATCTCCGGCATCGGCACCCGCAGTCGCAATTGGGTCGAAGGATAATCGTAAAGCGTGATGTGGTTGAGGCCCCGGTTCGCGGTAAACAGCAGATTCTGGGCCCGATTTAATTGGCATCCGTAAATTGAATCGAGCAACGTGAATCGACTGACGCGCAAAGCGCCGAGAAAATGCCGGGTATTCGTAAAGAAATTACCCCGCGCGAAGATATCGAAAACCTGGGTACTGACTTCGCGCGGGTGGGCAATCTGGGTGGCGAAATCCGGGCGCTCGTCGATGATTCGGTAGCGGGCAAAACTCGTCCGATCAAGCAGCACGACGGACTGGCTCGCTCCATTGCAGAAAATGATCTCACTGTCGGAAATCGTCATATCCGAGTTGATGTGTGCCGGCACCTCGCGCCCCGCACTCCAATGACGAAAAACACGGCCCTCTACGGCGGAGATCTCGAATACATATTCCTTCAGAAATGCCATCGCCCATTCGTGGTAATCCACGTAGTCCTGCGGCGATACCCGAAAGGACGCGCAGTAAAATATGTCGTCCGTTTCATGCGCAACCAGATGCCAGCAGGTTGCCGGCAGCGCGATCACCTGGGCCTCGCCCGTTTCGAGGTCAAGCACGCCGACATGGCACGCCTCACCCGCCGCGCCGTCGGCGGGATTATCCATCGAGCCATAGCACAGGTAGCGCCGGGAATGAGTCAGCTTCATCGCATGCGGCAGCTTGACCCGGTGCGGCGCCAGCCGTTCCGGGTGCTTCAAATCGTCAAGTGAAAAGCGATAGAAATGCTCACCGATCGCGGTGATGAATATCCGGTCGGATAACCAAACGAGATGGGTACTGCCTTGCAGCGAGGTTCGCGCCACCTCGAAGCGCAAGGTCGATACCCGCTCGATTTCTTCCAAGGTCTGCGCATCGTAAAACAGGAGATGCTGTCCGGCATTGCCAAGAAAGCCCACCGTGCCGGACGGATTCACCGAAACCGCGTGCCCCGCCGCGATGCCATCGTAATAGCGAACCTTGTAGGCGTAGCGATCGCCGTCGGGATCGTACAAAAACAGACAGACGCCGGCCATGCCTTCCAGTCCATTGATTCCGTTGCCGTCGAGCGCAACATGAAACGCAAATGGATAGCCCTTGACCAAGGTCGTCACGATACCTCCGTCGTGTCCATGCGCAAACGATCGCGCGGCCTTCTGCCGCGCGATCGTAAATCACTCGGTTGAATAAATGGCCAAGGTGACCCGTCCGGTATAAAACTTGGGGTCATGTCATGCACAAGCAACGCAATCCGTGATGCGCGCGCCGCGATCACGTCGCGTTTGCGAAAAAGACACCGCACTTGCTACTGCGTCATTTCCGTTTGGCACGCGCGCGCGGTTTGCGCGCGGTAGGCGGAGACGGTGGCGTGGAGTCCTTAGGCATGACCGGGTCAACCCTGGCGGGTTCGGCACGTACGGTAATCTCCATGGCCAATTCTGGAAATCCAGCGACGATGATCTTGCCACGAAAATCCACACCGGTCGGCATTTCGACTGGAAACGACAACGCGCATTGCACGACCTGCTCCGACTGCGGACCGATCCGGCATTGTGCAGGGGTAAAATGAATTTCCGGCGTGACCCGGGTGTGGCCGTCACGCGCGAGCAGCTCGCCGATTTCGAAGCGTACATCGATCGTTTCGCGACGATGATTGGTCACCAGGAAGGCATTGATCGCCGTCTCGCCCGGCCCGGCGCTGAACAACAACGCCGAGCGCGCTCGCTGCGCAGCGGTAGCAGGGGCCGGTTCTTGCTCAAGCTTTTTATCGGGCACCAGCACCTGCGCGTAGAAGCGGGACAGCGTATCAACCCCGGCATTCAATACCAATGCGTAGTAATTCAGGTTGGCCTCGGCGAGTTGCCGCATCACCCGCGGCCCCTCCTGCTGCACGAACTCGGCGTAGCGTTTAGGTAGATTGTCGAGCGTGAGACCGGTCGCGCCGGACGACGAAATCCCGCTCCAAAAGGCGGCGGCGCGCTCGGCATTCTGCGCGTAGGCGCTCAGATAGCGATTGCCGAGTTGTTGCAGGGTCTGACTCAAGGTCGCATTGCTCATCGTATTGACCGGAGTTGAATTTAGGCGTGCGTTGCGGTGCTTGATTGGCGTTGATTGACGCACGGCCGGACGCAGTAAAAATGATCGTACCAGTGATGTACGTGATCTGGGCAATCGTCGATCTCAACCTCATGACACCCGGCACCGTCGGATTGGCGCAGGTCGAGAATCCAGCGCAGAAAATAGCTGTTACAGCCTTGGACCCAGATCACCGCCTCGACCGAATTGCCGACGCAGGCGTCTTGCGGCGCGAATAATCTGAGCGTGAACCAGCGCCGCTCCTGCGGCCCGAGCACGACGGCATCGGGCTCGATCTCGACGCGAAGATCGTTTGCGGCGAGTTTTATGCTGACTTGGCTGGCGCGCGCCTGGCAGTTGGTTACCCGTAAACGCAAACTCGCAACGCCGCCGACACAGACAACGCTGCGCAATTCTCCGAGGTCGCGCGGCAACCAGCAGGGGGGCGGAATTTCGCAACTCGATCGCTGAGGCGCCGCGGTGATCGCGCGCAGCACGGGATTCAGCGCGATCCCGGCCGCCCAGATTTCACTCGCGGACTTGAATGCGGTTTCCAGCGCCGAGGTGCCCAACCGCAGCCACTGTTCGGCTTCGTTCGCAGCCGTCGTCGTGATCGGGTGCCGATTCATACCTTACCTCGCTGTTTCTTGGAAGGCGCCGCGGACAGCGCGGACACGCTCAGGTTGACCGGCAGCGTCGCGCCGAGCAAAGGCAAGCGCGCAGTCCAAGCGTCACCGACCGCCGCCTGCGCATCGACCCGCAATTCGATCGCAACCACCCCGGTCTCGCCGGGGCGCAACGCGGCGAATTCGGCGCCGTAGCAATATTCGACGACGACGCTAGGCGCATTTTCCAGGTGTTGGCCCAGCGCAACCAGACGACTGACGAAATCGCCCCTGGCCGTGACAAAGCCGTCGCGCAATCCGCGCGCCAGTGCGTCGGGTTGACGCAAACACACGACGCCCGGCGGATCGAGCGACTGGGTCATCGCGCTGTAATTTCCGACCATCACCTTGATCCGGGTAATCGCCCCGGGCCCAAGCCGCAACTGCAACTGGGCCGGTTCGATGACGATCGCCCCCGCGACCGGGGTGGGTGCGACGAGCGCGTTGGCGGCTCGACCGCGGGAGGTTCGGGTAGCCATGCTGCGCTAACCCGATTGCAATTCGAGGAATGACTGAGCGAGGTCACCCACCCCGGCCCCACACCCCTCGCACGGGTTCGGGCGATAGGGTTCCGTGATGACCTGCCCTTCGCCGCACAAGCGTACCGCCGCGATTTCAAAGCCGAACCAGGACACCGCCAAGGCATAATTCGCCGGAAGGTGTACCCGCACACTGGGGATTTCCTTGATCGCGATATGCGTTTCGATCGGCGCAATCTGGAGCGAGATCGGCTTAAGGGTCAGGGTGCCCGCGAGCGGATCGAAGCCGATCTCGATCTTGGGCAGTTTCTGCACACTGAACGTGTAATCGTCAGGGATCCCGGCGACGGTTACCGGCCCAATCGCGCCGAGTGAGCCGCTCAATACCGAATTCAATGATCCGCTGAGATTGGAGTCGATGGATAGATCAGCCACGGTTGGCCCTCTGGTCGAACGTCAACCGAGTATAGTACAGCCGCACGCGAGCGGCCCGAGTCAACCCTTGACGCTGGCGGCCAGCTTGCGCAACACGTGCGCGGCGGCGACGAAACCGAACGGCGCGGTGACGCACACGGCCGACCCCAAACCACCGGCGCAACTCAGCGCAGCCCCCGCGGCAGGCGGACGCTCACCCAACCCGCCCGCACCATCGGCGAAGACCGGCTGTTCCTCGGAAAACACGCAGGCCACGTCGAAGCGCTTTTTCGGGTCGCGCGCTACGCCATAATCCTGCCGCAACAAGCGCCGCGTCTTCGCCAACAGCGGATCATGAATTGCGCGCCCGAGGTCGGCGACGCGAATCCGGGTCGGGTCGGTCATACCGCCGGCACCCCCGACGGTAACCAGTTTGAGCTTATTGCGGCGGCAGTGGTAAATCAGCGCCGCCTTGGTGCGGGCGTTATCGATGCAATCGACCACCCAGTCGAACCCGCTTTCGAGCAACCCGGCCTGATTCTCCGGGGTGAGAAAATCCTCAACGCAGCGCACCCGGCAGTCCGGATTGATCGCCCGCACCCGCTCGGCGAGCACCGCGGTTTTCGCCTTGCCGAAATTACCGTCGAGCGCAGGCAACTGACGATTCACGTTCGATTCACAGACATGGTCGAGGTCGATCAGGGTCAGCCCACCAATCCCGCTCCGTGCCAATGCCTCCACTGCCCAGGATCCGACCCCGCCCACGCCCACCACGGCGACCTCGGCGCGAGCGAACCGCGCCAACCCGGCGTCGCCATAGACGCGCGCGACTCCGCCGAAGCGGCGCGCCAGATCAGGCACCGGGTTCGCCGCCAGCGTCGCGTTCATCGCGATGATTCCCGCGCTCAATAATCCCGCTGCACCGCTTGCTCGGCGAGGTAAACCAGCACCTCGCGATGCGGCGACGGCGGCAGTGCGTCAAGTTGTGCGCGGGCGGCGCTGGCTTCGCGTTCGGCGACCGCGCGGGTGTAATCCATGGCACCGGTTTGATGGACGATTTCGAGCACCGACTCGATATGGTCGCGCCCGCCATGCTCGATCGCACGGCGTATCGTCGCGGCCTGCTCGGGCATGCCGATGCGCATCGCGTGAATCAGCGGCAAGGTCGGTTTACCCTCGGCGAGATCGTCGCCGACTTGCTTGCCGAGCTTGTCCTCGTTCGCCTCGTAATCGAGCACATCGTCGATCAACTGAAACGCGGTCCCCAAGTGCATCCCGTAGGCGGCGAGCGCCTGTTCCTCACCCGCGGGCCGGGCGCCAAGCACCGCCCCGAGCTGAGTGGCGGCCTCGAACAATTTGGCGGTCTTGGAGTGAATCACGTCGAGGTAACGCGCCTCGGTGGTGTCCGGGTCATGCACGTTGAGCAACTGCATCACCTCGCCCTCGGCAATGGTATTGGTGGTGCGCGCGAGAATTTCCATTACCCGCATACTGCCGACTTCGACCATCAGCTCGAACGCCCGGGAATAGAGAAAGTCCCCGACCAGCACGCTCGCTTCGTTGCCGAACAGGGCGTTGGCGGTTTCGCGTCCGCGCCGGAGTTTGGATTCGTCGACCACATCGTCGTGCAACAAGGTCGCGGTGTGGATGAATTCGATAATCGCGGCCACCAAATGGGCGCGTTGCCCCGCGACACCGCAGGCACCACCGGCCAGCAACACCAACATCGGGCGCAGGCGCTTACCGCCGCTATTGACGATATAATGTCCGACCTGATTGATCAGTACGACATCCGAGCGCAGCCGCTGGATGATGAGCTGGTTAACCGCCTGCATCTCCGCGGTAACCAGATTGAGTGGCGACGAATTTAACATTGCGGCGATGCTAGGGTGTCCCCCAAGCCGGGTCAAGCGTCCCCCACTCAGGGCGCAACCGCCCCAACTACCGGAGCTTGTTTGAGTCGCAAATTACTCAAATCGACCGCTGTGGTCAGCGGCATGACGCTGATCTCGCGCGTGCTCGGTTACCTGCGCGATATGGTGATCGCGATCGGCTTTGGCGCCACCGGCGCGACCGATGCCTTCTTTGTCGCATTCCGTATTCCGAACCTGTTGCGCCGGATGTTCGCCGAAGGCGCGTTCGCGCAGGCCTTCGTCCCCGTGATCAGCGAATACAAGGAAAACCGCAGCGTCGCCGAAGTGCAAGACCTGGTCGATCACGTCACCGGCTGGCTTGCGCTGGTGTTGATCGTCATCACCACGATTGGCATCCTCGCCGCGCCGTGGCTGATCTGGATCTTTGCGCCCGGTTTCGCCAGCGCGCCGGATCAACAAGCGCTCACGGTGGACATGCTGCGGCTGACGTTTCCGTATGTCCTGTTCATTTCACTCACCGCACTTGCCGGCGGCATTCTGAATAGTTACGGCCGCTTCGCGGTGCCGGCATTCACGCCGAGCTTCCTCAATCTCGCGCTGATCGCGGCGGCGCTGTGGCTCGCGCCGCGCCTGGAACAACCGGTCGTCGCGCTGGCCTGGGGCGTATTCGCCGCGGGCGCTATTCAACTCGTGTTTCAATTTCCGGCACTGATCCGACTCGGCCTGCTGCCACGACCCCGCCTCAAACGTGCGCACGCCGGCGTCAAACGCATCATGACACTGATGCTCCCGGCCCTGTTCGGCTCATCGGTGGTGCAGATCAATTTGATGATCAACACCCTGATCGCCTCGTTTCTGGTCGCCGGCAGCATCAGTTGGCTGTATTACACCGACCGCTTCGTCGAACTGCCCATGGCGATCTTCGGCGTCGCACTCTCCACCGTCATCCTGCCGAAACTCGCCTCAGAGCACACGCGCAAAAACGCCCAGGCATTCACCCAAACCCTCGACTGGGGCCTCAGACTCGCGCTGGTGGTGAGCCTGCCGGCGATGCTCGGGTTGATGCTGCTGGCGCGCCCGATCTTCGCGACCCTGCTGCAATACGATCAGTTCACCGCGCACGACTCGCATATGGCATCGCTCAGTCTCGCGGTCTATGCGCTCGGATTGCCGTTTTTCGTCCTGATCAAGATCCTCGCGCCGGGCTTTTTTTCACGCCAGGACACCCGCACTCCGGTCAAGACCGGCATCATCTCGGTCGGTGTCAACTTGGTGTACTGTGCAATCGTTGTCATCCCGTGGATCCTGCTCGACCTCCCAGCTCCGCACGCGGTGCTCGCCTCGGCCACCGTCTGCGCCGCCGCCGTCAATGCGGGCCAACTGTTTTGGCGGCTCAAACGCGACGGCAGTTACGCACCGCAGTTCGGCTGGGTGCGCCTCGCGCTGCAAGTCTTGCTCGCCTTGCTCGCCATGGGCGTCGCGTTGTGGACATTCACGCCCGAACTTGCCATCTGGGAACAATGGCACGCAGGCCAACGCGCGCTGCGCCTCGCCAGCTTGATCGGCCTCGGCGCCGTCACCTATTTGGTCGCGCTACGCCTTGCCGGGCTCGATTTTCGCGCCCTGCTGCGGGCGCATTGAGGCGATAGCCGGAAAACCGGATACCCGATTGAGTCGGATTTTCGATCGTCGGCAGAGCGCCACCGTGGGCGATGCGGATATCACGGCTTAAGCAGCAAAATCACGTCGCTGCCGATGAAGGTAACCTCGCAACCCACCTGCCGCGCCCACCAACTGAAAGTCTCCCGGGAAAAAAAGCAAATGTGGGTGGGGTCATGCTTGTAGTGCCAACGCGCGAAGGCCTCCCGACTGATCACCAGCTTGGTCATCAGCCCTAAATAGCCGCCCGAGCGCACCAGTCCCAATATCTGCGCCAATACCAATCCGGGCGCATCGAGATGCTCAACCACCTCGGTGGCGGTCACGAAATCATACGAGCCGGTCAGCACATGGGTATCCGGCGCGTAGTAAGGATCGTAAATCGCCATATCGTAACCCGCCGCTGCGAACATCACTGACAGCGTCGGCCCCGGTCCACTGCCGAAATCCAATCCGCGCGCCGGCGCCGCGATCCGTTGGCACATGGGCTCGAATAACCGCGTCAGAAACCGCCGATAACCCGGATCGCCCGGATGGTTCTCATGCAGATCGTAGTAGGCCTTCTCCGCCGCCGTGGACAAACGGAACGCGGGCGGTACGAACACCAAGTGACAACGACCACATTGCCGGTAGAAACGCCGCGCATCCCGTCCATAGTCCACGCAGTACTCATGGTCGCACAACGGACATTTCAATTGATCCGTAGCCAGCCCCACTTACGCGGCACCTATTAGGCAAAAACCTAAATGACCGCGGCGACCGGTAACGCGGCGGCGAATACGTCGGTGTCGCGTGCTTATTGCGTAACGCTTCGCGCTCATCATCGTGCAAGCCTGTTCAATCCGGGTTGTTGCGGAGATCTCCGTTCGGCATCACGGATGCCAAGTGACCGTTAGACGAGTGTTCCAGGCGACCGCCCGAACTCCCGCTTAAAGTGTGGAAGCATACTGAATCCGCTTTGTCTAGGGCCATCGCCGGCGCGGAGCGCCCCCCGTGCCAATATGACCTGCGACGCCTACCCACGCGGCGTAGGCCAAGCCGCCACGAACCGTAGCGGCTTCAATCGTCGCCCACAACCCGGGAGAACAGGCTTCGCGCCGGGCGAAATACACGCATCTTTCCTCAACCGGCGATCATTAGCGACCATCCCTAATGCGCGATCTTGCGCTCCTCTTTCATTTCCCTCTGGGCTAATTCCAAATGCAATTGTATAATTCGGCCCGATCCAATACCCCTAACAAAGGATGTCCGCATGCCCAGTATTAATGAAATTCAAGCGAAGATTGACGAGTTGCTTGCCGAGAAGAGCCGCCTATTGAATGAACAGCGACCGACCGCGCTGGAAGAAGTCAAAGCGCTTATTCAGATCTATGGGTTTACCGCCAATGAGCTAGGCGTAACGCGCGCCCCCCGGGCAGCGAAGTCAGCGCCCGCTCCAAAGCAATCGAAAGCGGTCACCGCCAAACCGGATAGCATCCTCTACCATAACCCCAAAGATCGCTCCATGACCTGGAGCAGCTCCAATCGCGGACAAAAACCGAAGTGGTTGCGGGATTATCTCGAAAAAGGCGGCTTGCTGGAAAACCTGCCGACGATCTAATTGCATCGACCAGCCAAGTAATGCACCTGCGCTCGGGCTGGTAATCCAACCGCTTTGGTGGCCAACGGGATCTCCAGTTGGCCTGCCGACCCCTCGCGTTTCGCCAAACCCGATCAGGCGCGACGGACGCAACGAGCGCAAGCTGCTGCACGCGCGCCAAGACGAACCCCTCCTGCTCTCGATTCCGCTCAAACGCCCCATTTCCCGACCGGTAAGTACGCAGAATCGCCACCCAAGCTCGTCGAAATTCAGACTTCCTGATCCCGCGCTCGTTGGCATGGGCACCCATTTTGTAGGTTGGGCTGACGAAGGAAGCCCAACCTACATGTATGATGCCAGCACCCATTCCGGATATCGGCTCCAGAAGCAGGAAGGGATCAGGAAATCTGAAATTACTTCTCGGCAATTACCGACCAGCCAAATGGATAACTTTTCAACAAATTCCGTAACTCGTAGGCCAACCGGCCGGCTGAGCCGCCAAAGGGTTCGATCGTCACTTGAGTGAACCCGCATGCTCACAAATCGACTTAATTCCTTAGGACCTATACCGAAGAAAGTCGAACGGGATCTGGTGCTCTTCGTGCGCCGATGGCACCGTCAAATATCACTTGCCATTGGGCTTTAAAACCGGTCCATTTCCTTAACGCTTTCGCTTGGCAATTCGAGATACTCAATAAACTGCATACAAAGCACTGCGTCAAAGTTGCCCTAGGAAAGCGCTGGGCTTGGGCACGAGACACTTGTATTCACCGCCAAACGAGTCATTCGAGCTTGAGAGCAATGTGCTTCTTAAAGCGCCGTCATGGAGGCCCGAATATTGGCCAGCAATAAATCCTGCTGCGTCACCGTGTCGAGTTGATTGAAATCGAGTCCATCGAACCAGCGGGAGGGGTCAATGGATACTCCGGTCTCACCGTGGAGGTTGCGACTCGATAAGGTGAGCGCCGGACGCAGCAGCAATCGCGCCGGTATCGCGGACTTGGAAATAGTGATTTCAAAGGGCGTCGGGGCGCCTTCACCGTTCTGCCAGGTCCCGGCGAGATACACCAGTCGGTTGACCATCGCGACGTCTTTCGGCAAATCGACGGCATCATCATCAGCGCGAATTAACTCGACGGTGAGGCCGCAATAGTCCCCCGCCGCCGGCCGCAGCTCACCGAGCACCCGGGCAGTGGGTCCAGGCCCAAGCACGTTGATGACATGCGGCACCCCGAGTTTGGTCGGCGTGGATTCGGCGTGCGCCTCGGCGCGCGGCACGAGCCAGTCGAGCACGCGCAGCGGGACCGACACGAACGCGGGGTCGGTGCAGGTGCGCTGGAGTTCCATGCTCCACAGCACGAGATAACCGTGTTGCAACAGGATCGTCACGCCCTCGCTATTGGTCACGGTCGCGGCCACAGGCGCGGCGACCCGGGCTTGGAGGTTGACGGTGATACCGGCGGTTTCGGAGCTGGTGCCGCCACCGCCGCCACACGCGGGTAACAGCGTGGCCAGGCTGGCGAGCGCGACGCAGCACAGTTTTCGGCTAAAAGTCATAGACAATCCCCACCCCGAAGGTCACAGACTCGTCGTGGTTGCCGTTAAGGGCGTCGACGATCGGCAGTTGTACCCGCAGGTTCACCAGTAAATCCTCTCGCAAGGTGTAAACCAGTCCGGGACTCAGATAGGCGATGAAGCCACCGGAATCAGGGTCTGCCTCGCTTGCGTATTGATCCCTGGCACTCCAGCGCGTGTCGATTCCAAGCTGAAGCGCAAGCGTTTGCGTCAGCGCACGCTGGCCGGTGGCCGAAGTCGCCAGGGCGGCACCGGCGCGAAAATCCTGAAACCCTCCGCCGGCCACGTGCAGCACGGAAGTGACCTGTGCAAACCAAGGATAAGCGTAACGCGCATACCATCCCCCAAATTGCGGCGTGACGGCGCCCGTTCCCGCTTGCGTGTCGATGTCGAATGCCATCCCATTCGCACGGCGCTGTTCCGTTGCGGTCGGTAAACGCAGCCCGGCGATCAAGCCATAAGCGTCACGCGCACCGAAGGTCCGCGATTGCAGATAGAACTTCGCGGTGATTTCAACGTCGCCGAAATCCTGCACCTTAACCCGCGCCAGACTCGCGTCCTCACGCTGTTTGTCGAGCCACGGCAGGCGCACGCCTAAACTCAATCGCTCATTCGGCGTGTACGAGAAACCCAGGCTCCAGCGCCGCTCATCGACGGTGACCCGATTAAACCCGGCAATGCCGATCTCTTCGCTGCGATCGAGCCATTCGAGCGCGATACGCTTACGCCCAACAAACGGTTTCTCGGCGCCCATCAAGGTCAGCGTGGGATCGCCGGCGAGACACGTGGAGCACGCCAGCGCGCTCCCGCTGGTTATGAGCACCGCCACGAAAAGCGCAAAACCACGCCAATTCATTCACGCACCGCACACGCCGAATGCGGCGCATGTTCACCAAATGGGTCGGAAAAGCGCTTATCGCAGAGGAAAGTCCAATCGGTCAAACTCTCGAAGAAGGCGACGAGATCGAGTCGCTCTTGTGGGCTGAGTTCAAAGCCGACCAGCAACTCACTTTTATGTGGATTAAGCGCGCCATCACCCGCGTTTGGGCCGCTCTCGATCAGGCGTCCGCCACGCGCATAATGGTCAATCACGGCGTCGAGCGTCGCAATCGAACCGTCGTGCATATACGGCGCCGTCAACGCGATATTGCGCAGCGTGGGTGCCTTGAATTTGCCCATATCTTCATCTCTCGCCGTCACGTCCCACAGTCCGCGATCACCCAACGGATAAGCACCTTGGCCGTCGACGTTATAAAGCCCATTGTTGTGGAATTCGATTTGCGTAAATACCACGCCGGAATGGTCAACCGCGTTGCTGAAATTAAAGCCACCGTGACAATGAAAGCACTCCAATCGCTCGGAGAAAAACAGCGCCTCGCCGCGGCGCGCGGATTCGCTGATCGTCACGGTTGCGCCGGGGCGGTTGGCCTGGTCGTAGCGGGCATCGCCCGAAATCATCGTTGCGACGAACGACGAGACCGCTTTGACAACATTAGGTATGGAAATCGCCACGCCTTCACCGGGGTACGCGTCGGCGAAACGCTTGGGGTAGTGCGCATCACGACGGAAGCGGTCGAGAATTTCCTCTTCGCGATCGCTCCAGCCTAATTCAACCGGAAATTCATTAAACAGCGGCACGAGTGCCTGCTGATGCAGCGTAATCGTCGCCGGGTTCGCCCAATTCTGGCTCGCGTTGTACACCACATTGGTAAGGCTCAGTGCGTTACGCGGGTGTTGTTCGCCGAGCGCGCCCACCGAGGTGACGAGCCCGTCGGTAAAGGCCATTGCCGGCAGGTGGCAGGTCGCGCAGGAGGTTGTTTCGTTCACCGACATGCGGCGGTCATAGAACAGAAAACGGCCAAGCTCGACCTTGGCTTCAGAGATCGGGTTCTCCGGCGCGATGCGCGGCGGCGGAAAGCCTGGCGGTAAATTCCAGACGTAGTCATCTGCGCTTACCGGCGTGATATTTTCGGTCGGTTCGGAAGATCCACCGCCACATCCGGCAAGCGCAGCGCACCCAAAAAGAACGCCCGCGCACGCGCGGGCGAGTGTTTCGAGACTATGCTCAGTATCCAGCCCGCACCACCTGCGAGCTTTTTCGCGGAAACTCACTCAACCCGAACCCAGGTTTGCGCCTGCGCAGGGTAGAGATTCTGTACCCCCGTGCCGTCCTTGTAGGGAAAATTCAGACCCAAACGCGGCATGATCTCAATGCACTCCGGATCGCTTACCGCTGACATGCACCCCGGCGAAGTATTCGCGGTATTGACGGTAACATCCGTTGCCGCCAGCACGTCCTTAACGTCAAAAACGATTTTCTTGCCACTCTCGACGTCGATATCGACGCAAACCCGCGGCAGATTAGGGTTGGCGCATGCGGCAGTCGGAGCGGTCTGCGCATTCGCCGCAACGCACCCCGTAGAGCCCAGGTGAATATGAAATCCCGCATTCAATCCACCCGGATCCCCCACACCATCGACGCGGATAAACTTTCGACCACTCGACCACGCCCACAGCATACCCGAGGCGTTTAACGGCGACGGCGCGGTGGCGTCGTTCAAATGATTGTGCTCAAACGGTACGCCGATGTTGAAGCACACGCCGGTGTAATTGTCACGCGCGACCGAGCCCTTCACCGTGGCGTTGATTTGCGGCGTTCCCTTGTCGCAGCCATTCTCGAAATCCAGCAAAGCGACATTCTGATATTGCCAGACACCATCCTGGTCGAGGGAAACCGGGGCCGTCGTACCATCCGCCTTGCGCAACGCAACATCCGAAATGTAGACGCGAAAATCGGTGAGCTTATACGTATTGCGCACGCCGATCCCAATATTGCCGTATGTCTTGCCGCATTCGGCCGCCTCTGTACCGACTGCGGCCTTGAAATTCAAGCTGACGCTGCGAGACATGGCAGAACTGCTGTCGTCACTGCTGCAACCCACCAGCGCGATCATGGCGGCAAGGCCCAACAGCGCGGCCTGAGTCGGTACTCGATGTGTCATCTCAATGGCAACCTCTGATCGTTTGTTAGTATTCTCGCCGCGATGCCGCTTTGAGAATTATTAAACCGGAACGGATGACGCGAATTCTAGTGCGCCTGGTTACGCCGCGGAATGTGGCAAATTGCCGCAACCCTAGCGCACCGTTCGGGAAACGATGAGGTGGAGAAAATCAGGTCGAAGCAAAGCATCGACGCCAAAGTACATTAAAGGGGCTCGTGGAGAGCGCGTCGAGCATTTCGGCGCATAGCGCATGTCACCCCTGACGGCACCGGCTTTACCGTGCGCAGCGCCCGGGTATCCGCGCGCCCAGAGCGCGCGACGCCTCGCGGCGATTATTGCGGCGCAGCGCGGATCAACTCGCCTTCGAGGACCTTATCCGCGCCGCTAAAGATCTCAACTCGGCCTGCGTTGACGACCCATTTCATGCACGCCGGAACCCCTGCCATCGGCCCGTCGGTCCACTCCCGGCAATAGTCGCCAGCTTCGTCAACCCACCAGCGACCGCTGCGTTTGGCGCTGTCACTCAAACGCCCATCGGCGTGAAAATTCATCGAATACGGCGAACCCGCGCGCAGATAGGTGCCGGAGAAGGTCGCTCCGGCAAGGCTCTCAGTGAGCATGGCCTGAGCGTCGCCAGCGGTTTGGGCCGATAGCGGTGCGGCGAGTGCAAGCAAGGCAGCGGCAAGGGCGAGTGAATGGCTGCATCTCATGGCGAGGGATCCTCTCGGTGGGGTGAACAGGGTCATCGTGCCCGTTTCTAGCATTTCGAACCTTAAGCTGAATCAAGCGGAACGCAAACCATGCCAACCACTCAGACCAACCAACCAAACCCCAGCACGTGCACTACGGCGCGGAACTTGGCCTCGTGTTCAATCCGCACCGTGAGGTGACAGTCTCCCGCGAGCAGGCAGAGCTGCTTGGTCTCGGGGTGCTCGGAAATCTGGCGCGCGATCTCCGCGTTGGCACACTTAATCAGTAACGCGGTGGCGACGGTTTTGAGCGCGGCGCCTTGCTCACGAACCAACTTGGCGAAGGCCTCGACCGTTTCCGGCAGGGGCTGGTCATCACCGGCGCACAGCAGGTCGAGCAGCGTCGCGATGTCATGCCCCTTTTCGATTGCCGCGACGGATTTGGTGCGGTCGAGCACCCAACCGGTTTCGGCGACGCGGGTGGCCCAGGTGTCGAGCAGCAGCACCTCGTCCGCGGCCACTTTTCCGGCCACGACGTTCACTTGCAAGCTGGGCAACACCGCCAAACGCAGGCTGCTTTTCGGCCGACTCGGGGTGTAGTCGGGGCGCAAGCCGAGGCAATAGGCGCCGAGCTCGGTGAGGCGAAAATACATCAGCCCGTCGTAGCGGGTAAGAAAACGCAAATCCTCGGAGCCCCAAAGCTCGCAATAATCGCCGCGCGCGTCCTCCGGCATAATGTACGCGATGTCGATAAGTCCCAGCGGCGCCGCATATTCGAACAAAAGGGCCAGCAGATAGCTGAATTGCAGAATGTTCCAGTCGTGAAAACCCTGGTAGCCCAAGCTGCCGTAATTGGGATCGAAAATATAGAGCTTCCACGGATCGTGCGTGACCTCGAAATCAATGCCCTCAGCGCGCATAAAGCGGCCCAATTCGGCGGTCTCGATCCACTCGCCGACCGGACAGCAGCGCAACGCCTCGGCGATCGCCGCCCGGCGCGGCGGTACCGCAGTCATGACCCGGCCCTTGGATCGCTGCCCCTTGATCGCATCGACCCGGCTGAATTCGTCGAACCTTGTCGATTTCAGCCACTGCGCCCAGAGTTCACGCAATACGTCCGCCGGTGCCCCACGCAGCGCCTTCACGCCGGACTTGCTCAACACGAGCTTGCCACCCGACTCCTGTGCGAGCCCACCGGCCTGCAGCAAGAGCGGCCAGCCGAATGCCTTGATTGGCCCGAGTTCCAGTTCACCCTTTTCGACTTTTGGCGCCTCGGGGTAGTAATCGCCGTTGACGCATTGCGCCGCCAACAGTTTCAGCGTGGCCGCGCCAGGCAGTCGCGTCTTGTCGCTGACACGCAACTTGCCCTGCTCCGTCAGCCGAAGAATGAATGGCAAATCCGCCAAGGCCTCGGATTCGGTTGCGCGCACGCTCACCGGCTCCTCGCCGATCGACTCGGGAATCGTCTCCAGCACGCGCACCTGATCCCGTTCGGGTTGCGGTACAAACGTCTTGAGCCGCTCCACGAGATCCAACGGTAGCGCATACGCCCCATCCTGGTCGTAATAAAAGAACAGGCGAATGCGCGTGGGTTTGTCCGTATAGTGTTCCCTGCCTGACGAAAACGGCGGAGTTCGACCGAATTTCGCCTTCACCCGTCTTAAATCGATACGACCGCGGCTATAGTAGATCGCATCCGCCAAGGCCGCCTGCTCAAGTTCGTCGAGGCGCTCCCACAGCACCCGCGCACCATCGCCCTCGTAGGCGCGGTACAGCGTATCGACCAACTCGGGTTTCTTGCCAGTCAGGCGCCCGGCCGGCAGCAGGGCAATCAACGCCTTGATCTGGTCGACGGAGAGTTTATTGATCGCTTCAAACAGAGTAGGCATAGGACTTTTCGGCAAAGGTAACAAATGAAATCCGCCACGAATTGTCACATAACTGTCACCGATGGCGACCAGCCCGGCGGCGGATCCGAACGGCGAGCTGAGTCCGGCTTGAACGTAACGATTATCGAGCGTCTCGCGACATTCGGTAAACTCGGACCTCCCAGTCACAATAGCGCGTCTCAAAAAAGCTCCGGAAGCCAACGCGCTCCAGCACCCGTATCGATGCGTGATGATGAGAAGCGACGATGCCGACAATCGAATCGATATCGCTACGATCAAAGCCCTGCGCAAGTACGCCCCGCGCCGCTTCGGATGCCAAACCCTTGCCCCATTGATCCCGCGCCAGTCGATAGCCAATCTCGACCTCATCGGCGCCCTCCACGGCTGCATGACTCAAGCCGCAGTAGCCAATGAGTCTTCCTGACGCTTTCGCGATCACCGCCCACTGCCCGTAACCATGATCGCAATATGAGCACCTACACCACTCGATGAATTTCCGCGTATCGGCTTCAGTCAGTGGTCCTTTACTGGAAAATTCCATCACCGCAGGATCGGACAATATCGCGCTGAGTGGCAGAACATCATCGCTGTCGAACTCCCTGATCTGCATCCTCTCGGTCTCAATGACAACCACAGCCGCTGCACTCGTTGGTCGGAGGTAAACTGTTTGAATGTTGCATTGTGAGACCTGACCCCATGGAACCAACGGGGTCTCAGACTTTAAGTCGGTATTTCTTTTCGGGCGGTTTCACGGGCCGCGTGTCCTGCATGTCCTCTTGCGGGCGCTCGGCGTCGATTAGGTGGTAGCTGTCGGCGTGTTTAGCTGGTCCCTTCATCACCATCACAATCCAGCAACCGATACCGACGGTCAAAATCGCGGTCCAGAGGGTTACCGCGATAGAGATGGCGGCAATGCCGGCGTACATCACGGTTTTTTCCACGCTGCCGCCGTCGGGGACTGGCGGAAAATTCAGCACATAGAGATAAAACACGATCGGAATCAACGTGCTGGCGATGCCCGCATGTGGCAGTTTACGCCAGATGGTACGTTCAAGTCCGGGTGTCTCGACCGGACGTTGGGGCGGAGTGGGAGGCTGGTTCATGGTTGCGCTCGTGTGTCATGACCAAAGACCGGTGACGTTAAAATGGTAGCAAAGGTGAGTGAAGGCCCCTCGATTTCGGTAGTCAAATAGTGGAATCAAACTACGCTGAAGATCACCGCGTACATCGAGATCTTCCACAACCGCCAACGACGGTATTCGAAACCCGGTAACCTCGCACCGGCGGTCTTTGCTCAACAAGCAAGGTCGCGGCTGGTGAGCGCATAACTGATGGCGTCCACTATTGACGACTAAGTCACCCCACTTGAGTCGCTAGCCGAGCATTAGTTCTGCTCTACATAAATCAAACTGTCGGTATCAAAGCCGCGTGCTTTCGACATTTCGATAAATTTGGCAATGACCTCTGGCGACACGAAAGGGGTTCTTGACAGCAGCCACAGGTACTTCG
>CAZUJU010000052.1:0-3108 GCA_964620675.1 uncultured Thiotrichales bacterium | reverse complement strand
CGGCAGGTAAATGCGCTAATCCCATTTCGCCTTTGCTGCGGTCGCCGCGGTCATGCCGCAGCCGTTTGTTGATAGAGATATTTCTGGAAGCCGACGAAGGCCATGTTGATGGCTGCGGGTTGGCCGCCCAGGTCGGCCACGGCGTCATTGATGGAGTTGTGATATTTGAGTAGCAGCAGCGGCGTGAGTTTTTCCTGGTCGAGTTCTTCGACACCCACTGTAACGTAGTGCTGGAGCACGAAATCGAGAAAGGCTTGCTGCCTGGCGTTGAAACGCGAGTTGATCTGCACTTTTGCATGTGCGGCCCGGACTTCACGGGTGACCGGCGGTAACGCATAGGCGACGTGGGCGAGCACGTCGAACAGGTCGCTCTTCTGTGCATCAATAATCCTCTGCATTTCGGTGAGTTGATCGTGGCCAAAGCCTTTTTCGGCCAAACCTTGCAGGAGTTTCTTGCGCGTGTCCGGGGCGCTCCAGATGGCGCGTAATTCCGCTTCATCCTTGAAAAAATCCGGCAGCTTGCCGAACAGCAATTCCATAAATTGCTGCGCAGACATAGGCGTTCCATCAGGATGCCAGAAGCTCGTCATCATCATGTGTTGAATGGTGCGCTCTTTGCCGTCGGCCAACTTCACCCTGACTTTCGTGCGGTTCGGGTAGTGCTCCTTGGTTTCAAGCACTTCGCCGGGCGGAATGGGCGACTGCGGTGAATAGGGCACCGGAGACTCAGGCGCTATTGGCTCGCCATCCCAATCGGGATCGCTGAAATGCTGGTGCGCCTTCACAAAATCGTAGATCGTGAAGTAGTCCTTGCCGTCGTAAAGCCGCGTGCCACGCCCGATGATTTGCTTGAACTCAATCATCGAGTTGACCGGCCGCATCAGCACGATGTTGCGGATGTTGCGGGCGTCCACACCGGTGGAGAGCTTTTGCGACGTGGTCAGGATGGTGGGGACGGTTTTCTCGTTGTCCTGAAAATCCCGCAGATGCTGCTCGCCGAGTGCGCCGTCGTTGGCCGTGACGCGCTGACAATAGTTCGGGTCCTTGCGCGTATTGATCTGGTTAATGAGATCGCGCACCGCCAGTGCGTGAAGCTGACTGGCGCAGAACACCAGCGTCTTTTCATTCTGGTTGATCTGCGCCATGAAGATTTTCACCCGATAGGCCTCACGTTCCCGGATCTCAATAATCTTGTTGAAATCCTTTTCCTCGTAACGCTTGCCCGCCTCCACTTCGCCTTCGACCACGGTATCGTCCGGCGTGAACACGTACTCGTCCAGCGTGGTGGAAATCTGCTTCACCTTGAACGGCGTGAGGAAGCCATCGTTGATTCCGTCCTTAAGCGAGTAGGTATAAACCGGCTCGCCGAAGTAAGCGTAGGTGTCGACGTTGTCTTTACGCTTGGGTGTCGCAGTGAGCCCGAGCTGCGCCGCCGGTGCAAAATAATCGAGAATGCCGCGCCAGTTGCTTTCATCGTTGGCGCCGCCACGATGGCACTCGTCAATCACGATAAAATCGAAAAAGTCTGGGGGGTAATCCCCGAAGTACGGCGACGGCGCCCCGTCCTTCGGTGGGCCGCTCATGAAGGTTTGAAAAATGGTGAAGAACAGGCTGCCATTCTTCGGCACTTTGCCTTTCTTGCGGATGTCCGCCGGCTCGATGCGCACCAGCGCGTCTTCCGGAAACGCGGAGAAGGCGTTGTAAGCCTGATTCGCCAGAATGTTGCGGTCGGCGAGAAACAGAATGCGCGGCCTGCGCGTCGGTTCGCCGCTCAAGCTCCAGCGGGCGTGAAACAGTTTCCACGCGATCTGAAACGCGATGAACGTTTTGCCCGTGCCGGTGGCCAGCGTGAGCAGGATGCGCTGCCGTTGTTCCGCGATGGCCTGCATCACCCGCTCGACGGCGATGTCTTGATAATAACGGGCGGGGTGCGAGCCGCCTTTGTCCTCGAACGGCACGGCGGCGAAACGGTCGCGCCACAGTTCGCCAAGCGCACAGGCCGCGCGCTCGGTCGCTGAGCCTGCCGAAGCAGTCGAAGCAAAGGTCAACGCCCAGAGTTCGTCCGGCGTCGGGTAGACGGCGACTTCGCCTTCCGCGCCCGTCTCCCCGTCGATGGCGTAGACGCCCTGGCCGTTACTCGCGTAGGCAAAGCGTAGCGCCATCTTGTGCGCGTAAGCCTTGGCCTGGCCCACGCCTTCCGTCAGCGCTTTGTCCCACGCCTTGGCCTCCACCACGGCCAGCTTGCGGTTGCGATAGACCAGCACATAATCCGCAATGAGCGCCTTGCCGCGCCGCCCTGGCCCCTCGATGCGGCCCGGCGTGATCGGAAATTCGCGCAGGATTTTGCTGCCCTCCACGACGCCCCAGCCCGCCGCCTGCAACGCGGGGTCAATGTGTTCGGCGCGGGTTTCGGCTTCGTTCATGGCTTGGCAGGCAAAGCTTTGACCGATTCAATCTCCAGTCGGAACGGCCCGGCCTGTTTGTCCGCGATGAGAAATCCAACCGAGTTGACCTTCGCGGGATTCAGCGGCGGCACGTCCGTCAGCACTCGACCACGGAAGGTTGGAATAAAATCGTTGAATGCCAGCCGATGCTCTTCCCACTCGCCTTGCCTGGTCGTGAAACTGGATTGGTAAAGCGGGGTATCGAAACCCGCCCCGGTGCGCACACTGAATTTGTAACGGCGACCATCCCCGCGCACCCGCAGGACGAAAGCGGTGAGGCCGGTGAGATTTTCCCGCACCGGCGCGGAACGGACGGAGGCGAACCCGCCGTTGTTCTCCAGTCGCACCGTGCCACTGAAAACCGCGTAACGGTTGGTGAGCACTTGAAACTGACTGGTGGAAACGCCACCCATCACGTCGTCGTTTACCACTTCCCAGGCGGGCGAGCTGGTTGCGGCCTGAAAGTCGAATAGGGTCTTGTTGGTTGCAGTGTCAGCTTTCATGGTGCTGGCCATGGATATCAGCGCGAGCAAGGTTATCAGTTGCGTGAAGCGGGTTATAGTCGAAGTCATACGCATCCCAAATGATCAAGGGTTCAGCCTCCACAACGTGCCGTTGAGCACCGCCGCGAAACTCACCCAGGCCAGATACGGCACGAGCAGCC
>CAZUJU010000051.1:0-21206 GCA_964620675.1 uncultured Thiotrichales bacterium | reverse complement strand
TTATATATATAGCAAAAGTGTGACCGAAGTTGTAAAAATTTATGAAAAATTTTTACATACTTGCGTGTTTTGTTTAATTCCGTTTGTGAAGCGTGGACAAGTCGATGATATTGAAATAAATGAGCTTATTTATTCTTTTTAATCATTAAGATACGACGGCAATTTAAACTATCATATCACATATGACGACTTACAATGCAGCCTTAATGTCAAGACAAACCTCCAAATTTCCACGTTCGCGAACCGGCAACGAGTGCCGGTTCGCGAACACGCTTTAGTTTCACCGCTTCCGTAGGGAATCCCGGATCTCCGTCAACAATTGGACTTCGGCAGTCGGCTCGGCAGGCGCTTCGGCTTGTTGCCGTTTGAGTCGATTGATGATCTTCACCAGGATGAACACAGCAAAGGCGATGATGAGGAAGTCGAGGCCCGTCTGCAAGAAGCTGCCATATTTGAGCACTGGCGCACCCGCTTCTTCAGCCGCCTTGAGCGTTGCGAAGTCACCACCGCTTAGGTTGATGAATAGCTGAGTGAAATCGACCCCCCCCATCACCACGCCAATGACCGGCATGATCAGGTCCCCCACCACGGCGTTGATCAACTTGCCAAATGCCGCACCGATAATGATGCCCACCGCCATATCGATCATGTTGCCCTTGACGGCGAACTCCTTGAACTCTTTGATAATACTCACAATAAATCCTCACAGTTGTTATTGAACGGAAACTTCGACAGTAATGCAGATTCGACTCAAACACGCTTCATCGCTTCAATGCGTCCTGTAACCGCTTGAGCCCCTCCAGGTCGCCGGCCTTGAGCAGCGTTGCCTGCTCCGGCCAACTACTCGGATCAACCAGCGCATATCGCGGGCCCGCTTGCTCCAGGATCGTTTTCAGCGCCGCAACGTCGGTGACTTCGATATCATCCAGCGTTTTGACGCCCGCGCCGTCCAGAACGTCCAGCGTCTTAGGTCCAATCCCGCTAATCGCGGACAGTCCAGGGGTGGATCGCTTGCCGCGCGGCGAAGCGATCGACGGCGATTGGGCGCTGTCATCGCCTCGCTCACCCAAGCCGGTTAGTTGGCTTGTCGCTGCAGCCGGCTCTATACGCTCTTGATTCAACGCCTTAGCGTAGTCGAGTTGTTGGCGCAGCGAATCGAGTTCACGATCTTTAACGCCGATTTGCCCGCGCAAGCGCTCATGTTCGTCGCGCAGCGCATCTAGCTCACCGTCGCGCGCGGCAGGCGCGGTTGCCACGGAGCCCCGTCGATCCTGAGGTCGCCACCAGTAGGTGAACACCAACCACTCAACAATCCACGCGAACACAAATCCCAGTAAGAAATACGTCATGATAATCTCCGTGTTGATCGGAATCGGGCAGCTGAATCCGGTGACGCTGGTTTTGCCGGCGCACCTCCCCGGACGACATCGGCCCTGACTCGAGATTCGAACCGCGCCGTGCGGTTTCGGTATTGCTTTCGCCCGACTGGTCGGCCAGCGGTGCTCAACTGCGCGGGGCAAATGCGTCGTCCGGCATCATGTGTACAGCATTCATCTATCGCTTTTTAGCACATAAGCCATACGCACGCGCACCCCAAGCCTAAACGGCTTAGCGGACGACTTCCGCACAAGAAACCGTTAAAAAACAATTATTGAACTCTCAACCGCGCGCTGAGCAGTTCCCTCCGTCGGGCTGTCATCGCGAACGCGACAAGTATAAAGACAACTCACCGATCGCCGGGTTCCCGCCTATACTCAAACGACACTGATCGTCACGCCCCGGTTCCCAGCTCGGGCGTGCCCCACTACACCCATCGAGGGAGACTGAGAGATGAAGTCATTGCGTTTACCGCGCCGGATAGCGTTTGCCGCCGCCATCTGCGCGTTCGGCACTACAGTCGCACTGGCCGACGAGCAGAAGTTTGGTCATTACACGCTCCACTACAGCGCCTTCAATGCCGACTTTCTAAGTCCACAGATCGCGCAGGCCTACGGCATTCAACGCAGCAAAAACCGTGGCGTACTCAACGTCACACTCACCGAGCAATCCGCCAACGCCCTACCCAAACCCGTCGAAGCGGAATTAAGCGCCACCGCCATCAACGTCTATCAACAAGTCAAACCGATCAAGCTGCGTAAGCTTGAAGACGCCGGCGCGGTGTACTACGTTGCCGAGTTCCCGGTCGCCGATCAGGAACTGCTGAACTTTCAAATCACTGCGCACCGATCCGGAAGCGAGATCGGAACGGTCAAATTCCAGAAGCAGTTCTTTACCAAATAAGCCCCGTTGCGAGCGCAATCTGGTAACACCCGAGGGTGATGACCAGCGCGCCAGCTGCTTGCCGAACCGCCGGGTGGCGAACAAATCGTGTCAGCCACCCCGCCAACGCCCCCATCAGCAGCAGGTTGGGGAGGGTGCCGAGTCCGAAGGCGAGCATCAACCCGGCGCCGTTCTGGGCGCTACCCGCGGCCAAGGACCAAATCAGCACACTGTAGACCAGACCACAGGGTAACCAACCCCAGACCAGCCCGAGCCCAAACGCCGCCCCGGGTGAGCGCACCGGAATCAGGCGCCGCCCGAGTGGCTCGATATACCGCCACAGACGCCCTCCGAGACGCTCCACCCGCAACAAACCCATCCACCACCCACCCAGGTAGAGACCGAGAATTACCATGAACACCCCAGCGACGAGCAGCAGACGATTCTGGGTCTCGCTCAAGCGCACCAAGTCAAGCGCCGCACGACCCAACCAACCCGCCAACGCGCCGATCAGGGTATAGGTTAAAATCCGGCCAAGATTGTAGGCCAACTGAATCGCGGCAAACCTGAGCCTGGAAATGGCGGTATCCGGCGACGCTCCGGCACCAAACGACAGCGCCCCAACGATCCCGCCACACATGCCAAAACAGTGCACGCCACCCAGCAATCCGACGACGAAAGCCGTTATAAGGCTGCTTTCAAGTCCCATTCAGCGTCGCGCCGGGGCAAGCGTGTTGTACAAGGCGAGCCGGTTCACAATATCAAGCACAAAATTTTTCCAGAAAACGCCGAAAATCCTATTACAATAGGCACTGTAAGGGCTCCCCCCTCGCGACTGCAACCCGGAAGCCGTTACGCTGAAAGGTTCCCGGGAATGATTCGAAACGCAGCAAAACCAGCGCGTTATTCGCGTCGGTTCGTGTTTCGACGCGATCCGTCGCCACGATGTGGCGGATCGGGCACAGACCCTGACAGACACCCAACAACGCCACAATAAAGGAGACCGCCCGATGGCCAGCGCAAAAAAGCCCGCCGCCGTTAAAAAGCCCCTGACCAAAAGCGAAATACTCAACCAGATCGCGGAAGGCACGGGATTGGCCCGCAAGGAGGTCTCAGCCGTGTTTGACGCGCTGGAGGATTTGATCGGTAAGAGCCTCAAAGCGCGCGGACCCGGGGTATTCAATCTGCCCGGTTTACTCAAACTGCGCGTCGTCAAGAAGCCGGCGACGAAAGAGCGAAAGGGCGTGAATCCGTTTACTGGAGCCGAAATGACGATCGCCGCGAAACCGGCGCGCCGCGCCGTCAAAGTCACCGCACTGAAGCGACTCAAGGATATGGCATAGGCCTGACGACACCTCGCGCTAAGGCGCAAGAACCTGGGCGTGTTGCCAAAACATGCCCAGGTTATCGATGGATCAGTGCGCCCGGCGTCGGATCAGTTCAGTGAGCGACGCGTCCGATAACTGCCGCCGTCGAATGCCTCGAAGTAGCTGGCAAGGTGCGGGTGCTTGATCGGAAGCGGGGCAAAGTCGGCCTGTAGTTCGATTTCCGCGACATAAGCAGCGGCATCGTGGCCGTCCACCAGCACGTAGTACCACGGATCATCGCGGTCCACGATCTCCTTGTCCTGAGCTTCGAGCCATTCGCGGCGCCCCTGAAACTGCGGGTCCACATCCACCACTACGCCGCGATTACCCGTTTGGCGATGGTGCACGACCTGCCCGAGATTGAACTTGGCTGACGCATTCATGGCCATATCAGTAACACCTTCGTAATTTCACCTTGATTCACACGACTGAAACCCAGTTCGCCGCATAAACAAAGTTTGGTCGCGCGCACCGGATTTCAAGTAAACACCATTTCCACCGATAGGATCAGGAACGCAATTCACACATTGTTAATTCCACTTTCGGTTATGATTCGCCCACGCCAACGACCTCGAACCCTTGCCCAGTGAATTCGGCCCTCGACCTGAGCGACTGGCTCAACGCCCCCGCAGTACGTCTATTGTCGCGCCGCGCGCCGCCCGCACTCGCAGCGTTGTTGCTGATCGCGCTGGCATGGTCGCTCGCGCACCTCATTTGGCTGTTCGTCGCGCCACCGGCACCGGTCAATCATACGCCCCGCGACGAACCGACCCGCCTGCGTCCGGTCACGGCCCCGGACTACGCCAGCCGCATCGGTCAGCTCGATCTGTTTGGCATCGCCGCGATCAAGTCCGCCGAGGTCCCTGAAGACGCGCCCGAAACCCAGCTCAATCTCAAACTGAGCGGCATTTACGCGCTGCGCGACGAAACCCGCGGACTCGCGCTGATCAGCGCCGGTGGCGCAGCGGAAAAATTGTTCAAGGTCGGCGATACCCTCCCCGGCAACGCCAAACTGAGCGCGGTACACCCGGATCGCGTCATGCTCGAGCGTTCCGGTCGTTTTGAGACCCTGCGCCTGCCCAGCAACACACCCGCCGCCGGCCAATCCGGCGCGGCGCGCACGCCTGCGGCGTTCACCCGCGGCGCGCCCCCTGCGCAACCAACACCTACCCAAGCAGCGCCGGATCTCGCGGAGTTTCGGCAGGAAATGTTGTCGAATCCGACCCGGCTCGGACAATTGGTGGCGGTTGCGCCGGCCTATGAAAACAACCTGTTCGTGGGCTACCGGCTGACCAAACGCCAGGAGCACCCGCTGTTCGACGAGCTGAACCTACAGTCCGGCGATATCGTCACGCGGGTCAATGATCTGGTCATCGATCGACCCGAAAAAGGCATCCAGGCGCTGCAACAGTTGAGTCAGGCACAGTCACTCTCGATTACGGTCAACCGGAATGGACAATCGTTCGAAATCTCGCATACGTTCTGAGTCGCGCCCAGCGCGACTGCCCTCATCGCGGCAAATCGCTTAACATGTCGCCGCGCGGGACGCGCGCTCAACCTCTTTTCAACGAGATTGCACCCTTATGAAGTGGACCTCCAGGCTTGCGGCATCATGGCTCGGGATATTGATCCTCGGCAGTATGCTGACCCACGCCATCGCCCAGGATGCGATCGGCTCGGCCACCCTCAACCTTAAAGACGCCGATATCCGGGTGCTGATCGATACGGTCTCGGAGATTACCGGCAAGAATTTCATCGTCGATCCAAGGGTCAACGCACGCGTCACAGTGATCTCTTCAAAACCGATGAAGGCGAATGAGATCTTCGACGTGTTTCAGTCCGTACTGCAGGTGCATGGCTACGCCACGGTACCCGCCGGCGAGGTGATCAAGATCGTGCCCGACGTCAATGCCAAACAGGGGCCGGTACCGACCGTATCCGCCCCCGGCAGCGGCGGCACGGATGAAATCGTCACCCAGGTCATTCAGGTCAATCATGTGCCTTCGGCGCAACTCGTGCCGATTTTGCGTCCGCTGATCCCGCAACAAGGTCAACTCGCGGCGTTCCAGCCCAGCAATACCTTGTTGATTTCCGACTATGCCGGCAACGTCAAACGCATGGTCGAGATCATTCGGCGTATTGATCGCCCAGACCAGGACGATATCGAACTGATCAAGCTCGATCACGCCGCCGCGGCCGACGTCGCCCGAACCCTCAATCAGCTCCAGCGCGGTGCAGGTCCACAGGCGGCGGCGCAAGCCGGCGGCCTTGGTGCACCGGTCATCACGGCCGATGAACGGACCAACAGCATCCTGTTAAGCGGGGATAAGTCCTCGCGGCTGCGTTTGCGCGGGATCATCGCGCACATTGATACCCCGGTGGCAATTGGTGGCGACACCCAGGTGATCTTCCTGAAGTACGCCAAGGCCGAGGACATGGTCAAGATCCTTACCGGCCGCGGCAGCGCCGGCACCACCAGCACGACACGGCGCACGACCCGCACCACCCCCACGCCGCAGGGCGTCGGCGAGGCCGGCGCTGCGGCGCCTGCTCCGGTCAGCGGCAGCGATCCGCATCGCCAGCTCGAAGTCCAGGCCGACCCCGCAAATAACGCGCTCGTCATCACCGCGCCCCCGGCGATTCAACAGGAAGTGCGTCAGGTCATCGCGCAGCTTGATATCCGCCGCGCGCAAGTATTGCTTGAGGCCATCATCGCCGAGGTTTCGGTCGACGTCGCGACTGAACTGGGTCTGCAGTTCGCCGTCAACGGCGCCTCGGGTGACGAAGCGGCACCGGTCGGCTTCACCAATTTCGGCGGCACCGGCACCTCGCTCAGCTCGCTGCTGGCAATCGCGCAAAACCCAACCTTGCTCGGCAACGGCGCGTTTCTCGGCGTCGCCGACCTGCGTGAGGGCCGCACCAACTTCGGTCTGTTACTCAAGGCGCTTTCTGGCGACGCCGCGACCAATATCCTCTCGACCCCCACCCTGGTAACGATGGACAACGTCGATGCCGAGATCAAGGTCGGCCAGAACGTCCCGTTCATCACCGGCCAGTTCGCCAACACCGGGACGACGACCAGCGCCACCGGTATCGTCAACCCGTTTCAGACCATCGAGCGTCAGGACATTGGCCTCACCCTCAAGGTGAAGCCCCAGATCAACGAAGGCGATTCAATCAAGCTCGAGATCGAACAGGAGAGCTCCAGCCTCGCCGCGAGCAGCGCCGGCGCCTCGGACCTGATCACCAACAAGCGCTCGATCAAGACCACGGTGATGGCGGCCGACGGTCAGGTCATCATCCTCGGCGGCCTGATCGACGACAGCTTCAAGGATACCCAGCAAAAGGTGCCGCTGCTCGGCGACATCCCCGTACTCGGGCGGTTGTTCCGTTACGACAACACGCAAAAGACCAAGCAAAGTCTGATGGTCTTCATCCGCCCCGCCATTCTGCAAGACACCGCGACCGCAAACGCTTACACCGAACGCAAATACACCGCGTTTCGCGCCCGCCAGCTCGAAGCCAATCTGCAGAATCGCGGCCTGATTCGCGATTCCGCCGCCGTGATTCCCGACCTGGACGACCTGATCACCCAGCTCCCCGGGCCGAATCAATTGATCATCCAGCTCCCGCAAGAAGGCGGCTAGGCAGGTGCCCGCACATGAGCGAATGGATGCGAACTTGCCGGCGTAACCGACCATGAGCGACGTAATGCAACCGCTACAGCCTTCCCTGCGCCACGCCCAGCCCTCCTACGGCTTCGCCAAGCGCCACGGCATCGCGGTCGGCGAAGACCCGGCGGGCCGGATGCACGTGGTGTACAAGCCACCGCTGCGCCCCGAAACGCTCGCCGAAATCCGGCGCTTCGTCGCCGCGCCGCTTCAGGTCCATGCGGTGGACGAAGCCACGTTCGATCAACAGCTTGGCCGCCTGTATGGACAAGGTCAGGGCGGCGCGATGGCGATGGTGCAGGATATCGGCGAAGAATTTGACCTGGCCCAGGTTGCGCAATCCCTCACCGAGACCCAGGACCTGCTGGAGTCGGAGGACGACGCACCGATCATTCGCCTGATCAACGCGATCATCACCCAGGCGATCAAGGAAAGCGCGTCCGACATTCACTTCGAACCATTTGAGAATCGGCTTGCGGTGCGGCTGCGCGTCGATGGCGTACTGCGCGAGATCCTGCAACCGCCGCGCGAACTCGCGCCGCTGATTGTCTCGCGGATCAAGGTCATGGCAAAACTCGACATCGCCGAAAAACGCCTGCCGCAGGACGGCCGCATCACCCGTTCGATCGGCGGCCATGTGATCGACATGCGGATCTCGACCCTGCCCTCGGGTTCCGGCGAACGCGTGGTGCTGCGGCTGCTCGACCGCCAGGCTGGCCGCCTCAACCTCGAACAGCTTGGCATGCCGCACGACGTCTTCACCCAGAGCGACGAGGTCATCCACCGACCGCACGGGATCTTTCTCGTCACCGGTCCGACCGGCTCGGGCAAGACCACCACGCTGTACGCCGCGCTGACGCAGCTCAATGACCGCAGCCGCAACATCCTGACCGTCGAAGACCCGGTCGAGTATTACCTCGACGGGATTGGCCAGACCCAGGTCAATACCAAGGTCGACATGACCTTCGCCCGCGGTCTGCGCGCGATCCTGCGCCAGGATCCGGACGTCGTCATGGTCGGCGAGATTCGCGACCTCGAAACCGCCGAAATCGCGGTTCAGGCCAGTCTGACCGGCCATATGGTGTTCTCGACCCTGCACACCAACACCGCGGTCGGCGCCGTGACCCGCCTGCGCGACATGGGCGTCGAGCCGTTTCTGCTGTCATCGTCGCTGATCGGCGTACTGGCGCAACGTCTGGTACGTCGCCTGTGTCCGAATTGCAAGCGCGCGCACCCAGCCTCACCGGCTGAAAGCGAACTGTTGCGTTGCGACCCGACACGCCCCCCAACGATCCACTCCGCCCGCGGCTGCGACCAGTGCAACCAGAGCGGTTATATCGGCCGCACCGGGATCTACGAACTGGTGGTGGTTGACGATGTCCTGCGCGCGCTGATCCACGACGGTGCCGGCGAGCACCAGCTCGAACAGCAAGCGCGGCAGCGCACTCGCAGTATCCGCGACGACGGCATCGCCAAGATCCTCGCCGGCTATACCTCGATCGAAGAGGTGATGCGCGTGACCCGCGACGCCTGAATCCGCTATGCCCGCTTACGAATATGTCGCGCTCAAGGCCAACGGCCGCGAGGAAAAAGGCGTGTTGGAGGGCGATTCCGCGCGTCAGGTCCGGCAACTCCTGCGTGAGCGCAGCCTGACACCGCTGGAGGTTCAGGAGATCAGCGAAGGCCCGACGCTCGGCAGCGGACGCTTGCGCACCTACCGCATGCGCCTGCGTGCCAACGATCTCGCGCTGTTGACGCGCCAGCTCGCGACCCTGCTGCGCGCCGGAACCCCGCTCGAAGAAGCGCTGGCCGCAATCGCGCGGCAATCACACAAAGGCACCATCAAACGGGTACTGACCGCGGTGCGAGCCAAGGTTGTCGAAGGATTCGCGCTCGCTGACAGCCTCAACCAGTTTCCCGGGGTATTCCCCAGCATGTTCCGCGCCACGGTCGCCGCCGGGGAGCATGCCGGCCAGCTCGACGCGGTGCTGGAACGGCTTGCCGATTACACCGAGAATTACCAGGCGATGCAGCAAAAGGTCACCTCCGCGCTGATCTACCCGATTCTGCTGACGCTGGTCTCGATCGCGGTGGTGAGCGGCCTGCTCGGCTACGTGGTGCCCCAGGTGGTGCAGGTTTTTACCAGCATCGGCGGCGAACTGCCGCTGCTCACGCGGATGTTGATCGCGGTCAGCGACGCGGTGAAGGCCTGGGGACTGTACGCCGCGGTGCTGCTGGCGCTCGCGGTGTTTGTCTTCACCCGGCTCTATCGCCGGACCAACTTTCAACGCAAGGTCGATCGCGCGACGTTGCGCGTGCCACTGGTCGGCAACCTGCTCCGCGGCAAGAATGCCGCGGCGTTTGCCCGCACCCTCAGCATCCTTGCCGCGAGCGGCGTACCGATCCTGACCGCGCTGCGCAACTCCGCCGAGGTCATCGGTAACCTGCCGATGCGCGAAGCGGTCGAGGAAACCGCCGAGCGCGTTCGCGAAGGCGCTTCGTTGTCGGCCTCGTTGCAGCGCAGCGGCTTGTTCCCGCCGATGACGATCCACCTCATCGCCAGCGGCGAAGGCTCCGGCAAGCTCGAAAACATGCTCACCCGCGCCGCTGATCAGCAGGAACGCGAAACCTCGACCTTGATCGGCGCCGCGCTCAGCCTGTTCGAACCGCTCCTGATCCTGATCATGGGCGCGGTCGTATTGGTCATCGTACTGGCGATCCTGCTGCCGATTTTCGAGTTGAACCAACTCGTGAAGTGAGCGTATGAACCCTGTGCGGTTAACCGTGATCGGGGTCTTGGACTTGCGGCGCCGGCTAATCTAACCTCAGGCAATTATTCCACCCACGTCATCCCAAACCGAATGCAATATCGTCAACTCCCAACCCTACATCGACCGCGCGGCTTCACGCTGATCGAGGTCATGGTCGTCGTGGTCATCCTCTCGATCCTCGCCGCGGTCGTCGTGCCGCGGATCATGGATAACCCCGACAAGGCTCGCGTCACCAAGGCGAAGCAGGATATTCGCGCGCTCGAAAGCGCGCTCAATCTCTACCGCCTCGACAACTTCGCCTACCCGACCACCGACCAGGGCTTGCAAGCCCTGGTCGCCCCGCCCAACAGCGACCCGGTGCCGCGTAACTGGAAGCCCGGCGGTTACGTCGATCGCCTCCCGCAAGATCCCTGGAGTAACGACTACCAATACCTGAGCCCGGGCGAAAACGGTGAGATCGATCTCTACTCGCTGGGCGCCGACAGCCAGCCCGGCGGCGAAGGCATCGCGGCCGACATCGGCAACTGGGATCTACGCTAAGCGGTCGACACCCGCCGCGCCGATGAACGACACCCGTCATCCCCGCGCGATACCGATCGCGCGTGGATTCACCCTGTTGGAGCTGCTGGTGGTGGTCGTGATCGTGGCGATTTTGACCAGCTTCGCCGTACTCGGCCTCGGCAATCGCGCCTCGACCGTGGTGCAGGAGGAGCGCCAGCGACTGATCAGCCTGGTCGATCTCGCACGCGAGGAGGCCGTGCTCGAAGGGCGCAACTACGGGCTCGGCTTCTGGCGCGCGGGATACGCCTTCTACGAACTGCGCGACGGCGACTGGGCCGCCCTTGGCAGCGACGCCGCGCTGCGCGAACGCGCCTGGCCCGAGGAACTGGAAGTCACCGTACTGCTCGAACGCCTCGCAATTGCGCTACGCCCGGACCCGCCCGAGCGCCCGCAAGTGTTTCTGTTCGCGAGCGGCGAGATCACACCGTTCGAGGTCCGCCTGCAAGTGCAAGGACAGCCCGACACCGAACAAACCCTACGCCGCGACCTGCTCGGCCGCCCGGTCGACACCGCCGACTGAGATGCACCAGCGCGGTTTTTCGTTGCTTGAGGTCATCCTGGCGCTGGCGGTGCTCGCGCTGGCCTTGGCCGCGATCATTCAGACCACCAGCAGCATGACGCGCAACACCGCCTATCTGCAGGACAAGACCTTCGCCCACTGGGTCGCCCAGAACCGGCTCGCCGAGCTGCGCCTCGGTGGCGCGTGGCCGGAACCCGGCAGCACCGAGGGCAGTGAGCGCCTGGCGGATCGTCCCTGGCGTTGGGAAATCACCGTCAGCAACACCCCGGAGCCCGAATTGCGCCGAGTCGATGTCCGAGTCCGCGGCGAAAACGATCCCGCCGAGACCAGCATCGCGTTGCTGACCGGCTTCCTGCGCGACCCAAGCAAGCTTGCCCCGATCCCGCCCGGCGGCGACGACACCCCGCCGCCCCCCGCCGAGCCCCCTCCGCCGACCGAAACGCCGACCGCCAGTGAGCCACCCGCGCCCACCGACACCCCACCGGAGGCGACCCAGTGATGCCGCACCGCACGCGCAACGCCGGCTTTACGCTGCTCGAACTCATGATCGCGATCAGCATCTTCGCGGTCGTCTCTGCCCTCGCCTATGGCGGCTTGAACGCCGTACTCGCCGCCGCCAACGCCACCCGCACCGCGGCTGCGGAACTGGAGGCCCTACAACTCGGGATGGCCTTACTGTTGCAGGACTTGAGCCAGATCACCGACCGCCCGGTGCGTGATCTCTACGGCGAGCAACAGCCCGCCTTACAGAGCCCCGATCCGCGCGACGGCGGCGCGCGCCTGACCCGCCGCGGCTGGCCCAATCCGAACGCGCAGCCGCGCGGCACCTTGCAGCGGGTCCTGTATCGCCTTGACGGCAGTACCCTGATTCGCGGCTACTGGCGCGAACTCGACGCTGCGCCGAACAGCGAACCGGTGGAACTCGCGCTGCTGGAAGGCATTGATGGTTTCGCCCTGCGCTTCATGGCCAACGACCGCAGCTGGAGTGAAAGCTGGCCGCCGCTCGCGGCCACCCTCGACGAACCTGCCGCGGGCATCCCGCGCGCGCTTGAACTCACCCTACGCAGCGCGCGCTGGGGCGAAATCCAGCGCGTCATCGTGGTGGAGGAACGCGGCCATGCGCCATAACATGAAAGAACCCGATTCCCGGGGGTGCCGCTCCGAGTTGGCCGGGTGGGCGCGTCGGCCGCAGGGAGGCGGCGGTCGAGCCCCCAGGGACGGGTTCACGGCGTCTCTCGCCTGGCAGGCCCTGAGCGACTTTCATCCTTCGGAGCGGTATTCACGCCATGCAAGTTAGCCGGGACCGGACGGTCGCCCCGCCCCAACGCACCGGTGGCGTCGCGCTGCTGAGCGCGCTGCTGGTGGTCGCCCTAGCCACCACCGCCGCCGCGCCGATGTTGAGTCAATTACAGCTGGGGATGCGCAAAAGCGCCAATCTATTTACCCGCGATCAGGCGCACGAGTACCTCGTCGGCATCGAACAGTTCGCCCTGATCCTGTTGCAACGCGATCGCGAGAACAATCAGGTCGACCACCTCGACGAATTCTGGGCGCGCGATCTGCCACCGCTGCCGGTCGAGGGCGGCACCATCACCGGACGCGTGACCGATCTGCAAAGCCGACTCAATATCAACAGCTTGTTGAACAGCAAGGGCAAACTCGATCCGCTGGCGCAAGAGCGGCTCGAAGCACTGTTCGGACTGCTGGAAATCCCGGTCGAGCGGGTCGAGGCCGTGATCGACTGGATCGATCCGGATACGGAACCGACCGGGAACCAAGGCGCCGAGGACAACTATTACTTCTCATCCACACCGCCCTACCGCACCGCCAATCAACGCTACACCTCGGCGGACGAGCTGCGGCTATTACGCGATCTGACCCCGGCCCAGGCCGAGAATCTAGTCGCCGCGGTATCGATCATACCCGCTGCCAGCAACGTCAACGTGAACACCGCTTCCGATCTCACCCTGCAAGCACTCGGTATCGACAGCGCCGCGCTCGACACGGTGAAGAACGCACGTCCGTTCGACTCGCTCGATGCCTTCAAGCAGCTCAACCTGATCCCGAGCGACAAGCTCGGGCGCATCAGCGTCAACACCGAATACTTCCTGCTTGAAGCCACCGCGCGGATCGGTCGCGCCGAACAACGCTCCTACAGTATCATTCACCGCGCCGCCCGCGGGGGAAGCCCGCGCATCGTGGCACGGAGCCTGAATACGCCCTAGGAGCGGACACGTCACGGATCATCCATGGAATATTGCCTGCTTCAACTGGACCGCATCGAGTCGGATCAAGTCACCTGGGTGAAGGTCGCACCCGGCGGCGCGCCCGGCCGCATCCACGCCGGCAGCCTTGCCGAGGCCGCCGCCGACATCGCCGGTAAGCCGTTGGTGCTGGTCATCCCCGGCGAACACCTGCTGCTCACCCAGGTCGAAATTCAGACCCGCAACAGCGCGAAACTCCGCAAGGCGGTCCCGTTCGCGCTCGAAGAACGGATCGCCGACGACGTCGAGCAGCTGCATTTCGCCCTCGGCAAGACCCACGACGGGGCCACCGCGGTGGCGGTTATCCGCAAGGCCTTGCTCGAAGCCTGGCTGGAACGGCTGCGCGGTCACGGCCTGCAAGCCCAATACTGTGTCCCCGACCTGTTACTGTTGCCACGCGCCGAGGACGCCTGGAGCGCGTGGGTCGACGCCACCCGCGGATTGATTCGCACCGGCGACGCCAGCGGGTATGCCTGCGATGCCGAAGTCCTGCCGACCTTGCTCGCGGCGGCAGTCGCGCAAGACCCCAAGCCCGCAGTGCTCGAACTCTGGCACGCCGCCGATCTGCCCGAGCTCAACCTCACGTCACTGCCGCCGGAACTCACGCTGCGGCACCATGGCTACAACGAGCACCCGCTGCGGCTCCTCGCCCAGGCCTGGCAACCGCGCCGTGCGTTCAATCTGCTGCAGGGCGAATTCGCGATCTCCACGCAGTGGCGCAAACGCCTGCAACCCTGGCGCTGGGCGGCGGTCCTGCTCGGTCTCTTGATCGGCACGCTGTACACCCAGCAAATTCTTGAACGCCAACAGTTGCAACGCGAGGTCGCGGCACTGCGACAGGCCAACGAACAGATCCTCAAGCAAACCTTTCCCGACCTGCAGCGCGTGGTCAACCCGCGCGCGCAGATGGAACAACGCCTCAAGGCGCTGCGCGGCGGCGGAGAAAGTGACGGCGCCGGCTTTCTCGAGTTATTAACCGGCAGCGGCGCGTTATTGAAGCAAGCCCCACAGGTCGAACTTGACACCATCAGTTACCGCCGCGGCCAGCTCGAATTCAAACTCACCGCGCCCAATCTCACCGCACTCGACGCGCTCACCCAGCAACTCGGCGCCCAGCCCGGCCTCAGCGCCGAACTGCGCGGCGCCGACTCGGGCAAGGACCGCGCCAGTGCAAGTATTCGGATCAGCACGCAATGACGACGAAACGACGCCCCTACCCGGATCACGCGGCATGAATCCGCGCGATTGGTTCGAACAACTCCAGCCGCGTGAACGCTTACTGGTCGGCGGAGGCGGCGGCGCGCTGGCCTTGCTCGCGATCTATCTGCTGCTCTGGGAACCGATGGCAAAACAAGTGCGCGAGCTGCGTCAAACCCAGGCCGCGCAACAAACCCAGCTCGATTGGATGCGCGCGGCCAGTGCCGAGGCGCGCGCCCTGCAAGGGACGACCTCAACGCCAGTGCGCGGCGACGGCGGTGGCTCACTGATCGGCGTCGTCGAGAGCAGCGTCAGTCAGGCCGGTCTGCGCGGGAGTGTGCGGCGCATCGAACCGGTTAGCGGCGAGCGGATCAGCATCGAACTGCGCGACGCCCCGTTCAATACCGTGATCGGCTGGCTCGGCCTGCTGCAAACCCAGCACGGCGCCGAGATCGACGAATTCAATGCCAGCCGCGCCGCAAGCGACGGCCTGATCAACGCCCGCTTTACCCTGAAACGCAGCGTATGAAGTTTTCATTCAAAGCACTTGCGCTGTTCTTCGTCGCGCTCTGCGTCGCCCTGATCGCGACCGTACCGGCGCGCTGGGCCCTGCAATTTACGAAGCTGCCGCCGGGGCTGGTCGTCTCCGGCGTAGCAGGCACGGTCTGGGCCGGAACGGCGAGCGCCGTGCGTTGGCGCAACCTGCCGGAGATTGCGCTCGATTGGCGCATCGCACCGTCGCGGCTCTTGCTCGGGCGGCTCCAGGCCGACGTTCGTGCCTCGAACCCCGGGCTGCAACTTGCCGGCACCGTCACCGCGTTTCGCGATCTCAGCCTGCGCGCGACCGATCTGACTCTGGACGGTGACGTGCAAGCCCTGCCTCTCCCCGCCGACGCCGCACTGGTAACGCCGGAAGGCCGCCTCCAGGCGCGCTTCGATACCCTGCACTGGCAGGGTCAACGGATCGAAGCCCTCGCGGGAATCGTGCACTGGCGCCCGGCCCGGATTGCCGCACCTGTCCGCTACGAACTCGGCGAACTGGAACTCAAACTGAACGGCAATGCGGGAACCATCAACGGCCAGCTCGCCGGCCGCAACGGCCCGATCATTCCCGCCGGGACCTTGAAACTCGATCCGCAAGGGGTGTTGCAAACCGATATCCGCCTCAGCCCGACCGCGGAAACGCCGAAAGACCTGCGTGAGCTGCTGCCGATGCTCGGCCGACAAAATGCCGACGGCTCGGTGACCCTGAAGCAAACCTTGCCACTCGTCGGCATCGGGGTGTTCTAGACATCGATCATGTCGTCCGCAGCGACCCCACGACAGTGGGTTCGCTGCACGCACAATCGGTTGTTTCATCGCCTGCGAAAAATCGACGCGCCTGGTCGAGCCGGAAATTCCAGATTGATACCGGATTCGCAACGGCCCAAAGTCCTCCTGACATAAGGCTGTCAGGAAGCGCGGCCTATACTGACAACACTTACCCACCACACAAAGGAGCAAATCGTGAATACACCCCAAGTCAACCCTGTCGCGTGGTTTGAGATCTATGTGCAAGACATGGCGCGCGCCAAGGCATTTTACGAGGCCGTACTCGATACCCAATTGACCCACCTCCCCACACCCGAAGGCGATTGGGAGGGCGGCCTGGAAATGTGGGCGTTCCCGATGGCTGAAGAAGGCTCCGGCGCGGCGGGCTCGCTTTGCAAGATGGAGGGCTGCGCCTCCGGCGGTTCCGGTACGCTGGTCTATTTCAAATGCGACGATTGCGCGGTGGAGGCCGCCCGTGCGGCGTCCCACGGGGGCAGCCTCTTCAAGGAAAAAATGGCGATCGGCGAGCACGGCTTCATAGCGCTGGTATTCGATAGCGAAGGCAATATGATTGGATTGCATTCGATGCAATAAGCGCGTTACCGCGGAATAGGGTGCGTCGGTATCGAGTCTGCCGCACCCGATTCCTTTTCCGATCGACTACCTTTGGCTGCGCACACCCACGCGAAGCGCTCGAAATGCGCCATCGATCGTGAGGTTGTGGTCCATCAATTCGCTCAGCACTGCGAGCGTTCAAGATCGTTTTTCGTTCGCGAGCCGAAACCGAAATATCGCTACCGGATACGGGAATGGGCTCATTGGCGTCGGTTCGCGCGTTGACGCCAGCGTCGCAGCCAGGTGATCCCGACGCCGCTGAGCGCGAGCGCTATGATAATCAGTGCAACGGCGTCGAATAACAAGACACCCGCGCGCCCGAACAAACGTCCGCTATGCAGGTCGAGCAGGAGCCGTTCCAGCGTAACGCCGGCGCCCGGATACTCGCGTTCGATCGCGAGACGCAGCGCCTCAGGGAGTTGCTCGCGGCGCGGCCATCGCACGGTGCGCGGCGCTTCCTCAGAGCTGTGCAAGACCGTGAACTCGGCATCGGTCACACGTTGATCGCCCGAATCGAGTTCAACCACAAGAACCTCGCCTGCAATTCCGGCACGCTGAATCCGCGATGGCTGAGGCGCCGCAAGTGTATCAATCAGTTCGCCCTCCGCGGTCATCAGCGTGATCTGTTCAGGCATTGCAACCACCAACCGTTCGTTGATCAGCCAGGCGCCGAGCAGCTCGCTGGTCACGGGAATCACGAGGGGTCGGGTATTGAGCAGGATGTGGCGATCCCACTGACTGACCCAGTGCTCGCCGGCAGCGAACGCCGCGTACAGATGCGGCGCCGCGATGCCGTAATACTGCGTGAGCCAGGGATAATGGAGCGGACGCTGCTTGAGGTGAAGCGCGTCGGTGTGATTGAGCAATATCCCGGTGCCGGCCAGCACCACGACAAAAAGCGCAGCGAACAAACCCAACCCACGATGGAGCCAGCCAAGCGCGCGCAACTTACGGGGCATGAGCGGTCACCGCGCGATGCAATACCAACGCCAGATGCGCGAGGCGGCGATAGGCATCGACCGAGAGCGTCGCCCCGGTAATGCCGTCGATCGTTCGGTCGAGACCGTCCTCGCCGTCCAGGCGGACCCCGGCGAACTGGCGGGTGAACGACGGAAACTTGATCTCCCATCCGCGACTCTCGCGAAACGCCAAGACCGCAGTACGCTCGATGGCGGCATCGTTGACCAAAAACCCGATCGTTATGTCTTCGTCCTTGCCGATTTCATCCAGCACCCACACTGTTTTGGCCTCGTCGCGCCAGTATTTGACGCGAAAGGATTTGTACGGATGGCCGAGGACCTGCCGGATTCGCGCCTGCAGATCACCGTTGAGCCAGAGGGTTTGCGGGGCCGGAGCGACGTTACCCAAGGCTTCGCCGACAAACGATTCCGGGGTTTGGTACACCTCCGCCAGCGCGCTGCCCGGAATGACGAATGCGAGCCACGCGGTTACGACCAGCATCGCGGCCGGCAGCGGTGTTCGCGCCATCTGGCGCGCTGCCCGCCCCCCAGTCGGGTACCGTGGCAGGCACCATTCCGCCGCTCTCACAGCGACGCCAGAAACGCTAATAGGGCCTCGCGATCGGATTTGCTCAGCATACGAAAGGTCTCCTTTGCCTTCTCCGCCTCGCCACCGTGCCACAGGATCGCCTCTTCCAGCGTACGGGCGCGACCATCGTGCAGGAATCCAGCCAGCGGATTGACCGTTTGCGTCAACCCGATACCCCACAGCGGACGAGTCTTCCACTCGCGTCCGTTGGCGACGAAGTCGGTGCGATTGTCGGCAAGCCCTTCGCCCATATCGTGCAGCAACATATCGGTGAACGGATAAATCATCTGGTTCTTGACCTGTGGTACCGGAACCACACCGGAGGGTCCCCAGACCCCAGGGTGCGGGCCGGTCGTGAAACTCGGTTGATGACAGACGGCGCACTGGGCGTGGACAAACAGCGCCGCACCGCGCAGCACCGCCGCGTCCTCGACGTTTCGCCGTGCCGGTACCGCGAGGGTGTTGGAGTAGAACATAACCGCCTTGACCACATCTTCGCTGACTTCCGCACCTTGCTGACCATCATCCTCTGGATTGAGGGCCAGGTATTGATCATAAAGTGCGGTGCCAACAATGCTCTCGTCGGGGAACAGGTAATTCGTAATGCCCATATCGCCGCGGTAAGCGCCCGAGCCCTGCACGTTCACCGAGGGCGTGCTGGCCTTCCAGCCAAATCGGCCGAGACTCTTCGGCTCACGCTCGCCTTGCTGCTTTTTCACCGGATCACAAACCCAGTTGGGACGCCCGGAGATCCCGTCGCCGTTTGCGTCATCCGGATCGGCCAGGGCGAGGATCGCCGCTTCGGGTATCGCCTCCAGCAAACCGAGTCCAAACACCGGCATGCCCATGCGCGGGCTGGTGGCAACATCGGGTTGAAGCAGTCGACTTATCGGTGGCGTATGGTCGCTTGGCTTTTCCCCAGGGCTGTCGTAGGGATTGCGTATTTCGAACACTGGTTTGGACAGTGTGACTTCCCCACCGTCGGCGTACCGTACCGTGGAGGTTTCGAATTTAACGTAGACATCGGCCTGCCCGGTGAACGGTGAGTCCTCGCGAACGCCGAGCACGCCGCGATGAAACAGCTGACTTGAGAAACCCGGCACGGCTTCGGGCGCGCAATAGCAGTTATCTGCGGATGGCGTGCAAGCCCCTTCCGCCGGCCCGCTGCTGATGCGCAGAAAGACACCTTCCTCGACCCCGAGTCGGGTCCATTGCCCGGCCCCAGCCTGAAGGGCGGCGAGCGTGTAGTTGGCGCGCCCATCGCGGGCGTGGCAATCGCCACAGGCATCGTTATTGAACACGGGGCCAAGGCCATCCTGATTCGGAAACGCAATGCTCCGAGCCTTGATGAACTTGACCTCGAATTCGCGATCGCCCGTGAGGAACAAGTTGAGCGCGTCGCCTTCGAGATTCGGCGCCGGCGTATCGAATCCAAAACTCGATTGATTGCCGGTGAAATTAGTCGTCGCACCCCCCAACGCAATCGCGCGCGCCCAAGCGGGTTCACTCAAATCAAGCGTAGCGTCGTTGCCACCGGAACCGCTGCAACCGGCCACGGCCAGGATAATCAAATACAAAAAACTCGAATGTCGTATTTTCATGGTTCGCCGTCCGGATCGGAGCGCAAGGAAAATCGCAACACGCAGGATCCCGTCGGCATCGATCGCGGGTGGACCTGAAATCAGGCCACCCGCCGATTCGCAACGGCGCGTGCGCGTATCCGCGCGCCGGGTTAGTTCGTGAATTCGGTCTTGGCAATCAAAGGCAATACATCGACCGTGAACGAATTAAAAACCTTATTGGTCGCCGCCATCGCCTCCGCGACCAATGCGCGGCCCGTGTCGTTCAGGATCTGCTGGCGAAATGGCTTGGCGCTGCCGCTGATCGCGGTCGTCGTCGCAATGCCGTCGCCCTTGATGAGCGCGATGCGCCGCTGCGCGGTGACGATTTCGTCCAGGACGCGGTTGGCCAGCGTGGCATTGTGTTTGAGCACGAACGCGTACAAACCATTGAGGGTATCCGAGATACTGTCGCTGGCGGGGTTATAGCCAAGCTTCCCGGTATAGGCATTGAGGATGCTTTGCAGGTTATCGTGAAAATCGGTCAGGGAATTCCAGCTGTACTGCGACTCGACCTTGGTGGTGTCCGCGGTGCCGATCGAGGTGCCCAGGGGCTCAGCGATTTTGGCATTCGCCACTTCGTCGGCAATCGTCGCAAGCCCGTTGACGAGTTCCTCGATCACCGCGCCGCGCGAAGCGTAGACGGTATTACCGGCGACGCCGGCGGTCTTGAGCAGATTCGCATAGGGCCCGCGGCCATTGAAATCCACGACCCAGGCATCCTGCAGCGCTTGGGTATGACCCTTGAACGCCGCGGTGAGCGCCACCAGGTAATTTAATTGCGGGTCAGTCAGGGAGGCTACGTCGCGGTCGTTGCTGTCCACACCATCGCCAAACAGCAACCACTCGATCGCGTGAAAGCCACGCAGATCGTCAGCGGCGTTATCCACGTCGGCTTGCGTTGGGTTTGGCCGGAGCGTGAGAAACGCCTTCAAATCCGCCGTATTAAGCGGCCAGGAGTCGATCGCCGGATCGATTCCCAATGAGTCGACCGGGCCGAATAAAAAACCCTCACTCTGTTCCCAGGGCACCCGAGCGGCCTTCCATTTGTCCTGAGCGACATCCAACTCCTGCTCTGTCCTACCGCCGCCGGCAAGTGCCTGCACCGCGACTTGCAACTCCGCCGCGGCGCTGTTCAGGTTCTTGTAGGTTTGGGTGATGATCGCATCGGCCTGGTTGTTGATCAGCGCGGTGGCACTGAAACTGACCTTGCTCGAAGGCGCCGGGCTCGAAGGCGCCGGGTTGGTACCCGAACCAGTCGTTTCACCACCGCCTCCGCCTCCGCTACAGGCGGCTACCGCGGCAAACGTGAACGTCAACGCGGCGGCTTTAAGAATAGTCGTGTATTTCATGGCTTTTAATTACTCCTCGAAAAAGAATGATGGACCGAACTTCAGAACTCGAAGCCGACCCCGACGCCGACGAAGTCCTGCTCGTTACCAACGGCACCCGCGTGAGTCCGATGGGAATATTCACCCTTGACGACAATGCCCGGGCGTGGCT
>CAZUJU010000050.1:0-21834 GCA_964620675.1 uncultured Thiotrichales bacterium | reverse complement strand
TCAATCCCCTCGTCGCTATTCAGATGGCTTTGGCGGGGAAAATCGATCAGGGGGGCGAGTAGTTACCACGTCGGTTTGATTCTTTGAAGTCGTCCACACATTTACCGGGCGCGGGTATTGCTGAATTCGAGGATGCTGCGGCAAGCGCGCCTCGATACCGGATTGCTGCGGTGCGGTGGCGTTGCCAATCTCGTCAATCGATAATCGAACGCTCGTTTCCCCGCTTCAAATCCGCGTATCGATGCTGGCGAATCCGGTGACTTCCTCGCGGTCGTGGTAGAGCTGGCGCAGTTTGAGGGTGTAGGCGACGGCGTTGCGTTCGAGTTCGGTGCGGATGAGGGCGGCGCAGTCCTGGACCATGGCATGGCGCTTTTTCATCGGGAGTTTGAGATTAAAAATGGCGTGACGGCAGTCGCCGCGAGCAAGCCATGCGGCGATGAGGCTGGCGATGCGTTGGGGTTGTTCGACCATGTCGCACACGAGCCAGTCGACGCGGCGCGGTGGGCGGTAGCGAAAGCCGTCTTCGCGGCGTTGTTCGACTTGGCCGGTGGCGAGGAGGGCGGGGGCCATGGGGCCGTTATCGATGGCGGTGACGTGGAGGCCGCGGCGCACGAGTTGCCAGCTCCAGCCGCCCGGTGCGGCGCCGAGGTCGACCGCGGTGAGGCCGGGGCGGAGCCAGCGCTGACGTTGTTCTGCCGTGAGAAAGGTTTGAATGGCCTCGTCGAGTTTGAGGGTTGAACGGCTGGGTGCTTCGCGTGGCATTTTCAGGCGCGGAACTCCGCCGGGCCACGGCCAGGTGCGCGCGGGATCGGTTATGCCCAGGTAGGCGGTGCGGGAGTTCGGAAATACGATATGCAAGCGAGGCAGGGTGGGGTTGCCGTCGTTTAATGTGCCGCTTTGGCGTAGCGCGCGCTCGAGGTGGGGTGCGAATTGGCGGCAAAAGGTTTGTACGGCCTTGCCGTCATTGGTGTCAGGGGTTTCGAGCCAGAGCGCGCCAAAGGGTCCGGGTGGCAGGTGTTGCAGGATGACGCTCAGCCGATCGCGTTCGGGTAAATCGGTAACGATGCGGGTGAGCCAGATGCCCTGGCGCACGAAGGTCAGCGTGCGGGGGTCGAGTTGCGCGGTGGCGCTGCCGATTCGGCCGGGATCTGTGGCGTGAAATACGCCGTAGCCGTCGGTCGCGTGGGTTTTGCAATAGCCCGCAACGCCGCAGTCGGCGAACACGGCCTGGGTTTCGGCGGCGCATTCCGGCTCGAAGCCGGGGCGGCACAGGAAGATCAGGCCGAGCGCGGGGTATTCGGTCGGCAGGTTGGCGCGCATGAGCAGCGGGTGCGATTTGGGTAAAAAATGGCGTGCGGTCGTTACGCTTTGCAGGTGCCGGAAAGCACGCCGCGAACTCCGTCGTGCGGACTCGGATGGTCGCTTCGATAGCGGGGAGTCAGGTGCACAGGCACGTGCGTCCGCGATTGTCCGCCGGCTTCGCCGATATTGGTGCCAATGTTGTAGCCATCGGGCTGATGCTTGGTTTCGATGAATTGTTTGGCTTCGTCCAACAGTTCGCTGACGGCGAGCTTTTCGGCGGCAGTCATGTCGAAAAAGCTGGCGACATGGCGTTTGGGGACGACGATCAAGTGCCCCGGGCTGAGGGCGCTGTCGTCATGGCGGACATAGGCCAGTTCGTGTTCGAGCACGACATCTTGCGGGGTGCATAGCACGCATTGCGCGGTTGGGTTGTGCATCCGGGGTTCCTTGATTCAATCGTGGGGTGAGCATTCTTAGTCGATCATCGACGCGGGTCAAATCGGAGCGGGCTTGATGTCCTTGGCGAGGGTACCCCCGGCGGGTGAAAACCGAACCTGCACTCAATACGTGTCGGTAGCGGATATCGCTTGGGTGGTGGCGCCGGAATGGCACCGGCGAACGCCACCTCCATGATCAGCGGCCAGGGTGCGGTTTCGTAAGGTGCGAGACGGACGAGTATCTAGTTTCACGCCGTCTTGCGATCGCGGTCTGTTGAGGTTTTACCAATTTTAGGCGGATTGGCGCGAAATTCGAGGTGAAATAGGTTGCTGGGCTCCGGCAGGGATTATTGCACTTCGCTATGTACTGGGTTCCGGCATTGCGCATGTACATCCTTGTGCACTGGGTTCCGGCATTGCGCATGTACATCCTTGTACACTGGGTTCCGGCATTCCCTGCCGGAATGACGGACGGACGGGGAGGTTGCGCGCGTGCGCCGCTTACCACCGTCACCCCGGCAGGGATTGCCGGGGCCCAGTGTCCACGGACGGGCGGGGCGCTTATTTCAACCTATCCGGGTACCTCGTTGCATGAACCTTGCAACCAGGGTCAGTTGAGGATTCAGCCAACTGAATCGGATTGACCCGAAAATCTAGGTGAAATGATGGACTGGGGGTGGCCGCGTGGCCGGATGCTGAGCCTGAATCGGAACGAACTTAGAACTCAGTTCCGCGGTGGACCGCAACCGGCGTGGCGGGAGGGCGTCGATACGTCGCCTGCAGTCAGCGGATTGCGCGGGAGTGGACCGCGCAGGGCGGCAACCGGGCCTCGCGGCGCCCGGTTGCGCTGGATGTCGTGTTCGTTGTCTGTACCGCTGCGGCAGTCGAGCAATCCGCTAACTGGCCGCGGCCAGCGGGATTTCGAGCGCTTTAACCAGATGCGGAATCTGCGACAGTGCCGGTGCACCGTCCATCAACAGCGCGATCGGCATCACCTCGAACACCTGCTCCGGGGTGGCGCCGAACTCCAGCGCCGCGCCGGCGTGCAGGTTGATGTGCTCGGTTTGCTGGCGCACCAACGCGATCCCGAGTGCGATCAGTTCGCGGTGGTGATGTTCCAGCGCGGCGCGGCCGAGCGAGAATTCGCGCCAGGAATCCTCCCAATGGCTCCACAGCTCGCCCGGACCGGGGCTGGCATTGAGAAACAGCACGATACGGTTGACCAACGAAAGCTCCTCGGGCGTTGCGCCGAGCTTCACCGACTCCGCGTGGTGAATCTTGATGCAGCGGTTGCACTGTTTTTGCAGCGCGATTCCGAGCGTGATCAATTCCTTGCATTTACGCCCGATCAGCCCCTTTTTGGTGCTTTCCTGGGACAGTTCGCCGACGATCTCAAGGAACTCATCGAGCCCGTAAGACCTTGCTTTTTTTAATGAAACGAGAAAATTGTCGGTTGTCATTCGAATTCAATTTCAGAGGGTGATGGTGATATTGAAGCAAATTGGATGCCATGGCGGCGAGGTTATCCGTCACGCAATTACGACGGTCTTTGGCAGGGTAACGGATATCTGTCACCGTTTTCTTGCGCAGGGGACGAACCCGCGATTCACGGTGTTCGCGACACCGCGGCGGCCCGAGATGGACGTTTAAACGGAATTCACCGAGACTGATCGCGCCGATTCCCCATCCGAGAAAGCGAAATAGCATGCGTAAAATCACCCGTTCCCGCTTGATGGTTGCCGCCTTGTTCGCGAGCCTGTTGGCGTTCGGTAGCGCTGCTGTGATGGCTGATTCGCGGGTCGATCTGAAACTCACACCGGAGGAGCGGGCGGAGTTTCTTGCCGAAATGCAGAATATGCTTGGCAGTGTTCAAGGGGTTCTGTTGGGGATCGGCAGCGGCGACCGCGAGTTGATCGCCGCGTCCGCGCGGACCTCGGGCAACCAGATGGCGCGGGCGACGCCCGACTCGGTGCGAGCCAAGTTGCCGCAGTCGTTTCGTGATCTCGGCGGCCCGACGCACCTTGATTTCGAGGAGTTGGCGATCCGCGCGGAAACCGACGAATTCGACGCGCTGGCCCGCTTTACCGGCGAACTCATGCACCGGTGCATGGCGTGCCACGCCGCGTTTCGGGTGCGGTAGATGACGTGTCTGGGGTCTAACGAGGGGTGATTTGATGTTGCTGGTGACGTTTGCGGATGATGCGGGCACCCGGATTGGCGTGCTGGAGGCTGAGGCGGGGTCGCTAGTCGATCTCGCGCGAATCGATCCGGAGTTGCCGCGCGAGATGGTCGCTTTGATCACGCTGGGGACGGCAGGCCTCGCGCGGGTGCGCGGTGCGTGCGTGCAACCGGGAGGCCGGATCGCATTGAGCACGGTACGCCTGGTTGCCCCGATTCCGCGGCCGCCGCGCAATATCTTTTGCGTTGGCAAGAACTATCGCGATCACGTCAAGGAGGTGCAGGCCACGTTGACCGCGCCTGGGGACGGTATTCCGCAGGCGCCGATTATCTTCACCAAGGCGACGACGGCGGTGATCGGTCCGGGTGTTGCGATTCCGAGCGGACTGGATCCGACCGCGTCGGTGGACTACGAGGGCGAGCTTGCGGTCATCATCGGGCCGGGCGGGCGTGGCATCGCGCGCGAGGCCGCGATGGAACACGTTTACGGCTATACCTTGCTCAACGATGTCACTTCGCGCCGCTTGCAACGACATCACCAGCAGTGGTTTGTTGGCAAGAGTCTCGATGGTTTCTGCCCGATGGGGCCAGCGATTCTCACCACCGATGCCGTGCCGGAGGTCGGTGCGCTGCGCCTGGAAACCCGGGTCAATGGTGAGCTGCGTCAGGATGGCCGCGTGGCGGAGCTGATTTTCGATATTCCGACCTTGATCGAGACCTTGTCGCGCGGAATGACGCTTGAGCCGGGCGACGTGATCGCGACCGGTACTCCGGCCGGCGTGGGCATGGGTTTCGACCCGCCGCGCTTTTTGCGTCCGGGGGATTGGGTGAGTATCCATGTCGCGGAGATCGGCACGCTCGAAAACCCCGTCGCATGAGCGGTACCACCACGATGTCGACCGATTACCAACCGATCGCCTGTGGCTTTTACGACATCTTTGAAATCGCGATCATGCGCGCCCAGCGTTTGGAATTGCGTTGGCGTGACGCCGATGGCACGGAACGGGAAGGGCGGGTGACGCCCCTCGATCTGGCGACCCGCGACGGCGCGGAGTTTCTGGCTGCGCTGGACCCTGCGGGACAGCGCTTCGAATTGCGACTCGATGCCATCATTGCCGCGCAAGCGGCGCCTTGAGTCGCGGGCGCGCGGGCGGCCAGCCTGGCGCCTACCCGGGTTCGAGCAAGGTGCGCTAAAACACCAGATTCAGCATCACCAGCAGCACGACCAGGAACAGTACGGTCATGATTCCGCCGGCGCGCATGAAGTCCTTCACCCGGTAGCCGCCCGGCCCCATGATCAGGGCGTTGACCTGATGGGTCGGGATGAGGAATGAATTCGACGTCGCGAGCGCGACCGTGAGAGCGAACAAGGCCGGGTTGGCGCCCGCGCCGATCGCGATATTCACCGCCAATGGCACCAACAGCACCGTGGCGCCGACATTCGACATGACCAGCGTGAACGCCGTCGCCAACACCGCGATGGCGGCTTGGAGCACCCACACCGGGACGCCGTGCAACCAGGCGAGTACCGCGTTCGCAATCCAGGCGGCGGTGCCCGAGGTCTCCACCGCGAGCCCGAGCGGAATCAGGCTTGCAAGCAGGAACACGGTTTTCCAACTCACCGCCTTGTAGGCCTCTTCGATATTCAAAACCCCGCTTAACACCATGCCGATCGCGCCAGTCAGCAAGGCGACCGAGAGTTTCAGGTCGGTAAACAGGACCAGCCCGAGCGCGATGGCGAAGAACAACAGCGCCCAGCCGACCTTGTGTTGCCGGAGATCCTCATGTGGGTAGTCGGTGGTGACGATCACAAAGTTTGGATCGTGTTCGAGGCGGGCGAGGGCGTCCCAGGTGGTGTGCACGACCAGTGTGTCGCCGGCCTTCAACGGCATATCGCGAATGCCTTCGCCCTCGCGGAAGGTCTCGCCACCGCGATGCAACGTGACCATTGCCATGCCGTAACGTTTGCGCATCCAGACATCGCGCGCACTCTTGCCAATCAGTTCCGACCCGGGTGGAATGACGACTTCCGCGATCCCGGACTTGTTCGACGCCAGGGCGTCCTGCAACACATCGAGCTCGCGCCGCAGACTGAGGTGGAAGATATCGGCGAACGCGTGAATCGCCGCGGGCGTGCCGAGTACGCCAAAAACGGTTCCGGATTCGATCCCGACATCGCGTGCGAGAGCGCCGGGGCCAATGCGGGAACCCGACGCGGCGACCGAAACCGCGACCACACGAATGCGTGCATCATGTTCCACCTCGTCGAGCGTCTTGCCGATAATCGGGCTGCCGGCGGGGACCAGGATCTCCCGGATCGCGTATTCGGCGCCGTACACCTTGCGAAAATACTCCATGGTCTTGCCGCCGCTCGCCGCGCTGCCGGTGTCGTCGGTCACCGGGAGGACGAAACGTCCGGCCAGCACAAAATACAGGATGCCGGTGGCGACCAGCGCAATACCGATCGGGGTGACATCAAACAGTTGCCAGGTCTCCATTTGTTGGGCGGCGGGCAGTGCCTTGTTCGAGTTTAGGATGAGATCATTGAGCAAGATCAGCGGGCTCGACCCGATCATCGTCACCGTGCCGCCGAGAATGGCGCAGAACCCCATCGGCATCAAAAGGCGCGACATCGGCAACCCGGTGCGCACCGAGATGCGGCTCACCACCGGCAGGAACAGCGCGGCGGCGCCGACGTTTTGCATGAAACTCGAAATGAAACCGACCGTTCCGGAGATCGCCGGGATGATGCGGGTTTCGGTCTTGCCCGCCACGCGCAGAATGAAGCCGGCGACCTGGTTCATCAGCCCGGTTTTGTCGAGTCCGGCGCCGATGATCATGACGGCGATGATCGAGACCACCGCGTTACTGGCAAAGCCGTCGAACAAGTGGGCGTTTGATACCAGTCCCTCATGCAGCCCCATCCACGGCGCGAGCACGCTGGTGAGACCCAGCAGCACCATGATCGTGATGGCGGCGACGTCGACCCCGACCACTTCGAAAGCGAACAGGTAGATGGTTAGCAGCAGCAACGCGCTGACCCAGGCGATCTCGGCGCTGGGGTAGACCGGCGCGAGCACCGCGATGGCGGCGAAGATCGCGGCGGCGATCCATTTTTTGCGGGTTTCACGGCTTTGAGCGGCTGCCGCGGCAGCGTTGGAGTGAGGCATTCTGGCTCCTTGAACCTGAAAAAAGCTGTACCAGCCAGTCGCGTTTGCGAACGGCAAGCGTACGATTTGGGGGTCGATACCCGGTTGGCGGGGGTTGCGACGGGTCGAATTGCGCGGATTATTCTGCGGTTTTAGGCGCCGAATTTCAAACCGGCGCCGACCGAAAGTGGTCGGCCGCCGGCTTATCCGAAGGAATTGGCGCCCGCGTCGCGAAACAGACGGAAGAAGTTCTCGGTGGTGCGTTCGGCGATTTCCTCGACCGCGACGCCGCGCAGGGTGGCGATGTATTCGGCCACGTGGCGCACGTAGGCGGGTTCGTTGGTCTTGCCGCGATGCGGCACTGGCGCGAGGTAGGGCGAATCGGTTTCCACCAGCATCCGATCAAGCGGCATGCGGCGCGCAACGTCCTGAATGTTGGTCGCTGACTTGAAGGTGACGATGCCGGAGAATGAGATGTAATAGCCGAGATCGAGCGCCTGGGTCGCGATGCGCCAATCCTCGGTGAAGCAGTGAATCACCCCGCCGGGTTGTTCGCCGCCATAAGTGCGGATATCGGCGAGGGTATCGTCCGCCGCCTCGCGGGTATGAATGATCAGCGGTTTGCCAAGCTGGCGCGCGGCCTCGATATGCCGGGCGAAGCGCTCGTGCTGCCAGCCGAGATCACCCTCGCTGCGGAAATAGTCGAGCCCGGTTTCGCCAACTGCGACCACCCGCGGATGCTGACCCAACGCCACCAGTTCCGCGACACTCGGTTCGTGGCCTTCGCGGTGGTTCGGGTGTACCCCGACCGAGGCGAAGATATGCGGATGCGCCTCGGCAATGCCGATCACGGTCGGGAGTTCTTCGATCGTCACCGAAATGCAAAGCAGGTTGCGCACGTCGTTGACCGCGGCGCGGGCGAGCACAGCATCGAGTGTGTTGCCGAGCGGATCGAAATCTAGATGACAATGCGAGTCTACGAGGTGCATGAATGCCGTTTCGCGGTGGATTCAGAGTTCGGTGTCGGCGCCGAACCAGAGCATGGCCGGTTCTTCGTCCGGCTCCAGGGTCGGGCCGGGCAGGATCGCAACGCCGCCGGGGCCACGCCAGCGTAGCAGGGTGTCGTCGTTCGGGTCGACTGGCTCTGCGGCGCCAAATAAGTAGTCAAGCATCGAAATCATGCCGCCGTGATAATGCCGTTGATAATTGATCTTGAGCGCGCTCAGGCGGTCGTTGGCGAAATAAAGGTGGGCGTGCTGCGCGGGTACCCCGTTGAAGCCGGCGATATTGCCGCGGCAGACGCGCTGGCCGAAGTCGCTGAACTGATCCTGACAGGCGAGTTTCAACTTCGGTAACACCTGTCGTATTTCCGCCTCACTGACATCGGGTGTCAGCTTGCCGAGGTGCAGTTCGATGTTCGCGTTACCTTTTATCCGCAATAGCAATAAATCGAGCGTGCGTTGACCGTCGGCGTCGAATACCACCCAGAACAGGGGTGCGAGCAAACAGAGGATGACAATGGTGGCGCGGACGCGAAACTTGAACACAACATATCCTAGGGTAGGAACGAGCGAGCGTGGATGTTATCCAGCTTGTTCGTGCACGCCAAATTGTTTAGCGTTATGGACCTTGCTATTTCCACACAGCGCGCTCAGCGCGGTCTCCAAGCAACCTCAAATCGGGAGTATTTCAGCATGCACGGCAATCCAAAACGGGTCGGGTTCTGGGTGGGGCTGATCGCGGTCTTGCTGAGTGGCGCAGCCGGGGCGACGCCAGCTGCAACGCAGGACGCTGCGTGGTGGTGGGACCCGGCGTGGTGGGAGCGTGGCGAGCTGGAGGTGCCGGCCAATCACCCGGTGCGCACCGAAACGGTAAGTTACGCCAATGGCGACACCGAAGTTCCGGCGTGGGTCGCACGCCCTGATGATGCGGAGAATTATCCCGCGGTGCTGTTCCTGCACGGGCGGCGGGGGCCGGATGACTTGGTACGGAAGCATATCGTGCGCCTCGCCGCGCGCGGCTTCGTGGTGCTGGCGCCGGATGCGTACACCGCGCGCTTCATCGAGAAGTTTCCGATCGAGCATGATTACGCGTTGGAAAGTGATTTCAATGCCGGGCTTGATTTTCTGCTCGCGCGAGCGGACGTCAGCGGCAAACGGGCCTGTCTCTATTCGCATACCCGCGGTGGCTATTACGCGCTGAAGGTCGCGGTCAGCTTCGCGCGCCAAAACGACGCCGCGGCCTGCTTCGTGTCCTACTACCCACATTTACAGGATCCGAATGCGCCGGAGCCGATGCAGGTCTATCGCTACGCGACCGAAGTCGACGCGCTACACATCCCGACCCTGATCTTTGTCGGCGAGCAGGAGCAGTATCAGCGCAAGCGCGGGATCGACATGGCGATCGAATCACTCACGGCCAAGGGGCGCCCGGCCTTGCTCGTGACTTATCCGGGGGTCGGGCGCGGGTTCGATTTTCGCCCCAGCACAGTGCGCACGTTCGCCGACGATCTCGCCGCGAAGGACGCGATCCAGCGCGCGGCTATTTTGATGCGCCAGGTGCTGGTGCCGTGACGCAGGAAACCGGGCAGCTTTACCGCGATTGTGGCCGCGCCGACGCGGAACATTTCGACACGCTGTATTCGCAGCCCGGGGTACGGATCGAACGCATTCTCTCTTGGGGGCAGGCCAGTCCACCCGGGTTTTGGTACGACCAGCCGCACGCCGAGTGGGTGGCGCTGTTGCAAGGCGCGGCGCGGTTGCGTTTCGCAGACGAGGCGGACGCGCGGCCACTCGTGCCGGGGAATTTCGTCCTGATCGCGGCCCACCGTCGGCACCGGGTGGATTGGACCGACCCTCACCAAACGACGATCTGGCTCGCGGTTCACCTCGACCCGTCCGGCGGCGGGGTTACCGCATGAAGCCGGCGGCGGCGAGTTGCCCCTGCGGTGCCACGATCGCCTTCACGGCGTGTTGCGGACGTTTCATCACCGCCGGTGAAGTACCCGCAACCGCCGAGCAGTTGATGCGATCGCGCTACAGCGCCTACGTGCTGCGCGACGAGGCCTACCTGTTGCGGACCTGGCATTCCGAGTGGCGTCCCGCGGTGCTTGATGTCGCCAGCGATACGGGGCTCAAGTGGCTGGGCCTGACCGTGCTCGACACGCAGCTTGGCGGTGCGTTCGATCAGATTGGCGAGGTCGCGTTCATCGCGCGTTACAAGCGCAACGGTAAGGCCGGGCGGCTGCATGAGCGGAGCCGTTTCGTCCGCGAAGGCGGCACGTGGCGCTATGTCGATGGCACGCTCGCGTGAGCGACGGCCTGCAAATTCTGCATCGCGACGATCACTTGGTTGTGATTTATAAACCGGCGGGTCTGCTCGTGCACCGCAGCGCGATTGACCGTGGCGCGACCGAGTTCGCGCTGCAAATGGTGCGCGATCAGCTCGGCCGGCGGGTATTTCCGGTCCATCGCCTCGATCGCCCTGTGGCCGGGGTGCTGTTGTTTGCACTCGATGCCGATGTGGCGCGGACGCTGGGGGCCGCGTTTGCCGCGGGCTTGCTCGGTAAGTCTTATCTCGCATTGGTACGTGGTCATACCCCGGATCGGGCCGATATCGATTATCCATTGCGCGAGCAACTTGACCGGATGACGGATGCGTTGGCGGACCCGGACAAGCCGGCGCAAGCGGCGATCACGGGCTACCGCACCGTCGCCCGTTTCGAACTGCCTCACGCGGTTGGGCGTTATGCCTCGGCGCGCTATGCGCTCCTCGAAGTCCTACCGCGCACGGGACGCAAGCACCAGATTCGGCGTCATCTCAAGCATGTGTTTCATCCCATCATCGGCGATACGACGCACGGCGATGGTAAGCATAATCGGTTTTTTCGCGAGCACTTCGGTTGCGCGCGATTGCTGCTGGTGGCGACCCGGATCGGGTTTACGCATCCCGTCACCGGCGCGGCACTCGCGATTGCCGCGGCGCCGGATGCGGAGTTCGCAGCGGTGCTCGACGGGTTGCGGCGCTATCCGGCGTAGCAGGGCCGCAGCGGGGTCACGCCCAGTGCGCGCAGCTTGCGTTCCAGTCGCGGACTACCGGTTTGCTGCCAGAGCTGCCACAGCTGCATCAGGTCGTGGTTCGCAGTCCACGGCGCGCGTTCCGCAACCTCGGCGAAGACGTCGGCGAAGCGCACGAAATTGCGCGCAAGTTCGTCGAACACCGGCGCGCCAGCCTCGCCGTCAGGTCCGTTCGCGGGTGTCGAGAGGCTGGCGTAAGCGCTGCGGCCCATCGCGACGTAGTAGTCCACCCCGACCGGTTTGCGCGCGAGCATGCCGGAGAACAACCCCGATACGAACAACGCCACATCGCCGAGCCGGCGCAGGAACAGATGGCGCTCGCGTTCGCCCGGCGCGGCCACCGCGTCGGCGTAGAGCTGCGCCAAAGCGCGCAGCTGCAGGCCGTGTTCGGTGTGGTCGAAAAAGCGGTCGGCATGCGCGTATTGGGTCAGAAGCTCGGCGAGATAGCGCGTGGTGTCCGCGCGCGCGTCGACGTGCTGGTGCGTGAGTGCGTTTTGGACCGATTCGTGGAAGAAGCGGTTAAGGTTCGATGGTGTCAGCAGAACACCCGTGTGCTGTGGTTCCGACATGCGTTCACCTTTCTTGTTGCCCTGGTTTCGATATAACTCTTATCGGCAGTCGTGTCAAAATCTTTAATAAAAACAGATTGATATCGTTATCACTCGGCGCCGAGTGCTGCCAACTTTCAGGGCAGGGGCGCAGTGGACCCATCCCTGAGGGTTCGACAGCCGCCTCTCCGCGGCCGACGCGCCTGCTCACCCAGCCCGAAGCCGCATCCCCTGACGATTCGGAAACGCCACGTTGACGGGGCGAACGTTCGGCGCACTGGAACGAAGCACGGGCATGGATTTGCGCGGCGCGCGGCTGGAGATCGCAAAAGCGCCGGTGAATTGCGTTATCATCGCGGGCTTCCCGCCGGCGCTGGCCGGCCAATCACCGAGACCATCGCCGTGCTGACCGCCGCCAATATCACGATCCAATTCGGGGCCAAGCCTCTGTTCGAAAACGTTTCCGTCAAATTCGGCGAGGGCAATCGCTATGGTTTGATTGGCGCGAATGGGGCCGGCAAGTCGACCTTTATGAAGATCCTTTGCGGTTTGCTGGAGCCGGCGTCGGGCAACGTGTCCAAGGACACGAATGAACGCATGGCCTACCTGCGCCAGGACCAGTTCGCCTTTGAGGAGGTGCGGGTGCTGGATGTGGTGATGATGGGGCACGCCGAGATGTGGCAGGTGATGCAGGAACGCGATGCGATCTACGCCAATCCCGACGCAAGTGAAGACGACTATATGCACGCGGCCGAGCTCGAATCGAAGTTCGCCGAGTTTGGAGGTTACACCGCCGAGTCGCGCGCCGGCGAGTTGCTGCTCGGCGTCGGCATCCCGATCGAACTGCACCAAGGGCCGATGCGCGCGGTGGCGCCGGGCTGGAAGCTGCGCGTGTTGCTCGCGCAGGCGTTGTTCTCCGACCCCGAGATCCTGTTGCTCGACGAACCGACCAACAATCTTGACATCAACACCATCCGCTGGCTCGAGAACGCGCTAAATGAGCGGGCCTCGACGATGATCATCATTTCCCACGATCGGCATTTTCTGAACCAGGTGTGTACCCATACCGCCGATCTCGACTACCGCACGTTGCAGGTCTATCCGGGCAATTACGACGACTACATGGAGGCCGCCACCCTCGCGCGCCAACGTCAGGCCGCGGCGAATGCCCGCGCCAAGGAAAAGATCCAGGAATTGCAGTCGTTCGTGCGCCGGTTTTCTGCCAACAAGTCCAAGGCGCGCCAAGCCACCAGCCGCCAGAAGCTGATCGAGAAATTGAAGCCCGAGGATGTCAAGCCTTCGAGTCGGCAATATCCCTGGATTCGTTTCGAATACGACGACAAGGACAAGCTGCACCGCATGGCCTGCGAGGTCGAGAATTTGAGCTTCGCCTACCCCGGCATGGACAAGCCGCTACTTTCGAAATTTTCGATTGCGATCGAGGCCGGTGAAAAGGTGGCGATCATCGGCGAAAACGGCGCCGGCAAGAGTACCCTGATGCGCCTGCTGCTCGGCGAACTGACGCCGCAAAAGGGCAGCGTAAAATGGGCCGAAAAGGCCCGCACCGGCTACTACGCACAAGACCACGCTGCGTTGTTTGAAGGCGACACCAGTCTGACGGACTGGATTTCGGAACATGTGCGCCAGGGGGGAGCCGACGGTAACGACGTCGAGACCCTGATCCGTGGCACCTTGGGTCGGCTCCTATTCTCCGGTGATGAAGTCAAAAAGCCGGTGCGGGTGATCTCGGGCGGCGAACAGGGGCGGATGCTGTTCGGGATGCTGATGCTGCAACGCTCAAACGTGCTGCTGATGGACGAACCGACCAACCACCTCGACATGGAATCGATTGAATCCTTGAACACCGCGCTGGAGCAGTTTCCGGGCACCCTGCTGTTTATCTCGCACGACCGCGAGTTCGTTTCGTCGCTGGCCAACCGCATCATCGAGATTCGTACCGACGGCAAGATCGTGGATTATCGCGGCACCTACGAGGAGTACCTCTCCAGTCAGGGGATTGATTGACCCGGCCACGCGGGTTCGTGTAGTCAGGCGAGTCGCAGGCACCGCTCGCGGCATCCGCCAAATTTCGCCGATCGGCGCGCGCGAGCGCCACCTTTCCTCGCCACCGAGCGAATTATCCGCCGAACGGCCGGTTGATCCTGCAACCGCGCGTGACGGATTGCCTCGCGGATGTGTCTTCATTGTCATATAGTCAATGCGCTCATCGGACGGGCGACACGACCTGCCGCCGGCCGGGTGCATGGCACGATTTCACGTGCGTTCGATCGCAGGGTCGAACCGGCGCGTGAACCCCAAGTGAAAACGCTAAGAGCAATCAGGAAGCCAATACATGCGAACACTCCAACACCCATTCATCCACGCCGCGCTTGCCTCTGCGATCGCGGTGACGCTGACCGCCTGTGGCGGCTCGGCCGAAGTGCTGGGACCTAATCCGAATAACTCGTCGACCCCGGATAATTCCGACGCGACGACACCCACCGCCAAGCTGGCCGTGACCGGTGCTGTCGCCGATGGCTATCTTCAGGGGGCCAAGGCGTGCCTGGATCTCAACCGCAATAAGGCGTGCGACGATGGCGAGCCCTTCGCGATCTCGGGCAACGGCGGTCGATTTACACTGGAAGTACCCGACGGGATTGACGCCAACGCGTATTCCGTCGTCGTCGACGTCGGCGCCGACGCGATCGATGAGGACGATAATCTGCCGGTCGGCAAACCCTATGTCCTTTCCGCGCCGCCGGGCATGCCGGAATTCGTCAGCCCGATCACGACGATGATTCATTCGACGCTCGAACAGAATCCGACGATGTCGGTCGAGGACGCGGAGAACGAACTTAAAACGAATCTGGGCGTAGCGGGCGATGTGTCGTTGTTCAAGGACTACGTCAAGGAAAAGCGCGAGGGTGGGAATAAGGAGGAATACGAACGTATTCATCGCGTCGCGCAAGTCGTCGCCAGCGTGCTTGGGGACAACATTACCGAAGTTCGTAATGCGGCGGCGAGCGCCGGTCTGGATCCAAACGCCATCATCGATAAGTTGGTGAATCTGGTGATCAACCAGGTCATCGAAAAACTCAATGTCATTACTCAGAAGGTCGATGAAGCCAAAGATGAAACAAGCTTCTCGGCGAATGCCATCAGCGGCACCATCAAACAGGATCTCAAGGTCGATACCGACAACGTTAAAAAAGACGTCGAAGCACTGGAGCGCGTCAAGAACATCGCGGCGGCTTCGATGCGCGACATCCTCGCGCACGGCGTGAACTGGATCGAGGCCTGGCCAAATTGCAGCGGGAGCGAGTCCACCTGCGCATATCAAGTCGAACACGGCCGGATCGGACTCAGCGCGGACGGTACCGCGCTTGAGAAATCGGTGCGGACGTTCGATCTGAGTTCGCTCAGTTGGACGGCCTTTGAAACCGGTTTTAACGAGGAGGGTACGGTACTGGGCGCGAACGGCTGGATTGATCGCAGCGAAGCCGGAAAGCCGAAAATCGAATTTCACGACGACAACAGCGCGACCCTGACGATGCTTGGAGGCGTCGACAAGATTCGCATCAAAGGCGCTGTGCTTGAAATCGGCGCGGCATCCATTCGCGATTTTGCGCCGGCCGGCAAGCGCGAGTGGTTCCTGGATCAGAAGTTCTCAAGCGGCGCCACGGCCTATCGTTGGACGTTCACGCAATTGAGCGACCTTTTCGAACTCGATCACTGGAACAACGACGACGACACCTGTCACGACGGTAAGTCGCCGACGGAATTCGGTGGCAATTGCAATACGGTCTGGGGTTACGGCAGTTCGGCCACGCGTGCGCCCGCGAATACCCTGGCGGAGGTGATCTTCCCGCCCGCTAAAGTTCCGACCGGTGAGGCGCCGGCGATCCACATTGGTGAAAATCTGCGGGTGATGCTGATTGGTGATCCGAATGATTTGAGCAAGGGTGGCGTCGTGCGCTTTAAGGAAGCGCAGTCGGTCATCACAAAACCCGATGGCACCAAGAGCTACGGCGCCGAGGTTGAGATCAAGAACGAGGCGAGCTGGAAACTCAAGACCGTCAATGGCCAGCGACTCATCGAGTTCACGATTCCGGCCTACCTGCGCGAAAAGGCCAACCATTTCGACCATACCCCGCATCTGATCCTTGCCGAGCACAAAGGCTGGGTACGTATCGGCAGCTATACGCCGAAGGGGTTCGTAGAGTCCGAGCGCACATGGAACTACAACGACACCGCGGCCAAGGATCTCGAAACAGCGCTCGATACCACGGCGGAATTCCGGTTCGACAATCCGCATTATTTCCCGGGCGGTTCGTCGGAGAACGATGGCTGCAAGGGGGAATCATGCAACCCGTCACCGCATGATCCGAACTGCGTTGAAGGCGACTGCTACCAACCGCCGTCCGATCCGAACTGCGACGGCGCGAGCTGCTATCAACCGCCGCACGATCCGAACTGCGATGACGGCAACTGCGACCAACCGCCGCACGATCCGAACTGCGAAGATAGCGTATGTGGCACTTCGCCGAACGAGCCGGGGGCGGGTGATCCCGGCGACACGGGCGATAAATAGTCGCCTTGAACGTACGAAATCGCGCGAACTCTAGTTCATTGACGCTCTGCGGTTTCGCTTCCGCTACCGAATAGACGGTAAGGTGGAGTGGCCAAGCCACTTCACCGCTACGATCTGCCGCGTCGATTCGCGTTTTTTGGGCTTGATGGCGCCAATAATTTGGAAATACTTAAGCGACCCCGGCATGTCCGGGGTTTCGTATTTTCGTGTGCCACGTCGATTGTTTCGATTTAACGCGCAAATCGAGGTTCAGCGTTGCACGCGCGATTGACCGAACCCATCACAGCAACGGTCGAAAATACCGCGCTCCAAAGTCGACCGCTTCATCCAGCGTGAAGACGCTGTGGTACTCGGTGTCGTCGCCGTGCCATGTTGCGGCAGCCGCGTCATCGCGCAGAAACACCATTTCCATGCACAGGCTATGGGCGGCGCTGCCCGTTGGCGCCTGCCAGCGCACGCCGACCCGCGTGGTCGCAGGGGTTGCGGAGAGAATGCGCGCGCCGGCTTGCTTGATCTGGATCGCGTCGCCGGTCACTCGGCAACGCGACTGAATCACGACGGGTAACTCGTACATCGGACCCACCGAGAGTGCGTCGAGTGCGCACATCGCATGAATTTGCGTGGCGTTGACCTGCAGCGTGTGCGGGGTTGTTTCTGACGTCACCGGGTAGGCGCCGAGGATTTCGCGTCGATCCGCCGCCAATACAATCAAATCATCCGCGCCGAGTCGCACGAGCGCGTTGTCGACCTGGTCTTCGCCCACCCACTCGGCAACCTCGGCGCGGCTCGGAGCCCGGCCACGCGCGACCAGTGATTCGATGATGGCCCGGTGGAGGGCTTTAAGCGCGGGTGAGAGTTGATCCTGACGCGCCTTGAGTGGCAGCAGTTCGTTGAGATGGCGAACGGAATCGAGAACAAAGTCGGACATGGGGGTGGTACTCCTGGGTTGAGTGGGCTCACCCTGCTGCCGGGTAGGGCATTCGCGTGAGCGATCGTTGTGGTTGGGCTTGAATGGGCCGCCCCTCAAGCCGGCGGTAGGCAGGATATAGGCGATTCCGCCCGTCGGCGCGAGGCCTATGTGGTTTGACATTTTTCGTATTGACGCGGACAAGCACCGGACACGTTCGGCGTGGCGCTGGCTTTATTTTAACCGGTCGCATTTTGCAATTAGCGCGGTGCGGATCAGGCATTTTGCAATCGTCGAGGGCGACCAAGTGGCTTGAACGTGATGTTTTAGCAACTGATTTTGGAATTGTGTCGGTTGGTATGCAAGGTGCATGGTGACGCAGACGGCGCTTCGGTTTTTCGCGCCTGTTGATTGCGCACTCGAAATAGCGGCTACGGAGTCCCTCATTGTTTTCAGCAGATTGGTCACTTTCAGCGGTTCGATTAAACCGGCGGGTAACGGGTCGCGCCGACCGCGCTCGGTTTTACACGGCGTGGTTGCGACAACTTAAAGTGCGATTGGGCGTCGGCTTAATCGGTGCGGCAATGAGTTTTGGGATATCCGGTTGCGCGGAGGAATCGCCGCCAGCGGCAGCGTTGGGTCAAACTCAGCCTGAGGTGCACGCTGCGGTGGTGGCCGTCCCCGACAATGCCACGACGCAGGCCTGGATTATCGATGCCGGTGGTCTGATCACGGCTGCGGGCAGCGGTCGGGCCGATGCGCGCGAGTTCAAGCGGCAGGTGGAGCGAAGTCGTGAAGCCTTGCGCGACATGATGCTGGGTGCGCCGGAGGGCGAGCGCGAGCGGTTCAATGATCTGGTGCTGATGGTCGCGTTACTCGATGCCGCCGCCGCGTGTCACAAGGCGGGCTATATCATTTGCCCGCCGGATCTGATGCAACAATTGCGCGCGCAACAAGGGCGGCTGCAGACATTGTTCGGGATGCCCGCATGACAATCACGCAATCCTACCCGGCGATTGCTCGCGCATGATGCCGACAACCTATTTAGAGGCCTTGCAGGCGTTCGCACTGGCGGCGTTGTCGATCCTGCTCGATGCCGGCTTCTGGATCGTGGCGAGCCTGTTTTTAGCCGGGTTGGTGTATGAGTTTTTAGGCACTTCGAAACTGAGCCGATTCATGCGCCACCAAGGGGCGGGCAGTCTCGCGGGGGCGCTCGGGGTCGGCGCGCTGCTGCCAATTTGCAGCTGCGGTGTGATTCCGCTGGCGGTCAGTTTGCGCCTGGCTGGCGTGCGCCTGGCCGCGGTGATGACGTTTGCCGCGGCGACGCCGATCATCAATCCGGCTGCGGTGCTGTTGTCCTACGCGCTGCTGGGACCGCAAATTACACTGGCTTACGTGGCGTTCGGGCTGACGGTGCCGATCTTCGCGGGTTTGATGGTCGAGCGTTTTGGCACCCAGGCGGAGACGCCGATCGCCACACAATTAAAGGGTTGTTGTTCCGGCGCCTCCTGCGGCGCGAGTGAACCCGAAACGCTCGTGCAACGTTTCAAGCGCGCCATGCGCTGGGGGTTTCTCGAATTGGGGCCGACGCTTGGGCTCTATCTTGCGGTAGGGATTGTGTTGGCGGCCTTGGTCACTTCGCTCGCGCCGGCGCAATGGATCCCCGCGCATCTTGGCGCCGCCGCCCCGTTCGGGTCGCTGTTGCTGGTCGCTGTGTTGGGCATGGTGATCTATGTCTGCGCGGTCGCGCATATTCCACTGGTCGCCGCGTTGCTGGTCGCGGGCGCCAGCCCGGGCGTTGCGATCGTGTTTCTGGTCACGGGCGCGGTGACCAATCTGCCGGAGTTGATTGCACTGCAACGCATTCTCGGGCGCAAAACCATCGCGGTTTACGTCGTAAGTCTGGTCGTGGCCTCGGTGGCGGCGGGCTGGCTGCTGAACCTGTGGCTGCTGCCCGATTTCGCGCCACGTCTCGATCCGCTCGCGAGTTTACGATGGGGTGATCTGGCGGGGAGGGTCACCTTTATCGTGCCGCCAGCGCTCGCCATCGCGAGTGCGGTGGCGGTGGGTTTGCTCTGCGTCTGGGGCGTGGCCCGCTGGGTGCGGGAGCGGATCAGCGGCCCGCGTTGTTGCCCGAGTACGACCTGAGCTTCGGTTGTGCGTCCGCCCGGGCGGCCATCTGTCCCGCCGGGCGTGAGTTGCAAAATGCCACTAGAGCGGTTGCGAGTTGTCATTCTGCAATCGCCCGAGGTCGTCGCGGTAGGCGCTTGTCATTTGTTATCAACCGCATACGCGCGGGTGCCGATGAGCACGAATCTTGCGTATCCCGTTACAGAACACTACGGTCGCGGCAGGTGCCGTGACCGCTAAACCGGTACTGGTCTGCGCCGCGCGGGCCGGTTTTAGATCTGACGAGCCTCATTGATACGGGAGCAAAGGCGAAATGAATAACCTGGCCGCGACTCAAAAAAGACGCGTCACCCTGGCGGTGGCAAGCGCCATGCTGACGAGTTCGATCGTGTTGATGACCGGATGCGGGAGCGAAGGGACGTTTACGTCACCCGCGGTAACCGCGCCTGAAACGGTCGCCGATCAGGCCTTGTTCGCCTACTACCTGGATGAATCCGACGTCCGACGCGTTGCAAAGATTGACCCCACCACCTTTGAGGTGCTGGAGACAAAGGAAAATCCGATCAACGCGCCGGGTGGCAAGCAAAAGTCCTATTTTTACGAAGGCGGCTACGTCTGGGGGATCGCTTCCAGCAGCGTCTACGCGTTGAATCCGGAAACACTTGAACCCGTGCCAGGCATGACCGGCCCCTACATACAGGGGAGTCGCTCCGGGGTAGTTGGGCAGGGCCAGGTCAACAAAGTCGGTGCGGCCGCACCGCTGTCGGCACAAAACGTCGTGTATGATGCCGATCGCACCCGGTTGCTCCAGAAGTCCTTCTATACGGAAAAGGAATTGCAGGAGATCGATCTGTGCGCATTGCGCAGCGAGGCGACCCAGGCGACGCAAACCCTGGTCGCATTCACCAAGAATGCCCGCTCGGGGCTCACCGAAAACGATGTGCGCATCCACAATATCGGCTATGGCAATGTGGGTAACGAGTCCTCGCCCGACGGCAAATTGCTGATGTCCGCGGTGCGCCAGGGTGATCACATCCTGTTCGTCGATACCGACCCGAACTCGCCGACCTTCGGCAAACCTGCGCGTCTGGTCTATCCGCGCTACGGCACGGTGAAGGATGCCAGCAACGCGGTCGTTGCCAGCTTTAATTCGACTTACACCGCCGCCGGTGGCACTGCGCCGGGCAATAACCGCTGGGTGCGCGGCACCGACGCAGCCTCCGCCGCGGCGATCGAAACCGACCGCGAGACCTATGTAGAGCCGTGCGATTCCACCATGCTGCGCAACCATCAGGGTCAGGTCTGGAGCTGGACCGTCGACGTCGACGGCGACACGATTACCGGGGTTAACGTCGACAAGATCAATACCGCTGCACCCGAGGTCTACAACGTTCCGGTGCCGGTGGTGCGGCAGCGTAATTTCCAGGCCAATATCGCCACTGCCGGACCCTGGATGGCGTCGCTTTCGAACCGCAATGTCGGTGCCCACGAGTTCCTGCTGTTCATCGAATATGAGGGCGAAAACGCTGAAGGCGTGTGGAATCTTAGTGATGCGGCCAAGCCAGTGGAATTACAGCGCATGTACACCACGCTCGTCGATATTGTCGACGAAGCACCGGTTTCGTTTGTCAACGGCAGCCTGTACCCGGTGAGCGTAAAATTCGCCTCTACGGGCGGCACCAACACCGTCGTGCAGTATCGCTACGTCGCGCTCGCAGGGGACAACGGCACCGGCGCCAGCCCGCCCGGCGCCGGTACCACGGCCTACCTGCAAAAAGTGAGCGCAACCGACCCGGGACCCTTGTATTTGCTGAATGGCCTCAGTGGGCGCGCGCTCACCAGTAGCCCGGCCATGTCGCGCATCGTAGGCAGCGGCGCCAATACCACCGTCTACAGCGACGAAGTGTGGCTCGACGCCAACGCCGCGAATCTCGGCTGGGATATCGTGGATTTGCGCACCAGCCTGCCTTGGCGGATCAGCGAAACCATCGCGCTCAGCTCCACCGCCGGTCATTGGTTCAAGGACCGTTTATTCCAGGTCATCGGTGGAAAAATCCAGGTTATCGACCGTGCCAGCCGCAGCCTGGTCAAGGAAATCGAAATTGGCAAAGGCGTCAACAATATCGCCTTCGGCACCTATCAGCGTGCGCAAACGGCCGCCGTCACGGGCGGCAGCGGCACGACCGGCGGCGCCGGCGGCACTGGCAGCGGTGCCGGCGGCAGCAACCCGGTATTACCGCCGAATCCCTGCGGTGGTTGATTATCGCTCAGCCCGATAACGAGGACGCCGGCGCCACGGCGTCCTCCATTGCGCCGAATCCTGAATGCAACCCAACGGAGCCCACGCCATGCGCATCGCCTATGTATTTTCCACCTCGAACGCAAGTTACATCCTCGAAAAAATGATCCTCCCGCAACTCGAAGCAGGCACCCACGGCGTCACTGTCGTCGGCATGTTCTTCTTCGTCGATAACAATTACCTGCTGCAGGAAGGCAACCCCACCGCCGAACGCCTT
>CAZUJU010000049.1:911-24268 GCA_964620675.1 uncultured Thiotrichales bacterium | reverse complement strand
TCTGGAATGAGTGGCATGGGCGGCATGGGCGGTATGTCCGGAATGTCGGGCATGGGCGGCATGTCCGGAATGTACGGTATGCAGGGAATGGACGGTATGTCGGGTATGAGCGGCCATTGGGTCTGGCAACCTGGCATGTCCGGAATGTCGGGCATGGGCGGCATGGGCGGTATGTCCGGAATGTCGGGCATGGACGGCATGTCTGGAATGTCCGGCATGGGCGGCATGTCTGGAATGAGTGGCATGGGCGGCATGGGCGGTATGTCCGGAATGTCGGGCATGGACGGCATGTCCGGTATGGGCGGCATGTCTGGAATGTCCGGTATGGGCGGCATGTCTGGAATGTCCGGCATGGGCGGCATGTCTGGAATGTCCGGCATGGGCGGCATGTCCGGAATGTCGGGCATGGGCGGCATGTCCGGAATGTCGGGCATGGGCGGTATGTCCGGAATGTCGGGCATGGGCGGCATGTCTGGAATGTCCGGCATGGGTGGTATGTCCGGAATGTCGGGTATGAGCGGGACCTCGGGTTACTTCCGCATTACGCCGCAGGGTCAGATTTACTTCTACCCGCAGACGGGCATGAGCGGCATGTAACGAACCCTGGGTAGCTCGGTCGCGAGGTCGGGCACCAGGTTTCTCGATGAAGTGAGCTTAAGGCGATCTGCTTGATGGCGTTTCGGGAGACCGAAGCGCCATCTTTTTTTGTGGCGCGGGCGGATATACTCGGACGATGACCGATAACGCTCAGCCCTCTCGACTCGCGTCGTGCCCGGAGCACGTGGTGTTCATTCACGGGCTGTGGATGACGGGTTTCGAGCTGGAGTGGTTACGTCGCGAGGTCGCGCGCAGTGGCTTTGTGACGCACCAGTTTCGCTACCACAGCGTGGTGGCTCGACCGGAGGCGTCGGCGCGTCGGTTGTGGGCGTATCTGGCTGGGATCGATGCTGATGTCGTACATCTGGTCGGACACAGTCTCGGCGGGATTGTTCTGGTGCATTTGTTCGACCAGGCGCCGCCACAACGACCGGGGCGGGTATTGATGCTCGGGACACCACTGCTCGGCAGCACCACTGCCAGCGCGTTCGCCAATCGGCGTTGGACGCGGCCGCTGCTCGGCCGCAGCATTCAGCGCGGCTTGTTGGGCGATATCCCGGCTTGGCACGGTCCGCGCGAGGTGGGGATGATCGCCGGCGCGACCGGGTTCGGGATCGGACTTCTCTTGTTCGGTGAGCTGCCGGCGCCGCACGACGGTACCGTGGCAGTGTTGGAAACGCGTGGTCAGTTTGTCACCCGTCACCTCACCGTATCGCGCAGTCATTTCGGCATGCTATTTTCGCGCAGTGTTGCGCGCGTAATCTGCAACTATCTGAAATCGGGTGATTTCGGTAACTAGGCGACGTGATACCATTCGCCCGTTTCACTCTTCCCTAGCATGTAAAAAAGAGCAGCGACTATGGCCGGTCATTCCAAATGGGCAAACATTCAGCACCGCAAGAACGCGCAGGATGCGCGCCGCGGCAAGCTATTCACCAAATTGATTCGCGAAATCACGGTATCGGCACGCGCCGGCGGGCCTGATCCTGGTTCGAACCCGCGCCTGCGCACCGCGATGGACAAGGCACTGACCGCCAACATGACCCGCGACACGATCGAGCGTGCGATCAAACGCGGCTCCGGGGACGCCGATGGCGCCCACTTTGAGCAGATTCGTTACGAGGGCTATGGCCCGGGCGGCGCGGCGGTGATCGTCGATTGCCTCACGGACAACCGCAACCGTACCGTGTCCGAAGTGCGTCACGCGTTTACCAAGATGGGCGGTAACCTGGGCACGGACGGCTCGGTCGCCTATATGTTCAAGAAGACCGGCATCATCAGTTTTGCGCCGGGCGCAAACGAGGATGCGGTCATGGAGGCGGCGCTCGAAGCGGGCGCGGACGACGTGGTGAGCTACGACGATGGGGCCGTCGACGTGGTTTGCGCACCCGAACAGTTCGATGCCGTCCGAGCGGCGCTCGACGTCGCGGGGCTTGCGTTCGCCGAGGCAGAGGTAACGTTCAAGGCCGAAAATGCGTCGCCGCTCGATCTTGAAACCGCGCAGAAGATGCTTAGGATGATTGACATGCTGGAGGATCTCGACGACGTGCAGGACGTCTACACCAACGCCGACTATCCCGACGAGGCCTTGGGCGGGGCGGGTTGAGGCGTGGCCGCGGCCGCCTTGCCGGTGCAGCGAATTCTCGGTATCGACCCGGGTTCGCGGATCACGGGTTTTGGGGTGATCGACAGCGATGGCCGCGACAGCCGGCACGTGGCGAGTGGTTCAATCCACCTGCGCGGCGCGGGTCTGCCGGAGCGGCTGGGTGAGATCTTTCGTGCGATCGATGATGTCATTGCTGAGCATCGCCCCACGGTCGTGGCGATCGAGCGGGTATTTTTCGCCCGCAATCCCGATTCCGCGCTCAAGCTCGGTCAAGCCCGCGGCGCGGCGATTTGCGCCTGCATGCAGCATACGCTCGAGTTACACGAATATGCGACCCGCGAGGTCAAACAAGGCATCGTCGGCAGCGGTGCTGCGGACAAGAAGCAAATGCAATACATGGTTGGGTTGTTACTCAAGCAAAGTCGGGGGCTGGCGGAAGACGAGGCGGACGCGCTGGCGCTGGCGTTGTGTCATGCCCACATCGGGCGGTTTCAGCAGCGCCTCGCGCAGGGCTTGGCGCGATGATCGCACGCTTGCGTGGCGAGTTGATCGAAAAGCGGCCGCCGTGGGTGATGCTCGAAGTCGGCGGGGTCGGTTACGAGGTGGAGGTGCCAATGTCCACCCTGTTTGCGCTACCGGAAATCGGTCACGCAGTCACGCTCCTGACGCATCTGCAGGTGCGCGAAGATGCGCACGTGCTGTTCGGGTTTCTCACCGAGCCCGAGCGCGTGCTGTTCCGCCAGTTGCTGAAGGTGACCGGGATCGGTGCGCGGATGGCGCTGGCGATCTTGTCGGGCATGTCGCCCGAGGAGTTCCGGCGCTGCGTTTTGCGCGGGGAAGTGCAGACGCTGGTGCGCCTGCCCGGCATCGGCAAGAAGACCGCTGAGCGTCTGGTCGTGGAAATGCGCGACCGGCTAGAAAAAGGCCCACTGCCGGCGGCGGGCGCCAGTGCGACGTTCGCCGCGCCGCAACCGGATCCGGCGGGCGATGCGATCGAGGCCCTGATCGCGTTGGGTTACAAACCACCGGAGGCGACCCGCATGGTCAATGCGCTCGCTACCGACGGGCTCGGTAGCGAGGCGATCATTCGCCTGGCACTTAAGAGTACCCTCAAGTGACGCAACGCGTTGTCGATCCCGTGCGCGAGCGCGGCGAGGAGCCGCTGGATCGGGCGATTCGTCCGAAGCGCTTGCGGGACTATATCGGGCAAGCGGCGGTGAAGGAGCAGATGGAGATCTTCATTGGTGCCGCCCGCGCCCGCGCCGAGCCGCTCGATCACGTATTGATCTTTGGCCCGCCGGGACTGGGGAAAACCACCCTGTCGCATATCATCGCGCAGGAAATGGGCGCGAACCTGCGCCAGACCTCCGGGCCGGTGCTCGACAAGCCGGGTGATTTGGCGGCAATCCTGACCAATCTTGAGGCCGGCGATGTGCTGTTCGTCGACGAAATCCATCGCTTGAGCCCGGTCGTCGAAGAGATTCTCTACCCCGCGCTCGAGGACTTCCAGATTGATATCGTGATCGGCGAAGGGCCAGCGGCGCGTTCGCTCAAGCTCGATTTGCCGCCGTTCACGCTGGTCGGGGCTACGACCCGGGCCGGGCTGCTGACCTCGCCGCTGCGCGATCGTTTCGGAATTGTGCAACGCCTGGAGTTCTACACCGCGGCCGAGTTGCAACTGATCGTATCGCGTTCGGCCGGCATTCTGAACGTGGGGATCGATCCCGACGGTGCGGCCGAAATCGCGCGCCGCTCGCGCGGCACGCCGCGGATCGCCAACCGCTTGTTGCGCCGGGTGCGCGACTATGCTCAGGTCAAGGGGGATGGCCACATCGACGTCGGCACCGCGGATCGGGCGCTGCGCCTGGTCAGTGTCGATCCGCTCGGTTTCGACCTGATGGACCGCCGCTTGTTGCAAGCGATTATCGAACGCTTCGACGGCGGGCCGGTCGGGATCGATTCGCTCGCCGCTTCGGTCGGAGAGTCGCGCGATACGTTGGAGGATGTGATCGAACCGTTTCTGATCCAGCAGGGCTATATCGCGCGCACCGCGCGCGGACGCACGGCGACCGCGCTCGCCTATCGCCACTTTGGATTGAAGCCGCCCGAGGCCTTGGCGAGCGCGCCGGTGCTCGGCGACCTGTTCGAGTCGCCCCCGTGAAGTCGTTTCGCTGGCCGGTACGGGTGTACTATGAGGATACCGACGCGGGCGGCGTGGTTTATTACGCGAACTACCTCAGGTATTTTGAGCGCGCCCGCACCGAATGGCTGCGTGCGCTGGGTTTTGAGCAGGACGCGCTCCGGGCCGAGGGGGTTTTGTTCGCGGTGCGGAGTGTTACAATAGAATATCGTTTACCTGCACGGTTCAATCAGCTGATCACGGTCGATAGCGTCGTTTCAGCGCTCACGCGCACAAGCATTACCTTTCATCAAACCTTATGGCGTGAACATACGTGTCTGACGGATGCGGTCGTCCGTGTCGTCTGCCTTGATGCGGAACACTTCAAGCCGCGCGCAATTCCGATTTCGATTCGAGAGGAACTCACCCAGTGGAAATCGACGTAACCTTTATTTCGCTCATCATGCAGGCGAGCCCGGTGGTCAAGGCCGTGATGGCCTTGCTGGTGCTGGCCTCGGTCGCGTCCTGGGCTTTGATCGTGATCAAATGGCGAGTCATCGGCAAGGCCAAGCGTTGTGCCGAGCAGTTCGAGGAACGCTTCTGGTCCAGCACCGATCTTGATTTTCTGTACAAGGACCTGACCAATCGCGGCGAAGTGCTCGGGATGGAGAATATCTTCGTCTCGGGATTTAAAGAGTATCTGCGCCAAGTCAAAACGCAAACCCACGCCCACATCAGTGCCGTGGATACCATCGGTCGATCGATGCGCGTCGCGCTCGCGCGTGAGGTCGACGAGCTCGAAAGTTCGCTCGCGTTCCTCGCGACCGTCGGTTCGACCAGCCCGTATATCGGTTTGTTCGGTACGGTCTGGGGCATCATGAACTCGTTCATGGCGCTGTCCGACGCCAAGGTCACGACCCTTTCCGCCGTCGCGCCCGGTATCGCGGAGGCGTTGATCGCAACCGCGATCGGTCTGTTCGCGGCGATTCCGGCCGTCATTGCTTACAACCGTTACGCCGATGACGTCGAGCGCATCATCACCCGCTACGACAATTTCGTAGAGGAGTTTGTGACGCTGCTGCATCGGCCACCCGCGGCGAAGTCGCGACCCGCATCATGAACCGCTACCGGCATAAACGGCGCAAGCCGATGTCTCAAATCAACGTCGTACCCTATATCGACGTGATGCTGGTGTTGCTGGTGATCTTTATGGTGACCGCGCCGTTGCTGCAGGAAGGTGTCACCATCGATCTGCCCAAGGCCAGCTCCAAACCGGTGCAGCAGCCGGACGAAAAGGATCAGGTGGTGATCGCAGTCAACGAGTTCGGTCAGTTTTTCGTCGACGGCGAAGGCAAGAACGCCCCGCCGCTGACGGCCGTGGAACTGGCGAATCAGGTCGCCGCTAAGCTCACCGACCGGGAAGATAAGCGGGTTTACGTGCGCGGCGACCAAAAGGTCGGCTATGGTGTGGTTATGGAAGCGATGACCGCGATTCAGGCGGCAGGCGCGACTGGTATCGGGCTGATTACCGAGCCGCCTGAGCAGCGCCGCTAGGTAGCCGCCACCAATGTTCGAGCAGATTCGAAAGCACCCCACCGCAGTCCTGGTGGCACTCGCCATCCATGTGCTGTTGTTTGCGTTTTTCATCATCCGCCTCGATTGGCACCACGAAACACCGGCCCATGGCGAGCCCATCACGGCCACGTTGGTGGGCGGCAACCCGGCGCTGGCGAAACTGGAGCGTCAGATCGAGCCGCCGAAACCGGCGCCGGTGCCTGAGTCGGAACCGGTTCCCGAGCCGCCCAAGCCGGTCGAGCCGCCCCAGCCACCCGAACCGGATCCCGAGGAGTTGCGACGTGTCGAGCAACAACGTCTCGAAGCGGCCGAGCAGCAGCGGGCAGCGGAAAAACGCAAACAGGAAGAGGCGCGCCGACAGGCCGAGTTGACCCAGCGGGCGCAAGAGGAGGAGGCCCGGCGCCAGGCCGAGGTGAAACAGCGGCAACAACAGGAAGAGACGCGTAAGCGCGAAGAGGCTAAAAAGAAGGCGGATGAAGAAAAGCGCCTCGCCGATGAAAAGCGTAAAAAAGACGAGGACCAGCGCAAGCAGGCCGCAGCCGAGGCGCAAAAGGCCGAGGCGCAGAAGCGCCAGCGTGACGAGGAGCGTCGCCTCGAACAGGCGCGCCTTGCCAGCGCCCTTGCGGCGGAGGAGTCGGCGTTGGCGTCCGCTGCCGAGGGCCGTAAGATGAACAGCCTGAAGGCGCAGTGGAAATCCGCCATTCAGCGCAAGGTCCAGGGACGCTGGATCAAACCTGCGGGCACCCCGGCCGGGCGTTGTGAGGTTGATGTGGTGCAATCAACCAGCGGCAACCTGATCGACGTCCGCGTGATTTCTTCGGCGAGCTGTCCGCCGGTGATGCTACAGTCGGTGGAACGTGCGGTCTGGGGGTCGGATCCCCTGCCGACTGCGCCGGATCCGCGTATATTTGAACGACAGATTCGCTTTACCTTTGAACCGCCAGCCTGAGAGTAGTGGATTATGAACAGACTGAAAGGGTTGCTAGCACTCGTACTGCTTGCGTTTTGCCTACCTGCATGGGCGGTGCTCGACATCAAGATCACCCAGGGCGTCGACGGCGCCATTCCGATTGCGATTTCGCCGTTCGCCACCACCAGCTTGAGTCCGCCGCCGGAGTCGGTCGGCGATATCGTCATGGGCGATCTCAAGCGGAGCGGGCGCTTCAATCCGCGTGCCGGCGACAATGAGCAGAATCCAGACCTCTTGCGTTGGCGTGAGCGCGGCATCGATTATCTGGTGGTCGGTGAAACCAAGGAGGAGGCGCCGGGCTTCTATCGGGTCACGTTCCGGTTGTTCGATACCGTGGGTGGGCGGCAGATGATCGGCTACACGATTCCAGCCGAGAAACGCGAGCTGCGGATGGCCGCGCATCAGGTCGCGGATCTCATCTATGAGGCGATTCTGGGCGTACGCGGCGCATTCAACACCCGCATCATTTACGTGACCACTGAAGGGCCGAAGACAAAACCGCGCTATCTGCTCAAGGTGGCGGATTCCGACGGTGCCAATGAGCGAACCGTGCTCAATTCCGCGAGTCCGATCATGTCGCCGGCGTGGGCGCCGGATTCGAAGCGGGTGGCTTACGTGTCGTTCGAGGGCAATCGTTCGGGGATATATGTGCAGGATGTGTACTCCGGAGAGCGGCGCCAGGTCTCGAACCGTCCAGGGATCAACGGTGCCCCGGCGTGGTCGCCGGATGGTCAGCGTCTCGCGGTGACCTTGTCCGAAGGCGGCAATCCAAATATCTATATCATCGATGCCAACGGGGGTGGGTCCAGGCAGGTCACGCGGGATCGTTCGATCAATACCGAACCGGCCTGGATGCCAGACGGGAACACGTTGGTATTTGTCTCGGATCGGACCGGTTCACCTCAGCTCTATCGGGTCTCGGCCTCCGGCGGCGACGCGCAGCGGTTGACCTTCGAAGGCCGCTACAACACCTCACCGGTGGTGTCGCCCGACGGCAAGAAAATCGCGATGGTCAATGGCGACGGCGGACGGTTCCGCATCGCGCTGCTCGATCTTGAATCGCGCCAGTACAATATCCTGACCGACGGCAGACTCGATGAATCGCCGAGCTTTGCGCCGAATGGTTCGATGGTGATTTATGCGACCCGCGAGGGCGGGCGTGCCGTGCTTGCCGCCGTCAGTGATGACGGACGTGTGAAGCAAGTCTTGTTTTTGCGCGAAGGTGAGGTCCGGGAACCAAGCTGGTCTCCTTTCCTTAATTAAGATAATTTAATATTCTAACATGACGTTTTTTAATTTTTTACAAATGGAGTGCTAATTGGTATGAATCTCAAGTTGGTGGCGGGCTTGGTTGCGTCTTTGATGATCGTCGGTTGCGCCGGCCAAAAAGTGAAGGAAGAACCCGTTGGGGCGGTACCTGATCGTTCCGCCAGCGATACGCAGACCCGCGCGGTGACCGGTGGTACGACGATTGCAGATCCGTTCAGTGACCCCTCGAATCCGCTGAGCCGCAACGTGATCTACTTCGACTATGACAGCACCCAGGTGCGTGACGTCGATATCGTCAACGCGCATGGGCGTTACGCGGCCGGAAATCCTTCCGCGAAGGTCCGTCTCGAAGGGCACACCGACGAGCGCGGCAGTCGCGAGTACAACATTGCGTTGGGTGAGCGGCGCGCGAATTCCGTGCGACAGCTGATGATGTTGCAAGGTGCGAAGGGCACCCAGCTAGACTCCGTCAGTTTTGGCGAGGAGCGCCCAGCTGATCCAGGAATGGACGAGGCGGCGTTCGCCAAGAATCGTCGTGTCGAAATCATCTATGAAGTCAAGTAAATCCTTCTACCTTGGGCCACAAGCGCTGCTTGTGGCCCTCGGCCTCGCGGTCAGTCCAGGCGTGTCGGCCAACCGAACGACCGATGCGCTAAACAGTCTCGATGCGCGGATCCAGCGTCTAGAGCGGGCGCTGGAGGGTGAGGTCGGGTTACCGCAAATGCTGATTCGACTGGATGCGCTGGAGCAGGAGAATCGCGCATTGCGCGGCAAGCTCGAAGAGCTCAACTACATGGTTGAGCAACTCAACCAGCGCGGGCGCGAGCTTTACCTCGACCACGACAAGCGACTACAGCAGCTCGAAACGCGCCCGCACGGATCCTCGGGGACCAGTTTCGAGTCCGGTACGATCGAGCCTTCGCCTGAAACCGGGATTTCAACCTCGATGGCACCGGGCGTCAGCACTGAGGCGCCGCAACTCGATGAGCAGACCCAGTACCGGCAGTCGTTCGATTTGCTCAAGAACGGTCAGTACGACTCGGCCGCTCAGTCGTTTCTGCTGTTCATTCAGCAGTTTCCGAGCAGCGGGCTGGTGGCGAACGCACAATACTGGTTAGGCGAGGCTTACTACGGCTCAGGGAGTTACGCGAAAGCGGTCAGCGAATTTGAGAAGGTGCGCAGTGTCCACCCATCAAGTCCAAAGATTCCCGATGCAAGCCTGAAGCTCGGCTATAGCTATTACGAACTCAAGCAGTGGTCGAACGCGCGTCAGGTGCTGAACGAGATCGTGCAGAATTTTCCGGGTAGCACGGTTGCGAAGCTCGCGGATGAGCGGTTGCGGCGGATGCAGCGCGAAGGGCATTAGCGAGCAGTGGCCGAGGCCGCGCCTGAGGAGGTTGAGTCGAACGCCAGCGGTCGGCTCAAAATCACCGAGATTTTTCTGTCGTTGCAGGGTGAGACTCGGAGTGTTGGTCTGCCGACGGTGTTTGTTCGTCTGACCGGATGTCCCCTGCGTTGCCGTTATTGCGATACCGCGTACGCCTTCACCGGGGGTGAGTGGCTGGCGCATGACGAAATCCTCGCGCGGGTCGCTGCTTATGGCGTACGGCACGTCACCGTGACCGGGGGCGAGCCGCTCGCGCAAAAGCACTGTGTCGCGTTACTCCGTGACCTGGCCGATGCTGGCTACCACGTTTCGTTGGAGACCAGTGGGGCACTCGACGTCGCAGCGGTCGACCCGCGTGTCGTCAAGGTGCTCGACCTTAAAACACCTTCTTCCGGCGAGTCCCACCGCAATCTCTGGTCCAATCTCGCCGCGTTGTCGCCCCGCGATCAAATCAAGTTCGTTATCGGTGATCGCGACGATTACGCCTGGGCCGGCGAACATCTACTTCGGTACGGTTTGGCACAACGCTGCGAGGTGTTGTACTCGCCGGTATACGGACGTTTGCCGGCATCCGACCTGGCGGATTGGGTGCTGGCGGATCGCCTGCCGGTGCGCATGCAGATTCAGTTACACAAGGTCCTCTGGGGCGATGTACCAGGCCGCTAGCCGGATGTCGTTGGTGTGGCGTCAAAGTCGATTGCGCGAGGGGTGCGGATGAAACGCAGCGTCGTGTTGCTGTCCGGCGGGATGGATTCGGCGACCGTGCTCGCGCTGGCGTGCGCCGAGGGTTACGCCTGCCACGCCTTAAGTTTTCGCTACGGTCAACGTCACACCTCGGAGCTGGCGGCGGCGAGCCGCATGGCTGCGGCGTTGGGTGCCGCTGAGCATCGCATTATCGATCTGGACCTCGGCGCGATCGGTGGTTCGGCGCTGACGGATACGCGTATCGCGGTCCCGGAACAGCCGGGCACGGGCATTCCCGCGACTTATGTGCCGGCGCGAAACACGGTGTTTCTCGCCGTTGCGCTGGCTTGGGCCGAGGTGCTCGAAAGCCGGGCAATCCATATCGGCGTCAATGCGGTCGACTATTCCGGGTACCCCGATTGCCGTCCCGAGTACATCGCCGCGTTCGAGCGGATGGCGAATCTGGCGACGCGGGCCGCGGTGGAAGGGGCCGCACTGAAAATCCATGCCCCGCTGATGGCTTGGTCGAAGGCCGAAATCATCCAGGCCGGGACTCACCTTGGGGTGGATTACGCATTGACCGTCAGCTGCTATCAAGCCGATGGCGATGGCCGGGCCTGTGGTCGCTGCGATGCGTGCCGCTTGCGTGCGCAGGGTTTCCAGGCGGCGGGCCTACCGGATCCGACGCGTTACGCGACGACGAATTAACTTTCACGGCGAGTACAGCGCCCGAGGTCCGGTATGCCCCGGCCCCGCCGCCACAGGGCGGCATTCGTCCCGCCCGCGTCTGATGGCTGGTCGCCAAGGCGGAAGACGATATTTTGGTCCGTCTTTGTTGGGTTCAGAGTTACCTTGGGGCTTTGGCAGGAGTCGTCCCTCGCAGTCGAAATATTACAAAAAATGGAATAGTCCGCGCATCTCTTGCGTCTAAGACCTGATGTACGGCGGCAGGGGGAGCCTCACCAAAGGCACAGCTGCGTTTGGTCGGGGCCGACCTTGAGTCATTCAGTCGTCGCTCGGCGGGCAAAATGATCGGCTCCGGGCTTATAATTGCTCTGGCGTTGCGCCGTCATGTAGATTTTGCGTTACCGTCTTCGAAAAAGATCCACCGTTCCAAAGGAGATGCTCATGTTGAAAAAAGTCTTGTTTGTGCTACCCATCGCGTTCGCGCTGGGGGGAGCGGTCAGCGCCATCGCTGGTCCCGCGCCGGAAGACGTTCTTGAAGGTCTTATCAAGAAAATAGATTCGAAGTACCTCACCCAGAGTGAGCAGAATTTGATGATGATGCCGGACAATCCGGCACTCTTCCTTGCCGAGGACGGCGAAAAACTGTTCAAGCAGGCACGCGGACCGAAGAACGCATCGCTTGAAGGTTGTGACTTCGGCAAAGGTCCTGGTGTGTTGAAAGGCGCCTACGTCGAAATGCCGCGGTATTTCGCGGACACCGGCAAGGTGATGGACCTCGAAACCCGTCTGGTGCATTGCATGAAGACCCTGCAAGGGTTTACCGACGACGACGATGCAACCAAAAAACGCCACGGGTCTGGCACCGATATGATGAAGCTCCAGACCTATATCGCGATGCAATCCAACGGGATGCCGTGGAATCCGCCGCTCGCGCACCCGCTCGAAAAGGCAATGCGTGACGCAGGTGAGGTCCTGTTTTATCGCCGTGCCGGTACCATGGACTTCAACTGTGCGACCTGCCACGCCGGGACCGGTTTGCGCGTCCGTGCTTCAGTCCTACCCAATCTGAACGTGCCGGAGGAGTGGACCAAGGCGGTGTCGTGGCCGGCAGAGCGCCCTACCAACCAAGCCGTGCGTAGCAGTCAACACCGTTTGCTCGAATGTCTCTGGCAAATGCGCTATCCCTGGGTGAATGCGGGTTCCGATCTTTCGATCGCAACCATCTCATTCTGGACCGACGCGGCGCGCGGCCAGCCCGCGATCCTGCCCGACCTGAAGCGCTAATTGCCGACGCACGAGGAGAAAAACCCATGTTGAAATTGAATTACACCACTGCGGTTGTTGCCGTCACGACGACTTTGTTACTGGCTGTTGGCGGCTGTTCGGCTACCAGCGCCGAAAAGGTTGAGAAATCCGCCAAGGTCGATTACACAACGATGAGCCCGGAAGCCTTGGCTGAGTATCTGATTTTCGAGGCGAAGGGTTTCAAACTCGATCAGCCGACGCAGGAAGGCACCACGGGTAAGGAGCGAATGGTTCAGGATGATCTGCAGAAGGCATGCACCACTAGCAAGGGTGGTCCGGTCGACGCGGCAAATCTGGCCAAGGTCGGGGAGATGGCGCGCGGTTCCATGAAACACCCCGAAGGCGGCATCAAGCTCGGCGACTGGAAAAAGGGCCGCGACCTCGCTTGGTCGGGTTTCGGATTCCGCATCGCGCACAACGTCGACGATCACGAGAAGAGTAAGCCCGGCGCCAACTGCTACAACTGCCATCAGCTGGCTACGGATCGCACCGGCGGCACGATTGGCCCAAGCCTGACGGGGTATGGCAAGACGCGCGGTACCAGCGAGGAAATGTTGAAGTACACCTATGAAGTGATTTACAACCCGCACGCTTATTTCCCTTGCACCAACATGCCGCGCAGTGGCGCGCAAAAGGTCTTGACGCCACAGCAAATCGCGGATGTGATGGCCTACTTGCTGGATCCGGAATCACCGGTCAATAAGTAATTCATCGATCTTTTCGTAAAGGCGCGCCTCGGCGCGCGTTAAGGCCATCGGTGGTGACGCCGGTGGCCTTTTCTATGGAGTTGAACCGTTCCAGCGCGCGCGGCAGCGGCGCAAGGTCCTCCCACATTCAGCACGGTAACCGACTAAACTTGTAGGATATCGGCAAGCTGATCTCATTTTGAGGGTGTTCTGGATGGAGCTAGGGAACGAGTTGTTGTTGCAGGGTTTTGTTATTGCGTTGCTGATGGGTGCGTTCGCTATCCGGACTCGGTTCTGTACCTTGGGCGCGATTGCGGACCTCGTGACGTATGGCAGTAGCGGCCGGATGCGCGCCTGGATTCTTGCCGCGACCGTCGCAATTCTGGGCGTGGCCGGGCTCCAGGCCTTCGATCTGATCGATATGCGGCTGGTCGCCAATAACGACACCGCGAGCCCACCTTACCGTATCGCGCAGTTCGCCTGGCCGCGGTACCTGGTGGGTGGCGTGATGTTTGGTATCGGTATGACGCTGGCGTCGGGTTGCACGTACAAGACGCTGTTGCGCCTCGGGAGCGGCAACCTGAAGGCCTTGGTGGTACTCGCGGCGACCGCGCTGGCGGCCTACCTGATGATCTTTACCAACTTCGGCTATAACGCGTTTCTGCGCTGGATGCAGCCGGGGTTTATCGACCTTGAGGCGTGGGGGTTACCTGACCAGGGTCTGGACAGTCTGTTGGCCGGTGCCTTCGGTGTACCGGGTGACACCTGGCACACGCTCATCGCCGCGGTGCTCGGCGTCGCGCTTCTGCTTTGGCTATTTCGGTCTGCGGAGTTCCGCCGACAGGGCGACAACATCGTCGGCGGGGCGGTTGTCGGCCTGATGGTCGTCGCCGCTTGGTACCTGACCGCGGGGCCGACCGGGCAGGCGTATTTGGACGAGATCGCGTTCATGGACACGCCGCCGCTAGCGGCGGGCGCACAGTCGCTCACGTTCATTCAACCCAGCGCCCATCTCCTGCACTGGATCACGACGGGTTTTGCCCATCACTACGTGAGCTTCGCGCTGGTGATCGGCGCCGGGGTGTTGGTGGGGGCGTTCGTGTATTCGGTGGGGTCACGCGGGTTTCGCTTCGAGTGGTTCAGCGACTGGCGCGATTTCTCCCGGCACCTACTGGGTGGCCTGTTGATGGGTATGGGCGGAGTGTTGGCGATGGGCTGCACGATCGGTCAGGGCGTCGCTGGCGTGTCGACGCTGGCGATGGGTTCGTTCATCACCTTTGGCGCCATCGTGCTCGGCAGTAGCGTGACCTTGAGGGTAACCTATTACAAGCTGGTTTATGCGCGACATGCGACTTTTTGGCGGGCCTTGACCGCGGCATTGGCGGATTTGCGCCTGTGGCCGTCGCGTTTGCGCGGCCTCGATCCCTACTGACCACGCGCTTCTGGCGGCCGCGCGGAAACGGCGGCAAGGCACGTGGGCATTGCCGTTTTGGGGTTGAGATTCGCTCGAACTTGTGTAGAATCTCGCCTTCCTGAAGGGGTCGTTAGCTCAGTTGGTAGAGCAGTACACTTTTAATGTATTGGTCGTTGGTTCGAATCCAACACGACCCACCACTCATTCCTCGAAATTTCCACCGTTCTCATCGTCAGCCCTTGGCGGCATTTGATCTTGACGTCTTTTTATCAAGTTCCATGACGGCGGGCGGACTTACTCAGGCACCCGGCAAACAGGGCGCTAAGTCGTCATGGTAACCACCGCGAAATCCAATTGATCCCTCACTTTCGCAAGCGCCACGCAGGTGATTACCTGCGAAACGACGCGAGCTTTGCGCATTGTCTGTGTTGCGATACCGGCTCAACAACGGAAGATGGGCGGTGCAGATTGAGTGCCGTTTATCCGCCAGCCATCGATGAAGCTAGACGCCAGCGTTCAAAGGGTCGGTACCTGGGTTTTAGGATGCGTTGATTAAAATCAAGACGACGCGCGCGCATTGTGCTGGAATTATGAGGTTGTGATGCGCCTAATCGCGCAAACCCGTTCATGAACTCGGAGTTTAGGCCATGCCCGGAACATTGTCCCCCCAAGAAGTCGAGGAACTCGTAGGCTTGCTCGGCGATCGCCGTTCGACGTTACTCGTGGAAATTCGCGAGGAGTTGGAACGCCTGGACCAGGAGCAGTATCGGCAACTTGCCGGAGAGGTCCACGATATGGAGGACTTGGCGTTAGCGCATCGCCTCACGGAGATGAATCACAGCGAGATCAATCGTCATCGCCATCAGGTCGATGAAGTCAACGCGGCGTTCCGCCGGATCGCCGAGGGCACGGTGGGCCTCTGTGTCGAATGTGGCAAACCGATCGGCTTCGCGCGACTTAAGGTCAATCCGACCGCGAATCGGTGCATACGCTGTCAGGATATCTTCGAGAAGACCCACCGTGGTCCGGGCTACGCATCGCCCTGAGAGCAGGCGCCGTGGCGAGGCAACTGTCTCGGCGGGCCGCGATTCCCGTTGCGGCGCGGAATTCAGGCCCAGGCGGGCCGAATAAGTGATATTCGGTACGCAATCCGAGCAATCTTTGACTAAAGTCAACCAGCCGAAGTGAAATTCGGTTAAGTAATAAATTAGTGACATTCATCGTGTAGGCTTCCGTCATTGCCCAATTGGGCGAGGAGCGGAAATGATCGAGGGCGCTAAGATGTCCATGGGCGAGCGGATTCGCGAATATCTTGCGGCGAGCGGTGTCCGTTACCGCATTCATACGCATGCGCATACCGGCACGACGCTGGAGAGTGCCTACGCCGCGCATGTTTCACCGAAGTTGATCGCCAAGGCCGTGTTGCTACGCGACGCGGCAGGTGCGGTGCTGGCGGTATTGCCGTCGGACGAGCGTCTGAGCGTCGAGCGGGTCAACGCGGCGCTGGGGCGTTCCTGTACCCTGGCCGGTCAGGACGATCTGGCGGAGGTGTTCGCTGATTGCGCGGTTGGCGCGGTTCCGGCGCTCGGGGTGGCCTATGGCATTCCCACGGTACTCGATCGCAGCTTGACCGGACTGGACACGGTGTACTTTGAAGCCGGAGATCACAAATCTCTGGTTGAAATGGCCGGTTTGGAGTTTGAACGATTAATTGAACCAGTTCACGTTTTGGCGATCGAAGAGCCAGTAAATTAAGCGAGGTTTTTCGGCGACCGGAGTGAGGGTCGTCAATTCCAGGGAAGTCCGAAAAACACAGGGATCGTTAGTCAACCAGAGCAGAGGAGTGGAGTTATGGAACATAGAAACTATCAGCGTAAGTCAGTTAGGGCCGCAGCGTGGGTCCGGTGCCACGATGGCAATTCGATACCGGCCTGCATGCTGAATGTGGGCGGTGAAGGCGCTTTCCTCGAAGTCGAGGGGATGCAGAGTCGCTACCAGAATCACATCGAGATCGAGTTCCCGGTGACCATCGACGGGGTGGTACAGGAGGTTCGCTGGCCCGCGTTGGTGATTCATCGTTCGCCGCGCGGGGTGGGCGTGCTGTTCCTGAGCGAGGAGGGCAATATCGCATCGGTTCTTCGTCGGGTGGCGCAGGAGTACGGGGTCAATGAATGTGGCACCCGCGCCATCGAGGCGACCCCGACCGCGAAGGTGTTGCCGTTGCGTCCGCGAAAGTCGCCGGATACGCCCGTACTGGAAGACCTCCCTATCGCGCAGGATCCCTGCCTGCACCATCGTCGCGGTCACGACGTGGTGGGGGGCTGAACGTCAGCGTGGTCGAGTCGCGCCCGCTTGCGCGAGGCGCGGGGCACGCTCGATCAGGCCGCTCAGGGCGTGCAGCACGGTTTGGCCACGTACTGCCGACCGATCTCCTTCCAAATGCACGGTTTCAGCTTCGGTGTCGCGACCGATCGCCCACGCCAGGCACACGGTTCCGACCGGCTTCTCGATGCTCCCGCCGCCGGGACCCGCAATGCCGGACACCGCAACTGCGATCGCGGCATGGCTACGTCGGAGCGCGCCTTGTGCCATTTCCGCGACCACCGGCTCGCTGACCGCGCCGAAACGCTCGAGGGTCGCGGTGGCGACGCCCAGCATTTCGTGTTTCGCGGCGTTGGTGTAGGTCACGTAGCCGCGATCGAGCACCGCGGAGCTGCCGGGTATGTCGGTGATCGCTTTCGCGATCCAACCACCGGTGCAGGACTCCGCAGTCACCAGCATGTGGCCATTGCGCGACAACGCACGCACGACCTCGGCGGCCAGCGCGGAGATTCTGGCGGTGTCGAAATCCTCAATCTCCATCGCGCTGCTCGATCGGGGCAGCGTCGAGTTCCAGCCGAGCAGCCGCGATTCGGACCAGTTTGACCGGCGTGATGCGATACGGTAGCTCGGTCGCATCGGGCGTGGTCAGGCGTACGCGATGAAAATTCGGGGTATAACCGCTAACCGAGCTGAGTTCGGATTCCGAATCCCGCTCGGGATGTTCCCACAATACCTCTACCTGTTTTCCCAGCATCGATTCCATGGCTTCATGTTTCATGTCTGCGGCAAGGTGGGCGAGTTGCTGACAGCGCGCTTGCTGGGTGAATTTGTCGACTGGGTCAGGCAGGGTCGCGGCCTTGGTTCCGTGGCGCGGCGAATACGGAAAAATGTGGACATGACCGAAACCGATGCGTGGCAGGAACTCCAGGGTTTGCCCCCACTCGGCGTCGGTTTCACCGGGAAAGCCGACGATGATATCGGTGGTCACGTTGAAATCTGGTACCCGTTGCCTCAGTTCGTCAACCAGCCGCGCGAACTCCGCGGTCTTGCAACGCCGCGCCATGCGCCGCAGCACAGTGTCGGCGCCACTCTGCAAGGGTAGATGCATGTGCGGTTGTAGGCGCGGATTGGCGAATAAATCCAAAAACCCATCCGTTAGGTCCCAAGGTTCGACCGAGGCGAGTCGGATCCGGGGCATGTCGGTGGTCTCAAGGATTGCCCGGATCAGCGCCGCGAGGTCGCTACCGGTGTCGAGATCGCTGCCGTAGCCGCCCACATGCACCCCGGTCAGAACGACCTCGCCGATCCCCTGGGCGTGATACCGCGCCACATCGGCGACCACCTCGGCGATTGGACGGCTGCGTTCCTCCCCGCGGGCGACCGTGACGATGCAGAAAGTGCAGCGGTAGCGACAACCGTCCTGAATTTTGATGAACGCGCGATGTCGGCCGCGCGCGTAGAGCGCGATCGCGCCCGCGCCCGGTTCGATCGGGTCGCTGGAAGGGGGCGGCAGTTCGAGCGCGCGTAGCGCGAGCGCCGGAAGGGCCTGCTTGTCGGCATTGCTGACCACCAGATCGACCCCTAGCGTCTGGGCGACCTCGGCCGGGCTTAACGTGGCGTGGCAGCCGGTAACCACGAGCTTGGCACCGGGATTTTCGCGGCGCAGGCGGTGGATCACGTGGCGCGACTTGCGGCTGGCCTCGTGGGTCACCGCGCAGGTGTTGAGCACGATGAGGTCGGCGTCGTCGGCGCCGCGACTGAGTTGGTGGCCGGCGGCGATGAAGCCTTGCGACCACTGCTCCAATTCGGCCTCGTTAAGGCGGCAGCCGAGCGTTTTGAGATGGACTTTCATGGCGTTGTATCTGAAGCGTTCAGGGCGGCGCTGTCAACCGGCAGGGTCCGCCGCGCGACGAAGTATTACGCGGGACGGCGCTTGCGCGGATCCACCGGACAAAAAAAAGCCTCTCGCGGGAGAGGCTTCAGAACAAGTGACAAGGAAGCTTAAGCGACGCCGGGATTTTTGTCGGCGCCCTTGATGATCGGTGTGTTGAGGTCAATCTTGCCGATAGTCTTCTTGTCGCGCAAGTGATTTGCGACGACATCCCACACCGCTTTGCCGGTATCGCCCGCGGGCACTTCCTGCACACTGGCCCATCCGGCGACCATGTAGTCCTTTTTCGGATCGATCGGTTTGCCGCCGAGGGTCATGTCGGAGATCCGCTCGCCAATCTTCTTGCTGAGGTCGATCGAGTACTTGAGTCCGCCCACGCGGACCATGTCACCGCCCTGCTGGTAGTAGGGGTCCTCGTTGAACAGGTTGTCCGCGACGTCCTCGAGCACCGTCTTGAGCATCTCGCCCGACATGGCATTGCGGGTGACGTTGGGATAGGTGATCGCGGTTTGGGTCATAACGTGGTCGAAGGTGATCGGCTGCCCGGGCAGCACGCTCACGCCCCAACGGAAGCCCGGCGAGAAGGAGATCTCCGAGTCGGTTTGCGCGATCAGGGCATCGCAGATCAACTGGTCGAAGGTGCCGTTGAAGTTGCCGCGGCGGTAGAGTTCCTCGTCGCACACCGCGAGTTCCTCGTCGAGCTTCGCCTTGTACGGCGCACGGACCTTTTCGATATGCGCGAGCATATCCTTGTCGGGCTCGATGAGGTTGGAAAACACTGGCAGCAATTTGTACTGATGGCCCGCGATCTTGCCGTTCTTGACGTCGAAATCGAGCACGCCGAGAAACTTGCCGTTCGATCCCGCGTTGGTCACTAGCGTCTTGCCGCCGGGATTGGCGACTTCGACTGGGCGGGGCACGGCGTCGTGGGTGTGGCCACCCATGATCGCGTCGATACCGGTCACGACACTCGCCATCTTGAGGTCGACGTCCATCCCATTGTGTGAAAGTACGACGACGACTTGAGCGCCCTTGCCGCGGGCCTCGTTGACCACGGCCTGCATGTCCTGATCGCGGATGCCGAGACTCCAGCCGGGGATCATGTGGCGCGGATTGGCGATCGGGGTGTAGGGGAACGCCTGACCGACGATGGCGACCGGCACCCCGTTGATTTCCTTGATCACATAGGGCTCGAACACGCGCGCGTCGGCGCCGAATTCGTCCTGGCCGAAGATATTCTGCGCGACGAAGTCGACCTTATTCTTGAAATCCTTGGCGATGATCTCTTGGACGCGATCGGCGCCAAAGGTCAACTCCCAGTGCGGCGTCAGAATATTGACCCCGAGCAGCAGCTCGGCATCGACCATGTCCTGGGCATTGGTCCACAGCGACGTGCCCGAGCCCTGCCAGGTATCGCCGCCGTCGAGCAGCAAGGCCCCTGGGCGTTGCGCGCGAACCTGCTTCACCAGGGTCGAGAGGTGGGCAAATCCACCGACCTTGCCGTATTTTTTCGCCGCGTCGGCAAAATCGAGGTAGGTGAAGGCGTGCGCCTCAAGCGTTCCTGGCAGCACGCCGTAGTGCTTCAGGAAAGCGTCACCCACCAGATGCGGAGGATTGCCTTTCATGCTGCCGAGACCGATGTTGATACTCGGTTCACGGAAGTAAATCGGCTGCAACTGGGCGTGACAATCGGTGTAATGCATTAGGGAGACGTTGCCGAATGCCGGAATCTCATACGGATTGCCGGGATTTTTCGCCCCTTTCGGATCGGTTGCTGCGACGGCCTGGTCGACCGCGATGTCGCAACCGGTCAGGTTGAAACCGGCGACGCTGGCGGCGGTCAGCATTTGGAAGAATTCGCGGCGGCTTAAATTCATTTAGAACATCTCCTTCGGTGACTGAGATTTGAAAGAATTATGACGAGGTAGACCCGCGAATTATTCCATTCCGTTCTCAAACCGCGCGGGTACGTGCCGGCGAAGTCATGCCGCGGCGCTGGTAATTCAATGCCGTTCGCGACCCCCGACGGGCAGGGGCATGCAATGTTGCCCGGTACGCCGCCGGTCACTTTGTGCATCGCGTTCGCGTCTCACGTAGGGCGAATCGGCTCGGCTTACAGCGAGCCTGGACTGGATGCGGGCTTTCGGTGTCGTGACTCAAACCTGCTCGGATTTCGGCTCGCGACTTGCAACGCGCAATGCTGGAGCGCCGCGAACCGCGATGGGTCGTCTGCTTGCGCGCAGCACTGGGATAGAGAAAGGAGAGTCACCATGAATTCGCGACCTGCCGAAGTCACGCTCGTACGCACACGCCGACCGAACGATACCTTGCCGTCGCTGGCGATGTCGGTTGCATGCCTGTGTCTTCTCGCGGCCTTGACGATGCCGCAGCCGGCCATGGCAGTAGGCCCGATTTTCGACCGCTCGTGGTTCGTCGGCGCCGGGGTGGGAAGTTCGAGTATGAAGCCGGACCTCTCCGATACCCCGTTGCAACTGGAGAAACGTCAAAGCACCGGCTTCAAACTCGCGGCTGGAATCGATATCGACCACCGCTGGAGCGCCGAGGCTTTTTACACCGATCTCGGCGCCGCGTTGTTGGGGTATCCGACCGAGCTGGGCCGCAGCAGCGAATTGGCCTACCGTGTGATGGGGGCGGGCGTGGTCGTTGCGCTCCCGGACAACCGCCCCGGTGCATCGGTATTATTGAAGGGCGGGATCGCGAACATCAGTACTAAGACTGACGCGGCGATCGGTAATCTCGATGGTCTCCAGGGGTATCTCGGGATTGGCGGGTCGGTTCAGTTTCCGAATGGATACGCGGTGCGTGGGGAGTATGAGTATTACGGCAAGGATACCGATCTCCTGAGTCTCAGTCTGATCAAGCGTTTCGGCCTCGATGCAGCGCAACGCGCCGAGGTCAGGCGTGCGCAAGCGCTGCTTCCGCCGCCGGCGACGCTGCCGCGCTTTGCGGAGGCGACGCCGGATGTACTCGCGACTGGCCGTCCCCCGTTACCGTTGCGCGGCGCCGATCGACCCTTGCCGAGTGATCGACTGTTACAGCCAGAGTTACCGGATGATCTGCCGCCGGTCGAGTTTCAGGCCTTGGCGGAACCCGGCGCGCCGCCGGCGACAACGTCGAAGGCCGCGCTGCCCGCGGCCGTGAGCCGTCCGGCGATCCCGGACCCAACCCGGGTGCGCCCACCGATGCCCGCCCCCGGCGGGGGAATCACCTTCCAAACGCTGGCGGATGTCGAACCCGGCCGTTGGCCGGGCGCAGTCGGCGCCGCGCCCAAGTCGGAAATCCGTCATGCGGTCACACCGCCGCCCCTGCACGCTCCGGGGCTGAGGTTGCAGTCGCTCGACCTGCCGGCGCCTGCGCCTGCACCGGCGCCGTTGGCAAAGACCGCGCCGGTCGCGATTGCGCCGGAGTCTTCCGTGCTGGAGCGGATTCCGCCCCAATCCGCGGGCATGACCCGACTTGACCCGGCCACGCCGGCCGCGATTCCGGTCTTGAAGATCCGCGCCAACGGGTCCGGCGTGGCGCAGGAATCCCGGGTGGTCATGGTCACTTTCGATGATGGCGGACGCTTGAGCAAGGCCTCGCTTAAAGCGGTCGAAGCGGCGGCGGATGCCGTGCTGGAGCGCCCGGGGTTGGAGGTGATCCTGGCCACTGGCGCAGATCAGGTCGCCGACGCTGCTCGCCTGCTGACCCACGTGCGCACCCTTGGCGGCGCACTACAGGCGCGCGGGGTGCCGATCTCGCGGATTTTCGTGCTTGGGGTAAGGCGGGGAACGGCTGCCGGCTAGCGTTTGGGGGCGCCGCGAACTCATTGCGCGAGCGCTCGAATAGCCTCATCGGCGCTCGGTTGTTTCAGTCGAGCCGTCTGTTCTCCTATACTTTGCGCTCACGTTGGTCGCTCCGCGTCGCGGCGCCGAGCGACCAATGTCCAAGCCGGGGGTGCCCGAGGTGCCGACTGCTTCGATTGCGCGGATCACTCCGCGCCGCGAGGTCTAGATCGCACCGCGTGCTGAGAAACACCCTTAGAACCTGATCGGGTCCATACCCGCGTAGGGAGGCCGCGGTCATCGCTCAGTCCAGCGCCCGCCGGCTTTCCTCAACTTACCGAGGCAAGACGATGAGCGCGATTCCCCAGGATTTCATCCGCAAGACAGCCCAACTCTCGGCGGAGGTCACGCAGCCGTTCGCGCGCTCGCGCAAGCGCTACGTCGAGGGCTCGCGCGCCGACATTCGCGTCGGCATGCGCGAGATTGAACTCTCGCCGACGCTGACCTCCAGCGCGCCGGAACTGAACCCGCCGATCACCGTCTACGATACCTCCGGGCCGTATACCGATCCCGCCACCACGATCGATCTGCTCGCCGGTCTCGCTCCGTTGCGTGAAGGCTGGATTACCGCGCGTGGCGACACCGAGCTCCTCGACGGTCCCAGCTCGGCGTTCGGTCGCGCGCGCCAGGCCGACCCGCGCCTCGCGCATCTGCGCTTCGAGCACCTGCATCAGCCCCGGCGCGCGCAACCGGGTCGCAACGTCACCCAGATGCATTACGCCCGCTTGGGGCAAGTCACGCCGGAGATGGAGTACGTCGCGATCCGCGAGAACTGCCGCTTGCAGGAGATCAAGGCCGACCCGCGCTACGCGAAGCTGCTGCGCCAGCACCGCGGCGAGTCCTTCGGCGCGGCGATCCCCGACGAGATCACGGCGGAGTTCGTGCGCGCCGAGATCGCCCGTGGCCGCGCCATCATCCCGGCGAACATCAACCACCCGGAACTGGAGCCGATGATCATCGGCCGCAACTTCCGCACCAAGATCAACACCAATATCGGCAA
>CAZUJU010000049.1:0-901 GCA_964620675.1 uncultured Thiotrichales bacterium | reverse complement strand
AGGTCGAGAAGATGGTATGGTCGGCGCGCTGGGGTGGCGACACGCTGATGGACCTGTCCACCGGCAAGAACATTCACGAGACGCGCGAGTGGATCCTGCGTAACGCGCCGATGCCGATCGGCACCGTGCCGATCTATCAGGCGCTGGAGAAGGTCGATGGCCGGCCCGAGGCGCTGACCTGGGAACTGTTCCGCGACACGCTGATCGAGCAAGCCGAGCAGGGCGTCGACTACTTCACGATCCACGCCGGCGTACGCCTCGCCTATGTGCCGCTGACCGCCGACCGCGTCACCGGCATCGTCTCGCGCGGCGGCTCGATCATGGCCAAGTGGTGCCTCGCGCATCACAAGGAGAGCTTCCTCTACGAGCACTTCGAGGACATCTGCGACATCATGCGCGCCTACGACGTGTCGTTCTCTCTGGGCGACGGCTTGCGTCCGGGCTCGATCGCGGATGCCAACGACCGGGCGCAGTTCGCCGAGTTGGAAACCCTTGGAGAGCTCACGCAAATCGCCTGGAAGAAGGGCTGCCAGGTGATGATCGAGGGTCCAGGCCACGTGCCCATGCACAAGATCAAAATCAACATGGACAAGCAGCTGCGCGAGTGCGGGGAAGCGCCGTTTTACACGCTGGGACCGCTCACGACCGACATCGCGCCGGGCTATGATCACATCACGTCCGGCATCGGCGCGGCGATGATCGGCTGGTTTGGCTGTGCGATGCTGTGCTACGTGACGCCCAAGGAGCATTTGGGGCTGCCGAACCGCGACGACGTGAAGACGGGCGTCATCACCTATAAGATCGCGGCACACGCCGCCGACCTCGCCAAGGGTCATCCAGCCGCGCAGCTACGCGACGATGCACTCTCACGCGCCCGCTTCGAGTTCCGCTGGGAGGACCA
>CAZUJU010000048.1:0-26661 GCA_964620675.1 uncultured Thiotrichales bacterium | reverse complement strand
GCGAAGGCGGTCGTACCGTCGGCGCGGGTGTGGTATCCAAGATCATTGAGTGATAGATAATGTCAAAACAAAGTATCCGCATCCGCCTTAAGGCGTTTGATCATCGTTTAATCGATAAGTCAGCGATGGAAATCGTCGAGACGGCAAAGCGTACTGGGGCGCGGGTCAAAGGTCCGATTCCGCTTCCCACCCGCAAAGAGCGCTTTACAGTGCTGGTATCGCCACATGTCAATAAGGACGCGCGCGATCAGTATGAACTTCGAACGCACAAGCGCTTGATGGATATCGTAGATCCGACGGATAAAACAGTAGACGCTTTGATGAAACTCGACCTCGCTGCCGGGGTTGATGTGCAAATAAAGCTTAACTAAATCGAAGTTTTAGGTTAATATCCACGCCCTTTCGCCGCCCGGCCTCCGGTTCCGGGCGCGAGATCAACCGCCGACCCTTACCGGGTAGGCGCAAGGTGATGTAAAGAGGTTTATTAAAATGTCACTCGGACTTGTCGGAAAGAAAGTCGGTATGACGCGTGTTTTCACCGAAGACGGTCTGTCCGTACCGGTGACCGTCATCGAGGCCACGCCCAATCGCGTGACTCAGGTTAAAACAGTCGAAACCGATGGGTACCTTTCGGTTCAAGTCACAGCTGGCGAGCGTAAGTCTCATCGGGTGAGCAAGGCGATGGCCGGGCATTTCGCGAAAGCCGGGGTTGCCGCAGGACGATCTGTGCACGAATTCCGCCTCGAATCCGTCGAAGGTTACGAGGCGGGCAGCGAGATTAAAGTAGATCTTTTCTCGGCCGGTCAGCGCGTTGACGTCACTGCGGTTAGTAAAGGTAAGGGTTTTGCAGGTGTCATTAAGCGGCACAACTTCAGAATGCAGGACGCAACCCACGGTAACTCGCGCTCGCATCGCGCTTCCGGCTCGATAGGGCAAAACCAGTCTCCCGGGCGCGTGTTTAAAGGCAAGAAGATGGCGGGGCAGATGGGTAATGAACAGGTTACTACTCAAAACCTCGAAGTCGTACGCGTTGATGCGGAGCGCAATTTGTTGCTCATCAAGGGTGCGGTTCCGGGGGCTCCGGGGCGCGATGTGGTCGTGCGTCCGTCTGTAAAGAGGTAATACGGTCATGGACTTGCAGATTTCCGGTGGTGGCGCGATAAGCGTATCCGATAAGACGTTCGCGCGAGCATTCAACGAGTCGCTGGTTCATCAGGCTATCGTGGCCTACATGGCGGCCGGGCGCTCAGGTACTAAAGCGCAAAAGACCCGCGCAGAGGTTAGTGGTGGTGGCATCAAGCCTTGGCGGCAAAAGGGTTCCGGGCGCGCGCGCGCCGGTTCGATTCGTAGCCCGCTATGGCGTAAGGGCGGCAGGGCGTTTGCGGCCCGCCCCCGCGATTATGCGCAGAAGCTCAACAAGAAGATGTATCGCGCAGCGATATCTTCGATCCTTTCGGAGCTTGTGCGTGCCGAGCGGTTGATTGTGGTCGATCGCTTTGACATCGAGTCGCTCAAGACTAAGGCGTTGGCTGCGAAACTCGACGGCATGGATTTGAATGATGTGTTGATTGTGGTGCATGAGCTTGACGATAACTTGCTGCTTGCTTCCCGCAATCTGCCGTTTGTTGACGTCTCCAATGTTGCGGGAATAAACCCTTATGCGCTGGTACGCAACGAAAAAGTTGTGATCACGCGCGAGGCGATTCAACGGGTTGAGGAGTGGCTTGCATGAATTCAAACCAAATTTTCCAGGTCCTCCTGTCGCCGCACGTATCGGAGAAAGCTGCGAATTCGGCAGACTCTGCCAATGCCTATGTATTCCGGGTGGCTAACGATGCTACAAAACCTGAAATCAAGGAAGCGGTGCAAAAGCTATTCCAGGTTGACGTCGAGGCGGTGCGTGTAGTTAATCGTAAGGGTAAGACTAAGCGGTTTGGTGCGCGCCTTGGGCGGCGTTCGGATATTCGAAAGGCCTATGTGAAGATCAAGGCTGGTCAACAAATCGACTTCATGGGCGCCGAGTAAGGGTTGGAGATAAAGCAATGGCCATCGTAAGAACCAAACCAACGTCAGCCGGGCGGCGTTTTGTAGTGCGCGTATCTACGGAAGGACTGCATAAGGGCGAACCGTACGCACCCTTACTAGAAAAGAAGGTGCGCACAGGCGGTCGCAACAACGCAGGTCGCATCACTACACGGCATGTCGGCGGCGGGCATAAGCAGCGTTATAGGCTGATAGATTTTAAGCGCGACAAGGACGGGATTCCGGCGAAAGTTGAGCGCGTTGAATACGATCCCAATCGTTCGGCTCATATAGCTTTGCTTCTGTACGCGGACGGTGAGCGACGTTACATCATCGCGCCCGCGAAGGTTGTCGCTGGTGATAGTTTGATTTCCGGCGCGGAGTCTCCGATCAAAGTTGGCAACTCGCTACCGCTCAGGAATATTCCGGTCGGTGCGATGGTCCACTGCATCGAGATGAAGCCGGGCAAAGGTGCGCAACTGGCACGCAGCGCCGGAGCCTCGGTGCAATTGATAGCGCGCGAAGGCGCGCACGCGACGATTCGCCTCCGTTCGGGTGAGATGCGAAAAGTTCTCGCGGAATGCCGGGCTACGATTGGTGAAGTTTCAAACGGCGAACATAGCCTGCGGAAGTTTGGAAAGGCTGGCGCAAAGCGTTGGATCGGCGTTAGGCCGACCGTCCGCGGGACCGCAATGAACCCGGTCGATCACCCGCATGGTGGTGGTGAAGGACGTAACTTTGGAAAGCATCCAGTGACTCCGTGGGGTGTTCCCACGAAGGGTTATAAAACACGCCAAAACAAGCGCACGGACAAGTTGATCGTCCGTCGACGTAAGAAGTAAGTGAGGTAGGTCGTGCCACGTTCATTGAGAAAAGGTCCCTTTGTCGACCACCATCTGATGAAGAAGGTGTTGGGCGTACTCGAAACACGCGACCGGAGGCCGGTAAAAACTTGGTCGCGTCGTTCGATGATCATCCCGGAAATGGTTGGAATCACGCTTGCGGTTCATAATGGCAAGCAACATGTGCCCGTACTCGTCAACGAAAATATGGTAGGGCATAAGCTCGGTGAGTTTGCGTTGACGCGAACTTACAAGGGTCACGTTGCCGACAAGAAAGCGAAGTAAGGGTAAATCGATGGAAGTGGCAGCAATATTGAGGTCAGCCCGCATTTCGCCGCAGAAATGCCGGTTGGTGGCTGATCAGGTTCGCGGACTCCCGGTTGGACGGGCGCTAGAGGTGCTGGCTTTTAGTCCAAAGAAGGCGGCGGGTCTGGTAAAAAAAGTCCTGGAATCTGCGATCGCGAACGCCGAGCACAATGAGGGAGCCGACGTCGATGAGCTTAGAGTGTCGACGGTTTTTGTGGACGAAGGGCCAGTATTCCGTCGCATTCACGCCAGGGCGAAAGGGCGCGCGAACAGAGTCCTGAAGCGAACCAGTCATATTACCGTTCGCGTCAGCGACAAGAAGAGGTAGACGATGGGTCAGAAAGTTCATCCGACGGGTATACGCCTCGGGATTTCGACGGATTGGACGTCGAAATGGTACGCGGACACCAAACATTTCGCGCAGACGCTGTTGCAAGACGTAGAAGTCAAGCGGTATTTAAAGCGGAAGTTGCAACAGGCGTCCGTAAGCCGGATCGAAATCTCGCGCTCGGCGGGTAACGCCTTAATAACCATTCATACCGCGCGGCCGGGAATCGTTATCGGAAAAAAGGGCGAGGAAATCGAAGCGCTACGTGCGGCATTGGCGGCTAAAATGGGGCTCGCGAACGTTGCCGGGGTTCGGATTAACATCGAAGAGGTTCGTAAGCCCGAGGTCGATGCGCAGTTGGTTGCCGAGAGCATCGCGCAGCAACTGGAGCGGCGAATCATGTTTCGGCGCGCGATGAAGCGGGCGGTCGCAAATGCGATGCGCCTTGGTGCGCTGGGCGTCAAAGTTAATCTGGCCGGACGCTTAAATGGTGCCGAAATTGCGCGAACCGAGTGGTATCGCGAAGGGCGAGTGCCGCTGCATACGCTCCGGGCCGAGATTGATTATGGATTCGCTGAGGCGGCTACGACCTATGGAATCATCGGAGTTAAGGTCTGGATATTCAAGGGCGAGGTTTTCAAGGTCGAAGACCGCGGAGCCGAGCCAAAAAAGTCTAAAGCGACGAATTAACGCGGAAGGACAGCGAGATGTTGCAACCCAAGCGAACGAAATTTCGTAAACAAATGAAGGGGCGTAACCGAGGTGTTGCGACCTCGGGCGCGAAAGTCAGCTTCGGCGAATTCGGCTTGAAAGCCACCGATGCGGGACGTTTGACGTCGCGGCAGATTGAATCGGCGCGGCGAGCCTTGAGTCGGCACGTTAAGCGTGTCGGTAAAATGTGGATTAGGGTATTCCCGGATGTTCCGGTCACCAAGAAGCCGCTCGAGGTCAGAATGGGCAGCGGAAAAGGCAATGTGGAATTTTGGGTTTGCAAGATTCAGCCCGGGCGAGTGCTGTACGAAATCGAAGGGGTTGATGAAGCGACGGCCCGTGAGGCATTTCGACTCGCGGCCGCAAAATTGCCAATCAAGACGGTCTTTGTCAGTAGGCAGGTGATGTAATGAAGGCGGCGGAATTGCGAAATAAGACTGCGACAGAACTGGAAAGCGAACTGACCGCCTTGATGCGGGAGCGCTTTAATCTGCGTATGCAAATGGGCAGTGGCCAGACTCCGCGCCCGCACCAATTTGGTCGGGTGAGAAAGGACATCGCTCGCGTCTCCACGGTATTAAACGAAAAAAAGCGAGCAGGTACTGACGCATGACCGATCTGCAAACGAAAGAGCGTACCGTCACTGGGCGTGTGGTGAGCGATAAGATGCAAAAGACAATAACGGTTGCCGTCGAGCGTATGGAGCGGCACCCGGTGTATGGAAAGTACATTCGGCGTACTACGAAATTGCACGTCCACGACGAACAAGATTCGGCGAAGGCGGGTGACACCGTAGAAATTAAAGAGACCAGGCCATTTTCTAAAACGAAGTCCTGGATCCTCGTACGCGTAGTGAGCGGCTGAGCCGCGAATAAAGAAAAGGGTAAGTAGCGATGATTCAGATGCAAACCGTGCTGGATGTGGCCGACAACAGCGGCGCGAAGCGAGTCCAGTGCATCAAGGTGCTGGGCGGTTCGAAGCGGCGGTACGCGGGGATCGGTGATGTCATAAAGGTCAGTGTAAAGGATGCGATTCCTCGCGGTAAGGTTAAAAAGGGCGAAGTGTTCAATGCCGTGGTTGTGCGTACGGCGAAAGGTGTGCGTCGCGGAGACGGGTCAGCAATTCGGTTTGACAAGAATGCGGCGGTGCTGTTGAACAACAAGCTCGAGCCTATTGGTACGCGCATCTTTGGACCGGTAACGCGCGAACTGCGCGGCGAACGTTTTATGAAAATCATTTCGCTGGCACCTGAAGTTTTATAATAGGTATTCAATAATGACGCGTCTCAAAAAAGGTGATGAGGTTATTGTAATCGCGGGCCGCGACAAGGGGCGACGTGGGTCCGTTACGAGCGTTCGCGCGGACGGAAAAGTCGCGGTTCAAAACGTGAACGTGGTGAAGAAGCACCAAAAAGGCAACCCAAATCGGGGAATTCCTGGTGGTATCGTGGATAAGGAGCTCCCTATTGATGCGTCCAACGTGATGCTTTTCAATCCGATGACCGGTAAGGGTGATCGTGTAGGTTCGCGCGTTCTCGAAGACGGGCGAAAAGTTCGTTATTTTAAATCCAACGGCGAAGTCGTGGATCGCTAGGTGTATCATGTCTAGACTGTTAAGCGTTTACCGGGAACAAGTCGTCCCGAAACTGATCTCGAAGTTCGAGTATACGAACCCTATGCAGGTGCCGAAGATCGAGAAGATCACGCTGAATATGGGTTTGGGTGAAGCGGTGGCAGACAAGAAAATCATCCAGCACGCGGTGGGTGATATGACGGCGATTGCGGGGCAGAAGCCCGTCGTAACGCTTTCGCGTAAGTCGGTCGCTGCATTCAAGATTCGCGACGGTTGGCCTATCGGTTGCAAGGTCACGCTCCGGGGCGTGCGCATGTACGAGTTTCTAGATCGGTTGATTAGCATCGCAATTCCCAGGATCCGAGATTTCCGAGGACTCAATGGTAAGAGCTTTGACGGACGCGGCAACTACAGCATGGGCGTACGCGAGCAGATAATTTTCCCGGAAGTGGATTACGATAAAATAGACGTGCTACGCGGTATGGATATCACCATTACCACGAACGCGAAAAGCGATCAAGAAGCGAGGGCGCTGCTAGAGGCCTTTTCGTTTCCGTTCCGTAATTGAGGTTTTTTCGACAATGGCCAAACTTTCGATGATTCAACGCGAGCTCAAGCGGGCGCTCGAAGTTAAAAAATACGCCAAGCGGCGCGCGGATTTGCGCAGCAAGGTAATTGATATGACTTTAGATTTCGACGAGCGGATGAGGGCTGTTGAGTCGTTACAGAAACTTCCAAGAAACTCGGCGGAAGTTCGCCTGCGTAATCGATGCGCCCTCACCGGCCGCTCGCGCGGTTTCTACCGGAAGTTTGGTCTCGGAAGAAACAAATTGCGCGAGCTGGCGATGCGAGGCGACATTCCAGGTTTGGTCAAGGCGAGTTGGTAGGAGTTATAAGCCATGAGTATGTCCGATCCCGTCGCCGATCTGTTGACCCGGATTCGTAACGCCCAAGCCGTTGGAAAAGTCAGTGTCTCAATGCCCTCGTCGAAAATGAAGATATCTGTGGCGAGAGTGTTACAGGATGAAGGATTTGTTGTCGGTTTCTCGGTCTCCGATGAAGCGAAGCCCGTTTTGACGGTCGACTTGAAATATTATCTTGGCAAGCCTGTCATCAGCAGTTTGGTCCGAATAAGCAAACCCGGACTACGTGTGTATCGGGGTAAAGATGAGCTCCCGAGTGTAATGGGTGGGCTAGGTATTTCCATCCTCTCGACCTCGAAAGGCGTCATGAGCGATCGCGCAGCCCGTTCTTTAGGACAGGGTGGTGAAGTTATTTGTACGGTTTCCTAGACGTAAGGTCGGTAAGTAACATGTCTCGAGTTGCAAAGATGCCGGTGGCACTGCCGAAGGGCGTAGAGATTGCTCTGAACGGCAGGGTCGTCGAAGTCAAGGGTTCCAAGGGGGCTCTTGAGTTTCAGCTGCATAAATTGGTGGATGTCGAGGTCGAGGATGGCGCGTTAAAGGTGGTGCCAAACCTAGATAGCAGCGAAGCCGATATGCTCGCGGGTACCACGCGCGCGGTTGTAAATAACATGGTTACCGGCGTCAGCGTCGGGTTCGAGCGGCGCCTTGAGTTGGTTGGCGTTGGATACCGGGCGCAAGTTCAGGGTAACAAACTCACGTTGAGTCTTGGTTACTCCCATCCGATTGAGTACATTGCGCCGGAAGGAATCGCGATTGAGGCACCGACCCAAACGGAAGTTGTAATCAAAGGGACCGACAAGCAGGTTGTCGGGCAGATAGCGGCCGAAATTCGTTCGTATCGGCCTCCCGAGCCTTACAAAGGGAAAGGCGTGAAATACGCGAAGGAAAAGATAGTTCGTAAAGAAGCGAAAAAGAAATAGGTTCTGTATGGATAAGAAACAGTCTCGACTGCGCCGTGCCGCGGGGACGCGCGCAAAAATCCGGCAACAGGGTGCGGTGCGTCTTTCCGTGAACCGGACGCCCAGACATATTTACGCGCAGATCATTGGTCCCGATGGAGCCGAGACTCTGGCGTGTGCTTCGACCCTGGAAATCTCGCTCAAATCGGAACTTGGGCGTACAGGGAATATTGCGGCTGCCACGGCAGTTGGAAAACTCATCGCAGAGCGCGCCCTGGAGAAGGGGATTGCCGAGGTCGCATTCGACCGCTCCGGTTTCCGCTTTCACGGTCGAGTCAAGGCGCTCGCCGAGGCTGCGCGCGAAGCCGGATTGAAATTCTGAAGGTAAATACGCATGGCGAATGTAGAGCAGAGCAATTCCACCGACGGTCTCCAGGAGAAACTGGTAGCAGTCAACCGAGTTGCTAAAGTCGTCAAAGGTGGACGTCAATTCGGTTTCACGGCGCTGACGGTCGTCGGCGATGGAAATGGACGTGTAGGCATGGGTTACGGAAAGGCCCGGGAAGTACCGATCGCGATCCAGAAGGCGATGGAAAAGGCGCGGCGTGAAATGCTGACGGTTCAACTCCGAGAAGGTACGTTGCATCACGCCGTCATCGGTCGGCACGGCGCGACCAAGGTATATATGCAACCTGCCTCAGAAGGTACTGGCGTCATAGCGGGTGGCCCGATGCGTGCAGTACTTGAAATGGTCGGCGTGCGCAATGTGCTCGCGAAGTGTGTGGGGTCTCGCAACGACGGGAATGTCGTTCGGGCAACGCTCAACGCGCTCGCGAAAATGACGACTCCGAGCGCGGTTGCGGCCAAGCGTGGCAAAACGCCCGATGAACTTTGGGGTAAGTAGAAATGACGAACCAAAAGTCTCTCAAAGTGACGCTGTGTCGTAGTTTGAATGGGCGTTTGCGTAACCATATCGCATGCGCGCGAGGGCTAGGACTGAGAAAGCTGAACAGCTCATCTGTTGTGATTGATACCCCAGCAAATCGCGGAATGATCAATAAGATCTCCTATCTGGTTCGCGTCGAGGAAGTTTGATTATGCAACTTAATACGATTAGTCCGGCCCCTGGTAGTCGTCCGTCTCGCAAACGGCTTGGACGGGGCATCGGCTCTGGTCTCGGTAAAACGGGTGGGCGCGGTCACAAGGGCCAGCATGCGCGTGCGGGTGGATTTCATAAAGTCGGGTTCGAAGGCGGGCAGATGCCTTTGCAGCGTCGGCTGCCTAAGAGCGGTTTTAAGGCGAGAATGTCGCGGAATTCCGCCGAAGTAAGACTTGGAGAACTCAATCGCCTCGACGGAGAGCATGTGGATCTCAATTTTCTGCTAGCCGCCGGTGTAGTTCCTGAGGGGTGTCGGCGCGCAAAGATTTTTTTATCTGGCGAGGTTACGCGTGCCCTGATCATCAAAGGGATCGGCGTGTCTAAAGGCGCGCGCGCCGCGATTGAAGCGGCCGGTGGCCGAATCGAGGGCTAGGTGGCAACCGCGAAGGCCAATCTCGGCGGTTCATTCGGAGATATCGGCAAAATAGCTGAACTCCGGCAGCGACTGCTATTTGTAGTCATGGCGCTGATTGTCTACCGCATTGGTACCTTCATACCTGTCCCTGGGATAAATACTGGTGCGTTTGCTGAGTTTTTCAATCAGCAAACCGGTACGATACTTGGCCTGGTGAATATGTTCTCTGGCGGCGCGTTGGAGCGGCTTAGCCTGTTCGCACTTGGGGTCATGCCGTATATTTCAGCCTCGATCATCATGCAGCTGATGTCGCTGGTAGTGCCGTCGCTTGAGCAGCTGCGTAAAGAGGGTGAAACGGGCCGGCGCAAAATCACTCAGTACACGCGGTATTTCACGGTGGTCCTGGCGACATTCCAGTCGGTTGGTGTCGCAATTAGCCTTCAGGGACAAAGTTTCGGTGGACTGTCGGTTGCCATTAATCCCGGACCGACATTTGTGTTCACGACGGTTCTCTCGCTTGTGACCGGGACCATGTTCTTAATGTGGCTTGGCGAGCAGATCACTGAAAGGGGAATCGGAAACGGAATTTCACTGCTAATTTTTGCCGGTATCGTGGCGGGTCTTCCGGCTGCGGTAGCGGGGACACTGGAGTTGGCTAGCACGGGTGAACTTGCTCCGGCGTTCGTTATCCTGCTTTTGGTTTTGGCCGTATTTGTCACGTTTATAGTGGTGTTTGCCGAGAGGGGGCAGCGCCGCATCAGTGTCAACTACGCCAAACGACAACAGGGGCGCCGCATCTACGCAGCACAGTCGACTCATTTACCGCTAAAGTTGAACATGGCGGGAGTGATTCCACCAATTTTCGCGTCGAGTATCATTCTGTTTCCCGCTACCCTGGGGCACTGGTTCGGGCAGACCGAGGGACTCGGCTTGTTGCAAGAGGTCGCGACTGCGCTGTCGCCGGGCCAACCGCTATATATCTTTCTTTATGCGGCGGCAATTGTTTTCTTCTGTTTCTTCTACACGGCGTTGGTTTTCAATTCTCGCGAAACGGCTGACAACTTGAAGAAAGCGGGAGCCTTCATCCCTGGCATCCGTCCTGGTGATCAGACGGCGAAATACGTGGATGGTGTCATGACCCGTCTAACTGCGGTAGGCGCGATATATATCACCTTGGTCTGCCTCCTGCCGGAGTTTCTGATTCTTACTTGGAACGTTCCTTTTTATTTTGGCGGCACTTCACTGTTGATTATTGTCATAGTAATCATGGACTTTATCGCACAAACGCAATCCCACCTGATGTCCCATCAGTATGAAGGGTTGATGAAAAAGGCGAATCTTCGCGGACTTGGTCGCTCAGGTACGGTCAGATAACGAAATTTGTTAGATATCGAGGGTTAAGAGATGAAAGTTCGCGCATCAGTTAAGAAGATCTGTCGCGATTGCAAGATCATTCGCCGCAACGGCGTGGTTCGGGTTATCTGTAAAGATGTACGCCACAAGCAGCGCCAAGGCTAGAGGCTTGCAACTGAATCGTTAAATGCTTAGAATCGCGCCCCTTTCATAGCGGGCGTGGTGGAGAAACAGAATGGCACGTATTGCAGGCATCAATATTCCAGTGCATAAGCACGCTGAGATCGCGCTCACGGCGATCTATGGAATTGGCCGCCCCCGCGCGAAGCAGATCTGCGAGGCGGCGGGTATCGAGCCTACCATAAAGATTAGCGCGCTATCTGATGCGCAAGTCGAAGAATTGCGTACTCAAGTTGGCAAATTTCCCGTGGAAGGGGATTTGCGCCGCGAGGTCAGCATGAATATCAAGCGCTTGATGGATCTCGGGTGCTATAGGGGTATCCGCCATCGCCGTGGTTTGCCGCTCAGAGGGCAGCGCACCCGGACAAATGCCCGGACCCGTAAAGGGCCGCGTCGTCAAATCAAGAAGTAACCAAGGTCTATAGAATATGGCTAAACCGGCAGCCACCCGTACGAAAAAGAAGGTAAGGCGCAGCGTCTCTGACGGCGTTGCTCACATTTTCGCTTCTTTTAATAATACCATCGTTACGATCACCGATCGACAGGGCAACACGCTGTCGTGGGCGACCTCGGGTGGCTCGGGTTTTCGCGGTTCGCGGAAGAGTACGCCTTTCGCCGCGCAGGTCGCTGCCGAAAGAGCGGGTAATACGGCGAAAGAGTATGGGCTCAAGAATCTTGAGGTTTGGGTTAAAGGTCCGGGGCCTGGGCGCGAATCTGCGGTTCGCGCTTTGAATGCGGCTGGCTACAAGATTATGAGTATCATCGATGTCACGCCTATACCGCACAACGGTTGCCGTCCTCCGAAAAAGCGTCGGGTTTAAGCTCCGGCCTCCACCTTTCTGGGTTAGATAAAGTTTATGGCGAAGTATATAGGACCAAAGTGTAAATTGAGCAGGCGTGAGGGGTCCGACCTCGGACTCAAGAGTCGCGCACGTGCGCTCGATTCGAAATGCAAGCTCGATAAATTGCCTGGACAGCACGGTGATCGTAAAACACGATTATCGGATTACGGATCCCAGTTAAGGGAGAAGCAGAAGCTTCGCCGAATTTATGGCGTTCTTGAAAAGCAATTTCACAATTACTTCGCGAAGGCGGCTCAAGCAAAGGGTTCGACCGGGGAGAACTTGCTTCGACTGCTCGAGACGCGGCTTGATAATGTCGTATATCGAATGGGTTTCGGGTCGACTCGGGCTGAAGCACGTCAATTGGTAAGTCATAAAGCGATTATTGTAAATGGTAAGTCGGTGAACATCCCCTCGTATCAAGTCAGCCCGAGCGATACGATTGCGGTCCGTGACAAATCGCGCAAACAAGTCCGGATTCAGGATTCACTTACGCTTGCCGAACAATACGGGTTTCCGGAATGGGTAGACGTTGATTCTAAAGATATGCGAGGCGTCTTCAAGCGGGTGCCTGAACGCGGTGATCTGCCGGCGGATCTCAACGAGAATTTGGTCGTTGAGCTTTACTCGAAGTAATTTTTAGTCTGGGAATCCGCATAATGATGCTTAAAGTCAAAGAGTTGCTAAAACCCAATCAAATTGTGGTTCAGAATCTCGGGGCGAATCACGCAAAGGTCGTTCTTGAGCCACTTGAGCGCGGTTTTGGGCATACGCTTGGCAACGCGTTGCGTCGTATTCTGTTGTCGTCGATTCCTGGGTGCGCGATTACCGAGGCTCAAATCGATGGTGTACTCCACGAGTACTCTAGCATTGAAGGGGTTAAGGAAGACGTTGTCGAGATTCTCCTTAATTTAAAGGGTATCGCCATCAGGATGCATGCGCGCGACGAAGCGGTCCTCAAGGTAAGCAAGAAGGGACCGGGCGTTATGACCGCCGGCGATATTCAACTCGATCATGATGTTGAGATCGTCAATCCGGATCACGTTCTCGCCAATTTGACGGCTGAAGGTAAGCTGTCGATGACGATCAAGATCGCTCGCGGGAGGGGGTATGAACCGGCTATGGTGCGTCGACAGGTTGAGGAGAATCGGGAGATCGGGCATATGCTGCTAGACGCGAGTTACAGCCCGATCAGTCGCGTCGCCTATACCGTAGAGAATACGCGGGTAGAGCAACGGACTAACCTGGATAAACTCGTTATCGAGTTGGAGACCAATGGTACCGTTGATCCCGAAGAGGCGATTCGAGAATCTGCTGATATTCTTCAGCAACAACTTTCGGTTTTCGTCGACCTCGAGCGCCAGGAGAAGCCGCAGCCGCGGAAGAAGGAGAGCGAAATCGATCCGCTGTTGCTCCGCCCGGTTGACGATTTGGAACTTACAGTACGCTCCGCGAATTGCTTAAAGGCCGAAAATATTTTCTATATTGGCGATCTTGTTCAGCGGACGGAAGTTGAACTGCTTAAGACGCCAAATCTCGGAAAAAAATCGCTCACGGAGATCAAGGAAGTACTCGCGTCGCATGGTCTTTCGATGGGGATGCGTCTAGAGAACTGGCCGCCTCCCGGTCTCGGTGACAGAGAGAAAAAGGCCTCCTGAGGCACTGGTGACTGGTTTTTGCAGAATACTATCAAGGTTTAGACATGCGACATCGTAACTCCGGGCGGAATCTTAGCCGCACTAGCGCGCATCGCACGGCGATGCTGAAAAATATGACCAACAGCCTCTTCAAGCACGAGTTTATAAAAACGACGCTACCAAAGGCGAAGGAGTTAAGGCGCGTCGCGGAGCCGTTGATTACCTTGGCCAAGGTCGATAGCGTACACAAGCGCCGCCTCGCGTTCTCGCGTCTTCGTGACCAGGAGGTGGTCGGGAAGTTGTTTGTCGAGTTGGGGCCGCGGTATTTAAATCGCGGCGGCGGTTACTTGAGAATCTTGAAGTGCGGTTTTCGCGCTGGAGACAACGCACCAATGGCTTACGTGGAGCTGGTTGATAGGCCTCTTGGCGAGGTCGCGACAGCAGCGAGTAAGAAAACTGATTCGGACGATTGATTAGTGTTGGTGTAGATCTGAATTCCAAGAGGGGCCGGATTTTCCGGCCCCTTTGCTTATGGGATATTTTTTCCGTGATCGTTCACGTAATAACTGGCGCTCATCCAGCGGCTAGATTTGTATCGGTTCGTATTGTCTCGGACCGATGCGCTGTTCCTTTCGTGGCGCGCGCGATAGCTGGGACGTTTTGGCTTTTCCGCTCGTCGGCGTGTCGGGTTTCGGACGCCGGAGCCGTCGAGTGGTAGTGCTCGTTAACGATTGGCGGACTTCGCTCAATGAGGTGGGACCTCGATAACGCAGGGTGTAGTAATCGCCGGCGTTTTTGCCGCGGTGATGCCGGTAGTTGAAGGGTTGGCGGGGCAGCGTGGGTTGTCGCGATCTAAACTCAGGTCAAACGCAGCGGTGATAGAATCCTCCAACAAGCGCAAGCTGAGCTCTTACCTCGCGATTCCGTTCGTCTTGAGCCTATCGAAACACGATTGGAGGCAAGTTCGTGAGCACCTCGCGGGGTTTGGGGTTTTAGCAAGCTTCAAGCTTTGCTTCTGAACCTGTCGAACGGGTAGTGCAGAATGATCGTATTGTTCAGCGATTATGGTATGAAAGGTCCGTATACCGCCCAGCTTTGCAGCGCGGTCTATCAGCATTATCCCAGAGCGCGAACCCTAACGTTACTGAACGATGTGCCGTCCTGGAACGTGAAAGCGGCAGCTTTTTTACTCGCTGCCTATCGGTATGACATGCCCCAGCACGCCGTTTTCCTCTGCGTCGTAGATCCGGGCGTAGGTACCGCGCGGCGTGCGGTAGTGGTGAATGCCGACGATCAGTGGTTCGTTGGCCCTGATAATGGGTTGTTCTCCGTGGTGATAAAGCGGGCGGCGTGCGTACGGGCTTGGTCGATCAACTTTCGACCAGCGAGGTTATCGGCAACATTTCACGGCCGAGATTTATTCGCGCCGGTAGCGGCGATAATAGAGCGGGACGGCTCTGTCCCTGGTGACGAGATCGATCCGAAATCGTTGAACGACCCCGGCTATCCGTCGGAACTCTACGAGGTGATTTATTTCGATTCATTCGGAAATGCGCTTACTGGACTACGTGCATCAATGCTTGATCCGAGCGCCGTGTTCTGCTGCGGCGATAATCACGTCGAACACGCGCGCACGTACGGCGATACCTCGATCGGAGCGGTCTTTTGGTACGAGAACGCTAACGGTCTGATTGAGTTTGCGGTCAATCAAGGAAGCGCGGAGACTACGCTGGGGTTGCGCATTGGCGATCGGATCGCTTTGATCTAGGTCTTCCTCGTGGAGGATGCATTTGCGGGCGATTTAGCGCTTACAATAGGGATCCATTCTGGACCACGGAAGCTCGCATGCCAGCCCCAACGATAAAAGCCCGTTTCGCACCCAGTCCAACAGGGTTCCTGCATTTAGGAAATATTCGCACCGCGCTTTTTAACGCGCTGCTCGCGCGTAAGCACGGTGGCGTTTTTTTACTCCGTATTGAAGACACCGATCCTGAGCGCAGTAAGCTCGAGTATCAAATTGCGCTGCAGGAAGACCTGCGCTGGTTGGGATTGGATTGGCATGAGGGTCCCGAGATCGGTGGGGCACATGCCCCGTACAACCAGTCCGAGCGGGGTCCCATTTACACGGATTACGCGCAACAACTCATCGCGCAGGATCTCGCCTATCCGTGCTTTTGTTCCGATGTTGAACTCAAAATGGTGCGCAAGCGACAACTTGCGGCAGGACAACCTCCTCGGTACGCGGGAACTTGCGCGCGATTGTCCGAGGCGGAACGGGCCGAGCGTTTGGCCCAGGGTAAGGCGCCGACCCTACGCTTCCGAGTACCGAAGGGCACTCTGGTTGAGTTCGACGATCTGGTACGCGGGCACCAGGTGTACAAATCGGACGATATCGGTGATTTCATCATTCGACGTTCGGATGGCTCGCCGGCGTTTTTCTTCACCAATGCGATCGATGATGCGCTTATGGGTGTTTCGCATGTGCTGCGCGGCGAGGATCACCTCACGAATACCCCGCGGCAATTACTGATCTACCGGGCGCTTGGTCTTCCTGAGCCTCAGTTCGGACACATTTCACTCATCGTTTCCGATGAGCAGAATCCGCTCTCGAAACGGGAAGGGAGTCTGTCGGTCCGAGCGCTACGGGAGGAGGGGTATCTGGCTGGCGCGCTGGTCAACCATTTGGCGCGGCTGGGGCACGCCTATGAGGTCGGTGAATTCATGGATCCTGACAATCTGGCCCATCACTTCGAGCTTAACCGCTTGGGTAAATCGCCGGCTCGCCATGACCATCAGCAATTGTTGCATTGGCAGCATGAAGCGGTCATGCAGGCGTCAATCGATGACTTGATCGCCTGGTTGGGCGATTTTAACCTCAATCCTGTCCCCGCAGCCGACCGCGACGCCTTCGTGCGCATGGTGCAACCCAATCTGATGTTCCCGACCGATGTTACGCAGTGGACCAACGCGCTGTATTCACCGTCACTGGAGCTGGAGGCGGAGGCGCAGCGGATCTTGGTGGAAACCGGACCGGAATACTTCGCGGCGGCGCGCCGATTGGTCGCCGCGCATGTCGGCGACTATCGTGCCTTCATCGAGGCGCTGAAGACGGAAACCGGACGTAAAGGCAAGCAACTCTTCATGCCGATCCGGGTCGCGCTGACCGGACGCACCAGCGGACCCGAACTAGAACCGCTATTTAACTTTATGAGCGAGCAACGACTGCTGCAGCGACTCGCAGTCGAATAGCCGATCATCGGTGCGCGCGCGGTGTCCCGCGCGATGGCGTGGGACACGGCAATCCCGAGACCTACCTGCGGCGGTCGCCGCGATATCGATCGTCAGTCTCACAATAGCGCTTGTGATGGCGCTTGTTGACGTGGCGATGCCGATGCTGGCCGCGCGGGTGCGTATAGCCCTCGGTTCGGTACGCTGGGGCGTGACGCCAGCCGCCCTCTTGATTCGTGACGCGAATTTCCCAACGTGTCGCGTCACGCCAGTCACCGGCATGTGCCGGTGCGATACCGATTCCGACCATCAACGCGATCCCTGTAACGATATGGATCATGCTCTTTTTCACTGGGTGGACCTGACTTTTTGATTGAACACGGCGTCAGCTTAAGCGCGGGCGGATGAATCGAGACTGAACGTCCGCCTCGCGCGGAATCGTATTTGTGGTTGATAAATGACTAACCGTCATTTTATACTTCTGCGCAAGTGACTGAACGTCAGTTATGCGGCTACGAGCGATTCACCCAGAAGAAAAGCGGGCGCGACGCGAATCCTTACTCGATATCGCCGAGCGGCTATGGCTTGAACATCCGGAGCGTATGCTCAGCATGGCGCAAGTCGCGGCTGCGGCAGGGCTCGCCAAAGGCACCGTTTACCTCTACTTCCGCAGTAAGGAATCACTGTTGCTTGCGGTTCACGAGCGGCACCTCACTGCATTCTTCGAGGCGGTCATTCTCCGCGCGGAGCGTGACCCAATCATGACACTCGACGACATGGCGGGGCTCACGCGACGCTATATCCTGGAAGTGCCGGCATTTCTACCGCTCGCCAGTCTCTGCCTCGGATGGATGGAACGCGATATTGACGCCGAAGACAGCCTGGCGTTCAGTCAACGTCTCGCGGAACACCTCTCGCAAGTCGCCGAGTGCCTGCAGCGGCACTTTGCGATTGGCAGCACCGAGCACGGCACCATGCTGCTGATGCAGAGTTTTGCGCTGATCATCGGGCTGTGGCAGTTGTTACGCCAGGGGCCCGGGGACGCCGCCGAGAGTTGCGCGTTGTGCCGAGAACCGGCGCTGGATTATTTCACCGTGCTGGAGTCCGCCTTGCGGGCACTCTGGCGCGGAGCCCTCGAACCCCTTGCGAGCTGACCTCATGGTACGACTGCTGATATTGGGCGGAGTGTTACTCCTGGCGGGCTGCGAGCAACCCCAGCCGAGCAAACTCGAAACCCCGCCGCCGGTGCAGATCCAGATCGCGCAGCGGGAACGGGTTGCGGAGCACTTCAGTTTGCCCGGCGAGATTCGCGCCCGCCAGGAAGTACCACTCGCGTTTCGGGTTGCCGGCAAGATCGTCAGTCGCGAGGTCGACGTCGGCCAGACGATCGTGCCCGGGCAGATCCTGCTTCGTCTCGACCCGGCCGACTATCGCCTCGCAGTCCAGGCGCAGGAGGCGATCGTGGCGGCGAGCGAGTCCGAGGTTCGTCTTGCCCGAACTGAGGACGAACGGGTGCGGGAGCTGCGGGGGCGTAACCTGTTGGCGCAAAGTGATGCGGATAAATCCCGTACCGCGCTTGAGGCGTCCCAGGCACGACTCGCGGCGGCGAAGGCGCAGCTCGCCCAACAGCGTCACCAAACCGGTTACGCTACCTTGACGGCTGAGACGGCCGGCGTGATCACCGCCGTTTCCGCCGAGGAAGGGCAGGTCGTAAGCGCCGGTCAGCAGGTGTTGCGGATCGCCCAAGCGGGCGCGCGCGAGGTGCTTGTGCATGTCCCGGAGCGGCGTCTCCACGCCTTCACGCAAGCGGCGGCGCTCCGGATACAGACTCCGCTCGAGCCCGCCACCATCTGGCCGGGCCAGCTGCGCGAACTCGCTCAGCAAGCCGATCCGGCGACCCGCAGTTTTGCCGCGCGGATTTCTCTACCCTCCCAAAGTGACGCTTGGCCACTCGGCGGCAGCGCCGAAATCGAGGTGGCGTTACCGGAGCGGGACGTCTGGCTGTTGCCGCTCACCGCGCTGCACACGCAACGTGATGTTCCAGCGATTTGGGTGATGCATCCCGAGACCCATCGGGTCACTCGGATCGAGGTCGCCACAGCCGGGCGCTACGGTGAGCGCGTAATGGTCAATGACGGCCTGCGTGGCGGCGAACACATCGTCAGCGCGGGCGGGCACCGACTGCACGAGGGACAACAGGTACTGCCGCTGGACGCTCGGCCATGAACCGTGCCCCCGACTCGGCGGAGCGCCAAGGCCGCTTCAATCTCTCGGAAATCGTCCTGCGCCACCGTCAGGTTGCGTGGTTTTTCGTCCTGGTGGTGGGCTTCGGCGGGATCCTGGCCTATTTCGCTCTTGGGCAGCGCGAGGATCCCGATTTTACCTTTCGGGCGATGGTGATTCGCACGTTGTGGCCCGGCGCGACGACCGAACAGATCAGCCAGTTGGTGACCGAACGCATCGTCAAGGAACTCCAGGAAGTTCCGTACTACAAATACACCAATGCCTACTCCAAGCCGGGCGAATCGTTGGTCATCCTGGAATTGATCGATTCCTCTCCGGCCAAGGAAGTGCGGGAGATCTGGTACCAGGTAAGGAAAAAGGTTGGCGATATCCGGCACAGCTTGCCGCGAGAAGTCATCGGCCCGTTTTTCGACGACGAGTTCGGTGATGTATTCGGCTCGATTTTCGCCTTCACCGCGGTGGGCCTGAGCCACTCCGAGCTGCGCGACCACGTCGAGCGGGTCAAGCTTGAAGTGCTCCGACTGCCGGATGTGGCGAAGGTCGACTTGGTCGGCGTCCAGGACGATCGCGTTTACGTCGAGATTTCGCATCACGCGCTGGCGATGCTCGGCGTCACGGCCGCGACCGTTGCCGGTGCAATTCAAGCCCACAACAGCGTCATCGAGGCGGGACGGGTCGAAACTCAGACCCATTCGGTCGCACTTCGGGTTTCCGGTCAATTCGAATCGCTGGAGGCGCTCCGCGCCTTGCCGCTGCGCCTCGGGGACCGCAGCGTGCGCCTCGGTGACATTGCCGAGGTGAGCCGCGGCTATCTCGATCCTCCGGTCACGACCATGCGCTACCGTGGCGAATCCGCGATTGGGTTGGCGGTTGCGATGGTGGGCAACGGCGATGTCATCAAGCTCGGCGAGAACCTCCAGGCGCTGATGGCGCGGCTACGTACCGAACTGCCGCCGGGGATCGCGATCACGCAAGTCTCGGATCAGCCGCAGATCGTGCGCGAGGCGATCAACGATTTTATGAAAGTGCTGCTCGAAGCGGTGGTGATCGTGCTTGCCGTCAGCTTTGTCTCACTCGGTCTGCGCACCGGTTTGGTGGTTGCGGTCACGATCCCGCTGGTGTTGGCCGGCACCTTCCTCATGATGCGGCTGTTCTCTATCGACATGCATCGAATCTCCGCCGGCGCTTTGATCATCGCGCTCGGACTATTGGTGGACGACGCGATGATCGCGGTCGAGATGATGGCGCGCAAACTCGAAGAAGGGTGGGACAAGCTCCGCGCCGCCACCTATGCCTATCGCTCCACCGCGTTTCCGATGTTGACCGGTACCCTCGTCACGGTGGCCGGATTCCTGCCGATCGGCACCGCCAAATCGAGTACCGGCGAATACACCTTTGCGATGTTTTCGGTGGTGACGATCGCACTCATCGTCTCGTGGATCGCCGCGGTCATTGTTACGCCGCTGGTCGGCAGCGTGGTTTTGAAGCCGCACCGGCACGGGGGCGCACCCGGCGCCGCGCAGGATCTGTTCGACACGCGTTTTTACCGCGCCTTACGCCGAGTCATCGAGTTTTGCCTGCGCTACCGCTGGCTCGTGATCGCCGCGACGATCGGCCTGTTCGCGCTCGGTATCGTCGGTATGGGGCTGACCAATAAACAGTTTTTTCCATCCTCCAATCGTACCGAGTTGATGGTCGAACTTTGGCTCGCGGAAGGCGCCGGCATCCGCGCCACCGAACACGAAGCGGCGCGTTTCGAGGCCTTACTGGCCGATGACGAGGACGTCAAGACCTTCGCCACCTATGTGGGCTACGGCTCGCCGCGCTTTTTCCTCTCGCTTGACCAACAGCTATTCCGGCCCAACTTCGCCCACGTGGTGGTGCTTACCCACGATATCGCCGCCCGCGAACGGGTGCTTGAGCGCGTGCGCCAGTTGTTTGCACAGGATTTTCCCGCAGTGCGCGGGCGGGTGATGCGGGTCCCGCTCGGGCCGCCGGTGAACTATCCGGTGCAATTTCGGGTCATTGGCGACGACCCGCAACGGCTCAAGCGGATTGCGGAGGAGGTCGCACAGATCATGCGCGCTTCGCCGCATACCTTGAACGTCAATGCGGACTGGGGTGAGCGCGCCCCGGCGTTGCAAGTGCGGGTCGATCAGGACCAGGCCGCCGCGCTCGGCGTCTCGACCGTGACGATCTCGCACACCCTGCACGGGGTGTTGAATGGCTTACCGCTCGGGCAGTTTCGCGAGCGCGATCGCCTGATTGATATCGTGCTGCGGGCGCCGGAACACGAACGCAATCTGCTCGCGGCGATCGACGCGGTGAACGTGCCGACCGCGTCCGGCGCCGCGGTGCCGCTGGCGCAAGTGGCGCGGGTCGAGACTGTGTTCGAGGAACCCATCCTCTGGCAACGCGATCGCCGGCCTACGCTTACCGTCCGCGCCGATCTCATCGATGGCGTGCAAGCGCCCGACGTCACCATGGCGCTCGACCCACTGCTCGATCCCGTACGTGCCCAATTACCGCCCGGATACCGTATCGAGCCCGGCGGCGCGTTCGAGGAAAACAAGCGCGCGGAAGCCGCTATCGCCGCCGGCATGCCGCTGATGCTGGCCGTCGTCGCCGCGCTGCTCATGCTGCAATTACAGAGTTTCTCGCGGGTGTTCATGGTGCTGCTCACCGCACCGCTCGGGGTCATCGGCGTCGCGCTTGGCTTGCTGGTATTCAACCAACCCTTCGGCTTCGTCGCCTTGCTCGGCACCATCGCGCTCTCCGGCATGATCATGCGCAACACCGTGATTCTGGTTGATCAGATTCGGCAAGACATGGACGACGGACGACCCATGTGGGAGGCGATCCGCGAATCCACCGTGCGACGTTTCCGCCCGATCGTGCTCACCGCCGCCGCCTCGATCCTCGCGATGATCCCGCTCAGCACCAATGTGCTGTGGGGACCGATGGCCTTCGCCATCATGGGCGGCTTGACCGTGGCAACGCTGCTCACGATCCTGTTCGTGCCCGCGCTGTACGCGGCGTGGTTTCGGGTCAGGCCGGCCTGAATCCGGCCCGCAACGCGAGGGGCCAGGTAAATCCGACGCGCCGCTCGGTGTTGCCCCAAACAGGTACCAGGTCTGACGCCAGAATCGCAACCGGATCGTAGCGGCGCGCTTGCGTGAATCGCGCCGTCGCTGACCACGAGCGTAGATAGCCGAGCAATTGCGGCAACGTCCACGCCTGCTGCAGTGAATACGTCGGCGTAGCGAACTCCGCGAACGGAAATGCCAAGTCTCGATATCCACGCTCCACCACGCGCCGCTCGGGTGGCCAATAGGCATCGAGCGTTTCCGCGTAAAAATGCTGTAACAGCGCATCGATCGCCGCGTCCTCGGCGCGGAATACGCCATAGCACCACACCGCTAGAACCCCGCCCGGGCGCAGCACGCGCAAGACCTCGCGGTAAAAAACTGCGAGATCGAACCAATGCAAGGCCTGCGCGACCGTGACCAAATCCACCGACGCCGCGGTGAGGCCGCTTTCCTCCGCCGGCGCTACCCGCCACTCGATCCGCGGATGCACCGGTGCGGCCGCGATCTGCGCCGCACTCGCGTCGGTCGCGAGCACCTGATCGACGTACTCAGCCAATCCCAGCGACGCCTGACCATTGCCACAGGCACAATCCCATGCCCGTGATCGCCGCGGCAGTTGCGCCGCCAGCCACGCGAACAGTTCCGGCGGATAATTGGGGCGAAAGGCGGCGTAGTCGTCGGCGACGGCGGAGAAATGGTCTCTGAATTCTGGTGTCATGTGGGTGGCGCATGCGGCGTGAGGACGATGCACCACTGTACCGGAATGCGAGGTCGCAGTTCGACGAGACCTACGCGCAGGTGACTCCGGCTCGGCGTGTAAATTGACGATAACGCTCGTCACGCAGCGTGCTGGCGCGCCGCAGATAATCGATCGCCAATCGATCAGGACGCGTTACGGATCAGCCGCGTGCCCACCGCGAACCTCCGGTAACCTCACCGAAAGCCCCCACGCGATGACGACAAACGCGGCGGACCACCACAGGCAGCCTTCGAGGCCGTGGGTTTGGTAAGCCCAGCCGGAGAGGAGGGTGCCGGCAAGGCGACCGCCGGCATTGGCCATGTAATAGAACCCGACGTTGAGGGCGACCTTATCGTTGTCGGAGTAGGCGAGGATGAGGTAGGAGTGGACCGCGGAGTTGATGGCGAAGACGATGCCGAACAGGATCAGTCCGCCGACGACCACGGTCGCGGGCGGCCAGCCCTGCGCGAGCGCCCACGCGATGGCGGCGGGAATCACGGCAAGCACGAGTGCCCAGAACCGTGCACTGGCGCCGCCGGGCGGGTGGGACCGGTTGCTCTGGCGCAGGAGTTTAGGCGCAAGCGCCTGCACCATGCCGTAACCGATCACCCATAGCGCGAAGAACGTGCCGACTTGGGTGAAGCTCCAGCCGAGCACGGCGTACAGGTACACCGGCAGGCCGACGACGAACCAGACGTCGCGCGCGCCGAACAGGAAAAACCGTGCCGCCGCGAGCCAGTTGATTTCGCCGCGTTTTGAAAACACCTGCGTGAATTTCGGCTTCGTTTTCATCTTGCCGACGCCGGTAGGTAACAGTGCGGCGGTCACAATCAATACGATGAGCAGCAGGCCGGCGAGGATCGCGAGTGCGGCGCGAAAGCCGACGACTTGGAGCAGGAGTGCGCCGACAAAGAATCCAACCCCTTTCAGTGCGTTCTTCGACCCGGTGAGTAAGGCGACCCAGTGGAACAGGCGCGAGTCGCCACCGGTGGCGAAGGTCTTCACGCTCGCTTTCGCCGACATCTTGTTGAGATCCTTGGCGATTCCGGAGAGGGCCTGGGCTGCCATGACGTAAGCGACGGAGAGCCAGGCGTCAGGCACGGTGAGCATCGCGAGTGCGACGACTTGCAGCGCCATGCCGATGTGCATGGTCAGGTTCAGGCCGATCCGCGCGCCGAGCCATCCGCCAACCAGGTTGGTGACGATGCCGAAGAACTCGTAAAACAAAAACAGCATCGCCACTTCGAATGGCGAAAACCCGAGCAGGTGGAAATACAGCACCACCAGCATTCGGATCGCGCCGTCGGTGAGCGTAAAGGCCCAATAACCGCCGGTGACGATCAGGTAGTTACGGCTGGCGGGATTCAAGTGTTACAGGCTCCGTGCGATCTTGCGCGCCAGATCGATCATCCGGTTCACATATCCCCACTCGTTGTCGTACCACGCCAGAACCTTGACCTGGGTGCCATCGATGACCATCGTCGACAACGCATCGACGATCGATGAGCGTGGATCGTTGAGATAATCGACCGAAACCAGCGGGCGCTCTTCGTAACCGAGGATGCCCTTCAGTTCACCCTCCGCGGCGGCGCGAAAGTAGCCGTTGACTTCGGTTTCTGTCACCGGACGGGCGGCCTCGAACACGAAATCGGTCAATGAGGCGTTGAGCAGCGGCACCCGCACCGCCAGCCCGTTGAGCTTGCCTGCGAGCTCGGGAAAGATCTTGGTGATCGCCTTGGCCGAACCGGTACTGGTCGGGATCAGCGATTGGCCACAGGCGCGTGCGCGGCGCAGATCCTTGTGTCCTTTATCGACGATGGTTTGGGTGTTGGTGAGGTCGTGGATCGTCGTCATCGTCCCGTGGCGAATACCGATCTGCTCATGCATGACCTTGACCACCGGCGCGAGGCAATTGGTGGTGCAGGATGCGGCCGTGACGAGGTGGTGCATGGTCGGGTCGTAGGCGTGATCGTTGATCCCGTAGACGATATTCAGCGCGCCGTCGGTGGGCGCCGCGACGATTACCTTTTTAACCCCTTGATCAAAGTACGTGCGCAGAGTCTCCGGCTTTTTGTGATGCTTGCCGGTGGCCTCGAACACGATGTCGCAGCCGCTCCAGTCGCGCTCACCAATCAACGGATTACGTCGATATTTCAGCGCTTTGCCGTCGATTTCCAGGGTGTCGCCGTCTCCCGCGCACGCACGCGGCCAGCGGCCATGCACCGAATCGAATTGGAGCAGATGCGCGGAACCCGCCGCGTCGGTCGCGATTTCGTTGACACAGACGAACTCGATGTCGTCACAGTGCCAGCCGGCGCGCAGGGCAAGGCGCCCCATACGACCAAAACCATTGATACCGATGGTGATTGCCATCGTGTTCACTCTCCTTTCAAGCGGTTGATTTTCGATCCGAAGCGTAACGCTTTCGGCAGCTATCGCAGCGCCGACGCGGCGCGCCGAGCACGTTTCAGTGCGATCGCGCGAACCGGACGGAACTGCCCGGGGGGAGCATAACGCGTCTCGGGTTGGGGATGAAAATGAAGGTTTTTTGACAGGCGGCGCGGCGGCGACCCGCCGCGACCGTGCGATACGGGCTAACCGACTTCGCTCAAGCGGCGCGCCGAAGGCGGGGCGAGTGCGCCGGGGCGAAGCGGTTCGCGCAACAATTCATGGCGATCCATTTCGACGGCGTAGTGGTGAGGACTTCACAAGGCGTCGGAAAAATCCGCCTGCGAGCGATGATCGGCACAGCCGGTGATGGCGAGCACCAGCGCGGCGCCAAGCAGACATCGCGGAACCGTGAAGATAGTTCCCCCTGCGTAATTAACGTGCGTCAGTGCATCAACATGCGAGAACTGTTCCATTCTGTAAGTGATTGAGTTTACGTGGATAGGGTGAGGATTCTCCGGTTGCGGCGGGATCTCGGTCGCGATTGTGTTGGGGCGCGAAACGCGAACGGTGCGTTTTCGGGCGATCGGGCTGCGAGTGGGCGGGGTGGCCGTCTGACCACCGAACCGTACGGTAGCGACGAGTCTGTGAGGGGCACGGCATTGTTGCCGCCTCAGGCCACCCGAGACGCGGGTGGCGCAAACGGCGCGGCGGCAGGTTGCTGCCGCCTACGGAATCTAGAACGGCATGAAATTGCGCACCATGCCCATCATCGGCCCCATCGACTGTGCGGCGGGGGTAATGGCATGGCTCATGGCGCCGACGTCGCGGGTCATGTAGCCGACGTTGCCGCTGAGGGCGCCGACGTTGTTGGTCATTTGCGAAACATTGCCACTCAGTTGCCCCATGTCTTGCGACATGCTGCGGGTATCCTGGGTGATCGAAGACAGATTGCCGGTCATCGCGCTCATGTTGCCGGACATGCTGGTCATGGCTTTTTCCATGACATTGACGACATAAAAGACATAACCCAATGCGATCACGGCCACGATCGCGGCCGGAACGCTCATCCAGCGAACGCGCTGAACCTGGTGGCGATGCTCCTGATCAGTACTTTTTATCTTCTGATCGATGATGCGCTCGCGCTCGTCAAACTCCTTGTGCAGCTCGCCGAACACGTTCTCCATGCGATCGGTGAAGTTCTGCAGCATCGCAGTCTCAATCTCGGTGCGCCGCGTCTCTTCGCGCGCCGTGCGCTTTTGCGCCGTTTCGAACACTCGTTGCAGGCTGCGGGTGAGGGCCGGAAGCAGCCAGGGTTCCTTGGGTTGCCGCAGCTTTTCGGTGACCGGTCGATTGAGTTTCGGCGCGGCGGCCTTGGTCGCTTTGGTTTTCCCCGTTGGGCGCTCCGCGGCCCCGCTGGCGGTCTTGCTCGGGCGCAGGCGCGCGAAGGGTCCTTTGGCTTTATCGGCGGGTTTTGCCGTCGGGCGCTCGACGGTGACCGGGCCGGCTTTGGCCAACGCGCGCGGGTTTCGTTGCGGTGCGCTTTCCACGCTTGGGTTTGATTGCTTGGATCGTTTGAAAATCATGTGGTTGTAAAGCCCTTGTAGCGACGCCGACGGCCGCGTCAATCAGTAGTTCCGTGTATTTTAATGTGCTGATGCGGTAACCGCAAAGTTCTTCGCGCCACAGGGCGGCAAAGTCCGTTAATCCTAGAATCCTTGGTTGGACGTGCCCGAGTGCACGTAGCGCGTGCACCCGGAAGGTGAAGCCGAATTCACCACAATATTTCCGCGAATACAGCATGTTACGTTCCCAAACGAGCGGTCAACCGAGGAATCTAG
>CAZUJU010000047.1:0-29180 GCA_964620675.1 uncultured Thiotrichales bacterium | reverse complement strand
GGCGGGCTCTTCACCGACTACACCTCGAGCCTGCTCGGCGCGGTGTTCGGCTACTTGGCGTTGTGGGCGGTATTTCACTTGTTCAAGCTCGTGACCGGCAAGGAAGGCATGGGCTACGGCGATTTCAAGTTGCTCGCCGCGCTCGGCGCGTGGCTCGGTTGGCAGAACCTACCGCTGATCATCATCCTCTCGTCGCTGATCGGCGCCGTCGTCGGCGGCGCGTTGATGCTGGCCAATCGACACCAGCGCGGTAACCCGTTGCCGTTCGGGCCATTTCTTGCCGGCGCGGGATTGGTCGCGCTGTATTGGGGCGACGCCCTCATGGAAGGTTATTTGCGCCTCAGCGGTCTCGGCGGTTGAACCGATGCGCGTGATCGGGCTCACCGGCGGCATCGCCTCGGGCAAGTCCGAGGTGGCGCGCCGATTCGCCGAGCTGGGCGTGCCGATCATCGATGCCGACCTCATCGCGCGCGATCTGACCCTGTACGACGCGGCGGTACTCAACGCCTTGCGCGAGCACCTGGGCCACGCCTTTTTCGATACCGCCGGGCGCCTCGATCGCCCCGCGCTGCGGCAACACGTATTCGCGCACCCACACGACCTGCGCTTTCTCGAAAACCTGCTACACCCGCGCGTTGCCGCGGTCATTCAAGCGGAGATCGAACGCGTTCGGGGTAGCGGCGAGGCGCCGTACTGCCTGGTCGTCGCGCCGCTGTTGCTGGAGGCGAATCTGCGCGCGCTGGTTGACCGGGTGTTGGTGGTGGACGTCGCCGAGGCGACTCAGGTCGAGCGCGCGCTGGCGCGTGATCACTGCGCCGAGGCAACGGTGCGCGCGATCATCGCCCGCCAACTCGGCCGCGCGGAGCGCATCGCCCGCGCCGACGACATCCTCAACAACAGCGGCGATCTGGTGGCGCTGCAAAATCAGGTCGCCGCGTATGACAAGCAATACCGCATTCTCGATTCCGCCTGATGGCGTACGCGACGCCGCCGCGACACCCCCCTGACCCCTTGCGATGACCTCGACCGCCCCCGATCGCGCGCAGCGTATCCACCGTGGGACCCTGATCGTGCTGCAGGTGATCATGGCGTTCGAATTGGGTTTGCTGATTGTCGAACGCCAATGGGGCACCGCGCTGCTGGTGCTCGCGATCATGACGGTCACCCTCTCCCCAGCCGCGATCGGACGTCGCATCCGCATATTCGTGCCACCGGAATTTCAGCTACTCGCGATCCTGTTCGTGTTCGCCTCACTGTTCCTTGGCGAGGTGCACAGTTATTACGAACGCTACTGGTGGTGGGACATTCTGCTTCATACCAGCTCCGGCCTGTTGCTCGGGATCCTGGGTTTCCTCCTGGTCTATGTGCTGAACGAAAGCGACCGGATCGAACTGAACATGCGCCCGCGTTTCGTCGCACTGTTTGCATTCCTGTTCGCGGTCGCGGTCGGCGCGCTGTGGGAGATCTTTGAATTTGCAATGGACCAACTGATCGGCACCACGATGCAGAAGCCCATGCTCGGCGACCCCTCCGGTCTGACCGATACCATGTGGGACCTGATCGTCGACACGCTTGGGGCGCTCGTCATCAGCGGCTTCGGCTGGTGGACGCTGCGCCGCCCGGAACGCTCGTTCCTGGAGAACTGGATTGCGAAGTTCGTCGCGCGCAATCCGCGCCTGTTCAAATCCTGACTGAAACGCCCGCCGCGTGCCCGCCGTGGCACAATAGCGACTCGCGAAACCGCCCGACGCCACGATGGAAACCTACAACCTCGACCTGATCGCCACACGCGTACGCACGATCGCCCAGGCGGAACTGCTGCCGCGCTTCAACCGGATTGGCCACGAAGTGAAGGCCGATGGCAGCCTGCTGACCGAGGCCGACCTCGCGATGCACCGCGGGCTGCGCGATACCTTGAGCGAACTGTATCCCGAGGTGCGGTTTCTCAGCGAGGAGATGACCACGGCCGAGCAAACCGCGTTGCTGGCGGACGCCTCGCCGCTGTGGTGCATCGACCCACTGGACGGCACCAGCAACTACGCCGCGGGGATTCCGTTCTTCGGCGTATCGCTGGCGCTGCTGCGCGATGGGGTTGCCGAGCTGGGGGTGATCTACGATCCGATTCGCGACGAACTGTTTCGCGCCCGACGCGGTGCCGGTGCGGACCTCAACGGCGTGCCCTTACGCCCGCGCCGCACCACGACGCCGCTGACGCAGGCGATCGCGCTGCTGGATCTGAAGCGGCTCACCCCGGCGTTACGGCTGCGCCTGCTCGACCAGCCACCGTTTCACTCGCAACGTAATTTCGGCTCTTGCGCGCTTGAATGGGGCTGGCTCGCCGCGGGGCGCGGCCACGTCTACCTGCACGGGGGGCAACAACTGTGGGACTTGGCCGCCGGACAACTGATCCTGACGGAAGCCGGGGGACGGAGCGTCACGCTCCAGGGTGAAGGGGTTTTTCGGCCAAATCTACGGCCACGCTCGGTGGTCGCATCGCCCTACGCTGAGCTGTTCGAAGCCTGGCGCGATTGGCTCGGCGTGACCATTCAACCGGACGCTTGATCACTCGCGGTGATTTCAGGCCGCTGCGGTGCGCCTATTAACGCGCGTCAGACGGTCGCGAGGGTACGGCCTCCGCCGAATGGCCGTGCATTAGCGTCAGCGCGGCGCGAATAACACTGCGCGGTCTCGCCGCCGCGAAGCATGCGCAACGCGATCTCGACCTGTCGCCGACCGCGTTCGATCAACCCTTGATTGGCCAAACTCAACGCGCGACACCGGTGCAGGGTTGCCAGCACCTCGGGATCCGCTGCCCCCGCGTCGCCACTGCGCGTGGACGCGTGCGCAAGCCGGGCGCGATCGAGCTGCTGGAGCAACTCGCCCTTGGCCAGCGCCAGTTCCGCGAGACGCGCCACGTTCTGTGCGAGCAATGCCTGTTGCTCGGCCCGCAGGTTGGTTTCGAGCGCGTGCAACACACTGGCGACCGGCGGGCGGCGAGGCGTTGTTTCCTGATTCATAGACCCCGACTCCTTAACCCGCCAGCGCGCGTTCCATTGCGAGAAACTGGGTGGCCACCGCGTTGGCATCGATCTTGTAACTGCCGTCGGCCACCATCGCCGCGATGCGCGCGACCTTCGCTTCATCAATTTCGGTTGCGGTGTTCAGGCGGCGTTCGACTGCCTGCAGCGAGCGCGCGGTATCGGTCAGCAGCAACGCCTCCTGCGCGCCACCCAGGTTCGATTCACGCTCACCGCCGTCGACACCGCCGCGGGTCTTGGCGTGGGGCCGGCTGTCGGCCCCGATGTTGTTGCGGAGCCCCCAGACTCCATCGATCGAATTTGCCATCTCAAAACTCCTTTTGTCTCGGTTGGTAAGGATTGGTCACATCCCGGTTATCGGCATGGGTCAGCCAATCTTTAGTCGCCTGTTCCCGTCAATGTACGAACACAATGCGCACTCGTTCACAAAAATCCCGCGCCAGGGGCAACGGCGGACACATTCAGTCCTAAAACGTCACTCTCACGACGCCCTTCTCGACCACCTCGCCCTCGACGACGCGACTCGATGAGAGATTGCGCACCTTGATCGATGCGCCGAGCGCGCCATCCGCAAGCGCTTCGCCCGTCATGCGCACGTCGATACCCCCGGCATGCGCCAAAATCACGACGCGCTCACCGCGCGCGACCAGATGCGGCAACTGCAACATCCGCAGCGTGACCAAGGTACCCGGCTTGAGCGCAACCTTGGCGCGCTGCCCGACCGCCGCCTCAAGCTGCTGTAGATACTGCCCCGCGGCGCGCGACAACTCCTTCCGCTCCAGCGTCAAATCAGCGGCGCCGATCAACTCGCCTTTCAGGATCGGGCGATTGACCACCACGACGTCGCGGAACTGATTGATCGTCACCTGAACGTAGATCTTCCACCGCGTATCGCCTTCGCAGGCGACCCCTACGGTCGCGCCGCCAGTCTTTGGCGCACCTTGCGGCCAAAAGGTCCGCAACGGCGCGTCACAGCGCTTAAGCCGTAACCGCGAGTCCAGTTGTTTGACGTTCGGCTGCAACTGCTCGTCCGGCGTGGAATGACCACTCACGAAGCGCTTGACCGCCGTAATGATCTCCGCATGCGGCTGATGCGCGGAGCCCCATGCCAGTTGCGGCAATAGCCCGCACGCCACGATCAAAGCCATGCCCGATCGCCATTTCCGGTTTCCCATCGTCTGCCTATCCCTGAGAGCCTGCCACCGTTGGAGCGCCCGTACCGCGTCGGGTTTCTGGCGCGAAACGTGTCCATAGCCTCACTCATGCAATATCCATTCCGCCCCAATGCGTGGCGCCAATTGCGCTGGCCACGCTGAACCGGCGCCCCGGTACCGTCACCATGAAATACCCGATTCTCACGCGATGCCGCTCCGGGTCGGGTAGGCGGGCGCGTCGGCCGCAGGGAAGCGGTCGTCGAGCCCCCAAGGGATGGGTTCACGACGTCTCCCGCCTGTCCCCGGCCCGGAGCGGCTTTCGTGCTGCGGGGCGGTGTCCTCGCCATGAAAGGTAGCCGGACCCGCGCGGCGGGGGCAAGACAAGCATAGAAACACCGGCTGCCGCGGAGCGGGCTTGCACGCGATGCGACGGTTGCAATCGCGGGTAAGCCCGCTCCTACCGGTGCCTTCGCCTGAGAAAAGCAGGCTCAATCAGCACCCTGGCAACGGGATGCGGACCGCGCACCGGCCGTAAACCCGCTTCGACCAAAGTCACCCGATCAACCGGTGCGTTTCATTCGCCAGCGGATCGCGCGTCGCCGATATCGACGCGAAAGGCCGCCCAATGCCGCTTGTCTGTAATTCAACACAGTTCGTCCGGTCTCGGCACTGTCGTCTGGGAACCTTTCTATAACAATTCGACACAGTTCACGGTCGCTTCGCATTTTGACGTCGCTGGTCGAGGGCTCCAACCGCAGAACAACGGTCGCGCGCGGTTGGTCGATGAAACGTGAACGCGTGCTTTTCAGCCTGGTTTCGAGAGGACGGGATCGCATGCCGAAACACTGGATTCGCGCTCGGTCAACCCCACCGGCCATCGCCTGCCGAGGGTTTACCACCGCCTTGTCGCGCACCCGCTGCGCGCGGCCGCAAGTGTCCGGATCGGTCGCCCCGTCAGCGCGAACCGTGACCGACCGAACGCCCCGTCACGCCTGGAACGCGCTCGACACTCGGCGTCAGGATCGGTATCCGGCGGTGCTCGGCGCTACCCCGCCCACACTGCCTCGTTCACCTCGGCAGTGGCCGCACGCCGGTCGCACCGTGTCCCCCCTCACCTCTTTCAAGGAGTCACGCATATGCCGTCCGCATTGACTTACCCTGGCGTCTATATCGAAGAACTCCCGAGTGGCGTACGCACCCTCAGCGGCGTGGCCACCTCGATCACCGCGTTTATCGGCCGCGCCCTGCGCGGGGCGACCGATACCCCGGTTCGGGTCCAGAGTTTCTCGGAATTCACCCGCAACTTCGGCGGACTCTGGCGCGACAGCCCGATGAGCTATGCGGTGAGCCATTTCTTTGCCAACGGCGGCGGCGACGCCTTGATCGTGCGGGTGGACAACGGCGGCGCACCAGCCACTGGCGCGGCCGATACCCTCAGTCTGGTGGCGGCCAACCCGGGTGATTGGGGCGAGGCCCTGCGGGTGCGGGTCGACCACCGGACCCGGCCGGAGATCGGCGACGAACAACTGTTCAACCTGAGCGTGCGCGACACCGGAAGCGGCGCGAACGAGCGCTTTCTGAACCTCTCGGTGCTGCCCGCGCACCCGCGCTTCGTTGGCCGGGTGCTGGAACAGGAATCAAAGCTGGTCCGCCTTTCCGGCACCGCAGCGGCGGCACGCCCGGGCGCCACCCCGGACGCCGCGCCCGGGATCGACCCGATGACGGTTACCCCGGGCTCGATCCCCTTCAACACCGACGGCAGCAACGGCGCCGCGATCGGCGACGCCCAAGTCTCGGCCCCGGCACTGGAAGCCCCGAAACGCGGCCTGTGGGCGCTGGAGGACGCGGATCTGTTCAATCTGCTGTGCGTTCCGCCGTTCACCTTCGAAGCCGATATCGGTGCGCAGACCCGCAGCGCTGCGGCCAACTACTGCCGCGTGCGGCGGGCGATGTATGTCGTCGACCCGCTCATCGCCTGGGACGAACCGTCGGATCTCACCGCGGGCGCCAACAGCCTCGAAGGCGCGACCTGGGGCCTCGCCCGTAGCGAAAACGCCGCGCTGTATTTTCCGCGCTTGCGGATGCCGGATCCGCTGCAGGAGGGACGTCTCGCGGAGTTCGCCCCCTGCGGCGCGGTCGCCGGAATCATGGCCCGCACCGACACCGAGCGTGGGGTATGGAAGGCGCCGGCCGGTCTCGACGCCACCCTGCGCGGCGTGGTGGAACTGAGCGTCAAGCTCACCGATGGCGAGAACGGCGTTCTCAATCCGCTCGGCGTCAATTGTCTGCGCGCGTTCCCGGTCAGCGGCCGGGTGGTATGGGGAGCACGCACCCTGCGCGGCGCCGACAGCCTTGCCTCGGAGTGGAAGTACCTGCCGGTGCGCCGGCTCGCCCTGTTCCTGGAAGAAAGCCTGTTCCGCGGCACCCAGTGGGTGGTTTTCGAACCCAACGACGAACCGCTTTGGGCACAGATCCGCCTCAACCTCGGCGCGTTCATGCAGAATCTGTTCCGCCAGGGCGCATTCCAGGGTCGCAGCCCGCGCGAGGCCTATTTCGTCAAGTGCGATCGCGAGACCACCACCCAGAACGACATCGACCGAGGCATCGTCAATATCCTGGTGGGCTTCGCCCCCCTCAAGCCCGCCGAGTTCGTCGTCATCAGCATCCAGCAGATGGCCGGTCAGGTCGAAACCTAAGGAGCAATCGTCATGGCACAATTCAGCGTCAACGCCCAACGCTTCGACCCCTACAAGAACTTCAAATTCCGCGTCAAATGGGATGGCCGCTACGTCGCCGGCATCAGCAAGGTTGGCGCGCTCAAGCGCAGCACCGAACTGGTCGAGCACCGCGAAGGCGGCGATCCGTCCTCGTCGCGCAAATCGCCTGGGCGTACCAAGTTCGAAGCGATCACACTCGAACGCGGCGTGACCCACGACACCGAGTTCGAAAAATGGGCCAACAAGGTGTGGAACTTCGGCTCCGGCCTCGGCGCCGAGACCTCGCTCAAGGATTTCCGCAAGGACCTCATCATCGAGGTCTACAACGAGGCCGGTCAGCTCGCACTCGCCTACAAGGTCTTCCGCTGCTGGGTTTCGGAATATCAGGCTCTGCCAGACCTCGATGCCAACGCCAACGCGGTCGCGATCCAGACCATCAAGCTCGAAAACGAGGGCTGGGAGCGCGACTACGACGTGACCGAGCCGGCCGAGCCGAGTTTCAGCGAACCGGCCTGAGCCCATGTGCGCGCTCGACGCGACCCGCATCGTGGCGACCTGGGAACTGGGCCGGCCACGCCACCCGCTCGACCGGGCTTTGCTGCTGTTCGCGCTCGCGGAACCGGAGGCCGACCCCGACGCCCTCGCCGACCGACCGCTCAGCGCGCGCAACGCCGCGCTGCTGCGATTGCGCCAGACGCAACACGGCAACCTCCTCGATGCCTGGCGCGATTGTCCGCACTGCGGGGCACGGCTTGAATTTCGTCTCGACCTCGCGACCTTGCTCGCGGATTACACGCCCGCACCCGCGCGGGTCGACCTCGACGGCCTCGCGGTCCGCCCGCCCACCAGTCGCGACCTCGCCCTGATCACCCGCCAACCCGACCCGGAACAGGCAGCGCTCGCGCTGCTCAAGCGCTGCCTGCTCACCGCGCCGGAAGGCCCGCCGCCGGACCTCGCCGCCCGTCTGCCGCAGCTCGAGGCCACGCTGGAAGCGGCGGATCCGCTGAGCGCGCTCGTCCTCGATTTTCACTGCGAAGTCTGCGGCCAGCGCTGGGCCGATGCGCTCGATATTCCGGCGCTGCTGTGGGAAGAAATCGAGGCCGGCGCCCGCCGCCTGCTCGACCAGGTGCATCTGCTGGCGGGCGCGTACGGCTGGCGCGAGGGCGACATCCTGGCGCTGTCCGACGCTCGGCGCGCGGCCTACATCGAACGGGTGCTGGCATGAGCGGATTGCTGCGCCACCTCGCCGCCCAGGCCTTGAACCCGACCCGTTCGCCGATCCATGCGCGCGCGGCGCTACCGTTCGCGCCGCCCTTGGCCGATGCCCGCCTCGACCCAGCGGAAACTGCCGTGACCGCCGCGATCCCCGCGCCACACGCGGGCGCCGCTGCGGCAACGACAGCCCAGCCAGTCGTGCCCACACCACTGACGCGCGCGGACACCCCGCAGTCGCACCACGAACCCGCCGTGCCGCCGCATCCGATCCTGCCGCCAGCGCAACCTGGCGCTGCGCCGGAAACGGTGGCAACCCGACCCGCTGGCGCAAACGGCGTGCACCAACCGGGCGACCTCAACGCGCCGACGCCGTATACCGCCACGGATTCCACGCCACCGCGTCGCCCTGAACACCGCACGCCGGACGCACATTCCGAACCGCCATCGACGCCCTTATCGGCCCACCCCGGCGCAGTCGATCCCGCGCCACCTGCCGCCGCCGCAGCCCCCGCGACCCCGCGCCAAGAACCCCCGTTGCACGCACCGCCGCGTCTGCTCGCCGAAGTGGCGCGCGCCCCGAGCGACCCGCGCGTTCCCGGTACCCAACGGCCCACGCCCGGACGCGACGCACCCGACGAAGTCCACGTCCACATCGGCCGGATCGAAGTTGTCGCCCACTACCCGCAGGCGCCCGCCGCCGCGCCGCGGGCGAAACCGCGGGCCCCGATGTCGCTCGACGACTACCTCGCCAAACGCGGGGAGGGCTCGGCATGAGCACCGCACTGGCCATTGCCGGCGTCACCGCGATCCTGCGCGACCTGCTCAACGACGGCCTGATCAATCACAACGTCAGCGGGGTGATCGGCAGCACCGTCACCATCAGCGTCTTGCCGCCCGATCGCGTGGTTCCGGCCAACGGCACCGAATCGAGCCAGCTCAATCTGTTTCTCCACCAAGTTTCGCCCAACGCCGGCTGGCGCAACGAAGGCTTACCGAGCCGCGACACCTCGGGCCGGCACCGCGTCGGCAACCCACCGCTGGCACTCAACCTGCACTACCTGTTATCGGCTTACAGCGGTGGCGATCTCCACGCCGAGATCCTGCTCGGCTACGCGATGCAACTCCTGCATGAGCATCCGGTGATCCCGCGCCAAGCCATCCGCACCGCCCTCAACCCATCGCCAGACGTCGGCGCGACCTTGCCGCCGGCGCTGCGCGCACTCGCCGATTCGGGCCTTGCCGAACAGTTCGAGCAACTCCGCATCACCCCCGAATACCTCAACACCGAGGAACTCTCCAAGCTCTGGACCGCGACCCAGGCGCATTACCGGCCGACCGCCGCGTATCAGGTCTCGGTGGTGCTGATCGAGTCGACCGCGCCGGCACGCGCCGCGCCGCCGGTGCTGAGTCGCGGGCCGCGCGACCCGGTCAGCGGGCGCGAGCGCGGTGTGGTCGTCACCCCGGATCTGGTCCCACCGCTGCCAACTCTAGAAGCGGTCGTTCCGGCCGGCGCGCAAACGATGGTGTCGCTCGGTGCCAACGTCGAGCTGCGCGGCCACCATCTCAACGGCAGCGGGCGCCGGGTGCGGCTGGTCAATGAAAGGTTCCGCATCGATGCAGTGCTACCCGCGACCGGCCCAGACAGCGCGGACCGCATCGACTTCGAGATTCCGCTCGCGCGTGCCGCCGACTTCCCGGCCGGGCTTTACCAAGTCGCGACCGAGGTCACCCCGCCGACCGAGAGCGTGCCGCGCACCAGTAACCGCCTCGCACTGGTACTCGCCCCGACGCTCACCGGCCTGCCGGTCGCGGTTGTGCGCACCCCCGCTGGCACCGCGAATTTCACCCTTACGTTCCACCCGCAGGTGCGCCCCGGCCAAAGCGTCACGCTGCTGCTCGGTTCGCACGCGGTCGCGCCGACGGCGTTCGTCGCGGCGAGCGCGAGCCTCGATTTCACCCTCCCCGACGCGCCGGTGGGCAATCACCTCGCGCGGCTGCGAGTCGACGGCATCGAAAGCCCGAGCGTCGACCGTGCCGTCGAGCCGCCGGTGTTTCTCAATCAAAGGATCGAGATCACATGACCGCCGCGACTCCGCTGGACTGGACACTCGCCAACCAGCGCCTGCTGGTCGCCGAGTTCGCCCGGATCAAGGCCCGCCTCAACGGCAGCGACACCGCGACCTCGGCGCTTGACGTCGCCCGTGGCGCCCTGCCCGGACCCGCCGCGATCGACACGCTGAGCGAACTGTTTGGTCTCAGCGCGTTCGAGCGCGACCTGCTGCTTCTCTGCGCCGCGGTCGAGATGGACGTCGAGCTGGCCGCGCTCTGCGCGCAGGCGCAGCCCGTCACGCCACAGCCACGGGCGAGTTTCGGCCTGGCGCTCGCGTGCCTGCCCGACCCGCACTGGAGCGCGTTGAGCCCAACCGCGCCGTTGCGACGCTGGCGTCTGATCGAGCTCGAATCCGGGCATGGCCTAACCACCGCGCCGCTGCGGATCGACGAACGGGTACTCCATTACCTCGCCGGCATCAACGACCTCGATCCACGGCTACGGCCGCTGTTGCGGCCATTACCGCCGCCCCGGCTGCTCGCGCCGACGCAGCGGGACCAGGTCACCGAGCTGGTCGATCTGATCCGCACGGAGCCGCCCCCGTTGCCCGTGATTCAACTCGCCGGGGACGACCCCGAGGGCCAGCAAGACGTCGCCGCCGCCACGCTCGACCGCCTCGGCGCACACCTCTACCGGCTCGACGCGCGGGACCTGCCCGAAGCACCCGCCGAACTCGACGCCCTGCTGACCCTGTGGTGGCGCGAAGCCGCACTGCTCGACGCCGCCCTGCTGGTGGACGCGCACCCCGGCGAGGGTGCCGCGCAACGCCTGTTGGACCGCTGCGACGGCCTCGTCTTTGTCACCGCAGCGGACCCTTTGCGCGGCGCGCGTAACGATCGCGTACTGCGCATCGACCGGCCCGCCGCCAGCGAACAACGCGCGCTATGGGAGGCGGCGCTCGGCACGAACGCGGCGCGCTTGAACGGCGCGCTCGACGGCGTCGCGGCCCAGTTCCGGCTCAGCGCGCGCCAGATTCAAGTCGCCGGCGAGCGCCTCGGTCCCAGCCTCGCCACCCGCAGCGCACCTGACGACACCCTGTGGCAGACCTGTCGCGGTCTCGAACGGACCCGACTCGACGCCTTGGCGCAGCGCATCGAACCCGCCGCCGGGTGGGACGACCTCGTTCTGCCGGAACCGCAGCACGCCACCCTGCGCGAAATCGCGGCGCATGTCCGCCACCGCCTGCGGGTCTACGACGACTGGGGGTTTGCTCACCAGGGCCGGCGCGGCCTTGGCATCAGCGCGCTGTTCGCCGGTGAGAGCGGCACCGGCAAGACCCTGGCGGCCGAGGTGCTGGCGCGCGAACTCAAGCTCGATCTGTACCGCATCGACCTCGCCGCGGTGGTCAGCAAATACATCGGCGAAACCGAAAAGAACCTCGGCCGGGTCTTCGCCGCCGCCGAGGACAGCGGCGTGATCCTGCTCTTCGACGAGGCCGACGCGCTGTTCGGCAAGCGCAGCGAGGTGCGCGACAGCCACGACCGTTACGCCAACCAGGAAGTGAGCTATCTGTTGCAACGGATGGAGTCCTACCGCGGCCTCGCGATCCTCACCACCAACCAGCGCGCCGCACTCGATCCCGCCTTTCTGCGCCGGATCCGCTTCGTCGTGCAATTCCCGTTTCCCGATGCGACGCTACGGGAGCAGATCTGGCGCCGCGTCTTCCCTGCCGCGACGCCGCTGTGTCAGGTCGATCCCGCGCGCCTCGCGCAACTGCAACTCGCCGGCGGCAATATCCGCAATATTGCGCTCAACGCCGCGTTCCTCGCCGCGGCGGAGGACACCGCGGTGGACATGAGCCACCTGTTACGTGCCGCGCACCGCGAGGCCAATAAACGCGAACGCCCGCTGGCGGACGCCGAAACCCGGGGGTGGGTATGACTCGAATCGTTCTTCACATCGACCGTCTCGTACTGCGTGGCGTGGCCCACGACTTTCGCGAAGCCGTCGCCAACGCCTTGAGCATGGAACTTGCCGCACGCCTCGCGGGACGCGACAACCTGACCCACCTGACGCAATGGGATCGCCACGCCCGCGTCGCGCTCGGGCGTATCGACCTCGCGCCGGACGCCACCCCGGCCCAACTCGGCGCCGCCGTCGCGCAACGTCTCGTCGGGGGTGCGAAGGGATGAAACAGAGCGCGCCGCAAGCCGCGGTAACCCGGTACACCCCGGTCACCGCCGGCGCATGGTTGCAACGGCAATGCGCCTGCGGTGCCAAAACCGGCGCGCTCAGCGGCGAATGCGACGAATGCCGCCACCGCGCGCTCGGGGTTCAGACCCGGCTCATGCTCAGCACGCCCGGCGACGTCTGGGAACAGGAGGCCGACCGGGTCGCGGCGCGGGTGACCGGGATGTCCGACGCCGCGGTAACCCAGCGCGCGCCGCGCCAACTGCAACGCCTCGGTGGCGGCGCCCTGAGCGGGGTTCAGGCGCCGCCGCTGGTCACGCAAACGTTGCGGCAACCCGGCCAGACCCTCGACACCGGCACACGCGCGTTTTTCGAACCCCGCCTCGGCTACGATCTGAGTCGGGTCCGCATTCATCACGACCCGCTCGCGGCCACCTCGGCGCGTGCGGTCAACGCCCACGCCTATACCGTCGGCGAGCATGTGGTATTTGGCGCCGGTCGCTTCGAACCCGCCAGCAGCCCCGGCCGGTCGCTGCTGGCGCACGAACTCGCCCATGTCATCCAGCAACGCGGCGCGCTGCAACGCCACGCGATCTCGCCGGAACCGGAGGTCTCGCTGTCACCGGAGGACGACACCGGGCACCGACCGGGGCCTGAACCGATGCCGGACGAGACCACCGAAGACGACGGTGGAATCGCGGGTGGAGCGATCGGGGTGAGGCTCCAACGTCAGATTGGAGACGATATCGAGTCTTCGTCCTGGCCCGAAAAGGATGAAGCCGACTGCATCCGGGCAGCGGGTCCCGACCCTGCCGAATGCACCCCGAGTCGCACCCTGACCTGGGCCGATTTCAGTGGCACGCCGAACGCACGCAGCCGATTCGGCGCCGTCACGGCCTCGGATTTACGCGAGCGCGACATGAACGTGGCACTCTTGCAATGTTCCGCCCCAGCGGTAACAGCGGGCTTGCCGAGTCGCGGCATCCAGGCCTATCTCGACTCGACGCGGTCGTGGGTCAAGGCCCGCCCGGCCAACGCGAGCGATCCCGCGCAAAACGGCTGCAATACGCGGGTGCGCGCCTGCGAAGCGCACTTCGACGCCATCGCTGCCCGGGGCCAAACCGGTGGAACCTACGCCCTGTCGACCGCAGCCGATCGGGGTTGTCCGGCCGCCGCCCGTGCCCGTGGCGACGTCGCCCGCAGCCGCTCCGATTGCGCGACCTTGGTCGCGACCGACTGCACCGATCGCGAAATCGCCGAGTCCGCGCGCCTGTTACAGCATGAGCAAGGCCATTTCGACCTGACCTGCAAGATGGCCACCAAGGCCAACGGCCTGCTCGCCAGCGCACCGAGCCTGGCGACGCTGCTCACCAACGCCCGCGCGACGCTGCGGACACAGCAGACGCAGTACGATCGCGACTCCGCGCACGGCTGCAACGCCAGCGGCCAGGCGAGTTGGGAGACCGACATCGCCGCCGGCCTGCCGAATGTCGCGATCCCGCTCACCGCGCCGCCGGCCCGGCGTCGCGGCCGCCGTGGCCGGAGACGCTGAGCATGACCTGCTACCAAACACTGCTCCGCCCTTCCGCCACCCACGCGCCGGCCGGATCGTGGTCGCCGCCGACGCGTGCGCCCGCCGCGCCGCTGCCACAACCGGTCCGCGCGGCGCTGCAAACCCCCGGTCGCCCACTCGATGGGCCAACCCGCGAGCGCATGGAGGCCCGCTTCGGCCACGACTTCAGCCGGGTGCGGCTACACGATGACGCCCCCGCCCGGCGCTCGGCCGCAAGCGTCGCGGCGCGCGCCTACACCTTCGGCGAACACATCGTATTTGGGCCGGGCCAGTCGGCCACCTCATCGCGGCTGCTCACGCACGAACTCGCCCACGTGGCACAACAGCAAACCCCCGGCACCCCGCAGGCGACTTCGACCCGCCTCGAAGCGGAGGCCGAACAGGCCGCGCGGGGCGACTCGCGCACGCCTGAACTGAGCGCCCGTGGAGAGATCCCCGACCATCGCGAGGGCGATCCTGGGCGTGGCGAACACGATGCAACACGCCCGGATGACCCGATTTCTGACCGCTCGCAACGCAGGACACCACCCGCGGTCGATCGCGGGCCAGTTTCACAGGCTCTGAGCCCGGCAGCCCCACAACTCGCCCGCGACGAAGCCAGCGACGCCGAAGCGGAACGCAATGCCAGCGTCGCCGAGGCCGCCTGCGACTTCGCCGCGTTGTGTCCGCTCAGCATGCATGCGCCGACCGTCGTCAGCCGCGCCCGCGTGCTCGCGGCATTCACGCGCTGCCACCCAGGCGTGAGCCCGACCGCGCTGGTCGGCGGCAATCCGTGTCTGACCCCAAATTTCGGGCGGCCGGGCCCTGCGCCGAGCAGCCCGGGCACCACACCCAGCGCCCCTGCGCGCGGCGGCGGTGGCGGCAGCGGGCTGGCGCTGCCATCGACCACGATTCGCTTCAACCTTGGCCCCGCCGCGGTCAGTGTCGATCTGCCAGCGTCGCTCGCGGTGCGACTACCGATCCCGTTCCGCGGCGCGACACAGGTCGCGCTGTCGCTCAACGCGAGTCCGAGCGAGTTTTCGTTCGGCGTCACCATCAACGCGATTCCGCATGTGCGGATCAGCGCCGAGGCGCGCGCAACCACGGCCGGAGCCGGATCGGCCGGGCTCACGGTGCAGACCACGCGCACGGTTTGCCGCGCGGTCGACGCGGCGGCGGCGCGATCCTCGCTGCAACGCGCCGGCGAGCGGCTGCACGGCGCAATCGCCGCGGTTCAGAATCCGCCCGCCCCGGCAGCGGACGCGAGCGAACTGGAACGTACCTTTGCCCCGCATGGCCGGCTCGCCGATGTGGTCAGCGCGCTCGCCAATGTCCACGAGACCGTCGAGCGGGTCCGGGCGCCGTGCCGCGAGGTACCGGTCGCGACCTTCCGCTTCGGCGTTCAGGGTCCACTCAGCACGCCCGAACCCGGCGCACGGCCACCCGCCAGCTTTGTCGGCGGTTCGCTGGAACTGCGCTTTTAACCGAGCACGCCTACCCAATGACCGGCTACACCCAATCCCCGAAAGTCCTGAAAGGCGGTCTGGTGCTGCTCGACCCGACCACCGCGGCGATCCAGCGCATCATCAGCCTGCAATACAACCCCGAGTCGCTGAGTCGCACCCTGCAGATGCAGGCGATCGGCGGCGACGGCCCGCGCGCGGAGCCCTTGCGGCTGAAAGGGCCGGCCGTGGAATCGCTGCGCCTGGAGGCGGAGATCGACGCCGCCGACCAGCTCGAACTGCCGGAGCAACATCAGAACGTCGTCGAATTCGGAGTGCAACCGCAGCTCGCGGCACTGGAAGCGCTGGTCCATCCACGTAGTGAACGCCTGCTCGCGAACCTCGCGCTGGCCAACGCCGGCACCCTCGAAATCGCGCCGATCGAGGCCCCGCTGACGCTGTTCATCTGGAGCCGCAGCCGCGTCGTGCCGGTACGGGTGACCGAATTCAGCATCACCGAGGAGGCCTTCGATCCCGAGCTGAACCCGATCCGCGCCAAAGTCAGCCTCGGCCTGCGGGTGCTCTCGATCGACGACCTCGGTTTCGACCACAAGGGCGGACAGCTCTTCATGGGCTACCTGCAAACCAAGGAACAACTCGCTACGAAATCGCCCGGCCTGTCGCTCGGCGCGCTCGGGCTCGGAGGTATTCCATGACCGACGCCCTCAAGGCCTTTCTCCAGGGGACTGCGCTCGAAGCGCCGGCATTTCCGCCGACCAGCCGCTATCACGGTCTGGCGAGCGCGACCTGGCGCGCGGCCGACGGGCGCGAGCTGCCCTATGTCACCCGCCGCTTCATCGCGCCGCCGGAGCGCTTCGCGACCTTGCGGACCCATGCGGTGAGCGAGGGCGATCGGCTCGACACCCTCGCCGCGCAGTCGCTCGGCGACCCCGAACAGTACTGGCGCGTGTGCGACGCAAATCCAACGCTGCGGCCGGAGGCGCTGACCGAAACCCCAGGCACCACGCTCCGCATCACCCTGCCCGAAGGCGTGCCGGGCCCCGCCGATGCTGACTAAGGGCATCCAGCTCAGCCTGTTGATGGGACCGGTGGTGCCGATACCGGTGCCGCGCGCGGTGGTCGACGCGCTCGAAAGCGTCACCGTCACCACCGCCGCCGGCGCCGCGAGTGGGTTTCAGCTCCAGTTCGGCTTCCACAGCAAATCGGAGCTGAACACGATCTTTCTGATCGCCGCCGGACAGAACGCCAACCTCGGCACGCCACCGCTGCGGGTGCTGCTGATCCTGACCCTGAACGGCACGCCGGAACCCTTGTTCGACGGCGTGATGACCCAGGTCGAGGTGCAGCCGGGACAAGGCGGCCAGGCCGGCACCCTCACCGTGACCGGCGAGGACGTGAGCAAGGCGATGGACCTGCTCGACTTCAGCGGCCTGCCCTACCCGGCATTGCCGATCGAGGCGCGGGTCGCACTGATCTGTGCCAAATACGCCGCGTTTGGCGTCATCCCGCTGCCGATTCCGGTGCTGTTTCCCGACATCCCGATCCCGATCGACCGCATACCCGCCCATCGCGGCACCGACCTTGCCTATCTGCGCCAGCTCGCGCGCGAGGTCGGCTATGTGTTTTACGTCGAGCCGGGGCCGGTACCGGGTACCAACATCGGCTACTTCGGCCCCGAGATCAAAGTCGGCCCGCCGCAACCGGCGCTCAACCTCGACATGGACGCGCACACCAACGTCGAGTCCCTGAGTTTCCAGTTCAACCCGACCCGCGGCGTGCTGCCGATCGTCTACATCCAAAACCCACAGACCCGCGTGACGATCCCGATTCCGGTGCCAAACCTGAATCCGCTGCAACCCCCGCTCGGCGCCCTGCCCGCACCGATTGCGAACCTGCGTAACCTGACCGACACCGCGCGCATGAACCCGATGCAGGCGCTCTCACGCGGCCTCGGCGAAGCCGCCACCTCGCAGGACGCCGTCACCGCCCGCGGCAACCTCGACGTGCTCCGCTACGGCCGACCGCTCAAGGCCCGCCGTCTGGTCGGCGTGCGCGGCGCCGGGCTGGCCTACGACGGCCTCTACTACGTCCGATCGGTCACCAGCACGCTCAAGCGCGGCGAGTTCAAGCAGTCCTTCACCCTCACTCGCAACGGCCTCATCTCCCTCACCCCAACGGTGCCGACATGACGCCAAACGACGGCCCACGCTTCTACGGCAAGTATCGCGGCATGGTGCTGAACAACATCGACCCGATGCAGCAGGGCCGGCTCCAGGTCCAGGTGCCCGATATCGCCGGCCTCGCCCCCGCCAGTTGGGCGATGCCCTGCGTCCCCATCGCCGGGCTGCAGAACGGCATGTTCGCCCTGCCGATCATCGGCTCCGGGGTCTGGATCGAATTCGAGCAAGGCAACCCCGATTACCCGATCTGGGTCGGCGCCTTCTGGGGCAGCGCCGCCGAAGTACCCGCGCTGGCGCTGGCCACCCCGCCCGGGCTCCCCGCGATCACGTTCCAAACCCCGCTGCAAAACGGCCTGACCATCTCGGACCTACCCGGCCCGACCGGCGGCATCATGCTCAAAAGCGCCACCGGCGCGACCCTGATCGTCAACGACACCGGCATCTATATCCAAAACGGCAAGGGCGCCGCGCTCACCCTGGTCGGACCGGTCGTCGACATCAACAACGGCGCACTCACGGTGGTGTGACATGACCGCCCCCCTCTTGCACCTCGGCGCCACCGTCCTCTGCTCCCACGGCGGCAGCGCGAATCCCGTCACGCCGAATCCGCGGGTGTTGGTCAGCGGGCAACCCACCGTGGTCACGTCAGCCCCCTGGGTCATCGCCGGCTGCCCGCTCAACGTGAGCGGCGCACCCTCGCCCTGCGTCACCGCGCAGTGGATCGTCGCTGCGTTGCGGATCACCTCCAGCGGGCAACCGCTGGTATTGATGAACAGTCAATCGGTCTGCGCCCCGAATGGGACACCGCTGCAGGCGGTGGTGGCGCAGATGCGGGTTGTGGGGAGTTGAGGGTATGCGTGGTGTCCGTAGAGGTGCGTTTGGTGAGCGGCAGTGTTGTTGCGGCGGAGGCGTTAGCTGTGTGATTTGTGCAGCCGCGCGGGGGTTTAAGTGGTCGCCTGAGGGGTTGGAGTTGGCGTTAACGTGGTGGAGTGAAGACGAGTTGGATCGGGTTGTTCTGGGTAACCGGGAAGATTGTGTCGTAGCTCGGGTGGGATGGTGTTCTGTCCTACCCGGCTTCCTGCCGGTTTTCGCCCCTTCCGGGTTGGGCGAGTCACTTGTACGAATCTCGTCCTTGCGATTCGTCCTACGGGCCAGCCAATGGCTGTTCCAATTTGCTCCTGGCAAGTTGGTCTTTGCTTGTCCAAAGAAAAGTAACCAAAAGAAAAGACACCCCGGATGTCCGCCAAACCGCTGCGCTTCTCGCCGCTGGCGGGGGTCCACGAACGGCCCATCCATGGGCCGTCGTGGACGCGCGCGATCCATCGCACACCCCTGCGGGCTTGTCCCGCCAGCGGCTGCGATGCTCGGGGTGGACAAACGGGGGTTGGGAATTCCAACAGCCGAACAGCCGGATCCGTGGTGCCCAGTGAAGATTGCGTGCAACGGATTCAGTTGCATCGACTTATCTAGTGGGAACGAGCTAAGCGATGTTCCGAGTTGGAGTCCCCCCTTCGGCGCGCCGAGCACCGCAGCGCTGGGCGGAACAAGCCCGCAGGGGCGCGGCTCGGAGCCGCGCGTCGCCTGCCAGCGCAGGGATGCGCTGTCGGGCGACCTCCGTCCAGCGCGAGGAGCGCCGGGTACAGCGCCGGTGGGGGCGGCATTCTTTTGGTTACTTTTCTGTTGCTGTAGACAGAAAAGTGACTCGCCCGCCCGGGACGGGGCGAAAACCGGCAGGAAGCCGGGTAGGACAAAACACATGCCAACCCGAGTGACGACACGGCCTGCGTGCGTACCTAAACGCTCTCAATCCACAGCGGAACAACCATCGACCCACCCGTCCGTCTCAAGTCGAAACAGACGGCAGGAGAATCGCAGCAACGGGACCCCTTCGAGTAATACACCCCTCGGGAACGAACCGCAAAACGACCGAAGCCCAACACGCCGTAATACCGCAGATCAAACCCCATGAACCTCCACCACCCCTACCAATTCAACGGCCGCGGCCAAACCCACACCACGCCCCACGACACCTGGATCCGAGGTCTGATCGAGCAGGTGCTGTTCACCGCGCCGGGGGAGCGGGTGATGCGCCCGGATTTCGGCAGCGGTTTGCGGCACTTGCTGTTCGCGCCGAACAGTCCGGAGTTGGCGGCAACCACGCAGTTCCTGGTGCAGGGTGCGTTGCAGCAGTGGCTGGGCGAGTTGATCGCGGTCGAGGCGGTGAGTGTCGAGGCGGTGGATTCGACCTTGCGGGTGACGGTGCGGTATGTGATCCGACGCGATGGCAGCCGTCAGCTGAAGACCTTTGTGCAAGGGGGTGAGCCATGATCTACCACTGCTGCGACGAGCGGCGGCGCGATGCGCTGCTGGGGCATCCGGCGCTGAACGGGTTCGACAGCGTGGAGGTGAGCGACGACCCGACCTTGCCGATGGCGCAGCGCCAACGCGAGTTGCGGGTGCGGTTCGCGAATCCGGTCGCGCTGCTCGACCCGGCGCAATTCCGGGTCGATGGCGGGGTACGGATCGCGACCGTCGCGGTGTTGACGGTGGCCGCGGGTGACGCTGACCCGGACGGCGAACTGCGGACCTTGCGCCTTGGCCTCGACCGCGCCGGCGATTTCTCGCCCTATACCCTGCGCCTGGTTGCCGGTGACGGCGACGCGCCGCCGCCCGGTTTCGATCCGGTGTTGGCGCGGATCGAGTTCGGCTTCAAGGCCGCCTGCCCGACCGGGCTCGATTGCGTCGACGCGGTCGGCTGCCCGCCACCGACCTACCCCGGGATCGAACAGGGTTACCTGGCCCGCGACTATGCCAGCTTCCGCCGTGACCTGCTGGCCCGAATCGGGGCGCTGGCCCCGGGCTGGCGCGAGCGCACCCCGGCCGACCTTGGGGTGGCCTTGGTGGAAGTGCTCGCGTATATCGGCGACACCCTTGCCTACCGTCAGGACGCGGTCGGTACCGAGGCTTATCTCGGTACGGCGCGGCTACGCAACTCGGTGCGGGGCCACGTGCGGTTGGTGGATTACACCGTGCACGAGGGCTGCGCCGCACGCGCCTGGGTGCAGTTCACGGTTCGCCCCGAGGCCGACGGCCTGCCGTTGCACGCCGCGTTCGACGACCAGCCGACGCGGGTGCTGAGCCACCTCCCCGGTACGCCGCCGCTGCTCGCCGCCGGTTCAGGCGCGGCCGAAGAAGCGCTCACGCAGGGTCCGCAGGTCTTCGAGCTGTTGCACGACCTTACCCTGTTCGTCGCGCACAACCAGCTTGCATTCCACCCCTGGGGTGCGCGCGAGTGCTGCCTGCCGCGCGGCGCGACGCGCGCGACCCTGCGCGGCCATTACCCGAATCTTACCACCGGCGACGTATTGATCCTGGCCGAGCGCGTGGGCGCCGCGACCGGATTGACGGCCGATGCCGATCCCGACAAGCGCCACGCGGTGCGGCTCGCGAGCGTCGCGTTATCCCAGGACCCACTCGGCGGCCGGTTCGAAGACCCACCGCACGACGACCCGGTGCCGATCACCGAAATTACCTGGCAGGCCGGGGACGCGCTGCCGTTTCCGCTCTGCATTTCGGCGCGCGCGGGCACCCAGGATCTCACCGACATCGCGGTCGCTTATGGCAACGTGGCGCTCGCGGATGCGGGTCTCACGCTCAGCGCCGAAACCCTGCCGCCGGTGCCGGCGCCGAATCCGGTGCTGACGCCGGTCGTTGAATCGGGCGCCCATTGCGCCGCCACCCCAGCCGCGGCCCGCCCGGCACGCTATCGACCGACGCTGCAACATGCGCCGCTGGTCTGGGCGCGAACCTACGCGCCAACGACATCGGCAACCGCCGCGCTCGCGCTGGACGGCCGCGCCACCATCGCGCAACTCTGGCTCACCGACAGCGATGGCGCCCCCTGGCAGGCGCGCCGCGACCTCCTCGCGCACGGCCCGCTCGACCGCGTCGGTACGGTCGAGACCGAGACCGACGGCCGCGCCAGCTTGCGTTTCGGCGATGGCCTGCACGGCGCGCGCCCCGCACCCGGGCTCGGTTTCAGCGCGCGCTACCGAATCGGCGCGGGGGCCGCCGGCAACGTCGGACGCGGTGCGCTGCGCCATTTGATCAGCGCCGATCCGACCCTCGTCACCAGCCTCGATCCACCGCTGATCGAGGCGGTGACGAACTGGCTCCCGGCCCGCGGCGGCGCCGACCCCGAGTCGCTCACCGCGATCCGCGCCAGCGCGCCGCACGCATTCCGCACCCAGGAACGCGCGGTGACCAGCGCGGACTTCGGAACGCTGGCGCGGCGCCTCGGCTCGGTGCAACGGGTGCAGGCCACACCGCGCTGGACTGGTAGTTGGCGTACGACCTTTGTCAGCGTCGATCGCGACGGCGGTCAGGCGGTGGACGCACCGTTCCGCGCCGCGCTGCGCAACCACCTCGAAGCCTTCCGTCTCGCCGGGCAGGATCTCGCGATCGACGCCCCGCGCGAGGTCGCGCTCGAACTCGCGCTCGAGGTCTGTGTCGCGCCGGGGCATTTCCCGGAGCGGGTGCGCAAGGCGTTGCTGGAACGTTTCCACAACCGCGTCGGCGCCAACGGCAAAGCGGGCCTGTTCCACCCCGACCGCTTCAGTTTCGGCGAACCGGTGTTCCTCAGCCCGCTGGTGGCCGCGGCGCAGGCCACCCCCGGGGTCGATTCCGTGCGGGTCGGGCGGTTCCGGCGCTACGCCGATCCCGCCAGCGACGCTCGCGACGATGGCGTATTGCCGCTCGCACGGCTGGAGATTGCGCGGCTCGACAACGACCCCAATTTCCCCGAGCGCGGTGTGTTCACCCTCACCCTGCGAGGTCAGTCATGAGCCACGACAACGCCAAGGTCTGCGCCTGCTGCGCCGGCATCGCGGTCGCCACGCCGCGCGCGGTGTCCAACCGGCCGGGGCTCGCCGCCATCGGCTACCGGGTCGGCGATTACGCCCGCTTCCGCCAAACCTTGCTGTCACGGCTTGCGGCGTACCCGGAACTGCAAGGCCTCGGCACCCGCGACCCGGCCGACTTCACCCTCGCGCTGCTCGACGCCTGGGCCGCACTCGGCGACAACCTGACGTTCTATCAGGAACGCATCGCCAACGAGCACTACCTGCCGACCGCGACCGAACGTCGCTCCGCGCTGGAACTCGCCGCGCTGGTCGGCTACCGCCTGCGCCCCGGCGTGGCCGCCAGCGTGTGGCTCGCATTTACGCTGGAGACCGCGCCGATGCCGGGCGCCGCGCCGATGACCACGCTCGAAGCCGGACTCAAGGCGCAGAGCATCCCCAGCCCCGGCGAGACCGCCCAGGTATTCGAGACCATCGAGGCGATCCCGGCGCGGCCCGAATGGAACGCGATGCGGCCGCGCCTCACCCGCGCCCAGGACTTCGACCACGTCACGACCTTGTTGCTGCTCGAAGGGCTCACCACCGGGTTGCGCGCCGGCGACGGCCTGATCCTGACCACCGACGACAGCGTCTCGCGCCTCAGCCTGGTCACCGCGGTCGAACCTGACTCCACGCGGCAATTCACCCGGGTACGGCTGCAGCCGGTGCCAGCGCCGAGCGCGACCCTCACCACCCGCCCCGCTGGAGCCGGTGTCAGCGCCACCCTCGCAACCCTTAGCGCGGCGGCCACCGCGATGACGGCCAGCCTCGCCGCGAGCGCGAATTTCGGCGGCGCACTCAACGGCACCTACTCGGTGCAGAATCTCTATGCGCTCTCGTATCTGCAGGGCTTTTCCGTCGCCAACCTGTTCGCCCACCTCAAGGCGAGCGCACCACCGCCGCGCGGGGTGCTGGCGCTGCGTTTGCGCGCCGGGATCTTTGGTCATCAGGCGCCGCGCTGGGCGGCGTTACCGCTCAATCTGCGCAGCGGCGAGTACGGGCCGGACCCGAACCACAGCGGCAGCGGCGATCCACCGTGGCAATTCATCCCCGGCCCCTATCGCAACCTCGCCACCACCTGGGTCGACACCACCACGCTCGCGACTTACCCCGGCGAAACCACCACCCCGGTCAGTCAGATCTACCTCGACAACGTCTACGCACCGATCGCGAAAGACAGCTACATCGCGATCAAAACGGGCAACGGGGCCCTGGTTTATCAGGTCGATGCCGTCGACGAGATTTCGAAATCCGACTTCACGCTGTCGGCCAAGGTCTCGCGTCTAGGACTGCGCTTTGCATCGACCACCGACTCTGGGCTGCAACATTTCCCGGTCCGCGCCAGCACCGTATTCGCGCACAGCGAACCGTTGCGCCTCGCGCGGCTGCCGATCGAGACCCCGATCGAAGGCCTCACGCTGGAACTCGACGGCTGGATCGAAGACCTCTACCCCGGTCAAAAACTGATCCTGCGCGGCGAGGACGCGGATTACGTCGGCGTGCGCTACAGCGAAGCGGCGACGATCGATCGGGTCGACTACCTTACCGAGCAGGAGGGTTTCACCCGACTCACCCTGCGGGCCGCGCTGCAGCATCGCTATACCCGAACCAGCGTGGCGATCCACGGCAACGTCGCGCTTGCCACCCACGGCGAGACGCTCAACGAAATCCTCGGCAACGGCGACCCGCGTCGGCCGTGGCAGGGCTTCGAACTGCGGCAGTCACCGCTCACCTACGTCAGCTCGGCGGACCCGGCCGACGCCGGCGCGCGCTCGACGCTCGAGGTGCGGGTGGACGGCGTGGCCTGGCGCGAGGTGGCACACTTCCCCGGCATCGCGCCGAACGCACGCGCCTATGTCACGCGCCACGACGACGCTGCCCGCACCGCGCTGAGTTTCGGCGACGGCACCACCGGCGCCCGCCCGCCAAGCGGCGTCACCAATATCCGGGCGCGCTACCGCAAGGGGCTCGGCAGCGGCGGCAACGTCCGCGCCGAACAGATCTCGCTGCTGCTGAGCCGCCCGCTTGGATTGAAGGACGTGCTCAACCCGCTCGCGGCGAGCGGCGGCGCGGATCCCGAGTCACTCGCCGACGCCCGCGGCAACGTACCGCTGTCGGTGCGCACCCTCGGCCGGGTAGTCTCACTCGCGGACTACGCCGACTTCGCCCGCGCCTTCGCCGGTGTCGCCAAAGCGCACGTGGCGTGGGTCTGGGACGGTCAGCGCCGAGTTGTCGCGCTCACGGTAGCCGGCGACAACGGCGCCGCGATCGCGCCCGGCGACCCGCTCCACTCCAACCTCCTTGCGGCACTGGCGGCGGCCGGCGACCCCGCGATCGCGGTCGCGCTGCTGAGTTACCGCCCAGGCCTGGTGCGGCTCGCCGCGCGGCTCAAGATCGACCCCGACCACGCGGCAGCGACGGTACTCGCCGCCGCCGACTCGGTACTGCGCCAACGCCTCGGATTCGCCAGCCGCGCGCTCGGCGAACCGGTCACCGCGAGTACCGTCATCACCTGGCTGCAAGCGGTGCCGGGGGTACTCGCGGTCGACCTCGATGCGCTCTATCGCGTCGTGCTGCTCAACCCCGCAAGCGGCGCGCTCGCACCGCCCACGCTACAACATCGGGTCAGCGCTGCCCTGCCGCAACCCGGCGCCGAAGGCCTGCTCGCGGCGGAGTTGCTGAGCCTGGATCCGGGCGGACCCGACCTCGGAGAACTGCCATGAACGCCGCCAGCGACCGCCTTTACGCCCTGCTCCCCGCGCTCTACCGCGAACGCGACGCGACCGCGGGCTATCCGCTGCGCGCCCTGCTCGCGGTGCTCGGTGAACAGGCCACGGTGCTCGAAGACGACCTCGAGCAACTCTACGACGACCTCTTCATCGAGACCTGCGCCGACTGGGTCGTGCCCTACATCGGCGCGCTGGTCGGGGTGAGCGATGCCGAGGCGAGCCGCGCCGAGGTCGCCAACACCCTCGCCTACCGCCGCCGCAAGGGCACCGCCGCGGTGCTGGAGCAACTCGCGCGCGACATCACCGGCTGGCCGACCTCGGTGGTGGAATATTTCCAGCGCCTGGCGACCACGCAGTACCTCAACCACCTGCGCCCGGAACACCGCTCGGTGGCGGACATTCGCCGCCCGCGCCTACTCGGCACGCCGTTCGACGCCCTGCCGCGCGGGATCGAGGTCCGCCGCATTGGCAGCGAACGCGGCCGTTACAACATCCCGAACATCGGCCTGCACAGCTGGCGGATCGCGGCGCATCCGGTCACCCGCGCGCCGGCCTTCGCGCTCGATGAACGGCGGTTCCGCTTCGACGTCTGTGGCCGCGACCTGGCACTGTACAACCGCCCGGAACCCGAGCGCGCGATCAGCCACCACGCCGAGCCCTGGAACGTGCCGTTGCCGCTCAACCGCGCGCTGCTCGCCGAGGCACCGGAGCGCTATTTCGGCCGCGCGCTCGCGCTGGAGGTCGACGGGGTCGCGGTCGAACCCGGGCCGGGCGAGATCTGGCCGGACTTGATCGCGGTTTGCAACCTGCTGGACCACGACGGCGGCTGGGCCAATCTGCCAGCGACCCGGATCGCGCTCGACCCCGAACTCGGGCGGATCGCGTTTCCACCCGGCGCGACCCCGAGCGATGTCCGCGTGAGTTACCACTACGGTTTTTCGGCCCGGATCGGCGGCGGCGAATACCCGCGCCTGGAGGGGTTCGGGAGCGGCCCGGTGCTGCGGGTGCCGAACGAGCACACCACGGTCCAGGCCGCGCTGGACGCTCTGGTCACCTTGCTGGAAGGGAGCGATGCCGCAGGCGGCAGCGTTGAGATCAGCGACAACGGCGTGTACGCCGAGACCTTGCGGTTCTTCGTCCCCGCCGGCAAATGGCTGGCCCTGCGCGCCGCCGAGGGGCGCCGGCCGTTCATCGCGCTCGGCGCCGATGCCGAACTCGGTGGCGGCGAGGGCGCCGAACTCCGTCTCGATGGCTTGCTCATCGCGGGTGGCGCGCTGGTCGCCGCGGCCCAGATCGGCACCACACCGAACGGATTGCGTCGGCTCGACCTGCGCCACTGCACCCTCGCGCCGATCGCCACCGCGTTTGACGCGGAAGGCGCGTCGCCGGTTCGGCTGCGGGTGGAACTCGGGTGCGCGGTCAGCTTGACGCGCTGCGTCAGCGGCCCGCTGCGGCTCGCCGAGACCGCTGAACTCACGCTGGAGGACAGCCTGATCGACGCCGGCGCCAGCGATGCCCTAGCGCTTGCCGCGACCGATGTTCGCCCCGCCGGCGCAACGACCGTGCGCGCCAGCACCCTCGTCGGCCGCGTCCACGTCCTCGCCCTCAGCGCCGAAAACACCCTGTTCCATGCCACCGGCGTCGAGGCACCGCTGCGGGTGGAGCGGGTACAAACCGGCTGCGTGCGGTTCTGCTGGGTGCCGCCGGGATCGCTCACACCGCGCCGCTTCCGCTGCCTGCCGGATGCCGAACGGCCGCGCGTGCGGCCGAATTTCGCCAGTCTGGGGTGGGGCACGGCCGGCTACGCGCGCCTCGCTGCCACAGGCACGGCCGCACTGCGCGGCGGCGCCGACGATGGCGACGAAATCGGGGTGTTTCACCACCTGTTTGAGACCCGCGCCGCCGCACGGCTGCGCCGCAACCTGCCCGAGTACCTGCGCCTGGCGCTGGAAGCCGGCGTGTTTTTCGAGCGTTGACCAGAGGATAAGACCATGCCGGGAGACTACAGCCGATTCACGTTCAAGCCGTTGCGCCGCTACAGCCAAGTGCGGATGCAACAGGGCCGGGTCCAACTCGATGCGGACTGGAACGAGCAGGCCGCGATCCTTGCCAACGGCCGCGAGCGTATCCTGCGCGACGTGGTCGGCGGCTGCGGCGTACCGAAGGGGTCGGACGCATTCCGCCTCGTGCCACTGCGGATCGGACGCGCGGTGGTCGATCTCGGCATCCTGCCCGGACGCTACTACGTCGATGGACGGGTGGTGGATACCGGTGCCGCCACACTCAATGCGGCCCAGACCGGCACTGCGGGAACGACCGTGCAACCGCGCGAACGGCGGCTCGACGAACGCCCGTTCGCGGTCGGTCAATGGCTGTGGGTGACCGGCGGCGGCAACGCGCTACCGGTGCGGATCGAAGCGGTGAACGACCGCGGCGGCGAACTGCGCCTGAGCGAATCGCTGGCGAATTTTCCGCGCACCGTCACCCTGCGCCGTCTGCCGACTTACCTCACCCAACCGTTCGACCCCGCGCCCGAGTTCCGCGACGCCAACGGCAGCCTCGGGCTCGCGCCCGACACCTACGCCGCCTTTCTCGACGTCTGGGAACGCGAGGTCACCTGCCTCGACGACCCCGCCCTGCTCGAACCCGCGCTCGGCGGCGTCGATACCACCACCCGCATGCAAGTCGCGTGGCGGGTCGGCCTGATCGCGATCGCACCCAACGCAAGCTGCGCCACCGCGCTGCCGGACAGCGTCACCGCCGCGCCGAGTGGCCGCCTCAACGCCCGCACCCGTCCGCCGGAAACCCAGGACGATGTCTGCCAACTGCCACCGTCCACGGGCTACCGCCGCCTCGAAAATCAGCTCTACCGGGTCGAGGTCCATCGCGGTGGCGACCGCGCCGGTGCCACGTTCAAATGGTCACGCGACAACGCCATCGTCGCGACCCGGATCGAAGCCATCGATGGCCGCGTGCTCACCGTGGGCGACCTTGGCCGCGACGAAGTGCTCGGCTTCGCACCCGAGCAATGGGTGGAGATCGTCAGCGCCGCATCGAGCCTGAGCGCCACCCCGCCCGAACTGTTCCAGATCGACGCCGTCGACACCGCCCGGCGCCAAATCACCCTCACCGCAAGTGCCGCCGCCCGCGGCGACGAATTCGGCCTGCAACTGCGGCGCTGGGATCAAAGCGGCGATGCCGCCGGCGCTACCGGCGTGGCGCTTGGCAGCGACTGGCTTGCACTCGAAAGCGGCATCGAAGTGTTGTTTTCCACCGGCAGCTATCGCGCCGGCGACCATTGGCTGATCCCCGCACGCACCGCCACCGGCGAGATCGAATGGCCGCCGTTCGCGGTACCCAACACCGCCCCCGAGGCGCAACCCCCGTACGGCATCCGCCACGGTTACTGCGCGCTCGCGTTGCTCGACAGCGGCACCGGCGGCGTCGCCCTGCGCCAGGACTGCCGGCACGAGTTCCCGCCGCTCACCCGCATCTGCGCCGAGGACGTCTGCTTCGACAACGAAAACTGCCAGCTCGACGGCGCCACCACGGTGCAGGACGCCCTCGACCGCCTCTGCAGCCAGCCCGCCGGCGGCACCCCGGTGGTCACCGGCGTGGTCCGGTTCGACTTCGCCAACACCGAACTGATGGAAATGCTCTCCGGCCCGATCAACCCGGGCCTCGGCACCGGTCCGCTCCAGGTCGTCACCGGCCTCGCCGGGCCGCGCACCGTGTTCATCGGCGCCGTCGACAACTTTGAACAACTCGATTACCCGGTCGCGCTCACCGCCGCCGAAGTCCGCCCCGATAACGGCAGCTTCCGCATCGCGGTGCGCCTGCAAACGCGTGGCAACCTCAACGACCCGCGCGTGCGGGTGCGCTGGTGGGCCACCCGCCCGACCCGCGAACTCGACGAAATCGTCGTCACGCCGACCGCCGCGCCTACCATCGGCCCGACCGTGCTGCCGACGATTTTGCCCACCCTCGTACCGAC
>CAZUJU010000046.1:0-29424 GCA_964620675.1 uncultured Thiotrichales bacterium | reverse complement strand
AGTTTTTCAACGGCTTAAAGGGTAGATGGCGGAGAGGGAGGGATTCGAACCCTCGGTACCCCGAAAGGTACAACGGTTTTCGAGACCGTCCCGATCGACCACTCCGGCACCTCTCCAAACTACGACTTTGCCGCCCAGTCGCACGGCAAGGGGTGGATTCTAGCGGGTTGTGTACCGATTTTTCCAGTCCGATTTGTGCGCGTGTAGACTTACCGGCGTACAGGTCGTGAAGCGACCTTCCTCGACGCGCCACTCGGTACCGGAATTTGTGATGCAGGCAGTCAACTTAGCGACAGGTGTCGTACTCGATAGTGCGACTTTCGACCGCGGCGATATCAACTATGCCGCGTTGCACCGCGCGCTGCCGACGTGGCGGATGTATCCGCTGACGGACCCTGGCGAGACGGTTGCGCGGCTTGCGGAGTGCGAGGTCGTGGTGACCAACAAGGCGTTGCTGGATCGGACAATGCTCGAAAGCGCTCCGCGTCTGCGTTACATCGGGGTGGCGGCGACGGGTTATAACAACGTGGACGTGCAGACCGCGGCGGCGCTCGGGATCACGGTGTGCAACGTGCGCGATTACGCCACCGCGTCGGTGGTGCAGCATGTTTACGCGGTGCTGCTCGAACTCGCGCGGCGAACCTGCGACTACCGCGCGGCGCTGGCGGACGGCGCCTGGTCGCGCGCGCGGACGTTTTGTCTGCTCGATTATCCGATCACCGATCTTGCCGGCAAGGTGCTCGGCATTATTGGATACGGTGTGCTGGGCCAGGCGGTCGCGGCGGCGGCACCGGCATTCGGGCTCAGCGTGAAGGTGGCCGAACGTATCGGCGTGGCGCCGCGGCCGGGGCGGTATGCGCTCGATGAGGTCATCGCGAGCGCCGATATTCTCAGCCTGCATTGCCCGCTCACGCCGGAGACGGCGGGCATGATCAACGCCGCGTCGCTGGGACGTATGCAGTCGTCGGCGTGGTTAATCAATACCGCCCGTGGCGGGTTGATCGATGAACCCGCGCTCGCGGCGGCGCTCTACAATGGCGTGATCGCGGCCGCGGCACTCGACGTGTTGAGCGTGGAACCGCCGCCGCCGGACAATCCGCTGATCGCCTTACTCCCCCGCCCTAACCTGCTGATTACCCCGCACATTGCTTGGGCGGCGCGCAGTGCGCGCCAAAAACTGATTGACGAGGTAGGGCAAAGTATCGAGGCTTTCGCGCTCGGACAACCCCGTAACCTCGTCCAGCCATGAGCAACGAACACGAACACGAATCGCGCATCATCGAACTGGAATGCCGAATCGCCCTGCAAGAGGACCTGCTGCAGGCGCTTCAAAGCCAAATGCTCGAACAGGAGCGCGTGATACTGGAACTTCGCCGACACGTGAGCCTGCAACGGGACTGGCTAGCCGCGCTGCAACCCTCGCCCCTCGCGCCGCGGAGCGAGGAACAACCGCCGCCGCACTACTGATTCGTCGTGATGACTGACGCCCTCGCTGTGGTCGCCACGCAGACCGACGACCCGTTTGCGCGCGCACTGGCGCAACGCCTTGGCCTGCCGCTTCGCGCGCCCAGCGACGCCATTGAACCCCTGTGGCTGAATCTCGGCGCGGATGGATTGGAATTCAAACTCAATCACCCCGGTGCGCCTGGAGCGATCCGCGCGGAGTTTCTATCCGCGCGGACGCGGCAGCGTGCGCAGCAACCCGAACTGCTCACCAAGGCGATCGGTCTGCCACGGCTGAAACAACCGCGGGTGATCGATGCGACGGCCGGACTGGGCCGCGACGCCTGGGTGTTGGCGGGCCGCGGTTGCGCGGTCACCTTGCTCGAACGCTCGCCGATTGTCCACGCGTTGCTCACCGACGGCTTGAATCGAGCCGCCGGCGTTCCCGCCGCGGCCGCTATCGCCGCCCGTGTGATGCTGTACGAAGCCGACGCAATCGCTTACCTGGCGCAACCCGATCACCGTGCCGAGGTGGTCTACCTCGACCCGATGTTTCCGGAACGGCGCAAGTCCGCGCAGGTGAAAAAGGAGATGCAGGCGTTACAGGCACTGCTCGGCGCCGATCTCGACACGACCCAGTTGTTGGCAGCCGCGCGCGCGGCTGCGGAGTTCCGGGTTGTGGTGAAGCGCCCGCTATACGGCGAACGACTGGGTGGCGTGAAACCGACGCTGACTTTCGCCGGGCGCAGCACCCGGTTCGATATCTACGTCAATCGTGGCTTGCCGTAAGTCGCTACTCGCGCGCGCCCAACCACAGCTCATGCTCACGGATGCGGTAATCCGGCACGATCAGGTTGCGCTTGGAGGATTGGTTGGCGAGCACGCGCCCAGCGAGGTCGTAACGCGAGCCGCGACAGGAATCGCGAAAGCCCGCGATGGTCTGGTCGGCCGCGCGTTCGACCGCCACGGCACAACCGAGGTCCGGCGCGGTCATGAGCACCACAAGATACTCCGGGCGCTCGGCGCGAACTGGATTGCGCGAATGATCCGGTTGCGTGCTGAGGCGGGAATTCGCATCGTAAACCGCGTCGGCCGAGTCGCGCAGGCGCTCCAGCATCCTCGTGGAGCGATGCAGAACGGCGACCGCGCGCCCCTCCCAATCGATCGTCAACAACTCGCCGACCGCAAGCGCGCCGAGGTCGACTTTGAGCGTCGGCAACTCGCGCAGGGTTCCGCCGAACAGCGCGTAGCGGCCGAACACCCACAGCAACGCCGCGAGCGCGGCGAAACTCATCAGTTTCAGCACCGCCCGCAAGTAGCGGACACGTTTGGAAGGGTGTGCAAGGTTCATGGGGCGTGCCAGTTCAAACCGCTTGAATGTGCCACGGCCGGCGGTCGTCACGAAAGTTCCCGCGATCAGGTTAGGCTCAAACGCCGGTTTGCCACCCGCACGCGATCTGCTTGATAGCAGCACGCTACAGCGGGTAATCGGGCAGCGCGATGTGCTTGGTCTTCCGCTGTTTCGGGTACGCCCGCCGCCCACCGAAGCGCCGTCATCACAAACCTCACGCCTGACAACCAAGACCCGACGCGCGGCGCTGGCGGTATCGACCGCCCGCCTAGCCTGTGAGATGGTGCGTTGTTATCGTGTAGCCGTGGTTTCAAACCTGCGCCCGCAGTTCCTATTCAACAACCGGATCCAATACATGACAGCTAAGCCATTCATTCTGCTCGGTGCCACGAGCGCGGCCCTCGCCGTCGCGCTAGGTGCGTTCGGCGCCCACGCGTTGCGCGCAACGCTCGATGAGCGAGCACGCGCCGTTTATCAAACCGCAGTCGACTACCACTTTATCCATGCCCTCGCGCTGTTGCTGATCGGCGTGTTGCTGCACACCGGCGCCGCACCCCTTGAGGCGCGCTGGAGCGGGGTGTTGCTCGCGTTCGGAACCTTGCTGTTTTGCGGCAGTCTCTACGTGTTGGCGATTACCGGCATCAAGTGGTTAGGCATGATCACGCCGTTGGGCGGTCTTGCCTTTATCGCCGGCTGGATCTGGCTTGCGTGGGCGGTGTTCAAAGCCGCTTAAGCATGCGAACCTGATCGCGGTTTGCGTGCCTTTGTCGCGCACCGGCACCACGCCCGGTTGTTGACCGGGCCGTGGCTTTTTTATACTTAAAAATCCGACTACCCAAGAGGGCGCCATGACCATATCCTCCTTCCATCCCACTGCCCGGACCTTGATGGGACCTGGCCCCTCCGACGTCAGCCCGCGGGTGCTCGGGGCACTCGCGCGTCCGACCATCGGCCACCTCGACCCGCGCTTCGTGGCCATGATGGACGAGGTCAAGGCGCTACTGCAGTACGCATTTCAAACCCGCAACGCGCTGACCCTGCCGGTCTCCGGTCCAGGTTCCGCCGGGATGGAAACCTGTTTCGTCAACCTCATCGAACCGGGTGACAAGGTCGTCGTCTGTCAGAATGGCGTGTTCGGTGGCCGCATGGTGGAAAACGTTGAGCGCTGCGGCGGTGTGGCGGTCGTGGTGCAGGACGACTGGGGCAAGCCGGTCGATCCGAATAAACTCGACGACGCCCTGAAGTCGCACCCGGATGCCCGGCTGGTCGCGTTCGTCCACGCCGAGACTTCCACCGGCGCGCAGTCAGACGCGAAAACCTTGTGCGAAATCGCCCGGCGTCACGACTGTCTGACGATCGTCGATACCGTGACGTCACTCGGTGGCACCGAGCTGCGCGTCGACGATTGGGGGATCGACGCGGTCTACTCCGGTACCCAGAAGTGCCTCTCGTGCGTACCCGGGTTGTCGCCGGTGAGCTTCAGCGAGCGGGCCGTGGCGCGGATGAAGGCGCGTACGACCAAGGTGCAAAGCTGGTTCCTCGACCTCAATCTGGTAATGGGCTATTGGGGCGCCAATGCCAAACGCGCATACCACCACACTGCGCCGGTCAATTCGCTCTATGCCCTGCACGAGGCCCTGGTCCTGCTGCGTGAAGAAGGACTGGAAAACGCCTGGGCACGCCATCGTGACAATCACCTCGCATTGCGCGCCGGTCTGGAAAACCTGGGGATGGCGTTTCTCGTCGACGAACCGTACCGTCTGCCGCAATTGAACGCGGTGTGGATTCCCGCCGGGGTCGACGACGCCGCCGCGCGGGTGCATCTGCTCGAAACCTTCAACCTCGAAATCGGTGCCGGTCTGGGGCAGTTCGCCGGCAAGGTGTGGCGCATCGGCCTGATGGGTTACGCGAGCAACCCGAAAAACGTGCTGCTGTGCCTATCGGCGCTAGCCTCGCCCGAGATTCTGGGTCGCCGCGCGGACATCCACGCCGAGCCGCTGGTAGCAATCGCTTGAGCACCGCGGTTGCGCTGCAGGCGGGGCTGCGCTACCGCGGGTTGTGGCTCGCGGTCGGCCTGGCAATGCTGGGACTGATTGGATTCGGGTCCCTGTACCAGGGGCCGATCAATGGCCCCGATCTGCCGCATATGGACAAACTGATGCATTTTCTCGGTTACGCCGGGCTGGCGGCGTGGTTTCTTCAGATCGTGCACGCGCCGCGTGCGGTGTGGTGGCTGGTGGCCGGATTGGCTGGCTACGGACTCGCGCTCGAACTGTTGCAGGGTTTGTTTCCACCCCGCACCCCGTCGTTGCTCGACTTCATCGCCAACACCTCCGGCGTGCTGCTCGCGGCGGCGCTCTGCCGCACGCGTTGCCGCCTGATTCTGGCGACGATCGAGCGTTACTTGCCCTGAGTGCCTCGGTGCGGCGTGGCGCCGCCCAGCATCAATTGGGCCGATAACACCGAGAGCAGACAGTAACCGAGAAAATAATAGAATCCGCTGCCGAGGCGCGCCTCAAGTACAAAAATCTCTCCCATGTCGCGCGATGCGTTGGCGGCGAGATAGGCCACCACGATTGCGACGACGAATACGTCCGCCATTGACCATTTGCTGATCAAATTGCTGATTTGAAAAGAATACTGGCGCCAGTGCAGGGTTCGCGTCACCGTACCGAGCACGATCAGCAGGCCTTTCGTCACCGGGACGATCACGCTGAAGAGCATGATCAGAAACCCCACCAACGGATTGCCGGAATCGAACAACTCCTTCACCGTGCCGAGGATGCTGCGAGTCTTTTCATAGGCTTGAATGCGACCACTAAGATCCAGCGAATCGAGCAGGCTGTTCGCAACACTCGCGACCATCGGCATTAGATTCGGGTGGTTGGTGATCATCTGTTTGCCGAGGTCGACGACCCGCGCCTTGTCGAGCGAGCCATTGAGGGTCAGCATCGGTTGGGTGATGCCAGGAACCAGCAAGATAAATGCCAGCAACAATACCGCAAGTGAGAGCTGAGTGCGAAAGGGCATGACGCGAATTCCGAGAGATGGGACGACGCGCATTCTACCAATCGCGCGCCCGCGGCGGTGGCCTTAGCGGCAACTGGTCGGCAGCAGAAAGTGGTTGATATCGGTGAGGTTCTTACTCGCGAATACCTCCGTCGTCGCGAGTTCAGGTGGCGGCTGTTCGTCACCGCACAACCAGGCGACCACCGTGACGCCGTCACTCGGCAGAATCAAGGGCCGCAGCGACAGTCGGCCACCTCGAATCAGGCGACTGACCGCCCCTTCCTCGCGCATAACGAGATGGATGACCCCCTCGTCGACCTCGATCGCCTGAGTGTACTTGCCGCTGAAACTGGTGGGGTTCGACAGGCCTGCGGTATCGTTGTTTTCGGGCAGTTCGCCGGTCTGCTGGATGTACTCGATGATCCGTTGCTTGACGGTGCCGGAGAGACCCAGCGCTTCGACGAGTTGAATTCGCGCAATGTAGGTGCCCATGCCCGCGATAGCGAACGAGCCGAGGATGCCGACGATCGATATCGCGATCATCAATTCGACGAGTGAAAATCCGGAAGCTCGCTGGTTCATCCTGAATTCGGAGTAGCTGTTGGCGGCTACTTTACCGATGATCGAAGGCGCTTTGGAGTCGCTTCAATTAAATCTTTGACGGACTTGGAGTAAATCACCTAAACACGTCCCCTCGGGCCCTATGTGTCAAGCTACTCTGAGACCAACCCGATAGCGAAATAAATGTAGATTCGGGCAAGACAGAGGAAGCCAGAAAACGCCGAAACCCAGCAGTGAATTACCCGATAACCAAGTAGTCCCTAACCCGCAACATGAAAAGCGTACGTACCGCTATTTCAGTGCTGCCGAGAAGAAACGCATCCTTGCCGAAGACGATGCCTGTACCCATGGAGAGTTGGGAGAGCTGGGAGAGTTGGGAGCCTAGTATCACACCACATTAATTACGAAACATAATGCCGAGCCATTTTCAGATCCGCGTCTTGCCGAGAGAACGTCCATTCGATACGTCGCCGCTCGTCGTTCCGGCGTCGTTGCCATGCATCGACTTCACTGGCGAGCGTGTCACGGTCGGGCAGGCGCCGATTCAGGCATTGGCGGTCAAGAGTGCCAATTTCGATTTCTGCCATGTTCAGCCAACTGGCGTGCTTCGGGGTGTAGTGGAAAACGACGCGACGCAACAGTTTGTGCGCGGCATTGACTCCGAGAACCTCCTCGAAACACTTGCGGAAATGCGTGTTGAGATTGTCCATGACCAGATGGATTCGACGCGCCGTCGCGTAGACCTGTTCGAGCAGGGATTTGACGAAGGCCACGAAATCCGTCTTGGTACGATGATCTGTAATCTGCACGACCCGTCGTCCGCCTTTGGGTTCGACCGCCACGAACAGGTTGCAGGTGCCGCCCCGCACGTACTCGTAATCCTGTCGCACGGGCGTTCCAGGCTTGATCGGCAAGGTTTGGCGCGAATCCTTCAGCAGCTGCTTGCTCTTCTCGTCCAGGCAAACGACCGGTTCTCTCGACCGGAACGGACGAGCGTACAAGTCCAGCAGATCGTACATCCGCTGCCGGTACTCTTCCGTCAGTTTGCCGACGCACCACATCAACTTGCGCCACGGCTTGATGCAGTTTTTTTTAGCAGCCGGCGAATCGTCTCGCGGCTGATCGGTCCGATATCGGCCAGTGCGTGCGCCGCCTGTTCAAGCAATTCGAGTGTCCAGCGCGTGGCCCCCTCCGGTGGCGACGAGCAGGCCAAGGCTGAAATCTGTGCTTCGACATCCGCACCGTATTGGGTGGGTTTGCCTGGCCGCGCCACATCACGCACCGCGTATTCCGCCCCGCCCTCCAGATACGCCGCCCGCGTTCGCCAGATGAGCGTTCGCCCCACGCCCAAGACTGCCGTAATCTGGGACTCCGGAACGCCGCGATCAAGTGCCGAAAGAACATGCGCCCGATTCACTTCCCGTGCATGACGCAAACCTTTCGCCCGGTACGATTCGATCAACTCACGGTCTTCGTCAGTGAGATGCAGTTCAGTCTGTCGCATAGCCAACGCCTTGTCTTGGAACAGGTATGAAACAGCATGATACATGTTGCGTTATTTATGTGTAGTAATCCTAGCTGCGCCGTGAAAACATTTACCTGAATCCGTGCTCAATTCCAAACAACACATTGATATAACGACGACGCACCCGTTTGGGTGCGTCGTAGAGGAGGCGTAGCCGGATCGAACCGGTCGCCGCGCGAGGTTAGTCGACGAGATTTTCCCAGTGCGCGATTTGGGTGTTCTCCGCCACGCCATCGCCATTTTCGTCTACGGCAAGCTCAACCATCCCACCACTCATCGCGGTCAATGTCACACTACTGCCGTCGGCCGCAGCGATTCTCAACTTGCCGGAGCTCGCTGGCCAATGAGCGCCACCGATAGCGGTTCCGACTAACGGCGCTTCAGTTGAGACGGTATAGATCCCGCCCGTTGCGCCACTGCTGTCGGACGCCACTTGAATGCGGAACGCGGTCGTCAGGTTGAACGTTCGGTTGACCAGATTCTGTTCCAGCTTCGACTTGTAGTTGAACAGCGTCGCGCCGTACTGGGTCAATGTATCCTCCGTCAGCGTTGCACTGAGGCGACTGGCGCTCGCGGCAACCGTAATCGAAGTCGCCGTCGTATCCGCGGTCAGCGCCATCTCGCCGTGGTAGTTGGCGTAGGTTCGCTTGCCAGAGGGATAGAACTCCGCGCCAATCTGCAGGTTATTGAGCACCAGACCCAGTCCGGCATGCCCAGCTCCACCGTTGATGACGTCGCCCGTATACTCCGTCAGAAAGGCATTGATGGAACCGTTAAGTAGCAAGGTTCCGATGTCCGTCGACCCCAATTTGCACTGAACCAGATCATAAGTCGCTTGGTCGCCCGGCTGCGGATTGATCGTGGGCATCGTATTCACGCTGGACCGAGAGATATTCACCGACCCACCGGCGCCGCAGGATACCCGCTCGCCGGAGACCACGGTGGGCTCGCTCAAGGCGGCGCGAGGATTCAGCGCAACATACTCATTGGCGTGCGCAACGACGACCGATCCACTGTAGTCGGTTTCGATATAGCGCGGCAGTTGGCTAAAACCCAAGGCGAGATCGGCCACTTGCAGCGCGTTTTGGGACGTGATTCCCGTTTTTCCCGCGACTACGCTGTTAATATTTTTCTCAGAGGTTGCCGACGGAGCGTCGACTGCACCAGATGGAAGGATAGAAGCCGAAGCGGCTTCGATGATACTGAAACTGCTTTTGGAGGCTTCCCCGCCTCCCCCACCGCAAGCGGTAAGAAGAGAAAGGTGCGCTGCCGCCAACAAAATCGTTGTGGTCGCGCGCGGTAAATTCTTACCAATATGCATTGGAATCGCTCCTTGAACGTCTTTATGAAAGCCCCGCTGAAAAGCTTTCGTGCGTGAGGCCAATCTTTTCAACTTCTCGTTAAACAGGGCTTCGGGATCTCTGTCCCACTCCTGCCTCACGCCATGTCACGGCGGTAAACATACCGGAGCTTGTAACGAATTGCAACCTTTTGAGCGATTTATCAAGCCCGGCAATTCGAAAATAATTTATATATATCAATCACTTATTTAGTATTAATAAACTCTTATTTACCCTGAGATCGGACGGAACGCGCGACTCTATGCACAAGCGGCTTTGCCTTTGAGCGACTGAGCCACAGGTGATGGGGGTATTGACCATGGACGCCGAACCGATTCACCGCGAAATCAACAAAGGCCACACCCAGCGCACGGATCACCGCTTATATAGGTTATCCCATAGCGCGGCTTCGACCGATTCGACCACGCCATCACCGTTTGTATCCACCGCGAGTGATACCCATCCGCCGCCCGTCGATGTCAACACAATCTTTGCGCCGTTCGGTCCGACCACGGCGAGGCGGCCGGAGCTGGGGGGATCGAACAAGTCGAGGCCGGTATTGTAGGTACCCGCCATGACAGGATCGATGCCGACGCGATAGGTTCCATTGACCGTTGGATCGGAGGTTGAGGTCAAGGTCATTTCAAAGTCGTTGTCGAGGACGTAGCTACCATTCGCAACATTAATTTGCACGGAGTGCTTCGCACCGTTCACCGTGATCCTGAATTGATCGCCACCCTCGGTCGCTGCGAGTTGCAGCCCCGTGGCGGAGACCTCGATCCGCGTCAACTCCGCATTCCGCACCATGCTATAGGCTACTACGCCATCAAGAGTAGCTTGGTACGGGTAGCCGATCGCCGTCTCGCTGATGCTAACTGCCGAGAATGTCAGGTCTGCTCCCAACGTACCCGCACCGCCGAGATCCCAGTTCCCGCTGGACGATCGGACGATTCCGGTAACCCGGCCGCTCTCGCGCAGGGTGCTGGTCAGCCCGCAATTGGTCGCCGTATAGTCCCAACGATCGCCGCTGGCCCATTGACCGGGAACCGCCTGGGTATAAGTCCACGCCTGACTGCCACCCGCAGGACAGGTCAAACTGGTGGTGCTGCGGTACAACGCCGTATGGGAGGACTTTGCCGACGCCTGGAGCTGACCCAGTCCGGTTGTCGGGATGTAGTCAATCACCGCACTCATCAACGCAGGTGCATTCATAACCTGCGACATGATCTTGGCCGCGTTACTTGTTGAAATCGCGCCATCGGGCACCACCGCGGCTGGTGGAGAACCCGTTCCACCCGAGTTGGATGTGCCGCTCGTCGCACCGCCGCCTCCACCGCCGCCTCCACCGCAGGCTTGCAATCCAGCCGCGCAGAGTAAAGCTGCGGGTAGCCACCACGCCCGGTCAGGCCGGGAATTTGCCGTATCCATTTTGTCCTCTGTATCTTCCTGCGCTACCCGTGACGTCGCTCGTGCGCTTCAGGGCAGCTTTGTTGCTCGCAATTATCGGCATCTGCGCCGAGGCGCATTGACCGCCATTTAACGCGACAACGATACGCCGCACCTAGGGCGTCGGTGAGGAACATACTCACAGAAGGGCGTCATCGGACCCGAACGGATACACAACGGTCCCGTCGGTCGCCGGCAGGAACACCGCCAACGATACTGGCGAAATAATTGCAGCGCGGAAGACTGTGCTGGGTCAGATGACCCGAGAGAACCGCGGGCGGTCGGTCAGGCTGCGGAGACTGGCATCGAACACCATGCATACATTACGCGCGAGTAGACGACCTCGCGGCAGCACGCGAATTTTCTCCTCCGACACCTCGACGAGCCCGTCATCCTCCATCGCGCCGAGCGCTGCCAGTTCGTAGGCAAATTTCGCTCGAAACGAAATATCGAATGATTGTTCAAAACGTGGAATGTCGAGTTCAAACGAGCAAATGAGCGATTGAATGATCTCGCGGCGCAGCACGTCATCCGCGCTCAGGCGAAGGCCTCGCACCACCGGAAGATGCCCGCTCTCCAGTGTCGCGTAGTACTTGGCCAATTCCTTCTCATTCTGGCTGTACACGTCATGCACCTTGCCGATCGAACTCGAGCCCATGCCGATGAGATCGCAGTCGCCGTGCGTGGTGTATCCCTGGAAGTTTCGGTGCAGCTTGCCGTCGCGTTGCGCCAGGACCAATTCGTCCTCGGGCTTCGCGAAGTGGTCCATGCCGATATGAACATAGCCAGACGCGGTCAAGCGGCCGATGGTATTTTTCAGGATTTCGAGTTTGTCGGCCGCGGAAGGCAGATCGCGCTCGTTGATTCGCCGCTGCGGTTTGAAGCGCTCCGGCAGGTGGGCGTAGTTGAAGATCGACATCCGATCCGGCGACAGCGCAAGTACCGCCTCAAGCGTCTTATCGAAACTCTCGATGGTCTGCAACGGCAACCCGTAGATTAAGTCGATATTGAGCGACTTTCCCCCGACACGTCGACAGCTTTCGATCACCGCCTGGGTCATTTCCAACGGCTGTACCCGATTGACGGCACGCTGCACCCGCGGATCAATGTCCTGAACCCCGAGACTGAAGCGATTGAAACCCAGCTCGCGCAGGTGCTGGATCACTTCGTCGTTGACGGAACGCGGATCGATCTCGATCGAGTAGTCACCTTCGTCATCGGCACGCAAATTAAACTGCTTACGCGTAACGTCCATCAGCAGCTGCATTTCGTCCGGATTCAGGAAGGTTGGGGTACCGCCACCCCAGTGCAGTTGGTCAACCACACGGTCGCTATCGTAGAGCACCGCCTGCATCGCGATCTCGGTTTGCAAACGATCCAGGTACTCGCCCGCCAATGAATGGTTCTTAGTCGCGATCTTGTTGCACGCGCAATAAAAGCAAACCTTTTCGCAAAACGGGATGTGGAAATACAGCGATAGCGGACCGGGAATGAGCTCCTCGTTGCTCTCGCGTGCAGCGCGTCGATAATCAGCCTCGGAAAAATCCGAGGTAAACGAAACGGCGGTCGGGTAGGAGGTATAGCGCGGCCCGCTCTGGTCATAACGCTGTATCAGCTCCGCGTCAAAAACCAAACTCTCTGACATCATCCGCCCCTCCGTTTCTCAGTGTCCGACGTTAATCGAGCCGCAGCGCTACTGTGTTGATTTAGATCAAAGTACGACTCGATACTCTAGCATTCCACCGATCAATTTTAATATAGATTAACTTTAAGACGCTACAATCCGCGTTACGCCTCGGCCATTCGCGCGACCGCTCCGACGCCAAGACAATCCTCGCCGACCCGACAAATCCATTACAATCCTCGGTTTTCCGGAAACAACGCAGGTATTACGACGTGACTCGCTCTCAAGCACTGTTCGAGCGCGCGCAGCGCAGCATCCCCGGTGGTGTCAACTCTCCGGTACGCGCCTTTCGTGGCGTCGGGGGCGACCCAATTTTCATTCGTCGCGCACAGGGGGCTTACCTATTCGGCGCCGATGGCGAACGGTATATCGACTACGTTGGATCCTGGGGCCCGATGGTCGCCGGGCACGCCCACCCGGAAATCGTCGCTGCCGTGCAACAGGCGGTGGTCGACGGCTTGAGCTTTGGCGCTCCGACCGAGGCCGAGATCGAAATGGCGGAAGCGGTACAGAAACTGGTCCCGTCAATGGAGCTGATCCGCATGGTCAGCTCGGGTACGGAAGCGACGATGAGCGCCATACGGCTCGCGCGCGGATTCACCGGCCGCGACAAAATCATAAAGTTCGAAGGTTGTTACCACGGCCATGGCGACTCGTTGCTGGTCAAGGCCGGATCCGGGGCGTTAACGCTCGGCGTGCCCAGCTCCCCCGGTGTACCGGCGGCACTAGCCGAGCAAACCTTGACGCTCGATTACAACCGGATCGAGTCGGTTAAGGCGTGTTTCGAGGAATTACCGGATCAAATCGCCTGCGTCATTGTCGAGCCGGTGGCGGGTAACATGAACTGCATCCCGCCGCTGCCGGGATTTCTCGAAGGGTTGCGAGCACTCTGCGACACCTATGGCGCAGTGTTGATTTTCGATGAAGTGATGACGGGTTTCCGGGTCGCGCTGGGCGGAGCCCAGGCGCGCTACGGGGTACGCCCCGATCTGACGACGTTGGGCAAGATCATCGGCGGCGGTATGCCGGTAGGGGCATTTGGCGGCGCTCGCGCAATCATGGAAAAGCTCGCGCCACTCGGACCGGTGTACCAAGCCGGCACGCTGTCCGGCAATCCGATTGCGATGGCTGCCGGGCTGAAAACTCTGGAAATCACTGCCCGACCGGACTTTTACGAAACATTGGAAGGGTCGACCCGGATGCTTCTGGAAGGCCTGCAGGCCGCTGCCGACCGCCACGGAGTGCCGTTCACCACCGCTCAGGTCGGCGGGATGTTCGGCATCTTTTTTACCCGGGAACCGCGAATTGACACTTACGCAGCCGTTACGCGCTGCGATGTGGACGCATTCAAGCGCTTTTTTCACGGAATGCTGCAACGTGGTGTTTACCTCGCGCCGTCGGCATTCGAGGCCGGATTTGTTTCAACCGTACACAGTCCGGAGGATATCGCCGCGACCGTGCATGCAGCGGACGAGGTGTTCGCCGAATTGTCGCGCTAACGACACCCGGCGCTGTTGGCCGCTAACCGCGCGAGGTACGTTTCCAGCTCGCGCCGCGGCCAGCGGTCTTCAGGATTCCGGTGAGATTGACGAGCTTCCAGAATACGTAAAAAGGCGCGCTGAAGAGCGCCTTCCAGTCCTCGCGCCCGGCCTTGCCCACGAGCATCGCGGTCACGATGTGCGCAATGATCAGGACCAACGCAAACCACGCGTAGGGCGCGAAGGGGCCGCGCGCAACCAGCAGCAGTCCAACCACCATCAATACATGATACGCGAGCGGCAGCAGCAGCAATTCGAAGAGCGGTTCAATCAGCCCGAATCGCCGTTGGTGAACGATCTCACGCAGCAGCGCCGGCACCTGCTCGACGATCATCCGAAATCTCCCGCCCTCCCAACGCTCGCGCTGGGACTTCGCATCGCCACTGGTCGCCGGCATATCGGACCAGACCGCCGTTTCAACCAGGAACTCGACCCGCTTACCGGCGCGGATCAGGCGGGTGTGATACTCGAGATCCTCGACGATTGAAAAGCTGTCGTACGGCACCTCATGCACGGTGCGCGCCGACAACGCAAAGCCGTTGCCGAGAATTCCGGCAGAAAGCCCGAGCCGATGGCGTGCCAGCGGGCGGAGGTAATTAAATGCCAGAAACGCGATGTTCATCAGGCGGGTACGCACGTTGACCGCGGCGTTGCCGACCCGGTAAACGCATTGGCCCGCGTCGCCACCGCGTGCGAACAAGGCGCGAAACGCGCTCAGGAAATTCGGCTCAACCGAGGTATCGGCGTCGACGATCACATAACCGTCGTAGCCCTTATCGGCCAGAAACTTAAATGCGAAATCCAACGCATAACCCTTGCCGCGTCGCTCGGAATCGGCCCGCTCCAGCACCGTGCACCCGTGTTTGCGCGCCACCTCTGCCGTTGCGTCGGAACAGTTGTCGGCGATGACGACCAGATCGCTCGCGGGCAACGGGTCGTCGCAGGCCAAGAGGCTCGTAACCGTGAGCGGCAAGCCGGCCTCTTCATTGTGGGCGGGAATCACGATTGCGAGCCTGGAAGGACCGGAACCCCGGCGCGCGGTTGCCTGATTGCCTGAACCGAACCAAGTTGGCAAGGTGAGCAACAACAATTCGAGCGTCCCCGGCAAAGTTGCCAGGGTCAACGCGATCGCAAGTAGAAAAAGCATCGTGCCCGGCCGTCCCTGTCAGTGGCGGATTGCGATGGGGTCGGCGTCAGCCGTTTTGCTTGTTGATTTCAGCGTGAACTTGGGCCATGTCCACTTCGCGCACCTTGGCGATCAGATTCTCGAGTTGCGCCGCGGGCAACATGCCGGCTTGCGAAAACAGGATGACCTGTTCGCGAAAGACCATCAGGGTCGGGATCGATCGAATCTGGAAACTGGCTGCGATCGCTTGCTCTTCCTCGGTGTTGACCTTGGCGAAGACGACATCGGGATGGTTCTCCGACACGGACTCGAAAATCGGCGCGAAGGTCCGACATGGGCCACACCAAGGCGCCCAAAAGTCAACGATGACGATCTCGTTGCCGGTGACGGTGGTCTCGAAGTTGTCCTGAGTCAGTGTCGTAGTCGCCAAGGTATTGCCCTCGAATGTCGATCAAGCGGATCAAAAAAGAGCCCGGACTGTGCCACAAAGCGCCCCTGAAGGCCATATATCGGCGCGGTCGCAACCCGCATTTTTACAGTATCTCGAGCTTTACCAAGTCATCGCGGAGAATCCTGAGGCGCTGCAACGGATCTTCAATTTCGAGCAAGGCTTGCTTATGCTTCGGATTGACCGGTAAGAACTCCGTCAGCCGTCGCGAGACCCACACCGCGTCTCCCATCCGCGACTCGGGTTGATCGTAGGGCAATTGAATCTCACCCAGGATATTGGAAAGGATCCGTGCGAGCGGTTCATATTCGGTCGGTAGCGGGCGGGGCGACTCGTCGTCGAGCGGCGTCACCTCTCCAACCAGAAGTTGATCCGCCTGAATCCGCGTGGAGTCGATATGCACACGCCGCGTTCCCAGCGCCATGACCCCGAGCAGGCCATCGTCGCGCTTCTCCCAATCGATGATCCGCGCCTCAGTGCCGATGGTGTAAACCTCCGCGGCCTCCCCGACCTCCTTACCGGCATGGATCAGTGAAACCACGAACCCGCTGTCTTCACGTAGGCATCGACACACCATGTCGAGATAGCGCGGTTCGAAAATCCGCAAGGGCAGCAGGCCATCGGGAAACAGAACCGTATAGAGCGGAAAAATCGGCAGCATCTCACTCATAACGCTGTTTCCCCTGTTTCTCGCCCCAACGTGGCAGCAAGGCATGCTCGATCCCAAGATGATCCAGCACCCGCGCGACCATGAAATCGACCAGTTGCTCAATCGAGCGTGGACGGTGATAAAACCCCGGATTCGCTGGCATGATCACCGCACCCATGCGCGCAAGACGTAGCATATTTTCGAGATGGATCTCGGAGAATGGGGTTTCCCGCACGACCAGAATCAGGCGCTTGCGCTCCTTGAGCGTGACATCGGCGGCGCGCTCGATCAGGGAACGGCTCTGCCCGGTCGCGACCGCGGCCAGAGTGCCGGTAGTGCATGGGCAAATGACGCAGGCATCGAACACAGCGGAACCACTGGCGACCGGCGCGGTCCATTGCTGTTCGCCATAGACGCTCAATTGACCCGCACGCGCCCCGAAATGCTCGACCAAAAATCGCTCCGCCTCCCCTTGCCGCCCCGGCAGCGCGAGATCCGTTTCGGTGCCGATCACAACCCGCGCCGGTTGCGAGAGCATGAGTCCCACCTCGACGCCCGCCCGCAACAAATGTTCAAGCAGCCGCAAGCCGTACTGGACGCCCGAAGCGCCGGTCATGGCTAAAGCGACGTTGCGGGCGGTCATCATCGGGGCGTGCGTGCGGCCAAAGTGGCAAGTAGTCTTTCATGCAGCCCGCCGAATCCACCATTACTCATGATGAGTATGTGGTCTCCCGCGGCCGCATCGTGATCCAGGCGCGCCAGGAGTTCATCGACCGAGGCCGTGAGTACCTTTGGCGCGGTGGTCGCGATTCCCCCGGCATCCCAACCGAGATCGTTTGGTGCGTGAATGTAGACCCGATCAGCGCCATCGAACGCCGCTCCAAGCGAGTGCGCGTGAACACCAAGACGCATGGTATTGGAGCGCGGCTCGCAGACCGCGAGGATCCGCGCCGCAGTACCGAGCCGTTGCCGCAGGCCGCGCAAGGTCGTCGCAATCGCGGTGGGATGGTGGGCGAAATCGTCATAGACCGCGACCCCGGCGACCGTGCCGCGCAATTCGAGCCGGCGCCGCACGCCTTTGAACTCCGCCAGGGCAGCCAGGGCCTGCGCTGGCGTGACCCCGACCTGTTCCGCCGCCGCCACGGCCGCCAAGGCATTCGCCGCGTTGTGCTCGCCCAACAGATTCCAGTGCAACACGCCCGCCTCAGTATCGTGTTGCAGCACGCGCAGTGCCGAGCAATCCGGGGCCAGCGCTTGAAAGCGCCATCCCGCCGCGCCGGGTTCGACCAAAGTCTGCTCGCAAGGGGTCCAGCAGCCTTGCGCCAAGGTCTCGCGCACCGCGGAATCACTCGCGGGATGGATAATTCGTCCAGCACCCGGAACCGTTCGCACGAGATGGTGAAATTGACGCTGGATCGCCGCCAGGTCGGCGAAGATATCCGCGTGATCGAACTCGATGTTGTTGATGATCAGCGTCCGCGGGTGGTAGTGCAGGAACTTTGAACGCTTGTCGAAAAAAGCCGTGTCGTATTCGTCGGCCTCGATGACGAAGTAGCGCGATCCGCCGAGCCGGGCCGAGACACCGAAATCGAGCGGCACACCGCCAATCAGAAACCCCGGTTGCAGACCAGCGTATTCGAGAATCCACGCGAGCATGCTCGCGGTGGTGGTCTTGCCATGGGTGCCCGCGACCGCCAACACCCAGCGTTCGCGCAGAACATGCTCGTAGAGCCACTGGGGTCCGGAGGTATACGGCAGATTGCGGTCGAGCAAGGCCTCGATCACCGCCCGACCGCGCGACATCACATTGCCGACGACGACCATATCGGGGGCGGGCGAAAGCTGCGCGGGATCGAATCCTTCCACGAAAGAGATCCCCGCGGCCTCGAGTTGCGTACTCATCGGCGGATACACCTGGGTATCCGCGCCGGTTACGCGATGCCCCGCGGCACGCGCGATCTGCGCGAGGCCACCCATGAAGGTTCCAGCGATTCCAAGAATATGAAGATGCATACGTACTCCGCTCAGAGCCTGTGAAAATGTCCCCGATCGTCACGAGGGCGACCCTGGGCGTGGTGAACAAGGCGCAAGAGGCCCGAAATCGGGGCGCGTAGCCGGCTTACGAAACCCGATTTCGGGCCAATCGCAACGCAGCACACCAGGTCGAGGGGCGTCCGCAGTAAATTGCGGGATATTTTCACAGACGCTCGGGTTCGGCCGTTGCGACGAAACCCGGTAACCCGTTGCGGGCCGCGCGGGTCGCGAGCGCACCCGCGCGCCTCAGGTGATATCAAAACGCCACTCGATAAAGACCAGAACGACCCCGATCAGCAACGCCGTCAAACCGTAAAACGGATCGGAATACAGCAGTAGAATCAGACCATTGACCACCAACGCCAGGCCCAGGAAGTACAGCGCGATTCCGGGGACGAGATCACGCCGGCGACGGGTGATACTCGAAAGAATCAAATGCAACCCGACCGTAAACAGACTGGCAAAGAATATCCACCAAACCGCCTGAAAGATGACCTGATGCAGCAAAAAATGCAGCCGCCCGGCAACCAGTTCGGCGATCAGATACGCGAGCACGGCGCCCACCCCAATCGCCCCCACCAGCCCGACCAGCGATGCCGCGATACCGAGTAGCATCACCGCGCGATAGTGTTTGATCGTTAGCTTCGACGAATCCGGCATTCAGATGTTCTCCCGCTGGCGGCTATGAAACGCTGCCAAGGTACCGCGCTCGGCCCTACGGTCTCGCGGCGCGAAGAAATCATTGCAGCGAGTGCAAGCGTAACCGCAAAGTCAGCACATGCGCCAACTCCTGGTGCATTTCGCGCCGCAGCCGACGCGCTTCCCGGTCACTGCCGAGCACTTGCAGCGGGTCGTTGACGAGATCGCGACGTACCTGAGCCAACTGATTAGGGACCTCACCCGTGCGCCCTGCGGGCAATAACTGGTAGTTCAATTCAGAGATCAACGCGTACTCCCGCACCCGCAATTCGCTGTCCACCGAGACCACGAGCCGAGATTCGCGCAAGGGACTCAGGTTGAGCACCGGACGCGCCGCATCGCGCGCTTTCAGCACGCGCACATGATTCGCGCGCAAAGAATCGGCCAACAACTCGCCGAATCCGACGCCGATATCGGCACCCTCGATATAGACCTCCGGCAACACCTGGGCCAGGGGCACGCCTTCCGTCCCGCGCAGATGAAAGCCACAGCCCGCCCCCGCCAGCAGGGCAAAACCGAGCAGAATCGCGAGCGCGCTACGCACCCGCTCAACCCACCACGATATTGACGAGTTTCCCCGGCACTACAATGACCTTGCGCACCTGAAGATCCGCGATAAAGCGCTGAATCGCGGGATCGTTTACCGCCGCCGCCTCGACGCTCGCGCGCTCGGCATCCGCGGCGACCGTCACCCGCCCGCGCAGTTTGCCGTTGACCTGAACCACCCACTCGATGTTCGCCTGCACCAGCGCTGACTCGTCGACTTCAGGCCACGGCGCATCGAGGATATCCTCGCCATAACCCAGTTCACGCCACAGTACGTGGGTGATGTGGGGTGCGATCGGCGCCAACAATCTGAGCAGGATGCTCATGCCCTCGTGCTTGAGGTTCGCATCCGCCGCGTCCGTGCTCGCGCGCGCCAGCGTGTTGGCGATCATCATGCAGGCCGAAACCACGGTATTGAACTGGTTGCGATTGAAGTCCTCAATGGCCTTGCGCAAGACGGTATGGATCTCGCGCCGTGCGACTTGCCGCGTTTCGCCTGGCGCCGCCGCTACGCCCTCACCCGCCCGAACCGCCGCAATCTGAACACGGCCCTCGTAGGCCAGAACCCAGACTCGCCGCAAAAAGCGATAAGCCCCCTCTACGCCCGAATCCGACCACTCCAGCGACAACTCGGGCGGCGCGGCGAACATCGTGAACAAGCGGGCGGTATCGGCCCCGTAATGCTCGATCAGCGCTTGCGGATCGATCCCGTTGTTCTTCGATTTGGCCATCTTCTCGATGCCGCCGACACTGACCTCAGCGCCATCGGCACGCAATACCGCACGCAGGATACGCCCCTTGTCATCGCGCTCCACATCAACATCCGCAGGATTGAACCAGGCCCGCTTACCGTCATTGGACTCGCGATAATAGGTCTCGGCAATCACCATCCCCTGCGTCAACAGATGGGTAAACGGCTCGTCATAGCGCACCAGCCCGAGGTCGCGCATGACCTTGCTCCAGAAGCGCGAGTACAACAAATGCAGAATCGCGTGCTCGATACCGCCGATATACTGATCGACCGGCATCCAGTAATCGGTCCCGGAATCGACCATCGCCGCAGCCCCGTCGCGCACGCCATAACGCGCGTAATACCACGACGAATCGACAAAGGTATCCATCGTATCGGTCTCGCGGCGCGCTGGCCGGCCGCACTTCGGGCACGCGCAATGGACGAAATCCTCGCGTTTGGCGAGCGGGTTACCGGATCCGTCCGGCACGCAATCCTCCGGCAGCACCACCGGCAACTGCGCGTCGGGGACCGGCACGTCGCCGCAATGGTCGCAATGGACGATCGGAATCGGACACCCCCAATAGCGTTGACGCGAGACACCCCAGTCGCGCAAACGCCATTGCACCTGCTTACCACCGAGATCCTTCACAGCAAGATCGGCCGCGATAGCCTCCACCGCGGCGGCGGGATCGAGACCGTCATACTTGCCGGAGTTGACGCAGACGCCGACCGACTTGTCGCCGTACCATTCCTGCCAGCGTTCGGTCGTAAACGCGGCATCCGTAGTCCCCGAACGGTGCTCGATCACCTGCCGAATCGGCAATCCATACTTCCGCGCAAAATGAAAATCCCGTTCGTCATGCGCCGGCACCGCCATCACCGCGCCTTCGCCGTAGCTCATCAACACGTAGTTACCGACCCAGACCGGCACCGGCTCGCCGGTGAGCGGATGCGCGACGTCGATGCCGGTCGGCATACCCTTCTTTTCCATCGTCGCGAGATCGGCCTCGGCCACGCCGCCGCGTTTGCATTCGTCGATGAACGCCGCCAACTCGGGATTGTCGCGCGCGGCCCGCGTCGCCAACGGGTGCTCCGCCGCCACGGCGCAGAAAGTCACCCCCATGATGGTATCGGCGCGGGTGGTATAGACCCAAAGTTGCCCGGCGTCGCCATCAAGCGTGTACTGAAATGCAAAGCGCACCCCGTGGCTCTTGCCGATCCAGTTGGCCTGCATGGTCCTGACCCGGTCGGGCCACCCCGGCAGTTGATCCAGCGCCGCAAGCAACTCCTCGGCGTAACGCGTGATCGCGAGGTAGTAGCCGGGAATCTCGCGCTTTTCGACCACCGCGCCGGTGCGCCAGCCGCGACCATCGATCACCTGCTCGTTGGCCAATACCGTCTGGTCGATGGGATCCCAGTTCACCACCTGAGTCTTTTTATACGCGATACCCTGTTCCAACATGCGCAGGAACAGCCATTGATTCCAGCGATAGTAGTCCGGTTTACAGGTCGCCAGTTCGCGGCTCCAGTCGATCGCGAACCCGAGCGACTGCAACTGCTGGCGCATGTAATCGATATTCGAGTAGGTCCACTGCGCCGGCGGAACACCATGATTCATCGCTGCATTTTCCGCCGGGAGCCCGAACGCGTCCCAGCCCATCGGCTGCAGCACGTTCCGGCCGCGCATCCGCTGGTAGCGGGCAATCACGTCGCCGATGGTGTAGTTGCGCACATGCCCCATGTGCAGCTTTCCGCTGGGGTACGGAAACATCGACAGGCAGTAGAATTTCGCCCGCGTGGGGTCGTCCTGGACCTTGAATGACTCACGCTCGCGCCAGAACTGCTGCGCTTGGCGTTCGACTTCCCTGACGTTGTATTGGTCTTGCATGGGTACCCGTATGCGAAATTCTTGAAGTCGCCGAAGCATAACAACGCGGATGCGCTGGTCTCAATGGGCGCGAGGCACCCAGGATCGCTACAATGACATCATTGATGGATTAAACAGGAGTAGCGCAATGTCAGAAGATAAATCGACCGACCGGCGACCGGGCTTATACAACCGCATGCTCGAACGGGTCCACGAACTGTTCGTGACCGCCGAGGAAAAGACCTTGCCGGAACTTGGCGAAGCGGTGCAACACGCGCGCGATAACGCGGTTCATCTCCAGGAAGCGACCCGCGAAGAGGCGCACGAGATTGCCGAGTACCTGCGCCGCGACCTCGGCGAGATGCGCGCCTATCTCGCTGATTCTGGACGCGATCTGCGCGACTGGCTGCGCATCGACGTCGGCTTGATCGAAGCGCGGATGCTCGACTTGGTCTCCTCATTGGCGGATCGCACCCGCGTCGAACTCACCGAACTGGAGCAACGCAATCTCGATCTTGCGGAGTACCGCAGCGGCGAAATCGCTGGCATCGGTACCCTCGCCTGCGCCAGTTGCGGGCATACCTTGTATTTCTCGGAAACGAAGCCGATTCCGCCCTGCCCGCAGTGTCAAGGCACCTTGTTCACGCGCGCGCCGGAGGCGACGACGGAGGCAATTGACGAACGGGATTAGCGCGCTCGGGGCGGGCGCGACTCAGTGTACCCGCGTCCGGGCATAGCGTGCGTAAGCGCCGGCCAACAGCACCAGCAAGCCAGCCAGGGACAGTACCGGCCAATGGCGAAAACGTACGAACGGCGTAGCACCTTGCTGCGGCGTGATGTCGCCATGCACCACCGCGATCTTGAACTGCGGCGACTGCACCAACACCTTGCCGCGATGATCGATCATCGCCGAGATCCCAGAATTGGTCGCGCGCAACATTGGCCGCCCCAGCTCGAGCGCGCGCATTTGGGCAATTTGCAGATGCTGCCATGGCGCGAACGAATCACCGAACCAGGCATCGTTGCTGACGTTCACCAACAGCGTCGCCTGCGGCAACCGGTCCGCCATCTCCGCGCCATAGGCAGCCTCATAGCAGATCGACGCAGCCACCGGCTGTCCTGCCGCGGTCAGGAGCGTGGCCTCGCTACCCGGGGTGATATCGGCTGCGGGAAGTATCACCATATCGCCGAGCCAATTCAGCCAATCACGCAACGGGATGTACTCGCCAAACGGCACTAAATGGCGCTTGTGGTAGACCTCGACATCCTCGCCCTGTTTGAGGATGCTGTTATGAGTGCCCCGCTCGCTCTTGTAGAGAATTCCGAGCAACAGATCGACGCCCTTGTCGCGCAACTCGGCGCGCAAGGGTTCCAGCACCGAATCCTTGAAGATGTGGTAACGCCCCGGCAACGCGGCTTCGGGCCAAACGATCAGATCGACATCGAGGTTGCGATGGGTGAGTTCAAGATAGCGCTCGACGGTGGGGATCAACCAATCCTGATCCCATTTGTTATCCTGCTGAATGTTTCCCTGGATCAACACGGCCTGAATCGGCTTGCCCGCCGATTCGGTCCAGCGAATCTGCCCTGCCCCCCAGGCCGCCAGCACCACCACCAACCCGCCGCCGAGCGCGCGCCAACGCAGAGGTCCGCGCACTCTCAGGGCAAACACCAGCAACCCCGCCAACAGCATGACGATCCAGCTGACGCCCAGCGTTCCGAGGACGGGCGCGACCCCGCCCAACGGCGAGCTCACCTGACTGTAACCCAGCCACAACCACGGAAAACCGGTGAGAAACCAACCCCGAAAGCCCTCGCCCAGCACCCAGATGGCGGGCAGGAAAACCACCCAGCGCAAGGCGTGGGCGCTCGGATACGCGCGTTCGAAGCGGGCATGAATCCAGCCCGTCAGCGCGGGATAAAGCGCCAACACCAGTACGAAGAGCGTCGTCAACGCCGCTGCGAACGGCAGCGGTGCCTGGCCGAACTCGTAGATGCTATTGAACACCCACGAAACACCCACCCCGTAGTAACCCAGGCCGAATGCGAAACCGAGCCACCAGGCCTGCCCCGGCGAGCGACCGCTCCAAACCAGCAACAACACTGCGGGGCTGAGCACCGCGAGCGGCCAGAGATTGAGCGGCGCGAAGGCGGCGACCAGCCCCACCCCGGCCAGCACCGCGATGAGTGCGGGTATCACGAACGGACGGGAAGCGAGCGTCACTGCGTTGATTGTTCTCGAGTTTATTCAATTCGCGACGTCACGCGCGGAGGTCTGTAATGCACACCGAACACAGTCCCTCGCACCGAACCGCGCGAGGTACCATTTCCGAAAGGATCAGCTTTGCAGAAGGGCGGGTTCCTCGCTACGCACCACCTCAAGCAGGTGAATACGTCGGCCGTCCGCCTTGATGACCCGAAAAGTATAGTTGCCGATCGTGACCGCCTCATTACGCCGCGGCATGTAGCCGAACCGGCTCGCAATCAAACCGCCGATCGTATCGAACTCGCTGTCGTCGAAGCGCTCGCGGAAGAATTCATTGAATTCCTCGATCAAGGTCAAGGCCTTGATGCTGTAATGATTGGGTGCCTTTTCGAGGATCGTGCGCTCGTCTTCGTCGGTGTCGTACTCATCGTCGATCTCGCCGACGATCTGCTCCAGCACGTCCTCGATCGTCACCAGACCCGCAACGCTGCCGTATTCGTCGACCACGATCGCCATGTGGTTGCGGCTGTGACGAAACTCCTTCAACAGCACATTGAGCCGCTTGCTCTCCGGAATGAAGACCGGATGGCGCATCACATCGCTCAGCTCGAAGTCCTTGCTAGCGTCCGGTAAGAGGTAGCGCAACAAATCCTTCGCCAGCAAAATGCCGACGACGTTGTCCTTGCGATCGCTCACCACCGGAAACCGCGAGTGGCCGGACTCGACCACCAACCGCAGCATCTCCTCCAGCCCCATGGTTTCGCGCAGGGTATCCATCTGCGCGCGCGGAATCATGATATCGCGGACCTTGAGTTCGGCGACCGACAACACGCCCTCAATCATGCTGAGGCCATCGAGGTCGAGCAGGTCGCGGCGATGCGCGCTACGCAACAAATCGACGAGTTGTTCGCGGTCGGCCGGCTCGCCGAGCAGGGACTTGCTGATTCGCTCTAGCCAGCTACGACTGTCAGCGACCGGCGGGTGATCTTCGTGCATCCAGTTTGGAGTTAAAAATGGTTTAAGTAGAAAGATAGTGTTCGCTAGCCCGCATTACAAGTGTGGAAAATCCACAACATACGGAAAGCATTAGGCATTTTTGCGACAACACCGCACGCGCGGCCCATTTCGAGCGGATATTCGGGCACCTGAATCGGTTCATGACTCGATCGCGCGGTCCGAAACGGCGCTCAAGGAACAGTCAGACTGTGACGAGACATTCATCACGAATCCCCCCGGTAGGGGTCGGGCACACCGATGCGCGCCAGCAACTCGACCTCCAATGCCTCCATCACCTGCGCCTCGGTATCGTCGATATGATCGTAACCGAGCAAATGCAACACCCCATGCACGACCAGATGCGCAAGGTGGTCGTGCGACGGCTTACCCTGCTCGCTCGACTCGCTGGCAACGACTTCCGCGCAGATCACGAGATCGCCGAGGTGCGCGATGGGGATTCCGGGCGGCGCTTCGAACGGAAACGACAGCACGTTGGTCGGGCCTGACTTGCCGCGATACTGTGCGTTGAGCGTGGCGCTTTCGGCCGCGTCGGTGATTCGAATGACGACACTGCGTTCATCCCGATCGGCAAAACAGGTATCCAGCCAGCGTTGAAACGGAAGCTCGCCCAACGCGGGGAGCGGATTCGCGTCGAGCTGAATCTCGGCTTGAAACGGCATCAGAGCGCCGGCCCCTCGCTGCGCTCGTAAGCCTGCACAATGCGTCGCACCAGCGGATGGCGCACCACGTCGCGGGCAGTGAAGAAATTGAAACGTATCCCGTCGATGTCCTTCAACACCTTGATCACATGCCGCAGCCCGGACTCGCGACCTTGCGGCAGATCGGTCTGCGTCACGTCGCCGGTGACCACGGTAGTCGAGCCGAAGCCGATGCGGGTCAGAAACATCTTCATCTGATCGATGGTGGTGTTCTGCGCCTCATCGAGGATGATGAACGCGTCGTTCAAGGTGCGTCCGCGCATGTAGGCCAGCGGCGCAACCTCGATGACGTTACGCTCCTGGAGTTTCGCCACTCGCTCGAAGCCCAGCATTTCGTAGAGCGCGTCGTACATCGGGCGCAAGTACGGGTCAATCTTTTGCGTAAGGTCACCCGGTAAGAACCCCAGGCGCTCGCCCGCCTCGACCGCCGGCCGCACCAACACGAGCCGCCGCACCCGCTCGGCCTCCAGGGCCTCCACCGCGCAGGCGACCGCGAGATAGGTCTTGCCGGTCCCCGCGGGACCGATCCCGAAGGTGAGATCGCAACGCTGCATGTCGCGCAGATACCGGTTCTGCGAAGGACCGCGGCCACGAATCAAGCCGCGCCGGGTGCGCACCGAGAGGTTTTCTTCGTCGGCCTCCGGTTCGAGCATCGCATCAACACCCGACTCCTGCAGATACAGGTGCACTTTTGCCGGGACCAGCGGCTCCTCGGCCGTCAACTTGTAGAGTCCCTGCAGGATCTCAAGCGCGGCCCGCGCCGGACGCTCCTCGCCGATCACATCGAAACTCGCGCCACGGTTATTGATCTCGACCCCAAGCCGGCGCTCCATGAGACGCAGATGCTCGTCGAACTGCCCGCAAAGATTGGCGAGACGGAGGTTGTCGACCGGCTCGAATACGAACCCGAACGATAGCACTGTAGGTGACAAAGGCGACCTCAAGCGGCGTTGCGCGTCAAAGCGGGGGTAATCTGCACGAATTCACCGCGCAGGGAGTTGGGAAGGGCTTCGGTGATGCGGACATCGACAAATTGACCGATCAAACGCTCGCCACCAGGAAAATTCACGACCCGATTGTTCTCGGTGCGCCCGGCCATCATCGCACCGTCCTTGCGCGAGGGCCGATCGACCAGCACCGTCTGGGTCGTACCCACCATTGCGACGCTGATGCGTGCGGCGTTGGCGTTGATCGTGTCCTGCAAGCGCGCCAAGCGTCGCTTCTTGACCTCCAGCGGTACGTCATCGGCGTAATCCGCCGCCGGCGTGCCGGGTCTCGGGCTGAATATGAAGCTGTAGGAATGATCGAAACCGATCTCTTCGATCAGGCGCATCGTGGCCTCGAAATCGGCCTCGGTCTCGCCCGGAAACCCGACAATGAAGTCCGATGACAGGCTGATGCCCGGGCGCGCCTCGCGTAACCGGCGGATGCGCGACTTGTACTCAAGCGCCGTGTGACCGCGCTTCATTGCCGCCAGGATGCGATCGGAGCCGCTTTGCACCGGCAAATGCAAGTGACTCACCAACTGCGGCACCTCGGCGTAGGCCTCGATCAGGCGGTCCGAGAACTCAATCGGGTGCGAGGTGGTGAAACGAATCCGATCAAGGCCGTCGATTGCCGCCAGATAGTGAATCAGCAACGCCAGATCGGCGATTTCGCCATCCGCCATCGGCCCGCGATAGGCGTTGACGTTCTGCCCCAGCAAGGTCACTTCGCGCACGCCCTGCTCCACCAGCAACGCCACCTCAACCAGCACATCGTCGAACGGCCGACTGACCTCGGCGCCGCGGGTAAACGGCACCACGCAGTAAGTGCAGAACTTGCTGCATCCCTCCATGACCGAAACGAACGCGGTCGGTCCCTCGGCCCGCGGATCCGGCAAGCGATCGAACTTCTCGATCTCTGGAAATGAAATATCGACCATCGGCCGATGCTGCGAACGCACGGCCCGGACCATATCCGGCAGGCGATGCAATGTTTGCGGCCCGAACACCACATCGACGTAAGGCGCGCGAGCGCGCAAGGCCTCACCCTCCTGACTCGCGACGCAACCGCCGACGCCGATCAGCAGGTCCGGCTTGTGGAGCTTCAACTGGCGCCACTTGCCGAGTTGCGAAAACACCTTCTCCTGCGCCTTTTCCCGGATCGAGCAAGTGTTCAGCAGGACCAGATCGGCCTCCTCGGGTGTCGCGGCGCGTTGCATACCCAGCTCGGCCGCCAGCACGTCTAGCATCTTGGCCGAATCATACTCGTTCATCTGACAGCCATGGGTCTCGACAAAAACTTTACCGCTCATGGGGTTATCCGTGCCGTTAATCGCCGGATTGTGGCACGAACCGGGCCTGTGACCCAAGCCTCCCAGACCGCTTCAGGGCTTGTAGCCATTCGGGTTGTTTGACTGCCAACGCCAGGTGTCCGCACACATCGCGTCGATGCCGAGTTCGGCCCGCCAACCGATCAATTCACGTGCCAGGGTCGGGTCGGCAAAACACGCCGCCACATCGCCCGGACGACGCGCGACAATCCGATACGGCACTTCACGCCCCGATGCCGCAGCGAACGCCCGCACCATATCCAGCACCGAATAGCCCGTCCCGGTGCCGAGATTCACGGTCAGCACCCGACCAGCGGAGTCGCGCCGCAACGCCTCGAGCGCGCGCAGGTGGCCGCGCGCCAGATCCACCACGTGGATGTAGTCGCGCACGCCGGTACCATCATGCGTCGGGTAGTCGCCACCGAACACCGACAGCTGCGGCAAGCGCCCCACCGCAACCTGAGCGACGTAAGGCATCAGATTGTTCGGAATATCGTTCGGATCCTCGCCGATCAGGCCGGAGCGATGCGCGCCGACTGGATTGAAGTAGCGCAACAAGGCGATCTTCCAATCGGCATCGGAGCCAAACAGATCGCGCAGCAGATCTTCGATCATCAACTTCGAACGCCCGTAGGCATTGGTGGCGCTGAGCGGAAAATCCTCGCGGATCGGCAGACTCGCCGGATCGCCGTAGACCGTCGCCGACGAACTGAATACCAGAGTTTTAACGGCAAACAGCGCCATCGTTTCCGCCAGCGCGATCATGCCCGCAACGTTGTTGTCGTAGTACAGCAACGGCTTGGCAACGGACTCCCCAACCGCTTTCAGCCCGGCGAAGTTGATCACGGCATCGATCGCGTGCCCGGAGAAGATCGCCGCCAACGCACTGCGGTCGCGAATATCCGCGCGATAGAATTGCACCGCGCGCCCGGCAATCCGCTCCACCCGCCGCAGCGCTTCCAAGCTACTGTTGTATAAGTTATCCACGACGATGACGTCGTGCCCCGCATCGAGCAGCTCGATACAGGTATGCGAGCCGATGTAGCCCGCGCCGCCGGCGACCAGAATCTTCATGCTGAATCCTTGACTGATGAATTTGAACGCGCGCCAACGCGATCCCCGCGGGGCGCCAACATCAGATTTCCTGATCCCTTCCTACTTCTGGAGCCGATATCCGGAATGGGTGGTGG
>CAZUJU010000045.1:18187-31031 GCA_964620675.1 uncultured Thiotrichales bacterium | reverse complement strand
CCTGCAGGGTTTGCTTGATCTTGCTCTGGAGCTGGGTCGCGAGCTTGGCGGCGCGGTCGAGCTGGCCAGTGCAGTAGTCTTTGACCTCTTGGTCGGGCTCGTTGCGGTGCAGTTCGGCGATGCGCTGGCAGCGATAGATTTCGTTGGCCAGGTCGTCTAGCTCGGGGTTGGAGCGGGCCAGTAACCCGATGAGGTTGCGCCCCGCACGGCTACGGGAGTCGTCGAGCGTCCGGTTTTTTGCCGCCTCGTAGTCACTGGCGGGCACCAGCTCTAAGATGGTTTGGATAGCGTTGTTGTCGCCAGCCAGACTGGTGATAGCGCTGCCGGCGTGGACCTTGAGGCCTGTTGTGACGGCCATCGTGCCGTGGAGACTGACGCGGGGCAGCGGGTCGAAGGACTCGCGCAGGGCATCGTTGAAGATGCGCTTCACATCCACGGTACGCAGTGCAATGGCACCGCGCTCTTGTTCGATGTCACGTAACTTTTCGCTGAGGAAAACAAGGTTGCCGTCCTTCTCACCGAGCGGCACATGCACATCACCCAACATTTCTTCTACGGCCTTGCGCACCGTATCGAGCTGTGAGGACGCGGTGACGGCGGGATGCATCAGGCTGGCGACGTTCTGCACCGACACCGGCAAGTTGCCGAGGATCTGCAACACGGCGACGGACTTGGCAATGTCTTGATGGAGGTGCGAATCCAGAAAGCGAATCTGGACCTTGCCCACCGCCTGGTGAACGGAGGTAAAGGCACGGCGAATGTCCTTTTCCAGCTCGTCGTACAGCGTGACGGTGGTGGCAAGCCAGCCAACGGGCTGATCGGCCATTGCCTTGGAGCCGCCTTCGCCTTTCAGTACGTCTTGAATGACTTTGATCGCCGAGCGCAGCCCGATGCCACCGGTGGATTTGGCCAGGGCGCCCAGCAGGTGCAACAGGATGTCGAAGTGCGCCGGCAGGAACGGGTAGAGATTGGTGAAGCTCTCCTTGCTGAAGTCTGCCTCGTAATACTTGGCGTCTTGCAGCTTGGTGTTGTGCCGCAGCGCCTGGCCGTGGGCATCGAACAGTTTGCCAAGTTCGGTCTCGCCAGCCGGTGATTTGCCGAGCAGTCGGCGGTAGCAGATCTCCTTGATGTCGCTCGATTCGAGGTCGATCTGGATCGGGAAGCGGTCCTTGAGCTTGTAGAGCTTGTCGGAATTTAGCGCTGCGCGCGGGTCGTCTTCCGTGAGGGTCTGCTGGGCGGTGGAGATGATCCAGGTTTTGCCGTCGCCGAGACGCTTGAGGTTTTTCGCCAAGCCATCGAGGTTAAGAATCAGATTGTCCCGCGAGGCTACGTACTGGCCGACTTCGTCAATAATGAAAATGATGTTTTGCTTGCCGCTCTTATCGCGGACGATGTCGATCATCTCCTGAGTTTGCTGATCCTGCGACTTGGTCCAGCCCTTCATTTCAGCCGTGAAGGCCGCAGGCGACGTGAAAAGTTCGGGGTAGAACTCGTGCGCAATTTTGGGCAGCAAGGCGGAAACCAATAGCGGGCTGTTGTGAACATCCGCCCAGGTCTTGCCTGAAAATTGGCTAGCGATGCGTGACTCCAACTCGGCCATGCGGCCATCTCGCTCCACGTGGCGCTCGAAGTCTGCAACCACCAAGTTATCGGAATAGCCCGCCCATTTAAGAACCTTAAAATAGAGGACTGTTGTTACATCCTCCATCGTGGCGCCAGCGAGCATTTCACTGGCAAGGTCCAGCATGACCACAGCAGCCGGGAAGCGCTTCGTCACTGTACTAAGGAGCGCCTTGGTCTGCGGCTTGTGCAGCCGGTTCTGCAAGTGGTTGATGAATGGCATGCCATCGATGCTTCGCTGATCGTCAAATGCCAGGCCAAGGTACTTGGTAAACGAGCTCTTACCTGAGCCGTAGAAGCCCGAAACCCAAACGCCAATCTCGTTCTCACCACCGGACTCCATCGCCAGCTGCATGCGGTCGAGGAGCTTGCGGAACTGCTCCTCAATGCTCTCGGTGACCACGTACTCGGAGATCTCAGCCTTGAGGCGACTTTCTTGCGAGGCGGCATAGGTGATGACCTTCTCGATGGTCCGGTAGATGTCCTTGCTTGGGTCGAAGAGTGAGCGAATCGTCATAGGTTTACACCAGGGTTCTTTTGTCTGTTCAACCGCCGACGTGGACGGAGCGGTAATTGCCGTCTTCCGGGTAGAAGCCGAGAAACTTCAGGCGTGTCTTGCCGGTTCGCACGCCGGGATACAGAAAAATCGTCGGCACGTGAAACTTGCCCTGGAGCTGGCTTTCGATAGCACCAATACGTAGAAACGGGTGCAATGCCTCCAGGTCAGTCACCAAGAGCAGCGCGTTCGGCTGGCCCTCCAGGGGTTGCAGGGCATCTTCAAGGCGCTTCAGCAGGCCGTTATCCGCTGTCAGGATGTCCGCCAAGGCTTTATTGGTGCGCAACCAATCGAGCGGAGCGGATTTGTCTTCCATCACGCACAGCGACCAAAACGGATCGCTTTTGAGCAAGTCCCAGAGCTGTTCGGCGATGGAGAACGCGTGCACATCCCAGCCGTCTTGGTGGAGCTTGGCGATCCAAGCAGGCGTTTGCCGCTTTGCCTCCAGGATCTGCTTGGGATCAAAGATAAGATAGTAAATGGGTTCGAAGCTCGCATGGCCGAGCTCGCGCCCATGCCGAATGCGTTCGCGCAGCTCGTCAAAATCAGCTTTGAGTGAGGACATCGCAGAGCGCCTCCATGTCTTGTTGTTTCCAGCTGATACGGATCACATCGCCCGCCGCTTGGACGATGAGCAGACCCTTCAGCGAAAGCCGCTTGATCTCTTCCAGCACGTCTTCGCGCGCCAGGCCAAACAACTGCCAGTCTTCGTGTGTCAGAAGAGCGTTATCACCTATACCGGAAAAGTGCAGTTCGTAGGCAAGGTAAGCGGCCACGAAGGGTGAAATACGGAAAGGCAGGATGCGACGGCTCGAACGCAGCCCGCGTTCGAGCATCCCATAGTCGGCGCAGCATCCAGTCAGATAGCCCGAGACACGCCGCACGGTGGTTTCAGACCAGCGTTTGACTGTTTTGCCGTCATCAATGCCACGTTCGACAAAGGTGCGCGCGTCGTCATTGGTGATCTGGGTGTACCCACCGGCGTACCGGGCCCAGTAAACGTGACGCACGAATTCGCCGAGAATCGGGTTGGCTCGACTCGTAAACACGAGCATGAGCTGCGTCAGGTCAGCCGTGGATACTGTTGCGGACAGCTGCTTGAGATGTGCCGCCGGTGCGCCATCTGCCACGAGATAGCGTGGAGCGAAGCATTCAACGACGATGTTGCGAAGTCGGCGTGCAGTGACAGTGGGAAATCGACCCGATTCCAGCGCGACCTGGTTCAACTGGTTCGCCGACATGCCAGGCGACCACAGGTCAAGCAGCGTCTTAGTCTCGTTGACGAGCCCAAGGCCTGCTTGCAACTGAGTCGTGTAGGGCTTGTTGTCGGCCACGGTCACCCCACCAGATACGGATAGGTTTTGCTGTTCTGTGTGAACGCCGACAGGTAGGCCGCTGCGATGACCTTCAGGGTATCGGTGGAATCGATATCCTTGATGCTTCCGACCGCCGTTGGGCCCACGCTGGACGCGCCGCCCGTGGCGGCCAAGCGCTTCAACGCATCCAGCGCAGCCTCTTTGCTTTGTGGCGCCTGGCTGGCGAGCGCTTCCCCTGCGCTGCTTTGCACGATCGCATGCAGGTCTTGTTCGATTTCTTCGGGCAGCCGGAACAGGTGGTAGCTGCCGACACTCAGATGCTCGTCGTGCAATCGTCGCGCGGCTTCCAGCACCCCGTGGTACTGGGCGAGGCGAGGCGTTTTCGAGAAAACCGGCTCCAGAAAGAGCCGGCTCGATGCCTCATAGAACGCCGTTGGCCACCATGAGAATTGGGCGCGCTCTCCAAGGAAGCCCACAAGCAACCTGATTTGCAGCAGATTAGGCAGATAGGAAACCTTCATTGAACTTTCTTTGTCCTTCACTTCAGTGGCCAAGACCCGTTCAAGCAAGCGTATCGTTTGATGAGCCCGATTCCCAGCTTGAACCACAACCAGCCAGCCACGCGTAGCCCTGGTGCTGGGATCGAAACCGTCGCCGAAATCCCCTCGTGAAACAACGGGACGCCCTCGTGACCGGAGCCAAGGATTCAGAGCGAAGTCCGAACCCTGCGCCAGATACCTCCGCCAGTCACCGGGTACGCGCTGGCGGTGTTCGTCCACGATGACACCATGCTCGCGACCGGTCTACGATTCGGGGCAAAGTCAGTTTACACGCGGATCGCCGGCGAACATCCGCATCGACTTGTACCCTCTGGTTCAGCAGCCTGACCCACGACGCCTATGTCATTTCTCGGAACCTATGGTCAGTCCTCCGGTTTGCTTGGCAACGGCATGGCGGTTAAGCGCTAACGATTGCGCGATATCTAAACTGCATCGACCCGCAAACCGGCCTCACCGCCCCTCATCTCGAATCTCCAAGAGCCCCTCAACCACGACCTCGAACCATTGCCGGGCGTCGGTTTTAAATCTCTCGATCCGATTATCAACGCTCCTACTCTCGAAATGATCGGATTGTTCAAACAAATAGTAGTCACCATCGCATAGTCGTGCGTTCTGAAAGCGTTCGGAAAATACCGGGTCAAGCAAACCTTCCATCCACTCTGGATGACCACTCGAGGCATAGATGCCATAGAATTCTTTAACATCATCAAATTGAATATGTAAATTAATAACTTTCCTATCTAACAGCTTAGGAGTCAACTTCACGCCTTTACGAAATTCAATTGACCCATAGAGATTACCCGAGCGCCCCATTGCCCCCAGCTTAAGCTCGGTCTTCAACTTCTTTAGATCCAGATGATATTGATCGGAAAATTCCTCAACCAAGTCGTTTAGCGCGGCTTTCAGTTTCATTCTATCAGTCGCGTAATCGCTTTCATCCACGGCGACCGCAGCGATCGATGTTACTGACGTCAAACCGAGCGCGCTTAATAGCACGTTTACCTCGCCTTCACTTAAATGCTCACTATCCCCATCACTATCAAGCTGAATAGCATCCCAAAACGCGCCAATAAAGTCTTCCAAACGCCCTTTGTCCATCTCACTCAGACCAATTAGCCAGGGCGCATTCAAGGATTCTTCATCACTTGGCTCAGCAACATAATCCGGCAAGCCGTTCCCTAGCAAATCCTCCTTGGATCTACCTACGAGATCACGGTAAATCGATTCGAAGGCCGTCTGCATGCAGACGATCGCCAATAGGATTCTGCTTCGCTCCGTTTTACGCGCCACTTCATCGTCGACTAAAATTCCGCGATTCTCCGCGACAAAGTTGAGTAGCTGTAGCGAGTTAAAAACCCGCTTCATACTTCGCGGATTCGTGCCAACGGAAAAGCGAATCAGGTTTTCATAAATCCCCATGTCATGATCACCCTCATGCCCCAATCCGATCTGATCAAGTAAGCGCTTAGTGTACGAACCTAGATCATAATGCGAGACTGGCATCGAAAACGGCAACTGAATGATCTTATCGAAAAAGTACCTGCCTTTTCCCTGCCCAAACTTTTCTTCCAATCCGTGCGTAATGACCTCGTAGTCACACGCGAGTACAAACACACACCCTGGAATATCGAGAAATAGCTTAAATACCTCAAGGAGTTCAACGGCCCGCACGGGAACGAGACGATCCAGGTCGTCGATGAATAGCACGATCCGTGCTTGTTGAGTCTTATCGGCTACGCCATTTTCCTTCGATTCGATCTGGTCCAGTCGCTTTCGCACGATTTCCCGGAGATTCTCCTTGAGTCTTACCAACTGATTGGTCGCATCGCCATTGAATGCTTCATCCACAGTGCTACCAACGCCCTGCGCGCCTTCGATGCTACCGGTCAAGCCGACGACTGCGAGCGAAGCTGCGTTCTTTGAGACAGCGCGTAACACCTTTTTGGCAGTACGCGCCAGCGCCGCGACCGCCCCTTGTGAATCGCAGGATTCGAGTTCGCTAATAAAGTTGGTCAGGAGCGCGATAGGCAAATGCTGTCCGAGGTCAAACTGAGAGTACTGCCAGGTGTTGAACCAGATGGTCTGGCTCCGCTCGCGGTAGCGGTCGTTAGCCTTAATGCTCTGATCAACCAGCTTCATCATGCTGGTTTTACCGGTGCCCCAATCGCCCTGAACCGCGATCGTCATCGGCGTTTGACACTCCATGATGAACCGTGTCAATGCATTGACGTAGCCGTCAAGCTTGAGTGAGTCGTCCGCGCTTTGTTCGACCGGCAGGTCCCGCAGTCCTATTGACGCCATGATCTTCCCCTTGTGCCTTTCGACGTGAGTAATGGAGGATTACCTGATCCCTAAGCAAGACTGACTCGGCGAATGAGTGCCGAAACACGTACCCCATGGGTCGCTTGGGGACAAATCCAACCTGTTTTGAGACGAACAATCGACTCGTCGCTCAATCTACTTGCCAAGCTTAGTTGCGGATCTCACGAGGAACCGTGATGGACCTCAAGGTTTTAAGGAAGCAATAAGCCAGCTCGGGTGCCGTCGTCAGAGGAATGTTGCGGGCGTGGGGTCGCCCTCTGCGCGGTTAATACGTCGCTAGACGGCGAGTGGCGAAAGCGCTTTTCCGGTCTGCGCAATATTGCGCTGGATTTCGCGAGCGAGTTGCTGATTCATTTCCGCGCGATCGATACGCCACGCCTCCGGCCACTGGATCGCGGCGACGGTGAAGTGAAGCGGGTCGTCGGGCCACGGGGCGTCGAGCGGGATTTCGGTGCTTTCGAATTCGCCGTTGTCGAAGGGCAGGCCCTGCGCGGCGCGTTTGAGGGTCAGGTGTTCGCGCAGGCCGTGTGCGGCGTGAACGAGCGCGCGGTGGTGACAATAGGGGTTGTTGCCACGTCGGTTAAAAAATACGTGTGCGGTCCAGTTGCATGCGCCGCGGCAGAGTTCGGCGAAGTCGCAGGTTTGGCAGAACCCCCACAGGTGCGCGACGCCTTCCGGGGTGCCGGCATTCAGGTTAAATGTGAGCGCCTCGCGCTCGGTGAGAATTTCCGCGAGCGAATGATCGCGGATGTTGCCGCCCGAGTACGCCGAGGTTGGCAGTGAGGGACAGGCCTTGATGACGCCGTCGGCCTCGATACCGATGGTGGCGAGCCCGGCCATGCAACCGCGCCAGAATGACCATTCGTTATCGGGATTGCCGAAACCGCGCAGCAAACGGTCATAGGGACCGTAATAACCGAAATTGTTGCCCGGCTGGACGATGAGGCCTTGCTGGTGTCCGCGCCGTGCGAGATAGGCGAGCAGCGGGTGAAAGACCAACAATTCGGCGGGTTGCAACAAGATGGCGGCGTGGTCGGCCGCGTTGCCCATCGGCACGGTCATCTGGATTTGCCAGGCTTGCGCGCCGGCATCGAGCAATGCCTGATACAGCAGCGGAAATTCCGGAGCGGAAAGGCGATTGACTTGGCTATTGGCGCCGAACGGGATGCCGACGGCGCGCAGATGACGCATGGTTTCGAAGGCCTGGCGCCACGAACCGGGTTTGCCGCGGAGCTGGTCGTGGGTGCGCTCCATGCCGTCGACCGAGACGGAAACCTGATTGATGCCGGCTGCGCGCATCCGCTCGGCGGTGGTGCGATTGACGCCATAGCCGCCGGTGGTCAGGGAGCAGGTCATGCCGGCGGCGGCGATCTCGCGGGCGATTTCCAGCCAGTCCTTACGCAGAAATGCCTCGCCGCCGATCAGGGTCACTTCGGTAATGCCCGCCGCCGCCATCTGGTGGACCAAATCGAGCGCCTCGGCGGTCGTCAACTCATTGGCCCGCGCGTCGCCGGCCCGCGAGCCACAATGGGTGCAAGCGAGATTACATTTGAGCGTGATCTCCCAAACCGCGTAACAATCGCGTTTACGCGGCTGGTAGCGTCGCTCCGTAGGCTCGGCGGCTTCCATCCGTGCTTACTGGCTCGCGATGATCGCGCCGTACACCGGTTGGACGGTTGGCGGCGCTTCCACGACCCCGCCGTAGACCGGCTGCACTTTCGGTGGCTCGATGATCGCCCCGTAAACGGGCTGCACCGGCGGCGGCTGAATCGCGCCGTAAACCGGCTGCACGATCGGGTCCGGCGCGGGTTTGTGGCCCTTGAAATCACGGAGCAACTGCGCGATCAACGCCAACAGGGCTTGCAGCCGATTAGCCGGCATTTGTCCGTTGAACTGGTTGAGACGTTGCCCGGCGCGCACGGTCTGGCCCTGCGTGTCGGGTAATCGGGGCAGAATGCTACCCCCACTTGGACGAGAATTGATCTGCATACGACGGCCTCCTGAAGCGGGTGGGTCTTGACGGTCCGCGAGCGGTGTGCTTGACCTTGGCTTGAATATATCCGCACCCGCAGGCCGTGTGGATTCCCGATTCGACCTATATCGAAAGGCCTAAGCCAAGCCGATGACCCGGCGCATTCGCGTTGCGCCGGGTCATCGCGCGCTCAGGTCACTTCCGTCAGATTGTGCCGCTTGATCAAACGATACACATTGCGTTCGCTGATGCCGAGCACTTGCGCAACCCTGCTGCGGTGGCCGGAGAACTTGCGCAACTGGATCTCCAGATAGCGGGCTTCGACCTCGTCGAGCGACGGATCGTGGTCAAAGGCGAGATTGACAGTGGCATCGGCGCAGCGCCGGCCGAGAAACGCGAGGTGTTCCACGCCAATGCGCGGTTTGCCGCGCGACAGGATCATGGCGCGTTCGACCGCGTTTTTCAGTTCGCGAATATTGCCGGGCCAGTGGTGCGCGATCAGCTTGTGCATGGCTTCCTGCGCGACTTTCTTATCAATGCGACTGGAGAAATCGTGGTTGCTAAGAAAGTGCTCGACGAGGTGCGGAATGTCCTGACGCCGGTCGCGCAACGGCGGCGTGGTGATGACAAACGCGCTCAGACGAAAAAACAGGTCGGGCCGGAATTTGCCCTCGCGCGACATGTCTTCGAGATCGCGGTTAGTCGCCGCGACGATCCGCACGTTCGCCCTGAGGTCCTTCACCCCACCAAGGCGGCGATAAATGCCGGTTTCGAGCACTCGCAACAGCTTTGCCTGCAGGGTGAGTCCGATCTCGCCGATCTCGTCCAGAAACAGGGTGCCGCCGTCGGCGGCCTCGATCAGCCCCTTTTTTTGCTTGTCCGCACCGGTGAAGGCGCCGCGCTCATGCCCGAACAGTTCAGACTCGAACAGGGTTTCCTGCAAGGTGCAGCAGTCTACCGCGACGAAATTGCGTTCCGCCCGAGTGCTGGCGTCGTGCAAGGCACGCGCCACCAACTCCTTGCCGGTACCGCTCTCACCCTGAATCAGTACTGTCATGTCGCTCGGCGCGACCGCATCGATAAGCTGGCGCACATCGTGCAGCGCCGGACTCTCGCCGATCATGTACGAGCGCGAGCCTTCGTGCGCCTGCAATCGCCGCTTACAGAACTGATGATCCACGCGCAAAGCGTTGGCCTTCAGCACCTTGCGGATCACCAGGGTCAGCTCATCGGGGCTAACCGGCTTGGTCAGATACTCGGTTGCGCCGGCCTTGATCGCATCGACCGCGTTGCGAATTGAGCCAAACGCGGTCAACACGATCACCGGATAGCTCTCGGCGAGTTTCGGCAAGTGCTGCATCAACTCACCATCGGGCAAACGCATGTCCGAGATCACCAACGCGGGCTCGTTCTGGTCTAAATACCGCTCGACCTCGCTCCAGCGGGTACAACTCCCGACGCGCAGATCCATGCTGCGAACGTGCTGCGCCAGAAAGCGGTTGAGGACCGCATCATCCTCGATGAGCAGGATCTCCTTCATCGCATTTTCTCCTGTTCGGGTAGGTCGCTCGGGTCAGGAAAGCTCACGGTAAACCGAGTGCCGCGACCGATTTCGGTCGTTACGCCTAGCTCACCGCCGTACTGTTCGACCAGACTGCGACAGATCGAAAGGCCGAGCCCGGTCCCGTGACGACCGTCGGCACGGCGCGAAAAAAACGGCTCGAAGATGTGCCGCAACACCTCCGGCGCGATCCCGGGGCCGTCGTCCTCGAAGCATGCCTCGACGCGGCCCGCGCGGCGGATCAGGCGGATCGTCAGGCGCCCGCCTTTGGCACTCAGGGCGTGAATCGCGTTTTGCACCAGGTTCATGGTCAGCATTCGCAACGCGCTGTCGGAGGCCATCACCCACATTGAGTCGGCCTCGATCCGGGTTTCGATCACGACCTTATGCTGCTCGGCCTCCCAGTGCAGGAGGGTCACGGTCTCCACGATCGCGCGCGCGATGTCGGCGGGTTCAGGGCGGTCGTCCGGCAGATTGCTGAGCTTGAGCAGGCGCTGGGTGATATCGATGCAGCGATCGACCTCCTGATCGAGCACGGTGAGGTTTTCCCGCAATACGGGGTTGGGTTGCCCCCGTTCGAGCGCCTGGATCGTGGCGTGCACCACCATCCGCAGCGACGACAGCGGGTTGTAAATTTCGTGCGCCACGCCGGCGGCGAGTTTGCCGAGTTCCGACAGTCGCTGCTCGTGCGAGTAACGCACCTGGCTCTGAAGATCGCGGATCGATTCCACCACCAGCCGGGCTTCCCGCCCGGCGCGGGAAATCCGCAACGGCGCGGCGTAAACCTCGACGTCGATTACGCCGCCGTCGGCCCGAACATGGCGATGCAAGGTCTTGATCGGCGTGGTCGTTTCCGCCAGCGCGACGAGCGGACAGGCAAGCAACGTCGGTGGACAGGGTTCGTGACGAGCGTGGCTGGTGCGGTAACACGGCTGAATGGCGGCGACTTCGGCGCGACTGTCGAGCTGGCGCAGAAACGCCTGATTGACCAGCACCTGGCGGTAGTTTTCATCGATGACGCGCAAGCCATCGGGGATCGCATCCACCATCGCCTGCAAGAAGCCGCGTTCCTCTGTGAGTTCCGAGATCGTGCGCTCGAGCTGTCCGGCCATCTGGTCAAACGTCTCACCGAAAGAGGCGAATTCGTCGCCGCCGCGCAGGTTCACCCGAGCCGTCAGATCACCGCCGCGCAAGCGCTCGCTCGTATCCATCAACAGGGAAACCGGACGCAACACGAAACGGCGCATGAACCACCACCCCCCGGCGAGGTTCAACAACACGATCAGTGAGCCGGCGCCCATCAGCAGCAGCGTCGTGCGTTGCGCCTTACGCTTGAGCGGAGCGGCTTCGTAGTCCACCAGCAGGACGCCATTGATCGGATTCGCCGCAACCGGACCGTGGCAGCCCTCGCAACCCTCGCGGTTCGGCACTGGGATCGTACTGCGCAACGCTTCCACCCCGTTCGCTACGGTGACGAACTCAGTCGTCGCGGTGGCCGGCAGGACGAACGCGGTAGCGATCTGCCGACCCTGCTGCGATTCATCGCTGGTGAAGCGAATCTCCCCACTCGGCGTGGTCACGTTCACGGCAACGATTCCGGGTTGCCGTCCCAACTCGCGAATGATCTGTCGCAAGCCTTCAACGTCGGCCTTCAACATCGCGTTTTCAAGCGACGACCACAGTAGACGGTTGATGTTTTCGACCGCATTGGCACGTTCCTGTGCCAGTTCGCCGCGGTACATCCCGATGTACAGCGTCAGGAACACCAGTGAACTGAGCACCAGCCCCGCCACGGTCCCCCATACAAAGCGCTGGAACAGACCCGATTTCAATGTAACCCCTCCGATCGTAAACACCGCGTCTTATTTTTTTTCGCTCAGGATTCGCGCCGGTTACCCATACGATTCACCAGCGCGCACGCCAGTATACGATTCTAAAGCCCGCCGCCGCTCAGGTGTCTGTCAATTTGGCAGATTCCACCGCGCGGACGCGCCCTGCCCCCGCGACCGTGCGCCCTGACATTCCGTCAGGGCGGCTAAAGGTGCAGCCGGAAACGTCATGGGAACCCGATGGTTTATTGAAATACGCGAATAATCAATCACTAAAACTTGGCCTTTACGTTCGCGGCAATGACACCCGGCGCCGCGCTAACCTACGGTGCCGGCCCGCGCCCTGACAATTCTTCAGATTCGCCACTACCCCAGGGTTCGCGTTCGCCGATCACGCACAACGCCACAAGCCCATATTTTTCAGAATGTTAATTCCGTCACGGTTTTACATGGCACGGGCATTGCACGGCCCACAGTGGAAACACGAAAAATCCTGGAGGCGCTGCAAAAACATGAAAGGGTACATGCAATGGCTGGGTGGAGCGGTGCTGCTCGCGGGGCTGGCGAACGCGGCGCAGGCCGCATATCCAATCGCGGGACTGAGCCCCGACCGCAGACCGGAAGGTGCGCCGGTGATCACTCACGACGCGCACTCGCCGGCCTGGGTCAACGAAGCCCTGCGCGGGATTCCACAACCCTACCCGCAAAGCCTGCTGTTTCTGATGAATCAGGGTAACTGGTACACGCCGTTCACGCGTCCGGGCATGCCTGGATCTTACGACCTGCGTGGCTGGCATGGCACCCGCTGAGCGCCAGGTTCGATCGTTTTTCCACGCGCAATATTTTTAACCACATTCGGAGGATCACGAAATGAGCGATTTTAGCTCTGTACTGAAAATGTGTCGGCGGACTGCCATCGCCACTGTCGTGACCGCCCTGATCGGCGGAACCGCGCTGGCCCAAGGCATGAGCGGCATGTCGGGCATGGGTGGCATGAGTGGCATGTCCGGTATGCAAGGCATGGACGGCATGAGCGGTATGTCCGGCATGCAGGGCATGGGCGGTCAGCGTGGCATGTCGGGGATGTCCGGCATGGGTGGCATGAGCG
>CAZUJU010000045.1:12609-18087 GCA_964620675.1 uncultured Thiotrichales bacterium | reverse complement strand
GCATGGGCGGTCAGCGTGGCATGTCGGGGATGTCCGGCATGGGTGGCATGAGCGGCATGTCCGGTATGCAGGGCATGGACGGCATGAGCGGTATGTCCGGCATGCAAGGCATGGGCGGTCAGCGTGGCATGTCGGGGATGTCCGGCATGGGTGGCATGAGCGGTATGTCCGGCATGGGCGGCATGGGCGGCATGCAGGGGCGTTAGCCGATCATCGCACCGTCGCGAGTATTTTAGCTGCGATCCTAGTTCGGGGCGCGCGCGGCGCGCCCCCTTTTTTCAGGAGCCTCTCATGTCTTTGAAACGCGGGACATCTCTCAATCTCGCCATCACGTCTCTTGTCGGCGGCGTGGCGCTCTTGATCAGCACCGCCTGCGAACCGCAGGGCAACGCATATGACGTCAAGCACTCGCCCGTGGCGGTTGCGAGCACGACGACCGGCGCCGCGGCGAATCCGGCGTCACGTCCGCCTTACGATGCCGCGCGCTGGCACCCCAGTCACTTCAAGCCCGATATCGATCACACCAGCAACGAACAGTGCCTGGCCTGCCACCAGGAGGTACTGGACACCCGCGTCCGCGAGTTCACCCCGGCTGGGGTTCCCGCTGCCGCCACGCTCGCCTGGTATCAGACCCTCGATGTCTACTCCGGTGAACAGGACACATTACATCGCCGCCATTTGGCGACGCCGTTGGCGCGCGAACTCATGAATCTACAATGCAACACCTGCCACCAAGGTAACGATCCTCGCGAGGAGGCGAGCGGTTCGGCCGCCGACACCCAAGCCGGGCTGGTGCTGCGCAAACACGTTGATCCTGACGTCTGCCTGATGTGCCACGGCACTTTCAACAGCGAAGTGATGGGAATACCGGGGCCGTGGCTGGATCACGCCGAAACCTTCGGCACCTGCAGTGGTTGCCACGCCGGCATTCGCACCGAGCGTCACCAGGTCAACTTCCTCCACGCCGCGGCCATCGAGCAAGCCGGGGCGGAGTCTGCCGATAGCTGCTACGGCTGCCATGGCGGTCGCGCCTGGTATCGGATCGACTACCCCTATCCGCGTCATCCCTGGCCGGGCATGACGCCGGAGGTTCCCGACTGGGCCAAGCAAAGGCCGGTCGCGTCACAACCCAGGTTTCAGATTGCGCCTGCGTCCACGCAGCAATCGGCCACGACCACCACGAGTCCATGAACATGAACAGCAACAATCCGTATGAATGGTTGGCGTCGCGGCTCAAGCTCAGTCGCCGCGATTTTCTCAAAACCTCCGCCGCCGGCGCCGCCGCGCTCGGCGCCGGCAGTCTGGTCAAGACCGACACCGCCGAGGCGTTTGCCTACGAGCCCTATCCGCGCGACAACGATCTCACGACCGTGGTCACCAGCTGCGCCCACAACTGCGGTTCGCGCCATGTGCTGGTCGCCCACAAACGTGGCGACGTGATCGTTCGCCTTTCGACCGACAACGGGACCTATCAAGCGGATGGCGCCTACGGCAAGGATACCTTCGAGGAACCCCAGCTACGTGCTTGCCTGCGCGGCCGATCCTATCGCCAGCGGATCTATTCGGCGGAGCGTCTACTGTTCCCCATGATGCGGGTCGGTGCGCGTGGCGAGGGCCGTTTCAAGCGCGTGTCGTGGGACTACGCGCTCAATCACGTCGCCAGCAAGATGCTCGAACTGAAGGAAAAGTACGGCCCAACCGCGCTGCTTGACCAGAGTTACGCCGGCGCGTCTTACGGTGTGCTGCACAAGTCCGACCAGATCGAAGGGCTGCTCGGACGCTTCCTCGGCATGTTCGGCTGTCGCACCAATTCGTGGTCTGTCCCCAGTTATCAGGGGACGACGACGAGTTCGCGCTGGACCTTTGGCACCATCGAGGACGGCAACGAGGACGACGCCTTCGCACACTCGAAGCTGATCATCATGTGGGGCTGGAACCCGGCCTACACCTTCCACGGCGGCAATACCTTCTACTACATGCGCATGGCGAAGCAGAACGGTTGCAAGTTCGTGCTGATCGATCCGCAGTACACCGATTCGGCGGCCGCCTACGATGCGTGGTGGATCCCGATCAAACCCAACACCGACGCCGCGATGATGGCCGGGATGGCGCATTACATCTTCGCCAACAACCTCCACGACCAAGGCTTCATCGACAAGTTCTGCCTCGGGATGGACAACGGCACGATGCCGGATTGGGCCAAGAACTCCGTGAACGGCCAGGAAAGCTTCAAGGACTACATCCTCGGCACTTCCGACGGGGTGCCGAAGACCCCGGAATGGGCCGCGAATATCTGCGGCGTCGCGGCGGCGGATATCAAGAAGCTTGCCGACCAGTACGCCCGCACCAAACCGGCCGCACTCAAGGCCTCGTGGGCGCCGGGGCGTCTCCTCTACGGCGAACAATACAACCGTATGGCGGCCGCGTTGCAGGCCATGACCGGCAACATCGGCGTACTTGGCGGCTGCGCCGAAGGCGTCGGCAAGGCTTGGCACGCCGAGGGTGTCGCCTATCCCTACGATGAGTTTGCGAACGTCTGGTACGCGTCGATCAAGTCCGACCGCTGGGCCGACATCGTGTTGAACTACCCCAACGTCAAGCGCGAGGATGCCGGCCTCTGGCCGCGCGATGACAACCTCGACGGCGTGATTCCGAACATCAAGGGGATCTTCTGGCAGGGTTCTGACTGGTTCAACCAGCTCACCAACATCAACAAGGAAATCCAGGCGATCAACAAGCTGGAGTTGGTGGTCTGCATGGATTCGACCATCACCCCGTCCGCTTTATACGCCGATGTGCTGTTTCCGGTGGCAACCCACTTCGAGCGTCACGACGTCGCACTGCCCTGGTACAAGGGGCATTACTATATCCACCGGCCAACAGTGATCGCGCCGCTGGGCGAGAGCAAGACCGACTTCCAGATCTTCACCGAACTCGCCTACCGCATCGGCGACCTCAATCCGCAGGGGTACGGCAAGTTCGGGTCCATGTACAACCCCAAGGCCAATCGCGACTACTTCAAGATCAACGACAACGTTGACGAGGCCTACCTGCGCGACTGGTGGGAGCACAAGGTGATGGCCCACCAACACGTGACCATGCCGTGGGACGAGTTCAAGCGCCACGGGATCTACAAATTCAAGCTCGACAAGCCGCACGTCGCCTTCCGTGCCCAAATCGAGCAGGGCAAACCGTTCCAGACCCCCTCGGGTAAGATCGAGATCCTCTGCACCGAACTGGCCCAGATCGGCGACTGGACCAAGACCAAATATGGCTTTCACATTCCTTCCATCCCGAAGTGGATCGAGCCCGAGGAATATCTGAACAGCCCGCAGACCCAGGTCTTTCCATTCCATCTCATCAGCCCGCATCCGCGCCATCGCACCCACTCGATCTTCAACAACTGCTCCTGGCTGCGCGAGACCTACGAACAGGAAGTCACGATCAACGCCTCGGACGCCAAACGGCTCGGACTGCGCACCGGCGACACCGTCGAGATCTGGAACGAGCGCGGGCGCGTCGTGGTGCCGGTCTACGTCACCGAACGCCTGATGCCCGGGGTGCTGGTGCTGTTCGAAGGCGCCTGGATCGATCTGGATGAAAACGGCGTCGACCGCTCCGGTAACCCGGACATGCTCACCCCGGACACACCGAGCCCCGCCGGTGCGTTTGCGTACAACACCGCGCTGGTCAATCTGAAAAAGACCGACCTTGAGCACCGCCCCGGCTGGGATCGGCTCGCGACCTCGCGGTCGCATGTCTTCCGCCGCGATCTGTAACTGAACTCCGAGAACCGCAGCCATGGCCGACATTCCAGAGAAAGACAAGGCAACCATCAAAGCCGCAATCAAACGGCGTAGAAAGGAGGTGTATACCCCCGTCGTTCCCGAGATGCAGCTCGGATTCGTCCACCACAACGTCGACTGCATCGGCTGTCGCGCCTGCGAGATCGCCTGCAAGGACAAGAATGGCCTCTCCGCCGGACCGCGCTTTCGCCGCGTGATGTACATCGAGGGCGGCACTTACCCAGAGGTGTACGCGTACAAGGTCAACGTATCGTGCAACCACTGCGCCGAACCGGCCTGTTTGCCCGCCTGCCCGACCGGCGCCATTTACAAGCGCAAAAGCGACGGCATCGTCGACATCGACTCGACGCTGTGCATCGGCTGCCGCCGTTGCGAGGCCACCTGCCCTTACGGTGCGCCGCAGTTCATCCCGGAATACAACATCGTCTCGAAATGCAATATGTGCGTCGACGAAATCGACGCCGGGCGCAAGCCTTACTGCGTCTCGGCGTGCATGATGCGGGTGCTGGACATCGGCCCGATCGATAAGCTGCGCGAAAACACCTACCCCACCAAGGCGATCGGCCCGAACGAAACCCCGGTCACCACGGTGAAAAACTTCGCCAATCCCGAGTTGACCAAACCGTCGATCGTGTTCGTGGCGCACAGCAAGGGCAAGGTGGTGCCATGAGTGCGGTTCAGGAAACCGGCCTCCTCGCACGCTTCGCCGAGGCCGTCGCCGAAGATCTGCACTGCCTCGCCGCATTGCACGATCGCGAACTCGATCCCGACCTGCTCGGCCGCTTGCTCGGCCGCGGCTTTCCGGATGATCTCGCCCTCTGCTTGGAGCGCGAGCGCACGGTCGCGGCTTCCGCCCTGCTGCGCGGCGCGCTCGATGAACTCGCCACCGATGCGGACGGCACGGCGTTCGAGGCCCTCGCGGTCGACTATGCCGCGATTTACCTTAATCACAGCCTGCGCGCGGCCCCGATGGAGTCGGTCTGGCTCGACGAGGAACAGCTCGCGATGCAGACCCCGATGTTCGAGGTGCGCGAGTGGATGGCGCGCCACGGCGTGGCGGTCGAGAACTGGCGGGTGCGGCCCGACGACCATCTGGTGCCCGAACTCGAGTTTCTCGCGCACCTGCTGGAGTCCACCGTGCTGCAAAACGCCTTACCCGAGGCCGCCGACTTCATGGACCGGCACCTGTTGCGCTGGGTCGACGACTTCACCCGGCGAGTCGCGGCGCGCTGCGCGACACCGTTTTACGCCGGCCTGAACGCCCTCACTGCCGGTTACCTCGACGAACTGCGCGACCTGATCGCCGAAGTCACCGGCGAACCGCGCCCCAGCCGCGAGGAGGTCGCGCGCCGGATCGAGGCCGAGCAACGCCGCAACCAGTCCAGCGCAAAGACCGTCCCGCTGCGGTATGTACCGGGCATGGCCCCATCGTGGTGAGGTGCTGTTTAACCGAGCGTATCAAGCCCGGTAATAACGCCGTGCTAAGACCTCTGGCGCTTCGAAACGCAGCGGGAGTAGGCACCGGTTGCCGCGTCGGCAGAGGCCGCCACATCCGCTTGCCCCCATTACCGAACAACCCGCCGCAACGACCATCAAAGGCGTCCAGCCGAGGCGGCGCAGTTCACGCTGATCAAGCCAATGCCTCGCGGTGACCCGGCTTGGCCGCAATCGG
>CAZUJU010000045.1:0-12509 GCA_964620675.1 uncultured Thiotrichales bacterium | reverse complement strand
ATCGGGCGCCCGCGACGCGACCCCGAGCGTGCGCGCCGAGCGCTGTGTTCATTCGCTGTGCGAACAGGCGCGCTGCCGCGCCTGCGTCACGGCATGCCCAACCGGTGCCTGGTCGCTCGATGACGACCAGTTAGGAATCGACCCCGATCGCTGCGACGGCTGCGGTTTATGCGTGGCCGCGTGTCCGCAACAGGCGCTCGATCTCCCGCTGCAACCGTTGCTCATCAACCTGGCAGGGCGGCGCGCAATGTTGCTTGCGTGTGATCGAATCGGCGCCGCCGAGCGCCTCGACGGCATCGTGCCCTGCGTCCACGCGATCAGTTTGCGTCGGCTGACACGCTACACGAGCGAGCGCGTCAGCGCGGTGATCTACAGCACCGGCGACTGCACCGCCTGTCCACGCGGCGGCGCCAAGCCGCTGGAACAACACCTCCGCCGCGCCAACCGGATCCTGAATTCGCGCCACTTGCCACACCTGAGCTTCACCCGCCTTGCGCCGCGTGACTGGCTTGAGTTGCGCGCGCGCCACGCCACGGTTTCGACCGGCCGGCGGCGCTTCCTGGTCGACGGCTTATCCCGACTCGCGCAAAGCGAACGCGAGCCGACGGACCCCGACCGCGCCCACCCCCAAACCGCAACCACAGCGCTCGACGCACCGGGAACCGGCCTCGCGGAATGGCGGCCACACCTCGACCCGCAACGCTGCGACGGCTGCGGCGCGTGCTTCCGCCTGTGTCCCACCGACGCCTTGCGGCATGACCGCACCGCCAATCTTTTTCACGTCACCCCGGATGCCTGTACCGGTTGTGGTCTTTGCGGTGACGTCTGCGAGCGGGACGCGATCACCACGACCGCGCTCGGGGCTGCCAAACCCTACTCGATCGCCCTGGAACCGCGACGCTGCCGTGCCTGCGGGGTCACGTTTCCAGTCATCGAGGCGGCCAAGGACGATCAACAACTTTGTCCGATCTGCCGCGAAGTCAATCACTACCGCCGGCTCTATCAGGTGCTCGACGGAGACTCTGTGACTTAACCGGGTTTACAGGGCGTATCCGGGGTGAATTTCTGTCACAACTTGATCCCTGACCACCTTCTGACCTTGCTCCGATTTCACCCGTTTTGTGCGCGCCGTCCTGCGAGCGCGCCGATGGCGTGGCTAGACTTGTGGGAGTAGAGGAGCGTCACGCTCCCACAACCTTCACGTAGGGAGACACGTTTTGAAGGATTCACTCATGCTGGCGCTGCCGGTGCCATTCCGCAGGGACGCCGCCGGCCGCCTCTGTCTCGAACGCCAGGCCTGTAATGGCCTTGAACTTTGGGCGCGGCACTTCAGCACGCTGGTGGTCGCCTGTCCGATGGATCGCCGCGCGGTGGAGACCGTTCGCGAGACCGGCGCCGATTATTTGCCCGTCACCGAGATTCCATCGCATCAACGCATCGAGTTCCTCCCGCTGCCCTGGGCCTACGAAATCGGCTCGTTCCTGCGCCATTACGCCGGAGTCCGCCAGCTGCTTGCGGATCGCATTGCCGCCAGCGAGTACCTGAGCTTCGCCATTGGCGGACTGATCGGCGACTGGCCATCGGTCGCGGCGCTGGAGGCGATCCGGCAACAACGCCCCTACTCGGTGTGGACCGATCGGGTCGAACATCAGGTCATCAAGCGCGAGCACCTCAACCAGCGCGGTGTCAAGCGCGTCTATCGCCAGCTGCGGAACTACGGCCTGTTCGCGCCCTTGATGCGGCACCTGGAGCGCCACGTCATCAAACATGCCGAGCTGGGCCTGTTTCACGGCCGCGACACCTACGACACCTACGCACCGTGGTGTCGGGCGCCGTACCTGGTCCACAACATCCACCTCAAACCCGCCGACCGGATCGACGCGACGCAACTGGCGCACAAACTTGAACGCGCCCACAGCGGTGAGCCGTTGCGCTTGATCTATTCCGGCCGTGTCGCGGCGATGAAGGGCCCGCAGGATTGGCTCCGGGTCATGGCCGAGTTGCGCGCCCGGGGCGTGGCGTTTACCGCCGAATGGCTCGGCGACGGGCCGCTGTTCGATGAACTGAAACGTGCGGTTGTACGCCTCGGTCTCGCTGATCAAATTCAACTTCCCGGTCATATTGCCGATCAAGCGACCCTGCTGCGCAAACTCAAGGATGCCGACCTGTTCGTGTTCTGCCACAAGACCCTGGAATCGCCGCGCTGCCTGATCGAAGCTCTGATGACCGGCAGCCCGCTGGTCGGCTACGACAGCGCCTATCCACGCGATTTGCTCGAACGCGAAGCCGAATCGCTGCTGACTCCTGCCGACGACACCCTCCGACTCGCGGAACGGATTGCCGCGTTGAACGGCGACCGGTCGCGGCTCGCCCAACACATCGAGCATGCCGCGGCGCTTGGCTCGCGATACTCCGATGCCGACGTATTCGCCCACCGCAGCGCCCTGATCAAGGGGCATCTCGGTCAAGGCAACACCGGTCAACCCGGCACCGGCGTTGATCACCATCGACCAGTGATTGCCGATCGCCCGACCTGAATGTACCGCCGCCGTATGGCCGCGGCCTAGTGGGGTTGGACGTCAATTTACAGACCGCGAAAAGGGTGTCGATCAAGCGCGTTCGTCAATCGCTGCGCACCATAATCGGCTAACGTCTGGTGGAGACCGCTCTGCCGAACTGTGGCGTGACCGCACGCGCCGGAGGCGTAATCGTCGACGCGCACATTTCGACCAACGGGCGCGGTCGCGCGACCGGCATATCCCTTCCCAAAGTCTGATGGCATAAATATTGCCATCAATAGAAACCGTTACCGGAGGTCGCACCGGCGATCCGCGGCGACAAATAAGTTTCACTTGAGCCGTCGAGCGTTAAGTCGCATGGTTAGGAGCCGAGAAAGAATAACTTGGACAATTGGCCGCTAGCAGACGAGATGCCAGGCAAGGCGCAAGAATGCGCCGTGTGGCTGGCCACACAAGCATTCTTGCAACGCTGCATGGCGCTCGGCTGCAAGATGGACAATGTTCAAATTGTTCTTTCTCGGCGACTTAGCGTGCGCGGGCAGCTTGTGAAGATGATCGCCGCGCTTGAATCACCTCTATCCGCTGGATCAAAGGAGTTTACGCACCATGCAAATCGGCATGATTGGATTGGGAAGAATGGGTGGCAACATGGTTCGGCGCTTGTTGCGCGCCGGTCACGATTGCGTCGGGTTTGCACCGGATGCGCAGGCGGTGGCGACGCTCGCGAGCGAGGGTATGCGCGGCTTTACCGAAATCGAACCATTCGTCGCCGCACTGGCGGCGCCGCGCACCCTCTGGTTGATGGTGCCCGCGGCGGCGGTGGATCCGCTGATTGAGCAGTTACTGCCGATGCTCGATTCGGGCGATACGCTGATCGATGGTGGGAATAGCTATTACAAGGACGATATTCGGCGCGCGGATGCGCTCGCGACGCGAGGGCTCGGGTATCTCGATGTCGGCACCAGCGGTGGCGTGTGGGGCCTGGAGCGGGGTTACTGTCTGATGATCGGTGGTGATGGCGCCAGCGTGGCGCGCTTGACGCCGATTTTTCGTGCCCTCGCACCCGGGCTCGGCGAGATTCCCCGCACCCCCGGCCGTGCCGGCGAGCCGGCGCCAGCAGAAGAAGGCTGGTTGCACTGCGGCCCGGCCGGTGCTGGCCACTTTGTAAAAATGGTGCACAACGGGATCGAATACGGCTTGATGGCGGCGTATGCCGAGGGAATCAACCTGCTGCAACACGCGGGCATCGGGCGCCAGCAACAGGCGATCGACGCCGAAACCACACCGTTGCGCGACCCGCGTGAATTCAGCTATGACCTCAACGTCGCCGACATCACTGAGCTATGGCGGCGCGGCAGCGTGGTAGCGTCCTGGTTGCTGGATCTCACCGCGATTTCACTGCATGACGACCCAGGGCTAAAGGCATTTTCCGGTCGCGTATCGGACTCCGGTGAAGGGCGCTGGACCAGCATCGCGGCCATAGAAAGCGGTGTGCCGGCGCACGTGCTGACGGCGGCGCTGTTCAGCCGTTTCAGCTCGCGCGGCGAAGCCGACTATGGCGACCGCTTGCTTTCCGCGATGCGCTATCAGTTCGGAGGTCACCATGAAAAACAGTCCTGACGCCACCGGCAACAACGGCGACACCGAAACGCCGAGCGCGCCGCCGTGCGTGATGGTAATTTTTGGCGGTGGCGGCGATTTGACCCGCCGCAAATTGCTGCCCTCGCTGTATCACCTGCACCTGAGCGGTTTGCTCGCCGAGCATTTCGGTATTGTCGTGGTCGACCGGCAGGACTACGACCATCAAGCCTTTCGCGACGAAGTCCGCCCGACGGTGCGCGAGCATATCACCGGCGACTACGACGATGACTGCTGGCAATGGTTGGAACAGCGCCTGTATTTTCATCAGGGCGATTTTTCCGACCCCGATGCTTACGCGCGCCTCGACACCTTGCTGACTGAAGTCACCGGCGCGGTCGGCGCGCCGATGAATTACCTGTTTTACCTCGCGACACCGCCGCGGTTTTTTTGCGCCATTTCGCGTCACTTGGCGGCCGCCGGCCTCAGCACGGAAGGTCCTGGAAAATGGCGCCGGGTGGTCATTGAAAAGCCCTTCGGCCACGATCTCGCGTCGGCCAAGCAACTGAATCACGATCTACACCAGTGGCTCGACGAGCGTCAGATCTTTCGCATCGATCACTACCTCGGAAAGGAAACGGTGCAGAACATCATGGTGCTTCGTTTCGCCAATTCCTTTACCGAACCGATGTGGAATCACCGCTATATCGACCATGTGCAAATCACGGTCGCCGAGTCGGTCGGCGTTGAACACCGCGGCGGCTATTACGACCAGGCCGGGGCATTGCGCGATATGCTGCCGAATCACCTCTTTGTGTTGTTGCAACTGATCGCGATGGAACCGCCGGCGTCTTTTGAAGCCAACGCAGTGCGTGAGGAAATGCTGAAGGTGATGCGTTCGGTTCAACCGCTGGCGCCGGAGGATGTGCTCACCAGTACCGTTCGTGGGCAGTATGGCGCGGGTCGCGGCGCCGACGGCAAGGCGATCTCGGCCTATCGCGAATCGCAAGACGTGGCACCCAACTCAAGAACTGAAACCTATGTCGCGCTCAAGTTGATGATCGATAACTGGCGCTGGGCCGGAGTGCCCTTTTACCTGCGCACCGGGAAGCGACTGCCGGCGCAATATTCGGAGATCGCGATCCGCTACCAGCGCGCGCCGGTTCAAATGTTTCGCAAGACTTCGATCGATTACATGCGCAACAACACCCTCACCCTGCGTCTGCAACCGAACGAAGGCGTGGAATTCAGTTTCGGCGCCAAGATCCCAGGGCCACGGGTGCGCCTCGGCAAGGTGCGGATGAATTTCGCCTACACCGATTATTTTGGCGATCCGCCATCCACGGGTTACGAGACCTTGATCTACGACTGCATGAACGGCGACGCCACGCTGTTCAAGGACGCCGACAATATCGAGGCGAGCTGGGCGCTGGTGGAACCGATACAGGACGTATGGAGCGTGTTGCCGCCGCGGGATTTTCCGAATTACGCGGCTGGCACCTGGGGCCCGGCGAGCGCGGATGAACTCCTCGCGCGCGACGGCCGTAAATGGCGGGCGCCCGGCGGCGACCGCTAACTCCGAAACCTTGCCCCGGATCGGGCCGCAAAAAATAGGGCGACGGGTATTGCATACTCGCCGCCCCGATATCGCCGCTGACGCGGCGATCAGGTCCCGATCACACCACCGTCATCCTTGGTAATCACGACAACGGCCGAACGCGGTTTGGCCGCGCCACTGCCGTTGTGAGTTGTGGGCCCGTTCGCACCATTGTCTGGCCAGGCCGAGTTGTCAGTCGGGCTGTCTTTCCAGTCCTCGCCAGGGTGCTGGATCCCGACGAACATGGTTCGACCATCGGGGGTCGCGATCACACCGGTCACCTCGCAGTTGGGCGGGCTGGTGAGAAAGCGACGGGTCTCGCCGGTGTGCACATCCGCACACATCATCACGTTGCCGCCGATATTGGCCCAATCGCCCTTGGCATCGCCCTGTTGATCGGTCTGGATCCAAAGCCGGCCATCGTCGTCGAACCACAAACCATCCGGCGCGCCATAGTCGTCGCCGTTGATGTTGCCGACATAGCCATCATGCCCGGCGGGATCGTAGCTCGCGCCGAGTGTCTTGGCGGTGGATTTGTCGCCACACTGGACGAAGATGTCCCACTCGAAGGTCGTCGCGGCCACGCTGCGACGGGTCTCGCGCCAGCGCAGGATGTGCCCGAAATCGTTATCGGGACGCGGATTGGCGGCGTCCACCGGCGGGTTCGCGCTGGCGGAATTACTCGTACCGTCCGCTTTGTTGCTGGAGGCTGGCGTGTTGCCGCGACGGCTGTTGTTGGTCAGCGTGATGTAAACATCGCCGTTGCGCGGATCCGCGGCGGCCCATTCAGGGCGGTCCATCATGGTTGCGCCCAGCCGATCGGCGGCTTGGCGGGTTTTGATCAGCACCTCGGCCTGACTCGCGAAGCCGTTCTCCGACGTCAGACCGCTTTGACCCCACACCAGCGGGAGCCACTCGCCGCTGCCATCGGCGTTGAACTTGGCGACGTACAAGATGCCGTCGTCGAGCATGTCGCGGTTCGCCGCCGGGTTGCGCCGCGTCATTGGCCGGGCGCAAACGTACTTGTAGATATATTCGTTGCGTTCGTCGTCACCCATGTAGAACGCAACCCGGTCGTGTTTGTCCACCACGACTTGCGCGCTTTCGTGTTTGAAGCGACCCATCGCCGTGCGTTTGACCGGCACGCTGTGCGGATCGAATGGATCGATTTCCACCACCCAGCCGAACAGGTTCGGCTCCAGCGGATTGGTATCGGCGTTGAAGCGCGGATCGGCCTCGTGCCAGCGATAACCGAAACCCGTCTTGCTGATGCCGTAGCGTGATTTGCCCTGGAGGATCTCGCCTTTCTGATCGAACAGGTTCGGATCAATTTCAACACCGCCGGTCGGAGCAGCGAAATAGCCGTTCCAGTTTTCTTCGCAGGTCAAATACGTGCCCCAGGGGGTGTAGCCGTGCGCGCAGTTATTCAAGGTGCCGTTCGCGCTGTAGCCATCATTCACGCCGATCTGGGTCGCGGTCGCAATATCGAATTTGAAGGATTTCATCAGCGCGTCGCCCGCGGCAGGACCCCTGACCTGACAGGGCGAATTGGCCGTGATGCGCCGATTGAACGGCGACTGCCGCACCACCTCCCATACCCCCAGGTGAGTGCCGAACATCCCCTTGCCCACCGTCACCACCGCGACGCCATGCGCCGCCTGCTGCGCGCGGACCATTTCAAGCGTCATCGGCGCCGTAGCGTAACTGCTTGCCGGTACGATGTTATTGACCAAGGGTGGGTCGCAGTACTCGTGGTTGGTCACCAGCAGGCCAAGCTGATTGCCGGCCCGACCGCGAAACGGGAAGTAGTGCATCCCGTCGATGTGCGAGCCGAAGGTGCGCAGTTGGGTCGCCTCGTCCATGGCACCGGTCGAGTCCCAGTGCGCGGCGGGCGACAGCGAATCGCCCCAGGCAACCAGCGTGCGCGCGGAGTAACCGTGCGGAACGGTCACCGCGTCGGCCATCGGCACGACGTTGGCGGGCACGGCGGCGAAACCGATCGCGGCCGAACGCCCACGACGATGACCGGCCTCGGCCTCGTTGCTCACGCCATCGACGACGCTGGCGCCAAACAGCGTCGCCGCGGTGGCACCCAGCGAAGTCTTCAGGAATCCGCGTCGACTGACCTGACGCTGCTCGATCACATCGAGAATCGACGCATTACCGGAACGATTGCACACGCTGTCGTGCGGATTCGACTTGCCGTCGGGATGAAGATGGCTGCTCATGGTCGCTCCTATCGATGACGTTTAAATTGAGATCAGTTGCCCACTCGGCGGGGCCGACGTAAATGATAGGGACGGAGTGTTTCAGCATTCTGACAGGCGCGACGGGGTGGCGAATCAACGCGGCGCAAGCGCCACATCCCACGAGACCCAACACCGCTCGAAGCGGTTTATCCGAAGGATGTTTCCAGCGCGTCGTCGCATGACCACCCGGACGCCCACACCCACTGACAGCGCAAAGGAATGCGAAACCTTGCCATCGCGCACGGAGCCAACGGATATCCGCGAGGTCCGGAAACTCGCCGCCGTGAACGACCCATCCTCCCATGTCTCGCCTCTTAATTCATTTTATCGATTAAATTTCGTTAAATATTGTATTGGTTAAATCCCGTAGCCACGGACTATCCTCAGTGAACCCAAACAATCCAAGTCGTGACCACGACCGGAGGCACTGAGATGACTGACACGAACAAATGCCCATTCGTTCACCCCGCGGGCGCCGGCATGTCGAACCGGGACTGGTGGCCGAACCAGCTACGGCTCGAAATCCTGCACCAACGCTCCCCCCTCTCCGATCCGATGGGCGAGGATTTCAACTACGCGGAAGAATTCAAGACGCTCGACCTCGCGGTCGTTAAGCAAGACCTCACCGACTTGATGACTGACTCGCAGGACTGGTGGCCAGCGGATTACGGGCATTACGGACCTTTCTTCATCCGCATGGCCTGGCACAGTGCCGGCACCTACCGCACCGGCGACGGCCGCGGCGGCGCCGGGCATGGTAACCAGCGCTTCGCTCCGGTCAACAGCTGGCCGGACAACGTCAACCTCGACAAGGCGCGCCGTTTGCTGTGGCCGATCAAGCAGAAATACGGCCGTAAGCTCTCCTGGGCCGACCTCATCATTCTCGCAGGCAACGTCGCGATGGAATCGATGGGCTTCAAGACCTTTGGTTTCGCCGGCGGACGCGAGGACATCTGGTCCCCCGAGATCGACGTTTACTGGGGCAACGAGGACAAGTGGCTCGACGACAAAACGCGTTACTCCGAGGGACGCAACCTCGAAAATCCACTCGCCGCGGTACAGATGGGGCTGATCTATGTGAACCCGGAAGGCCCCGGCGGCCAGCCCGATACACTCGCCTCCGGTCGCGACGTGCGCGAAACCTTCGCCCGCATGGCGATGAACGATGAAGAAACAGTCGCGCTCACCTGTGGCGGCCACACCTTCGGCAAATGCCATGGCGCCGGATCGGCGACCCACGTAGGCCCGGAACCGGAAGCCGCGCCGATCGAACAGATGGGCCTCGGCTGGAAAAGCAGTTACGGCAGCGGCCATGGCGGCGACCAGATCGGCAGCGGCCTGGAAGGCTCGTGGACGCCGACGCCAACGCAGTGGGACATGGGCTATCTCGACATGCTGTTCGGCTATGACTGGGTGCTGTCGAAAAGCCCGGCGGGTGCCTGGCAGTGGACACCGAAGCAGGCGACCGACAGCAACACCGCACCAGCCGCGCACGACGCCGCGAAAAAGGTGCCGATCATCATGACCGACGCCGACATGGCGATGCGGATGGACGCGATCTACGAACCCATCGCACGGCGCTTCCACCAGAACCCGGACGAATTCGCCGACGCCTTCGCCCGCGCCTGGTTCAAGCTGACCCACCGCGACATGGGACCCAAATCGCGCTACCTCGGCCCCGAAGTCCCGGCGGAAGATCTGCTCTGGCAAGATCCCATCCCCGCCGTAGACCATACGTTGGTCGATGAGCGCGATGTCGCCGATCTCAAGGGCAAGATCCTCGCATCCGGCCTGTCGGTATCCGAGCTGGTGTCGACCGCCTGGGCCTCGGCGTCGACCTTCCGCGGCTCCGACATGCGCGGCGGGGCCAACGGCGCACGCATTCGCCTCGCGCCGCAGAAGGACTGGGACGTTAACCAACCGGCGCAACTGGCGAAAGTCATGCAAACGCTGGAAGGCATTCAGAGCGCTTTCAACGGCGCGCAGGCCGGCGGCAAAAAGATCTCGTTGGCCGACCTGATCGTCCTGGCTGGTTGCGCCGGCATTGAGAAAGCGGCGATGAACGCCGGACAGAGCCTTACGGTACCGTTCGCAGCGGGCCGCATGGACGCCTCGCAGGCGCAAACGGATGTCGAATCCTTCGCCGTGCTCGAACCGATCGCGGATGGCTTCCGCAACTATGAGAAGGCGAAGTACACCGTCTCGGCCGAGGAATTGATGCTCGACAAGGCGCAACTGCTGAAGCTGACCGCGCCGGAAATGACCGCACTCATCGGCGGCATGCGGGTCTTGAACACCAATTTCGACCAAAGTCGGCACGGCGTCTTCACTGATCGGCCGGAAACCCTCAGCAACGACTTTTTCATCAACCTGCTCGACATGGGCACCACCTGGGCGCCGACTTCGAGCGACGCCGACGTGTTCGAAGGGCGCGATCGCAAGACCGGCGAACTGAAGTGGACCGCGACCCGGGTCGACCTCGTCTTCGGCTCCAACTCCGAGTTGCGCGCCCTGTCCGAAGTCTACGGCGCGGCGGACTCGAAGGAGAAATTCGTTCGCGACTTCGTGTCCGCCTGGACCAAGGTGATGAAACTGGATCGTTTCGACCTGGCCTGACACCTACCGGAAGCCCGAAGTACCTAACCAACGCCGGGGATTTCCCGGCCATTACTGAAGAAAAAGGCGGTGTTTCAGATCACTGAAGCACCGCCAGTTTGCAACGACTCAGCATCCCCCGCACCGGGCGCGATCGCGCTATGCTCCAAGTGTTTTCATGGCTTCAACCGGAACGCTGGACCGAATCGTCGCCGCCGTGGATCAACGCAAAATCATTCATATTGACATGGATGCGTTCTACGCCTCGGTGGAGCAGCGGGACGAACCGCGCTACCGCGGCCGACCGCTCATCGTCGGCGGTCAGCCGAACAGCCGCGGCGTGGTTGCGGCCTGCAGTTACGAAGCGCGCCGCTTCGGAATCCATTCCGCCATGGCGTGCGCCCGCGCCTATCGCTTGTGCCCCGATGCGGTCTTTGTGCCGCCTCGATTCACCGCCTATCGCGCCGTATCGGAGCAAATCCACGCCGTTTTTCGCGCGTTCACCGCTCAGGTGGAGCCGTTATCGCTCGACGAGGCCTATCTCGACGTGACGGGGATTGCCGCCTGCGACGGCTCGGCCACCCGAATCGCGGAGGCGATCAAACAGCGCATCGTCGAAACCACCGGACTGACTGCCTCGGCAGGTGTCTCGTATAACAAGTTTCTGGCCAAAATCGCCTCGGACGTGAACAAGCCCGACGGGTTATTCGTGATCCGACCAGAACACGGCGCGGCGTTCGTGGCCGCGCTGCCGATCGGGCGATTTCACGGGATCGGCAAGGTCACGGAACGACGGATGCGCGCGCTCGGCATCCACACCGGGGCGGACCTCGGTACCTGCCCGCTCGAGGTGTTACAAACGCACTTTGGCAAAGCGGCGGGTTATTACCACGACCTCGCGCGCGGCATCGACCCGCGCCCGGTGATCGCCACGCGCGAACGCAAATCGATTGGCGCGGAGACCACCTTCGTCACCGATCTGCAACAAATCGCCGAACTCTGGTCACCCCTCGACGACTTGATCGCACGCGTCGCACGCCAACTCGACACCGCCGCGCTGCAGGCGCACACCGCCACGCTCAAGGTGAAATACGCGGATTTCGCGGTCGCGACCCGCAGCGTCACCACGCCGCACGCCATCACCGACGCCACCGCGCTGCGGGCACGGATCCAACCACTGCTCGGCAAAACCGCAGCCGGCGCACGCGCAGTCCGCCTGATCGGCGTCTCGGTGTCGGGGCTCGCACCGCGAACCGCGGCGGTCACGGCCCAACTCGCGCTGTTTGAGTAAACGCGCACGGACAACGAAACACCTTCGTATAACGCCGCGGGCGGCATCGAAAACCCTTCCGACACCGACGCCCAAGCACCAAACCCTGCTACTCACCCCGCCGATCGTCCAGAAACTCCGACGGCACGCCGTAACCCAGCAAAACGTCATCCGTATACTTATCGAACAGCGCCGGTTTTTGCCGCGCCACTTTCGGTGCCACCTGGTATACCGTAACCGCAACCTCCTCCACCCGCTCCCGGATCTCCACGAACTGCGCCGCGCCAGTCTTCGGATGCGTCTCCAGCGTGCGCCGTTCGGCCCAGCGATACGCATCGTCGTGGTGCCCGACGTAACACAGCAGCAACCTTGAAACCTAGAATCCTCGGTTGGACGTGCCCGAGTGGGCAGTATTCGGGGTGCAGGGCACAAATCCGTCGGGAGCGGATTTGGACCGCCGCAGGCTGGCCCGAAGGGCGGACGCCAAGGAGGGTGTTCGCAACGCGCAACGACGCGGAATGGTTGTTCCATTCCAAGGAGTTGCAACGCAGCCATGCGCCTCGAAGGCCGCGCACTCATTCGCAGGAGCGAATTGAACGGCCGCAGGCCGGCCCGCAGGGCGAAGGGCAGGATGCCCGGAGTACTAATTCGCAGGAGCGAATTGAACGGCCGCAGGCCGGCCCGCAGGGCGAAGGGCAGGA
>CAZUJU010000044.1:0-31296 GCA_964620675.1 uncultured Thiotrichales bacterium | reverse complement strand
GTCGACACGGGGCAGCGTTGCGCATTCGAGCCGCAGCTGCGCATCGATCATCACCCTGTTCAACCGGCAGGCCTACGCGGACTGGACCGGCGCGAGTTTCGCCGCGCAACTGGCGCGCTTTGACCCTGCCGTGGCGTGATCCGGTGGCCGGCGACGCGGTTGCATCCGACGAAGCCGAGATGGTCGCCCCCAGTTTGCGAAGCCCTTACTCGATGAGGGTAGGAAGGTCTTGAGCCACGTCGATCTCGTCGACGCCCGCTCCGGGGCGATCCTCTGTCGGCTGCGCCCGCTCGATAAGACGGCCAATGCCGATGCCCCGCGCCGGCCCATCGAGCCGACCGACCCGGCGCCGAGCGCCGCTGTCGTCACCGGCATCGCGCCGCTCCTGAAACAGATGATCGCCGACTACGCCGCCACCGGCCTGCCGCCGACCTACTTGCCGCTGACGAATGAACCGCCCGAATCGAAGGAGCCCCAATGAACCAACGCCTGCTCGCCCTGTATGGCCTCAAATGGAACCCCTTTACCCCCGACGCGCCAACCGAGGCGCTCTATGTGCCGCCCCAGGTCGAGAACTTCTGCTGGCGCATCGAGCAGACGCACCTGCGCGAGGGCGGCTTCGCCCTCGTTCACGGCGATCCGGGCTCCGGTAAGAGCGTCGTCATGCGGCTGCTGGCCGAGCGCCTCGCCCGGCTGACCGACCTCGACGCCGGCAACTACCGCATCTGCATCGCCGCCGAGTTCCTCATCGCCGCGGCACAGCGTGACCTCACCGTGCTCGACGAAAAACTCTATCTGCAGGTCTTCGCCCAGCCGCCGTTGAAGTCGGCGCGGACCGTAAAACCGGCGATGGAGGGAAATCGAGGCTGGGTCGGGAGAGAATCGCATATAGGCGATTCCGTTTACGCTTCGAACGAAGCGCTGTTGGAATTACTTAATTCATATCAACTCGTTAACCTAGCTTTTCGCACTCTCGAGAAACATCCAGGCGAGGCGCCAAATCGGCGCCGTCATGTCCTCACGCCAAGCGGAGAGAATTTCCGTCACCCGGCTCGGATCGACGGGTCCGCTTGGTTTCTGTGGCAAACAACGACGCGACGAGCGTCTCGATCTTGCGCACGATGACTTCATCCTTGAAAAACAACTGATAGGCTTCGTAAGCGTTCTCGGTGATACGCTGAATCTCCGACGGGCGGCTCAGATAGTAGTCGCACTGGTCTTTGAGATCGGCCAGATCCCAACGCACGGGCACGTAAGTTTCACCCGCAATATAGATGTCCGGGTCAGTCTGAATGTGTGACATGTCCGGTTTCATCAGCAGCGCGCCCGCATTGACAATGCGGAAATCGCGGTCGGTAATTTCGCCCCAACCCCAGGGGCTGAACGCAATTCTGGCCTGCCGCAATTGGCGCTTGAACGTGCTGTAGGGAACCCGCGAGCCGTCGCGATTCGATTCGACGGTATAATGTGGCTCCAGTTGTGCCATCGCCTCCAGGCAATGTTGCCGATGCACCGTGTAAATGTTGTTCGGCGCCGCCTCGGATGTATCGGTGAGACTGACTCGGCAAAAAACGTCGATCGTCTTTTTCGAACTCCGCTGCAGTCGATTCAGCCAAGGGTGGCGCGCAAACCGCGCAATCGGGCGATAGGATCCTAGATTCCATGACAACTCGATGCGGTCGCTATACCCCTCGGGAATTTGCGACCCGAAATTCCAGTCGCCGATCCCAACGCCGTTGATGGAATGCGCCATCTCCGCCAGCGCATTGCCACCCGCCCAATGTTCCGTGTTGTACCGCGCGAGCGGTTTGAGCAACTGCTTTTTCCAGTAGCGATCGATGTAAGGCAGGATCGGAAAAAACGGCGTCGACGATGGGTCGTAGTAGTCGAGGAAGACCAGCTTGGGACAGCCGGGCTGAGCCTTGAGCTTCTTCAGGTATTCGATTGCCGCATCGACTTCGGTCGCCCAATGAAACGCGAACAGCAGCAGATCCGGTTGATGGGAGTCTATCGCCTGATCGAGTTCGTCGAAGTCGTTACAAGCGGCATAGGTAAGGCTCAGGTCCAGGCGCGCGCGAAGGGTCCGCTCGTAGAGCGTGAATCCGTGCAGCATCCAGTCGAAAACGTCGTCGCCGTCTGGTCCCGCTATCAACGCCTTGACCATATCACCACCCCAATTAGCTGAACTACGCGAATCGTAACCGAAATGCCGTTAACTAAACTGTGACGGCGCGCCAATTGTTTCCGAAACTTTACGTTCAGACCGAGTCCGCGCCCAAGGTCTCCAAAGTAAACAACCAATCGCGGAGACAATGGTACATCGCCCCACGATTTGTGATCCCGACCCCGCCATCAGCCTTAGGTACTCGGGTAGAATGCGCCGCTAACCCGAGGTGGCTGGCGGCCAAAAGCGGCGCATTTCGGCATCATACAACCAATCTGGCGTTTGCATTGAAGATCAGCGACTCATGAACACGGTTGGCATCGTCGTAATCGGTAGAAACGAGGGCGAACGCCTGCGGCAATGCCTGTATTCGTTGCGCAGCGCGGCGGCGCCTACGGTGTACGTCGATTCCGGCTCCAGCGATGGCAGCATCGAACTCGCTGCGTCGCTTGGCGCTACACCGCTGGCGCTCGATCCCACGCGACCATTTTCCGCGGCGCGAGCGCGCAACGAGGGGTTCGCACGGCTATCGCAGCTCGCACCCGACCTCCATTACGTGCAGTTCATTGACGGCGATTGCACTTTACAAACCGGATGGATCGACGCCGCACGCGACGCGCTCGCGAGCGCGCCTCGGCGTGCCGCAGTGGTCGGACATTTGCTCGAACGCCACGCCGAAGCCTCGACCTACAATCGATTGTGCGCGCTGGAATGGAAATCGAAGCCTGGTGACTTGACCGACTTCGGCGGCTTCGGCGGGATTTCAATGATCCGGGCGGATGTCTTCCGCGACCTCGGCGGCTTCAATCCTGAGGTGATCGCCGGCGAAGATTCTGAATTTGGCGTTCGCATGGGACTCGCGGGATATCGGGTCACCAAGATCGACCACACGATGGCGACCCATGACGCCAACATGACACGGTTTGCCCAATGGTGGCGCCGCGCCGTCCGCGCCGGTCACGCGATCGGACAACGGTCCCACCTCAATGGCGCCACCGCTCACCGCGACTGCGTCAAGGAACGCAACAGCACCTGGTTCTGGGGCATCGGCCTACCGTTACTCGCCGTCGCTCTCGCGCCCTTTACGCAGGGTTTGAGCCTGCTGCTGCTCGGCGCCTACGCGTTACTCGGTTACCGCGTCGTGCAGTATCGCCGCGCCCGAGGTGACAGCTTGAATGACGCCCTGCTCTACGCGAAATTCATCCTGCTCGCCAAGTTCGCCAATGGCCTCGGTTTACTCAAGTTTCACTTCAACAAGTTGGCCCGACGCTACGAGATCATCGAGTACAAGTAATCGATCTCCAATGCCTCGCTGCCAGGCGCGTAATGCAGAATTCAATCACCACCTTTTAGGGACGTTCACATGACTCAACGCCGTTGGAAAGTTGGCTTGCTCGGCGCAGGCTTCATCATCGATTCGCATGCCAAGGCGCTCCAGACCTTGCCTAACGTCGAGCTGGCAGCGGTGTGTGACCGCGCCCGCGACAAAGCCGAGGACGCTGCGCGGACCTACGGCATTCGCCAGGTGTTCACCTCACTTGAGGAGATGCTGAAGTCCGACGTCGATGTCGTCCACGTGCTGCTGCCACCGGACCTGCATATCGATACGACCCGCCGAATTCTCGAATCTGGCCGTCACGTTTTCCTCGAAAAGCCGATGGGCCTCAGCTCAGCGGGTTGTCAGTCGCTGGTTGATCTGGCGCGCGAGAAAAACGTCAACCTGGGCGTCAACCATAACTTCCTGTTTCTGCCGTCCTACGAGAAGCTGCGCCAACAAGCACGCGATGGCACGCTCGGCAAGCTCGATCAAATCACGATCAATTGGCTTTACCTGCTCGGCCTGATTCAATTCGGACCGTACAACAACTGGATGTTGCGCGAACCGCAAAACATCTTCTTCGAATTGGGGCCACACCTGGTCGCGTTCGCTCTGGATCTTGTTGGCCCGCTCGATTCCCTCCGTACGGAAATCTTCCGCCCCATCGACCTGCCGGGCGGCAGCCGCGTCTATCGCCGCTGGCACATCCATGGCTTGAAAGGCGACACCGCAGTCGACCTCAACCTCTCGATCACCCCCGGATTCACCGACCGCAGCATCGCCGTGCGCGGACACGCCGCCAATGCGCGCTGCGATTTCGATCGCGACCTCTACTACCGCGACGAACCCAGCGGCAACGGTATTCTGTTCGACAACTTCTTTACGGCTCAGGGCATTGCGCGCCAGTTGAGCGGCAACGGCTTCGGCAATCTCTTCAAATCCGTCACCAACACACTCAAGAAGGCCCCGGCCGCCAATCCGTTCGGCGAAAGCATCGAGCGCAGCATCAAGGCGTTCTACGACACCGTGGGCGGGACTCTCGACCCGCGCCTTGAAGGCCAATTCGGCGTCAATGTCATTGCCGCGTGCGAGCAGATCACCCAGCAAGCGCCGTTCGAGCCCGCGGCCAACACCGACCAGCCCTGGACCGTACTGCCCCCCGCGCAGGCGCCCACGGTATTGGTACTCGGCGGCACCGGATTCATCGGTCGCTACCTGGTTAAGAATCTGGTCGACCGTGGCCTTAGTGTGCGGGTAGTCACCCGCGGCATGAGCTCGGGAAATATTGCCCTCGCGGGGCTGCCGGTGGAACTCGTCCAGGGCGAACTGAGTGATCCGGCCTTCATGGATCGCGCGCTGGAAGGCATCGACACTGTATTCCACCTTGCCAAAGCCCTCGGCGACAAATGGGAGGACTACTATCAGAACGACGTTCTGGTCACGCGCAATATCGCCGAGCGCGCGCAAGCCCGGGGGGTTAAGCGATTCATCTACACCGGCACCATCGATTCGTATTACTCGGCCAATGCCAGTGACGTCATCACGTCCGACACGCCGCTCGATCCGCACCCGCATCGCAACCACTACGCACGCTCAAAGGCAACCTGCGAAGGCCTGCTGATGGACATGCACCGCAAAGCCGGCTTCCCGGTGATCATTTTCCGTCCCGGCGTGGTCATCGGCAAAGGCTGCCCACCGGCGCACTGGGGTGTCGGAATGTTTCAGTCCGAGTCACGCGTGCAGCTGTGGGGTGACGGTAACAACATGCTGCCACTGGTCCTGGTGGAAGACGTCGCCGATGGGCTCGTGCTCGCGCTGGATAAGGACGGCCTCGAAGGTCAAACCTTCCTACTGACCGACGCGCCCCTCTTGAGCGCACGCGACTACGTCGAAGCCGTCTCGCGGGAAAGCGGTACTCGCCTGCGCATGGAACCGACGCCAATCTGGAAGTTCTTTGTTGGCGACGTGATCAAGGAAGCGCTCAAACACGCGATCAAGCATCCGAATCGTAAGGTCCCGAGCTACCGTGATTGGGATTCCCGCAGCCACCGCGCTCGCTACGACAGCAGCAAAACGCGCAACGTGCTCGGGTGGAAGCCGGCCGGTACGCGCGATGCGTTGATCGAACGCGGCATCGTCGCAGCCGTGCGCGATTTCATGCGCTAAAGGGCAACCCGGCGTCTCCCGCATAACCCGGCCCGGAGCGGCATCCCCCGAGAGTCGGGTATTTCGTTGAGGTTTGTTGTGCCACGCGAGAGAGTCGTTTCGCTCGCGCGCCGATCACGGCGCGCGAGCGGCGATGCAACCGCCGGAACGTCCGCGGCGGACGCGTGAGGCGCCTCGCCTCGTCGTCGACGACGAGGCTAAAGCGTAAAGCCCTTGACGAATACGCTGTTGCGGAAAAAGTCTCCGAGATAACCGGGTGGATCGAGATCCGGCTTGTTCTGCACCCAGCGTCGGACACGCCAAAACGCATAGCCGATCAGATGCAAAGCATCGGCCACCACCGCGTAAACGCCCCCAAAATTCTTGACGAAATACCGGCGACGCGAATAGAACCAGTACGCCGGTCGGCGCGGCTGCTTGAGGGCTGACTTGATAAACCCGGTTGACGCGCCTTGCACGTGAAAGATCCGGCTTTGCGGCACGTACCACAACTCCCAACCCTTGCGCTGCGCCTGCAAGCAATAGTCACTTTCCTCGAAATAAAGAAAATAGCCCTCGTCCATCAACCCGAGGTCCTGGATGACTTCGCGACGGATCATGAGCGACGACCCCGACAACCAATCCGCCCGAAACGGCTCATCCGCAGGCCAGATGGGCACCACCGCATTCGGAAACAGACGCGCGAGCAGACCCAATCGCATGGTTTGCACCAACTCGCCAACCGCGCTGAACCGCCGAAACGCCATCGGTTGCGGGCTCCCGGAATCGTCAACTTCCTGACTCGTCACCATACCGGCACGCGGATGGCGGTTGAGAAAGTCCACCAGGGCCGCGCCAGCCCCGCCCAGAAGTTCGGCGTCCGGGTTCAACAGCCAAATCAGATCCGGTGGTTCGGCACTCTGCATCGCGGGGCGGATCGCGTAATTATTGCCGTAGGAAAAGCCGCCGTTGCGCTCCGCCTGCACAACCTCGGCCCAGTCGCTCCAACCATTGGCGTCGATCGCGGCCCGGATCGTCTCGAAGGAGCCATCTCCGGAATCGTTGTCGACGATCACCATCCGTGTTTCCGGCAACGTCGGTAACTCGGCCGCGACCGAGCGCAGACACTTCTCGGTCAGTGCAGCGGTACGATAATTAACGGTGACGATCAGGAGTCGCGACATGGTGCGTATGACCTCAAAGACGTTCGATCGAGCGGAATACTGCTGCATAGCGGAAAAATGCGGCGCGAATAGTAACGCATTTCACCCGCGATCACGCCCGCCACCGGCCGGTATGAGAAGTACTTCACATGAATTAACGCATGTTAACCATCTTCTTGTTTGACCCGCTCCCAAATCACTTCAAGTTCCGCAACGGTGCACGCAGCCGGTGTTTTCCCCATCTCCACCACGCGATCTTCGAGGGCCCGAAAGCGCCGGCTGAACTTGGTATTTGCGCCGCGCAACGCATCCTCGGCATCCACCTCAAGATGGCGCGCCAGATTCACCACCGCGAAGAGCAGATCACCCACTTCCTCGCGAACCCGCTCCGGCGATTCGGCAGCGGCGCGCGCAGCGACGATCTCATCCAGCTCCTCGCGAACCTTGGCGATGACGCCGTCGATGCAATCCCAATCGAAGCCGACCTTCGCTACCCGCCTTTGGATATCCTGCGCCTGCATCAACGCCGGCGCGGCGCGCAGCGCACCCTCAAGCACCGACCCGAAATCATCGAATCCCTTGGCACGGCGCTCGGCGTCCTTGTGCTGTTGCCACGCCGCGCGCAACTCCTCGGCATCGCGTATTTGCGAATCAGCGAACACGTGGGGATGACGCCGGATCAGCTTATCCGCAATGGTCACCGCGACATCGGGTAACTCGAACGCGCCGCGCTCGGCCGCGAGTTGTGCATGGAACACGATCTGAAACAGCAAATCGCCCAGCTCCTCGCACAACTCAACCGCATCACCTCGTTCAATCGCGTCAACGACTTCGTAGGCCTCTTCGAGCAGATACGGGATCAAGCTGCGATGGGTCTGCGCGCGGTCCCATGGGCAACCGCCCGCCGGATCGCGAAGCGCCGCCATGACCGCTCGCAAGCGCGCAAACGGCGCGTCATTCAAGTCTGGTTCTGCCATTACGTTACTCATCGTGTCGTCAGGTATTTTCGGCCCATTTTATCCACTTATACCCACTCGCGAGACTGCGCGTGATTGACCGTGATGGGCCGGCCTACGAAACTCACGCCGACAGGCGGATTTCGGCAATACGCACCCGATGGACCACAAGGTAACAACACCTATCGACCCCCGCGAAGGCTGGCGTCAGGCGCTCGCGCTAGGTCCACCGACCACTGGCTGGCGCGACCGGCAGTTCTGGATCGCGTGGCTGGCGGGTGTGCCCGTGGCCATCGCGGTCGCGATTGGACTTGAACCGCAGTCGACCGCGATGTCACCGGCGATGGGGTTCAGCTTTGTCGTTTGGCAACCGTTTTGGGAGGAGCTGGTGTTTCGTGGCATCGTCCAAACCTGGCTTCTGCGACAGCCCTGGGCCCGCTCGACCTCCGCTGGGTTCAGTCGCGCCAATCTGCTCACGTCCGCGTTGTTCAGCATCGCGCACCTGTGGCATCAACCCTTGGCATGGGCCGTAGCGGTGACTCTGCCGTCGCTCATTTTCGGCCATTTGCGCGAACGCAGCCACAGCGTCTGGCCCGCCGTGGTCATTCATGCGAGCTACAACGCCATGTTCCTGCTGGCGGTGTACGGCGCCTCCCGACTGGCTTAGAAACGTCGACTCAGCCCGACCTGAAAGGTGACATCCGGCGCCGCATCGACCAGCAGGTCTTCCGTCACGGCGAGCTCCAGGGTCCACTGCGGATCGAGGCGTATGCCCGCACCCGCGGTCAAAAGTACCGCCTCATTCAACCAGCGCAAGCGCGAATCGCGGTACAACGCGGTGGAGGCATCGACCTGAGTACGGAGATCCAGCGCCGGGGTCGCGCGCCAGCCGATGCCCACCCCCATGGCGCCCGCCCAGCGGCGCTGTAGCTGTGGGAGCAGATCGCCAGGTGCGAGCCAAGTCACGCCGGCTTGTAACCGCCCGCGCCACCGCTCAGCCAGCGACCACTCCAGATCGGCGCCGACGCCGAACGCCGCGCCGCCCGAACCGGTCAGTCGATTCGCGTTGCCGCTCGGCAGTTTCATGCTGGCATAAAGAGCACCTCGTTCGCTTCCACCCGCGCGCCATCCGCTACTGATTCCTAACGTGACGTCGCCGAGGCCGCCGGTGGGATCGTTCAAGCGCACCTCGGTCACGCCATCGCGTTCGTATTCAAAGCGCAGGCGATCGCGCGGCCAACCGGGGCGTTTACCCGCGGGCAAACCGAGCCAGTCGTGATAGCGATCGATGAGCCGATCGAGCCCCCCGCCGGCGTGTCGAATCAATGGAACCTGGAACCACAGCGCGCCGCCGCCCGCCAGACCGCGGGTCACCGCCACCGCCAGCACCTCCGTCTCACCGTCAAAAACCAAGGCCTCGCGCGCCGACGATTCCTGATTGAGCGTGTTGCTCAGACTGTAGTGCACCCGCGCAAGCCATACTCCGGCCGCTACACTCGGATCGGCCGGCGACCCCGGCGCAACCTGCGTTAAAACTAAAGGATTGTGATTGTGCACCGGAAACCAACCCTCGCCGCGCGTGAGCGGGGACCACGCGACCACGGCTACCATCAGCGCCGCTGCCGTCCTCGCGCGGCGCGAGTCAAACCCCACGAAACGCGCACGTCCGCGTCGGGGCGCAGGACGCCACGGGACCCACTGCGGTGCAGCGGCGATTCGCCCCACGCGAATCAGTGTCGATCCGCGTCCGGCGCATCCGCGTGCTTACGCGGTGGGTGCGCTTCGTCACCGTATCCGCCGAGATGGCTCAAATATAAGGCCAATCCGATCAACGCCACACCAGCCGCAAACTCCAACAAGTGCAACGGGGTATCAAAGCTCATACCCAGCGCGTGCTCGAAAAATTTGACGATCAGAATCATCAGCACCACCTTGCCAAGGCGGCTCTTGAGATCGTCCAGGCTGGAAATCAGCAACACCTTCGAGCTTTGCTCGTAACGCCCGGCTTGCTCAAGTTTGCTGATAAACAATTCATACAGGCCCAACGAGAAAATCAACATCACGGTCGCCAACAGGTACCCGTCAATGATTTCCACCACGTGAGTCACCATCACCGCGCGCAACGCAACGCGAGCCTCCTCGGTCAGCTTTGCTTCGGTGTAGTCGCCGAGATGACTGATCAAATACCACGCGTCGACCGTCGCGATGAAAAACATCGCGAAGGCCACCAACAAACTCGCCACCACCGCCAAAACCACGACAAGCCGGCTGTTCCACAACAGACTTTCGAAAAAACGCTCCAACCCTCGCATCGAACTCCCCTCGTTTAATTGCCAAGCGCGCATCATAGCGGGACTTTGCCGTTACCCGGAATCGTGGTCACCGCGCCGGCGCTACGCCTCCCCTTCAGGACAGAAACGCCAGCAAAAAACCATTGCTTGGTATAGATAATTGCTCTAACTTCAAACGACAACTATCTCAAATATCACCGGAGGATCCCTGATGAAACCCACACCAGCGCTGTTCCCAGCGTTCGCTCTCCTGCTGCCCGGCATTGTCAACGCCGCGGTTTTCATGGACACCGAATGGGCCAAACAGGCCTGCGATAAATGGAACCAATCCGAACCCCTGACCGTCGAACTGGGCGGCGACGCCTTCGCCGAGAACAACGCCGGGCGCGGCTATAAGATCATTCATCTCTATCGCGATCATTGCGGCGAAGGGACCCGCCAACAATTGACGATCTCATCGCAGGATGGCAAAGCAATCTGCACTTACGGCGGCCCTCCCATCGAGCGAAAGCTCAACCCCAAGGTCGACTATTTGATGCATGCAACCGATGACGACTGGGCCTGCATGGGCAAGGGTCAATTCGGCTGTGGTCCGATGGGCGCCATGATGTCCGGCAAGCTGAAGTTCGTCGGGCCTAAATTCGAAGTCATGAACGTCATAGGGCCGTTCGAGAGCTTCCTGCGCTTGACCGGCGCGGTTGCGGGCGATACCGGCGCCTGCCCGAAATAGGGCGACGGCCGCGCACGATCGGCTGAACCGTGCTTTCCGCTCGGTGCTGAACGTTCGCCTACCGCCGATGGAACCGCTCGTCCGGGTCTATCGCGCGCTTTAAATCCGATCCAATCGCAACCTCCGTAGCGCGCTTTACAGCGCTGCGGACACTTAAAATAGGCACCTGACCGAGGGCCACGCCGCAAAAAAATACATCGCCCCACGCGCGCTTAGGTGGTCAAATTCGCGCCTGAAAACCCGCGATATACTGCATCTGTTGATCGCCATTCTGCCGAACTTTCTCGGCATCCTCTGTCACGACCACTGGAAACCCTATTACACCTAGGCTTGCACCCATGCGCTGGGTAACGCCCGTCACCTGCGCGAACTGGAACGGGCCTGGGAGCAGGGACCAGCAGGTCTGGGCCAAGGACATGAAAGCTGTGCTGGAGGAGACCAATCAAGCCGTCAACGCCGCCGGTGGCCAGTTATCCACCGACCACGCTGCGCGCTACCGCGCGCAGTCCCTCCTACGCCGCCGCATGCGAGGGGGCACCCAGCAACCCTCGACGCCCTCCCGCAAATCGCCGCTGGCGGCACTCCGGTTAAGTGGAGACCCCAGAACCGCTTTTCGACAACTGGCTGGCTGTCGGCTCAATTGCGACAGTTACCGAAGCCCGTGTAAGTGGGGCCGTAATCACCGGGGTCCGGGCACGAAACGTCTCGGATCCCGGCGCAAAACCATCGCAAAACCGCTTGCCGGCAGCACGATATCACCCCCACATCGTGCCAGGTTGTGCCGAGCCTTTAAAAGCGATAACTCCAGGACACCTCGATCTCGTGCTGATCCATTTCGACGAAGCCGGTCTGCCCACCGGTAAAGGCCGGATTGTCGCCGCTGATCCGCTCATTGAAGGCGCGGGTATAAGCAGCTTGGATCGCGTGTTTCGGATTGGGACGATAAGTGAGACCTAGGCTCGCGTGGGTGCGAACGGTTGCGGGCGCGAGGACATTGAACAGCGATTCGCCGTTGTCGAATAGCTGGCTCGCATGACTGATCCCGGCTCGATAGGTCCACACCGGCGATCGCACCCATTGCACCCCGAGTTTGAAGATATCGATATCGTCCCAACCGAAACCCAACCCATCGCGGGCCCCCAGGAAATTCGCCGGCGAGGTAAGCGGCGTCGCGTTGGAGTTGTGCAAGGATTTAACATCGCTATAAAAGATCCGCTGCCAATCGAACGCTATCGTCACCGACGGATTGACCGCGTAACTCACGCCGCCCACGAGCGTCGACGGGACGTCGAAATTCCCGCCGTCGGCAAACAAACCGCGGTAATCGTCAAACGCCTCCATTTGCAATTTAGTCTGGTACGACGCCCCGGCGCGCCACCCGCCATCGAAGTTTCCGAGCCATCCGATCCGCGCACCGTAACCCCAGGAGGTATCGTAGCCGTTGTTCGTGACGTGGTCGGGGCTGACCGACAGCATGCGGAACGGTTCGAGACCCTCCGCCTTAAAGCGCTGAAACGCCAGAATCGGCATGATCCCCACGGCGTGGGTGGGATCGAGTTTGCGGGCATAGGTGACACCCAAGAACACCTGCGCCAGGTCGACTCCGGTCGGTGACGACGCGGGACCGAAGTTACTCCAGACTGCTGCGTCATACTCGGTGTTCATACCGCCGTTTCCGCTCAGCGCGACGCTGAGCGTGCTCGCGGCATCGATATGGCGGATGTAGCCAACACTCGGGATCAAAAAAAGATCGATATCGCTGTTGTAGCTGCCGGGCAAAATGCTCTGCGGCGGCGTGAAGGGATCCGGGTCAGTGTAGTCATTCGCAGTGAAGCCTCGATTCGGCATGAACAAGGCCAGCCCTACATCCAGCTGATTCGCGAGATGGACAACACCGGCGGGATTAGTCGCCGAGGTCAGCGCATCCTGTGGCAACGCCACGCCGACCCCGGCCATGCCCTTATTGGTCGTTCCGAAACCGATCGGCGAGTAGCCGTTGGTCGCGTGGACGCCGGTGCCAAGCGTAAGCAGAGTGACCAATGCGAGTGTCCGGCGCGGAAAACGCCGGGTCACTGCACCCGCATGAATGGGACAGTTCATGAGAATCCTCCTGTGGTAGATAAGCGTGCTGGGGCACGTCTATGGACTAATCAACTCTGCGCGCCGGGACGTAGGGACGCGCGATGAAGGGCGGCTTTTTCGAACGAGTCGAACTACTTGCCGCGTGTGGCTCGCAACTATACGGTATCGATGTTTGCATCGTAAAGTCGCGCGAAACAGACACAGGGCTCCCGAATAACTTAAACCTATAAAACATAAGGTTATGCAATATACCTCGCCCAAAAAATATCGAGGTTGAGGTATTTGCTCGGATCTGCTCTCCCACTTATCCACGGTTGAAGAACCGCGTTGCGATAAGAACAAACTCTATCCGCTCGAAGAGATTCTGCTCTTGTGCATCTGTGCGGTGACCAGCGGGGCCGACGGCGGGGAGGTCATCGCCGACTTCGGCCGCCAGCGCCTGGCGTGGCTGCGCGAGTTTTTGCCCTTTGCCCAGGGCATTCCCCTTCTCGGACTGTCTCGGCTGGATGATGGCTCGGCTGCCGCGGCGGGCTTTTCAGGAGGCCTTCGTCGCCTGACCCAAACCGTGGCCCGCCTCACCGACAGGGAGGTCGTAGCCACCATCGACGGCAAAACCTTGCGCCGGTCGCATGAACGGCGCAAGGATCAACGCGCTATCCAAATGGTCAGCGCCTGGGCCCATTCGAGCCAGCTATCCCTGGGACAGTTCACCTTGAATCTGCGACGCCGTGACTCCTCCAGCCTCAGCGTCAAGCGCCTCAAGGCCGCCCTCAGCGATCACTTCCGCGCTAAGGTGGATTTGGTTTGTGATTATCGTTCGGGCGCCCTGATGAAAAATTCGGGCTAGCGGCACGAATGCGATTCAACAGCTGCATCGACGCGCCGCTGGCGATATCGCTGTTGAAGGCAACAAAACAGCTCCGAGCTACGCGCAAAGAGAGACGCCCCACTGATCGCGATCAACATCGACGCGAAAACGCGGTTGTAAACACAATCGAATGGCAACAGCGCAAGTCCGAGCGCCAATAGCGCGACGGGTACGGCAAGTGGCGCACGGAGTTTTTTGCCGCCGCCGGATTCCTGACGATTCGTGCAGATGTTCATAGAATAAGCCCCAGGCCAAGTGAATTTGAATATAATAATACTCTTATATTCTTATACGTCAATCTAGCTGCAAGGGTAACATGCCGTGCTTCACGCACGGCATGTTGGGGCGATCCCGGTGGGCTCAGTTGCCGCGCTGGCCCTTCGTGGCGGGACCTTCATTGGCACGTTTGCCGAACACGTATGCTGGCCGCAGCCAGTACGCGAGCAGCGGGACGATCATCAGCGCCAGGAAGACGTGCATGATCAACGCGAGGCTCAGATAGACCGCCAATCCCCAGGTATTCGCAAGATCCGTACCCACCAGCGGGATGAAGCTGCCCAGAAGCACGAACACGGACACCAGCACTGCCGACCCCGTCGTGTTCTGCGTATTACGCAATGCCGTCATCCAGTCGTTACCGGTCGCGCGCATCTCCTCACGTAGTCGAAACAACATGTAGATCCCGTAGTCCACTCCGAGCCCCATCGCGATACTGAGTGTCACCTGCAGGTGGAACGCCAGATTGCCGGACCAGTTCTGCACCGAGGTGAAATAGCCACCGAGCCCGTATTGGGCAAACAGCGTCAGTAACAATGTCGATAGCAGGATCGCCGAGACCAGTACGGATCGGAACATCAGCGCCGCGATCAGGAAGATCGCGAGCGCCGTCTGCATCGGCCCCAGCAGCCAATTGTCGATCGCGACTTCGCGCGTCGCTTCAGTGGCTCCGAGAAAGCCGCCGACTCCGGGACGCACAAAATTCGGACCTTCCTCGGCCAGCGGTCCCGTGTCACAGGAGGTGTCCGCGCAACGCAGGCCGAAGTGCACCTTGGAGAACCCAGGCGCGTGCTTGTGGTCCTCGATGTATTGCTGAATATCCATCGTCACCTGATGGGTCTCGCGCGGATCCATGGTGTTGATGAACCCGAGGATGACACCCTCGTTCCAGTCCTTGGAAACGAACGAATCCATATCCCCGGCGGAGGTCATTAGCTCGAGCAACCCATTGTAGAGCTGCACCATCTCGTTCGGATCACGATCGTCGTTCAGATCGATCGCCTTCAGATACTCGTTGGTTGGAATCCTCAAGTGACGCAGCTCGGTTGGCTGTCCCGGTTCCGATGCGAGCAACATGTTTACCAGCCGCACGTACTGCGCATACGAGCCCGTGTACCCGATAAACGGATGCGCCCGCATCCAGGTCTCCATCGCCTCGATATCGGCCAGCACCTCGGCGTCATTGAAAATGCCCTGTGCGCCCATCGTATCGGGATCGTGACACCCCGGCGGTATCGGCGCGCCCTTGTCGTCAACACCCTGGCAGGCGTCGCGCAGCGGGTCCTTGCCCCGGATCGGAATGCTGACGGAAATGACGCCCGGCATGACCTCGTTGAGGTGTTCAAGGTCCTTCCACGTCTGCGAGCTCTCCTTGAATGCGGCGCGGGCGTAGTTAATGCCCTTCTCGACGCCTGGCATCGGATCGTCCGAGGTGCCATCAAGGATGCGGGTGTAGTGCGCCGAGACGATCACAATGAGCGCGATCACCCCGATCGGTATCCATTTGCCGGGACCCACGACGAGCTTCGTCATCCAACCACCAACGACTGATTCCCAGGAATGGCCTTCGTGGGTCTTGACGAGCGCAAGGTTCGGCGGGTAGCGCATCAGTAGTAGCGGGATCATTGTCGTTGTCGTCAACAATAGCGTCAGCATGCCGAACATGCCGAAATACGCGTAATCCTTGTAAAACGAGATATCGACTGTCGCGAGCGTCGCGAAGCCCACCATATCGGTCACGATCGAAAGCGTCGCTGGAACGATGGTATGCGCGATGGATTCCTCCGCCGCCACGCGACTGTCCCCGGACTTCGCGTACTCATTCTGAAAGCGGCGTGTGATCTGCACCGAGTGGCCGATTCCGATCGCCAGCAGCAGCATCGGCGTCAGCACCATCATAGTGGTGAGTTTGTACTGCGTGAACCCCATCAATCCGATGGTCATCGCGATGGTCGCGGCCACGCCCAGCACTGGAAACGCCGCACCGCGCCAGTCCTTGAATTCAAGCCACAGGACAAGAATGACGATCGCGATCGACATCACGAACAGCCACCACTTATTCACCAAGTCCTGCAACATCCACGCAAGAAAATAGGGCTCGCCAGCCACAAGCACCTCGATCCGCGGGTCCTCGCCGTACTCGTCCATGATCTGCCGAACCTGTTTGACCCACGGCAGATAAATCTCCTTGACGTCATCCGTGTAGTCGCCGATTACAAAAGCCGCCTTGGCGATACACTCCGGATTGGCATAATCGTCATACGCGCACCGCGATCCGTCCGCCTTGAACATCGAAACCAACATCGGCGCCATTACCGGATTGCTGCGAATGCCTTCCTCGAGAAACGCCAGCTGCTGTTTCGCCAATTCCGGATCGGTTTCGCTAATGCCCTCGGTCGGGATCAGGCGTTTGAACACCAGACCGTTTTCGTCGGCGTTCATGTATTTGACCTTCTGCGACGCGATGTCGATGAAGTTAGGCGATCGCGAATGCGGGAGCGCTACGAGCTTGTTGTGGATTTCCTGGATCGTGTTGATGAACCAGGGCTGGAAGATATCGCCTTCCTTGACCTTGACGGCGAACACCATCAGGTTACCCATGCCGAACTTGTGCTCGGCGTAGAGGTTGGTTGCAACGTACCGGTTTGACGCTGGCAGCAGCGTATCCGGATCGTTGCGGACATTGAGCTTCGGAATCTGTGTCGCCAACAGCACCGTCGCAATCAGCAACGCCACAATGATTGGAATCCGCCACGTGATCACGAAACGTGCGTATTTGCGAGAAAATTTCTCCTCGTTATTGTTCATGGTGGCTATATTTATCCGCTTACCCGTTCACCTAAAATAAAACGGCGGCCGAAGTTACCCGGCGCGCCGTTAGTTGTGTAAAGGATCTCATGATGCCCTGGCATGCGCCCGACACCGGGATCAGAACAGATACTTGACTCCCGCCTGCAGGTTCGAGGAATTCTTCATCTGTCCGAACTGGGTATCTTCTTCGCCCCAATAGTTATTCCAGGCACCCATCAGGAACAGGTTGTCAGTGAGCGAGTATTCAACATCGAAACGATTCCACCAGCCCCCGTTTTCCTCGAAGATGGTGATGTTGTTCCAGCGATGCTGTTGAGCGCTGCCGAAAGGTTTCGAGAAAAACAGCGAGTAAAATTCCTTGTGCTCCTCACCGCGACGTAGACCGTTGGTCGGATTAAGGGTGGGAAAATCACCGGTATAACGTGAACAATCGAATTCGAGGCCGGTCTGGGTGCGGCAGGAGGCGCGGTCGTTCACGTAATCCAGATTTACAAACTGGATAAACTGCAGACTCACCATCATGTTCTTCAGCACCGTGATGTCGGCGCCGAGTACGTACTTGAACATGTCGGCACTCTCCATGCGCAACCCGTTCGCGAGGTCGCCCACCCCCAATAAGAGATTGTCGACGACCGGCTGCTTCGTGTCCTGCTGATACAGAAACTCGCCGCGCAATACCACCGGACCCAATGCCTTGGTATCGAGCGCGTAGTCGAGCGAAGCGCCTAGGTTGTGGATGCGTTGCAGCTTCTCCGTGAACCGTAATTCGATCGGATTCGTCGAATGCGCTCCGGGCATCATGCCGAATGTCGGATCAATGGCACCGTAATACTGCCCCGCGCCGTTACGCAGCAGTATCGACGGATTCAGCAACGCGTTTGCCGGATTGGAGAGGTCCGTGGGGACCTCGCCGCGACCGATGTTGGTCGCGAGATTCGGCACGACTGTGTCCTGAAAGGGTCCTGGCGTACCCTGCGCGCGCTGCACGCTCAACTGTTCTCCGGTTACGGTATCGTGCCAGCTCAGGTCGATATACGGATTTGGATCGTAGTTGTATAGATAGTTCAACGAGTATCGGAGTCCGCCCAAGGTCTTGTTCTGGTAGCGCAATCCGAAATTCGGGCCCTGCCATTCACTATAATCGTCGCCGTAGTCCCGCACGTACTTCGCTTGCGCGCTCTGACCGAATGTCGACCCGGCGAACGTGTTGAATGTCGCAAACGTCGTGTTCGGCATGTGCTCGAACGCCGCCGTGCGGCGTTTCGGATCCCAGGCTGTATCAAAAAAGCCCGTCCCGGTTACCGGCATCTGGTTCGTGATCCGGTTGCCGCCCGGCGTCATCCCCTGCAGGCCGTTCTGGGCGATATCGTTCAGGAGAAAGTAACCGGACATACAGTCGAAGTTAGGTGCTGTGCACCCCGGTGTCGCGGGATTGATCAGACCTGGAGTCATCACGTTCCAGGGCTGGCTTGCAAAGCCGTCCACCGTCAGGCCCGCGAATGGAAGCAACCCAGCCGGATTTGGCGCCCCCCCGGTGAACGCGCCACCTTGCGCCGCCGTGCTGAAATTCTGCGCAGTATTGGCGAGTGCGGGGGTAATGTTCAGAAAACCGTTGACGTCTCCAGTGATCGCATCGACACCCTTCATCATAAACGGGTGATCATCGTCACCCTTGACGTTCAGGCCGGGAATCACATTGGCACGCGCTTCGGAGACAATGAATTGCAAGCCGCCAGCGCTTCCGAAATTGCGTTCGGCATTTACCATGAATACCGGAATCCGCGAATCTTCCATTACATCCTGGGCGAAATGACGGTAGTCGGTGGGATTGATGATATCCAGCAATTTGATTCCATCAGCGGTACCCCACACCACCTGTTGCTTGCCGACGCGAAACTGCCAATTCGCCGCACTGAAGTCGGTGTAGAGTTCCCGCAACCAGTCGTACTGCGTGTAACTCTTGTGCCCCCTCCAGTCACTGTTGACCGCTTCGCTGTCGTAAATCGCCTGAAGCTCGGCGTGCCATGTACCAAATGTACCGATATCGCCGTTGACAAAAAGTTTTGCCGCGTTTTCGAACATCATGAGATCGCCAGCGTCGTGTCCGCTGCGATCAAGCATCGAATCCGCAGCGCCGATCGTCTGGCCGTCGCGCGTGAAAATGGATGTCTGGTTACGCAGGTACCCGCTGAATGTGGTATCGGCAGCCGCCGACATCGGTAGCGCCAAGGCTAAGCCGACGGCGTGTGCGATGAGATTGCGTTGGATCATTGGTGCTGTGTCCCCTTTGTTAAGCCACGACACCGTGGCGCCGATATCTTCACGGCACCCGGCATCCCGAGTCAGGTGATTATTGCTTAATCTTCGTTAGCGTTTCTTCCGACCACAGACTCGAAGGATGGTCGGAGTTATTGCGTACGACGCTCTCGGGGATGACCGCCCAGGTTTCGAAACCGGTCTTCAGGTCCTTGCCGTACCAGTATTTCCAGTACATCGCGCGCTTGTCACTCAACCCAAGACTGCCCCAATCGCGGTCGATAACCTTAGTCGTATCGTTACCCTTGAAATACTCGGTCCGATAATCGGCGAACGTGGTCGTGTCGATGTAGCTGATGCGGCAGTCGTAGTACCAGTTTTGGGATTTGGTGCAGCTCTTAACTTTGTAGACATCCTTATCCTTGTGATCGCAAGCAGGCGCCGGGAGATTCCGCGTGTTCTTGGTGCGCTGCTCCACCGGCAGATCCATCGCGCCAAGACAGGCGCCGAACTTCTCGGTACCAAGAAGTTCGTGTGTTTCCATGAACGGTTTGCGCAAGGTGACATCCTCGAACGTGAAAGCGCTGCCACCCCACGCATCATCGAGGGAGGGCTGAGCAAAACGACGTATCTTGCGCAGTGCGGGCAGCCAGATCACGTACGACTGGCTCTTTGCGTCGTCGACGTAATCCGTGATTAGCATACCCGTCCCACGCAGCTTGCCGGAGCGAAATATCGCCAAGTCGATCGCCTTGGTGACGCCATCGCTATAGTCGTTATTCAGATAACGCTCAAGTGTGTTGATCGTCGGAGTCTCGCCCCGAGCACGATTGATCAGCGCGGTGATCTCGTCTCCGCTGGTCTCGATCGAGAAATTCTTAAGCGCGTAAAAGTGATTGACATAGTAAACCTGATCGATGATCTGATCAGCGGTCGGTGTACCTGACGGGTACGGTAAATCGGTTGGAACGCCGGCTAACGCGACGCCCGAAGACAGTATAAGAGAGCAGAAAATACCTTTGGTCCGGCTATGAACCGGGTTTTTATAAGTCATGGAGTTCATCGCGTGTCCCCTTTGGTGTGACTACAGAATAGTAAAACCTTATTGTCTTCGCAATGTATTCGTAAGCCTTGACGCGTCCGCAATAAAAAGGGAGGTTTCGCAAAATAATGAGTTATCTCTAATATACAAATTTACTGAATTAGCACACCTTACTCCCTCGTCGCTCGAGCCCTACGATAGCGATACCGGAAAAGCAGCCTGCCTGTTGGCGATTGGTGCCCCACACGCGATCAATTTGGGAATTTATTTCAGATTGACGGTTCGTCATATCGCGTTCTTTTGCGTTTTCGTGCGCGCCGTGACTGCCTCAATTCGCCGGCAGTTTTCTCTACGATCACCGGATTCGCCGCTGTGAATAGGCTCGGGAGTTGCGTGTGATGCTTCTATGCTGCGAAATCAGCGATGAAAGCAGAGAAAAAAGGGCCTTTCAATGGCCCTGGATGGTGGTCGGATCGAGACCTTCCAGCAACCACGACAGTTCGCGCACCGACCACTCCACCGCCCCCTGATCGGTGCGCGCTGGCCACTAGAAGCGCTGCATCTCCAAGCGCCGGTACCAGACCCCGAAACCATTGCGATACCACACACCAGCACCTTGAGCGTGTCCCGCGCCATGCGTCGGCAGGTCATGTCGCAAGCGCTAAGTCGGTTTTGCCGTGCGGTGCGGCATCAACCGCAGTTGAAACCCTCTTCCCTCATCCGTGCCTCGAACGCCTCACGCGCCGCCTGGCCGGTCAACAAGGCCTCGCTCTCAAGCGCCCAGTCAGAGGCCGCGATGCGGATCAACCAGCCCTCACCGTAGGGATCGGCGTTGATCAACGCGGGGTTCGCGGCGACCTGCTCATTGACCTCGACCACCTCACCGCCCACCGGACTCTTGGCCGGCCCGACCCAACGCTCGGATTCGATCGTGGCGCAGGACTTGTCCTTCTTGACCTCCTTGCCGACCCGTTTCGGGGAGTACGACACCACCCGACCCACCAATGCCACGGCGTACGCGGTCAGTCCAATGGTTACGGAACCGTCGTGCTCACGGCGAACCCAGGTGTTGTGCTCCACGCTATACAGCAGGTGTTCGGGAATATTACAGCCGCGTATGGTGTTCATCTCTGCCCTCGGGCCGCCTGAAAAACTGTCGTTCAACCATCGCCCCCGTTGAATTTACCTTTCGAGTGTTGGTGCATCATAGCCACCCATCAATGACTTGATAAAGCCCCGGAGTACCCGCCCGGCGACTTTCGGCTTAGCGCATACGCCGATCAAGCCATAGAATCCCGGAAATTACCCTTGCATGCATCACAACCTACTCATTATCAGGGCGTAATAAAACACCGACGCGTTTGCACGACTCAAAACATCGTATCCGCGAGACGGTCGCCCAACCCGGCCTCGTGCACGATCGCGCTGGCGATTTCCTCGACCGACTTCGCGGTCGAATCGATAAACGGTATCGCCTGACTGCGAAACAGGGTCTCGGCTTGCAGTACTTCGCGACGACAATTGCTCAAATCGGCATAGCGACTCGCAGGGCGCCGTACCTCGCGAATCTGTGCCAATCGGTCGGGGCGGATCGTCAGGCCGAACAGCTTCTCGCGATAGGCCTGCAACACACCCGGTAAGCCACGCTTTTCGAAATCCTCCTCGGTGAGCGGATAGTTCGCCGCGAGCAAACTGTAATGCAGGGCCATATACAGACTGGTCGGGGTCTTGCCGCTGCGCGACACGCCGACCAGGATGATATCGGCCTGTTCGAGGTGACTACCGAGCCCATCATCATGCGAAAGCGCGAAGTTGATAGCATCGATCCGTCCGGTGTAATTCACGTCCACCGAGTGCAGGCGCCCGGTGGCCCCAGAAGGCTTGGTTTTCAGCTCGATCTCAAGCGGCGCGATGAAGGTATCGAAGAAATCGAGGTACAGGCAGTTCGCCGACCGAATCACCTCGCGGTGCAACTGATTGGTGAGCGTGCTAAACACCAGCGGCCGCACGCTATCGTCGAGCGCGGCCTGATTGATCAGGCGGGATACCGCTTGCGCCTTTTCATGGCTGTCGACAAACGGCACGGTGTGCCGGTTGAAGCGCACTTGGTCGAATTGCACCAACAAGCTCTGGCCCAAGGCCTCGGCGGTAAGACCGGTATGATCGGAGACAAAAAACACCGAACGGTTCGACATGCGGACAATACTCAATCAACGGGGCGAAATGCGGTGATCCCGCGTGGCGTTACCCACTGCGCGGGATCGCTGACCATGCTCGGCCCGATCATATCGCCCGTAACCGGATTGGCCAATGGAGTCGTATCCCGCACGATGGCCGCGCCGGACGGCTCAAGCCGATTCACTACGATCCGCGCCACTTTCGCGCAATCGCTTGATCTGAAACAGCGTGTTGCGCTCGTCTTCTTCGAGCGCCGCGCGGATGAAGCGAACGGTCTCGCGATAGCGGGGAATGATGTTGTATTTCAGCGCATTGACGCGCTTTTGCGTCTTACGGCTCGCCGCCAGCAAGCGCCACAGAGCATTTTCGGCTTCACCCAGTTGCGCCAGGGTAATTGTGAGTCGTTGCAACTTGAGCCGCGCCTCATCAAAACTCACATCGGTCCACATCAAGCCCACCGGCTGCAACGGCAGCGGCCCCGCGCTCACGCTCGGGTACTCAACGCCGACGCTTGAGCGCGCAACGATCTTCAACTCCACCGACGGTTTCAACCCAATCGCGGCTTGGCGCAACATTTGCGTGCCGATGCGCATGTGCGCGACCGCCATCCAGCGATAGGCATCCGCCAACTCCGCGGTCGCCTCGCGCCGCAATTGCCGGTATTGCGCCAGCCGCTCGTATACCAGGCGAATCAGCAGATCGCGTTTTTTTTCCAGCATTTCCTGGCCCTGCTCCAGGAACCGCGTCTGGCGATTCACCTGCAACAAGGCGCTTTTGGTCGGCGGGACAGTGAGGCGCTTGCTCATGCTTCAAACTGCCGGGCGACACTCATGCCACCGCCTGCCAGCGATGGAACTTCTCGATCTCGGCCTCACTAACCCGGATCAGCAACTCCGCCGGCAGCATCGACAACAGCTCCCAGGCCAAGGTCAACGTCTCCACCACGCTCCGATCGGCGTCCTCGCTCTGGCCGATGAAACGGCGCTCGAAGGCCTCGGCGAAACTCAAATAGCGTCGATCCGACTCCGAGAGCTCCTCGGCCCCGATGATCGCCGCCAGACCGCGCACTTCCAGCGCCCGCGCGTAAGTCGCGAACAACTGGCTCGCCACGTGCGGGTGATCCTCGCGAGTGTAATTCTTACCGATACCATCCTTCATCAAACGCGACAGCGAAGGCAACACCGCGACCGGCGGATACACGCCCTGGTTGTGCAGTTCCCGCGACAGCACGATCTGGCCCTCCGTGATATATCCGGTCAGATCCGGGACCGGATGGGTGATGTCGTCCGACGGCATTGACAGCACCGGGATCATCGTGATTGAACCGCGCCGGTCCTTGATCCGCCCCGCCCGCTCGTAAATCTCCGCCAGATCCGAGTACAAATAACCCGGATAACCCTTGCGCGCCGGAACGTCGCCGCGCAACACGGCAACCTCGCGTAAGGCCTCCGCATAGGCGGTCATATCGGTGATCACCACCAGCACATGGTAATCGAGGTCGAAGGCGAGATATTCCGCCGCGGTCAATGCCGCGCGCGGCGTCAGCAAGCGCTCGATCACCGGCTCGTCGGCCAGATTGAGAAACATCACAACCTGATTCAGCACCCCGCTGTCTTCGAAACTCTCCTGAAAAAACCGCGCATCGGTACTGGTCGCGCCGATCGCCGCGAACACCACCACAAACTCCGACGACTCGTCACCGAGCAGCTTGGCCTGGCGCACGATCTGCGCCGCAAGCCGGTTATGCGGTAGCCCACCGCCGGAGAAGATCGGCAGTTTCTGCCCCCGCGTCAGCGAATTCATCCCATCGATCGCGGCCACGCCCGTTTGGATAAACTCGCGCGGATAGGCACGCGCCGCCGGATTCAGTGGCTCACCATTGATATCGCGGCGGTCACGCGAGACCAGAGGTGGTCGACCATCGCGGGGCTGGCCGGAACCGTTGAACACCCGCCCCAGTAAATCGCGCGACACCGGCAGCACGAACGGCTCGTCGAGAAAACGCACCCAGGTCCGTTCGAGATCGAGATCGTCAGTGCCCTCGAACACCTCCACCAGGACGATATCGGCGGAAACCCGAATCACCAGGCCACTGCGCCGGCGCCCCTGGTGGTCCTTGACCATCACCCGCGAACCCGCGGCCACGCCGGGAACGCCACGCATGGCGAGCAATCCGCCCTGCGCAGAGGCGGCGGTACGAAACTCGGTATGGGTCATGATTGGGTCTCCACCGGCGCGGCGTACTCAGCGCCCGCGCGTTCAAAGATCGCTGGTAACTCATCCAGGCGCGCCCGAAGGTCATCGAGCTGATCCGCGCGGAACTGGCTTTTCCACCGTCGCGCGGCCGACAGCACCGGCATCCCGAGCAGTCTACGCGCTGGCATGCCGAGCTTGATCAGGCGCAAGCCCTGACGATAGATCTCCAACATCAGCTTGAGCAGCAGGAACTGCTTGGCCGGCGATGCATAACTGTCGCTTTCGTCCACCGCGCTTTGTTGCAGCAAACCTTCCTTGATCAGCAGCGCCGCCTCCAGCGTCCAACGCTGTTCCGAGGACAGCGCCTCCACCCCGACCAGATTGACGATGCGCTGCAACTCCTCAGAATCCGCCAGCAAACGCAAGGCCTCGGCGCGGTACGCCTCCCAGCGCGGATCCACCTGCTCGGCCCACCATTTCGCCGCCGAGCCAACGTAGCCGGAAAAACTCTCCAACCAATCGACCGCCGGGTAATGGCGCGCATCCGCGAGTTCCTTCGACAGCGCCCAGAAAGTCTGAATGATCTCCTTGGTGTGGCTCGTGACCGGCTCCGAAAAATCCCCGCCAGGCGGCGAAACCGCGCCGATCAGGGTCACCGAACCGTGCGCGTGCGCCAGCGTTTCGACCCGGCCCGCGCGCTCGTAAAACGCCGCCAACCGCGAACCCAGATAGGCCGGGTAGCCCTCCTCCACCGGCATCTGCCCGAGTCGCCCAGCCACCTCGCGCAACGCCTCGGCCCAGCGACTGGTGGAGTCAGCCACCAGCACCACGTCGTAACCCTGGTCGCGGAAGTATTCGGCGATGGTGATGCCGACGTAAATTGAAGCTTCGCGCGCGACCACCGGCATGTTCGACGTATTGGCCACCAGCAGCGTGCGTTCCATCAACGGTCGCCCGGTATGCGGATCCTTCAGCTCCGGCATGAACTCGAGCACATCGGTCAGTTCATTGCCGCGTTCGCCACAGCCCACGTAGATCACGATCTCAGCGTTGCACCAGCGCGCGATCTGCTGCTGGAGCATGGTTTTACCCGCACCGAACGGTCCCGGGATCGCCGCCTTACCGCCCTTTAGTAAGGGGTAGAAGGTATCGAGAATCCGCTGCCCCGTGATCAACGGTTGCACCGCGTGGTCGCGGCGCAGGAACGGCCGCGGCGTGCGCACCGGCCAGCGCTGGAACAGCGGCAACCGAACCACCCCACCGTCCGCCGTGCGCAGATGGGCAACCGTTTCCTCGATCCGAAACTCACCGCGCGCCGACAAGTCGAGCAGTTCGCCGTTGAGCGCAGGCGGCACCAGAATCCGGTGTTCAATACTCTCGGTCTCCTGCACCGTGCCGAGCACCTCCCCGCCGCGCAGCGGCGCACCGACCTTCAGCGCCGGATTCGGCACAAACCGCCACGACCGTTCGCGGTCAAGCGGCGCAACCGCGACCCCGCGGGCAATACGGTCGCCGGACACGGCCCGCACCGCGTCGAGCGGGCGCTGTACACCGTCAAAGATTGTCCCCAGCAAACCAGGACCCAACTCCACCGACAGCGGAAATCCGAGTCCGGTTGCCGGCTCGCCCGGCCGCAAACCATCGGTGTTTTCATACACCTGCGCCAGGGCGCGGGCGCCGTTGCGGGCAATCACCTCGCCCACCAGGTTCAAGCGCCCGATCCGCACCTGCTCGCCGATCACCGAATCCGGCAGATCCAGGCTGACAATCGGACCGTTGACTTCAAGAATGCTACCCATAAACCAGCGTCCCCAAATCGGGTGAAGCGGCGAACAACCGCTCCATGATGACCTGCGCCAGATCGAGTTCCAGGCGCGTGAGCCGACCGCCAAAGGTCTGGTCGATACGCACGGTCTGATCCGCGAGGTTGATCTCCATTCCGCCGCCGCCGGAGTCGCCGGCCAGCGGTTCCCAGCGCACTTCACGTCCCGGTGCGGCGCGCTCGGCGAGTGGCGCCAGGGTTGGACGCAGACGCTCGCAATCCTCAGCGCCAAGCCGCACCAGCAACGCGCCGGGCGGCAACTCCAACGCCGCCGCCGCGAGCGTGTCTTCGAGCCAGCGCTGGTAGCGCGGCAGATCCTCCGTCAAGCCGCGCAAGCGCATCCGTAGCTCGCTCAGACTCGACTGCACCAAGGTCCAGCGCAGGCGGTCGAGATCGCCGGAGAGCCGCGCCTCGGCGGCTTGCAGCGAACGGCGCTGCACCCGCTCGGCCTGCTGTTTGGCGAGCAGAATCTCGCGCTCTTCACGCAGCCGCAGCCGCGCCACACTCTCCGCCTGAATCCGCGCACAGGCCGACTCGGCGTTCTGACGCTGCTCCCGCGCCAGAGTTTCAGCCTGACGCAGCAAAGCTTGCTCAAGCTGCAATACCTTTTGTTCTTCGTTACCGATCGTCATCGCGACTCCTCAAGTGCATCCGCACCCAGCACCATTCGAACCACTTCGTCCACCGCCGGCGCAAAGGCCCCGGGCTGGTTGAGCGGCGGCAGTTCGGTCACCACGATGCCACCGCCCTCGTTGCGCAAGCGCGTCAACCACTCGCCGCCGCCCCGCGCCAGCGCGTGCTCGATCAGCACCAGCGCACGCGCGCCTTCCCGCACCAGGCGGGAAAGTACCTCCTCGACGGTGCGGGCGCTGGCATCCGGGTAAACCTCGGCGCCGATCAACGCGAAACCGTCGGTCAACGCCGCACTCCCGAGCACCACCAGGCGGGCCTCCGACGAAACCGGCAGTAGCGGCTTGCTCATTCAGATGCGCCCAAGCAGCAGGATACTCATGACCAGACCATAGATCGCGATCCCTTCGGCCAGGCCGAGATAGATCAGCGTCCGCCCGAACATTTCGGGCTTCTCGGCGATGACGGCCAAGGCCGCGGAACCCACCGGCCCGAGCGCGATGCCCGCTCCGATCGCGGCCAACCCGGTCGGCAGACCGACCCCGATCAATGCCAAACCGAGCCCATCCGTAATCTCGCGCCCACCCGTCGCGGCCGCGTCCGCCGCCAACACATCGCTGACGCCGAGCACGAGCAATCCAGCCAATCCGGCAACCAACACCAACTGGTCAATAGCCACTCCACCCTTCACCCAGCGCGGCACGCGAGCCTTGTCCTCGTCGCGACGCAACTCCAGGTAGGTTCCCATGACCATCAGCCCCAGCACGCACAGTGCCATCAAGATCAATAATCCGGTCATAGCCGCTCCTTCAAGCATGTCAGTCAAGTTCAAAATCAGTGCCGCGCGTCACCGGTCAGCCGCAACGGTTTGAATGCCCGCCCGTCGCCATTGTAGAAGCGCGAGAACCCCTCGTAATACATCAAGCGCAAGGTCTGTATCGCGACAATCGCGCCCTCCAGCACGATGATCACGACGTTGCCGAGCACCACGGTCAGCCAATGCCCGGCAGTACTCATGCCGGCCGCCAGGGTGAACACCGCGAGCGCGAGCGCCACGTGGTTCATACTGAACGCCGCGACACGCAAGAACGAAAGGGTGTTGGAAATCAGATTGATCACCGCCTCGAAACTCTCGATCACGGTCACCAACAAGCGCTCGGCGAACCCTGCCTGGGTTTCGAACCACGTATAGGCCGCCAACGCCAGCAAGCCCACCAGTGCCCCGACCAGATTGAGCCAACCGAAGTCGCCGTGCTCGAACAAGCGAAACGTGCCCGACACCGCACTCACGTACAACAACAGCCCAGCGAGGCCGCCCGGCAGGAACAATGCGTCGCGCACGCGCCCGAAATACAGCAGATTCGCCACATTGATCACGAGGGTGACGCAGATGAAACCCACCCCCACCCGAACCGCGAGCAATAACAAAAGCCCCGGGTTATGCAGCGGCGACTGCCAGATTGGCTCGATCAACTCTTTGTAACCAAAGATACTGCCGTAGAGAAAGCCGAACGCGATCGCGGACAGCGACGCGGCGATACCGATCGTACGCAAAAACGCGAGCTTGCCGCGCAAGAACAAGGCGCCGACGAAAATCACCGCACCGTGCCCGACATCCCCGAACATCGCCCCGAACAGCACCACGTAGGCCACCGCAAATAGCAATGACGGGTCGAACTCGCCGTAGCGCGGCACGCCGTAGCTCTTAACCAACTCCGCGAAATGTCCGAGCCAGGTCGGATGGTTCAACAGGGTTGGGATACCCGCCCGCTCGTCACGCCGCGGCTTGCGCGCGCTTAGCACGAATCGCTCCGGAAAGCGCGCCTGTAGCGCCGCCTCGAGTCGCTTCAAACTGGCGCGCGGAACCCAACCGCTGAACTGCGAGAGTTGCCCCCGGCCGCGCACCCCCGCAACCGACGCCTCGGCCAACGGACGCGCCAAGGTGAGCTGCACCCGCGCTTCGTCGAGTCGGTTATTGAAACCCTGGCGGGTCGCTTCAAGCACCAAACACTGCCGCTCGGTGGCCTCGACCAAGCGCTCGGAATCCTCCCGCAGGCGCAACTCGGCCTCCGCCGGATGCGTTAATAGCGCTTTCGGCACCGGCAACTCGCGCCAACCCGCGGACCCAAGCACCGAGTGAACGTCCTCACTGCCATGGCGCGGCCCGGTGACCACGAGGTAGGTCAGATCCTCGACTTCATCGAACGCGTGCAGCAGGTAACCGGCGATCGCCAACGACTCGCCGAGACGCTTGATGTTGGCGCGCGGCACACTGCCGATGCGGACATCAAGCAACGCACTCGGCCGCAACAGCTGGGCGAGATCGAGATTGAGCGCCTTAAGCCGTTGTAAGGTCTCGCGCAGCGAGGCGAGACGTTTACGCTCGTCTTCCAGGCCAGTCTGCAACTCGGAATAGGCCAGGCAGGTTTTCCAGACGTCCTGCAACCAATGATTGAGCTGTTCCAGTTCGGCCAGCGTCGGCGCTACTGAGGCGTCCGGGATCTCGGGCAGCGCACTTTCACCGCAAACCTCGATGATCTTGCCGAGACGCGAGTCGGCCTCCTGAAACACCTCGCGGTAGCGCTCCGCCACTGCGTCCGGAAAGTACCGGTTACCACCGGCGGTCGGGTTGAACGCCCCGAAACGGGCCAGCAACGCAGCGACATCGGAGGCCTCGCTGAGCAAGACCCAGAGATCGACCCGCAGCATCGGCTGAGCGCGGAACATTCAGGCCACCTCCGCCAGCGCGGCCTGGTCTTCGAGCGCGACCGCATGCCGGATCGCCTGGGTATCGAGCCCGAGCATCCGCCCCCGCAGCACCGCCCGCACCTTGCGCAAGCAACGCTCGCGCAAGGTGATGTAGGCGAGCGCGCGGGTCAGCGCCGAGGCACTCGCGCGCAAGGTGTGGCGGGCAAGCGCGATATTCGCGGCCTCGAGCGCGGCAAAGGCCTGCACCGGAGTCGTCACCGCGGCGAGGTCGCGCCGCCACGCCTCGGGCAATTCATCAATCACCTGCGCCAAACTCGCCTGCCGCGCCAATTGCTGCAAGCGCTGCGAATGGAGCTGGTACGGCGACGCGATCAGCAGGTAATACGCCTGGGCCGGCGGCAGGCCGTAGTTGAAGCGATACCGAATCAGCCACATCAGATTGATCCGGTCGATCAGGCCCGCGAGCAATTTGCGAAATGCCCGCCCTTCGCTCGCGTCAATCGCCTTCGCCCGGCGCACCAGATTTTCGTGGTAACGCTTGTCGAGCATCGCATCGAGCATGAACGGATCCTGATGCTCCTCAACGGTCTGGCGCGCGATCCGGGCGAGATCCGCGTACGGCGTATCCATCAACCGGCGCAACAGCTCCGGCAGATCCTCCGCGTGTAGAAGCGTCTCGACCGGTAGGCGCGCGAAATCGCCCATATCCACCAGCGACGCCGCGATCGCGGCCGGACGTTGCCGCATCAACTTGCCGCGAATAAGGGTCTTGAGGTTCGAGATTTCGTAGCGCTGGGTCCAATAGTCGAGAAAGCGGCGCGGCTCATCGCGCAACGGACGAATCAATATCGAGATTTCGCGCAATAGCGTCGCACCGATCCGCTGTTCGACCGACTCCTTGGTCTCATTCGCCGGCATCAGATAGGCCAACCCCTTGGCGGCGAGACAACTCGCGACGTCGGCTTCGGCGCATTGAATCAGCTCGTCGAACTGCTGCGGCGACAACAACCGCGCCGCGAACAAACTCACCCGGGCATTGAGATACGCGGACATACATCCGCCTCAACGCGTGGAGTCCAGCAGCAGCGCCTCGGCCGCCGTGAGCGCGTCCTCGGCATGCTGGCCAGCGAGATTGCGCAGATCGCGCTGGCGCTCCTCGTACTTCAAGCGCAGCGCCGCGATCGCCTGTTCGGCGCGGTTCTCCGCCTCGCGCAGAAACGGCGCGCGCAACTCCGGCAGTGTCGCTTCGAGCCGCGCCTCGGCCTCGCGTGCCTGGTTCAGCGCATGATCGATCAAATGCTCGCGCTGTTGATTCGCGTCACTGATCAGCGTTTCCGCCTTCAGTTCAGCCTCCAGCAGGCGTTTAAGCGTCGCCTCGATATCGGCGCCGCTGCTTGACAAGGCGTCTTTGCCCTCTTTCACGCGGAGTACCCTCGACGAATGTGCCGGCACGTGCCAACCGCGCGCCCGGAGACGATCCGATCGGGTGCGCGGGACGCGAAGTATGGAAGCATCAGATACACGACGCGCCGCAACTGCCGTGCGCGGCGTCGGTTGGAAAGCATTGCGAGCGTGCCAGTTTTGACGTTCATGCCATTTTGGCGCAGTGGATGCGCCTGGCATAGGCTACGCCGCCGCCCCGTTAAAACCATGAGCAAT
>CAZUJU010000043.1:0-32188 GCA_964620675.1 uncultured Thiotrichales bacterium | reverse complement strand
ACGGTCGCAATCTCTACGACCCGGCGACCGTGCGCGACTACGGCATTACTTATTACTCAATCGGCCGCGGCGAGGGGGCGGCATGAAAATCCTGGTCACCGGCGTGGCCGGATTCATTGGGCACTTCGTATCGTTGCGACTGGTTGAGCGCGGCGATGAGGTCGTCGGCATCGACAACCTGAACGACTACTACGACGTTAACGTCAAACTCGCACGTCTCCAGCGCCTTGCGGACAAGCCGGCGTTTCGCTACCTCAAGCTCGATCTGGCCGACCGCACCGGAATGGAAGCGCTGTTCGCACGGGAACAGTTTGATGGCGTGATCAACCTGGCGGCACAGGCCGGCGTACGCTACTCGATCGAAAACCCGCTCGCGTACGTCGATAGCAATATTGTCGGTTTCGCCCACATTCTCGAAGGTTGCCGCCATCATGGCGTGAAACACCTGGTGTATGCGTCGTCGAGCTCGGTGTATGGCGCCAACACCGAGATGCCGTTCTCGGTGCATCACAATGTCGATCATCCGTTGTCACTCTACGCGGCCTCGAAGAAGGGCAATGAGTTGATGGCGCATACCTACTCGCATCTGTATGGGCTGCCGACAACCGGATTGCGCTTTTTTACCGTGTACGGACCGTGGGGACGCCCCGACATGGCGCTGTTCCTGTTCACTCGCAAGATCCTCGCCGGGGAACCGATTCCGGTCTTTAACTACGGCAAACACCGTCGCGACTTCACTTACATCGACGACATCGTCGAAGGCGTATTGCGGGTGCTCGATCGCGTCCCTGCCGGGAACTCCGACTGGGACAGCGCCCACCCGGACCCCGGCTCCAGTCGTGCCCCATGGCGGGTCTACAATATCGGCAACAGCCAGAAGGTGGAGCTGATGCGCTACATCGAGGTGTTGGAAGACTGCCTCGGGCGCAAGGCGGAAAAGCAACTGTTACCGCTCCAACCCGGTGACGTGCCCGATACCTGGGCCGACACCACCGACCTCGAACGCGACGTCGGCTACCGGCCAAATACGCCCGTGGAAGAGGGGGTGCGGCGGTTTGTCGAGTGGTACCGCGAGTATTACCGCGTTGACCTGTAAGCGACTCCGTGCTCGCGTCCGTCGTAGGCAGCGCCAAAATCGATTTACCTAGAATCCGCAGTTGCGATCGGACATTTCCTTACGTTTCCGCGTGAATACAGGCGTTTGGGCCAAACGACCGATTCACCTTTTCGGTGAAACACCGACTGCCATGTAGGAGCGGGCTTGCCCGCGATGCGACGGTTGCAATCGCGGGCAAGCCCGCTCCTCCGGCGCCTTCAACTGAGGAAAGCAGGATTCACTGCCTAACGCCTGTCGCCGCAGTGACCAAGTACGCCCGTGGGATCGCGGACGGCGATACGTGGCATAACCCCGAATCCAATCCGCACCCGGACGTGCTTAGCCGCTCGCGCGCCGCCAAACACTCGCTATCACAAATGACAGTCTCTACCCGGCGGTTTCGCTGGGCGCCACTGGCCGGTGACTTCGGACTCGGTCGATCCCCTGGTGCCGAACGCCGTGATCGAACGCGGCACGCACTGCGCGGGAGTGGTCCAGGGCTTATCCGCGTTCGATACGTTCGCAACCGGGGCCGTGCAGGCGGCTACGGCCGCCGCGTTCCGGTTTGACCTGAATTTGGGTGGCGATGCGTTCCTTCAGCGCAGCGACGTGAGAGATAACCCCGATGAGCTTACCTTCCGCGCGCAGGCTGGCGAGGGTCTCGAGGGCGGTGTCGAGGGCATCTTCATCGAGCGTGCCGAAGCCTTCGTCGAGAAACAGGGAATCCACCCGAACATTACGGCTGGCCATCCGCGAAAGGCCGAGGGCGAGCGCGAGGCTGACGATAAAGCTCTCGCCGCCCGAGAGGTTGCGGGTCGAGCGGATATCGCCGGCCTGGTAGTTGTCGATCACGTTGAGATCGAGCGGTTGCGAGGTATCGCGGGTCAGCAGATAGCGGTCCGACATCTTTTCGAGCTGGCGGTTGGCGTGGTCGATAACGATCTCGAAGGTCAGGCCCTGGGCGAAGTTGCGAAATTTTTTGCCGTCGGCGGAGCCGATCAGTTCGTGTAGTGCGTTCCAGCGCTCGCAGACTTGTTGTTGCACAGCGATTTTCTTGAGCTGCTCGCCGTGACGCAGGTGCAGCCGGGCGTCATCGTCGAGGCGCTGGGCAGCCGCGCCGATCGCCTGTTGCAGTGTCTGCGACTCGGCATCAAGTTCGGTGAGGCGTGTTGTGAGCGCTGCGCGTGGTTGCGTGCTGAGCGCACGAGCCTGTTCCTGCGCGAGTTTGCGAGCGAGGTCGGCCTTGCGTGTGGCGAGTTCGGTTTGGCGATGGGCGAGGGCGGTGGCGCGCTCACCTAGGGTTTGGCGTTCAGTTTCGTCCATTCGTGCCGCGAGGTAGTCGTCGAGGTTGCGGAATCCGATTTCCGTCAGGTGAGTTTCGAAGTTGGCAGTGAGCGCCGCCAGCTGGGCTGCGCGCGTGGTCGCTTGGCTGTCGAGGGCGTGGATACGGGTTTCGGTCGCGGTCAGGGCGAGTTGGGTCTGGCTCACGGTAACGCGGTACGCACCGAGGCGTTCTTCGATCGCTGTGAATTCGGCTTCGAGGGCGCCCTCGATCTGGTCGGGGTCGTTGGTTCCGAAAAGGGTTTGGCGTTCGGTAACAAGCGCCTGATGTTCGTGCTGTGCGGCAGCGAGTGCCAGACCGTGTTGCTCGATATCGGCGCCGGCGCGCACGGAGAGGGCCTGAAGTGTGGCGAGTTCGGCGTGGTGCAGTGCGATGTTCCGTTCGATTGTCGCTAGCTGTTGGTGTTGTTGCGTCCAGCGCTCGGCACGCGCGTGGAGTTCATCGGTGAGCTCGGTGAGATTTTCGATGGGGACGTCGATGACGCCAAAAGGCGTGAGCACTGCGGTCAGTTCGGTCCGCTGCTGCGTGAGTTGTGCCTGCGCGGTTTGTATCGCTTCGATCTGGCGCGCCAGATCACGCTCCGCAGTCGCAAGCTGTTGCGCGGCGTGAAGCTGGGCAAGGTCGGCCTGAGCGGCGGCAGCGACGGCCGTCCGCAGCGCGCGCTCGGTATCGCGTAATGTGGCCTCGTCGGTCGCGAAGGCGCGCAGCAGGCGGGTGATGGTGTCGATTTCTTGTTGCGTACGTTCGAGCACGGCTTGCAGTGGCGTTGCCGGGTCCACGGACAGCTCAAGTTCCGCGCTCAGGTTCGCGCGTCGTTGCATGGCTGCGTCCAGACGACGTTCACAATCGGCCTGCAGCTCGTGATTGCGCGCTTGGTCTTTGCGGCTTTCGGTAGCTCGGATTTGGGTTGCCGTGCGCGATTGTTGCAGTTCGTTCAGGCGGGATTTCGCGGTTTGGAGGGCGGCTTGCGCGGCGTCCGGCGTGGGTTGGTTGCGGTGGGCAAAGGGGTGTTCGGTGGCACCGCAGAGCGGGCAGGGGGCACCATCGCTGAGGTGGGCGCGCTCGGACTCGAGATCGCGAATGCGGTTGAGCAGTGCGAGCTGGGTTTCGAGTTGTTCGATCGCGGTGGATTGGTGCGCGGCGTGAAGTTCGATCGTTGCGAGTTGCGCGGCGAGGTCATAGGCGCTGGCGCTGAGGGCCTGCGCGTGCTGGCGTAGCTCGATTTGCTCCGCCGCCGTCTGGGTTATGCTGGTTTCGGCTTGCGCGAGTTCCTGCATGCGTGCCGCGCGGAGGTTGAGCCGGTCGAGTCGTTCGCGCCAAACGTCGGCTGTGCGTCCGGCCAACAACGCCTGGAGTGCATGCGTTTGGTGCGTTTGACGCTGTTCGATTTCGGCGCGGTTGGCGTGTGTTTGGCGCTGCGTCTGGTCAGCGCGCGTCGCCGCAGTGGTGGCGGCTTCACACTGAAGCGCGGCGTGATGTCGGGCCTGTTCGGCGCCGTGATGCTGAGCGAGGGTGGCGGTGAGGCGCCTGAATTGCTGCTGAAGTCCGGTGAGCGCATGCGGGAGCTCGGCGTCGCTGACATGGCGAGTGAGAAATGCGCGAACGCCGGCCAATGCCTCCTCGCCTGCCTGAATACGTTGCGTCTCAATGGATTGCCGCGCGACTAAGGCTTCCCGATCGTGCCGACGCCGGTCGATATCGGCCTGAATTCGGGCAAGTCCGAAGGCGCCGGTTTGGATGCGCTGATCGAGCGCCCGCACTTGCTTGAGTCGCTCGTGCGTACTCTTGCGGGTTTCCTGGTGCTGCGCGAGGTGGTGCTCGGTCGTGTGCAGGGTTTGGGTGGCGGCGTCGTGGTCCGCGCGTTGCGACGGTTCGTGCTGACGCAGTTCCGCAGCTTCACGTTGTTCGGCCTCGAGTTGGCGTCGTTCGATGTCGAGCGCGGCGTAGGTCTCGGCCAACGCTAACGCGCGCGCGGCGCGACGCAGGCGTTCGGCGGTGGGCGCGAATGCGGCGAGTTCGGCGGTGTGGGCTACGGCTTCATCGTTCGCGTGTGCGAGGTCGTCGCTGAGCGCGTCGATCTGGTCGAGCCAGCGAAGCGCGGCGTGGGTCCGAACGCGCTCGGTTTCGCATTGCGCGGCTTGGGTGCGATGCGCGTTTAATGCGTCGCGCAGTTGTTGCGCTTCGGGCTCGGGTAATGGTTGCAGACCGCTCAACTCGCTGTGCAACCGTTCCAGGTGTGCGCGTTCGGACGCGCGGTGTTCGTGGGTGGCGATGGAGATTTGGCTGTAGATCTCCGTGCCGGTGATTTGTTCGAGGATGGGCGCGCGTTCGTCCGGCGAGGCTTGCAAGAAGGCGGCAAATCCGCCTTGCGCGAGCAACATCGAGCGGGTGAAGCGGTCGAAGTCCATTCCGGTGATCTTTTCGATCTGCTCGGCGACGCCGCGGGCGCGGGTGTCAACGATCTGCCCGCTGTCGGCGTGGGCAATTTCGTGCTTGGGCGCTTGCAGTTCGCCGTTGGGCTTGCGCCGGGCGCGATGCTGACTCCAGTGGCAGCGAAAACGCCCGGCGTGGGTCGCGAAGGTGACCTCGGCGAAACATTCACCGGTATGGCGCGACATGAGTTCATTACTGCCTTTGCTGAGTTTGCCGAGTCGCGGTGTGCGCCCGTAGAGTGCGAGGCACAGGGCATCGAGCAGGGTCGACTTGCCGGCGCCGGTCGGGCCGGTTATCGCAAACAATCCGTCGCTGTAGGCGGGGTGGGAGAAGTCAACGCACCATTCGCCGACGAGAGAGTTCAGATTCTGGAAACGCAGCGCCAGGATTCGCATCAATCTATTCCGCGCGCGGGTCGCGGTTGTGCAGGGCGTGGCGGATCTCGGCGTAGGCTTCGCGGAGCGCCGGGCGCTGGGACTCGGGTACGGCGCCGGCATCGAGGCAGCGGGTGAATACCTCGTCCGCGCTCAGATCGTCGAGCGTCTCGCCGGCGCTGTGCGTTGCGGCAACCCGTTGTAGCAATCGGGTATTGCGAACCTTGAGCACGTCGAGCGGGCTGCCGGCGACGAGGGCGTCGATCCGGGCACGCAAGTCGCCCGCGAGGGCTTCACCGTCGTAGTGGATTTCGAGCCAAGCGTCGCTGTCGGCCGCGATCAGGGCGCGCACTCGAGTGGCGATCGTTTCCCAGTCGCCCTGAATCCGCTCCAGGCGCTGGAAGCACGGGATTTGGATTTCTTCAACGCTCGGCGCGCGTCCTTCGAATTCAATCAGGCAGACGCTCTTGGGCTGGCGTGCCTCGCCGAAGCCCATCGGCAGGGGCGAGCCGCTGTAGCGCATGGAGTCAGTTTGGTTGACGCGCTGCGGGACATGGAGGTGACCGAGTGCAAGATAGTCGATCTCGGGCGGGAAGATCTCGCTGCCGACCTGCGCGAGTGATCCGACGTAAAGGTCACGCACGCCGTCACCTTCGACGGTAGCGCCGCCGGCTGCAAACAGGTGTCCCATCGCGATCAGCGGCGTCGGTCGCGACAGCCGCTGGCGTTGCAATTCGGCCGCGTCGCAGACGACACGGTAATGCGCGCGGATACCGTCGAGCAGCTTCTGGTCCTTGTCCTGGACGCTTTCATTTGCTTCGACGGTGCGAATATCCCGGTCACGCAGGTACGGAACGGCACAGACGATGGCCTCGACCTCGTCATCGGCGCCGCGTAGCAGAATGACTTCATCCGCCGGCGAACCCGTGATCGCACCGACGACATGCACGTCGAGCCCTCGCAGCAATTCGGCCGGCGCGTCGAGAAAGGTCGGCGAGTCGTGGTTGCCGCCGATCACGACCACATGTCGGCACCTGGCTCCGGCGACCTGATTCAGAAATCGGTAGTACTGAGCCTGGGCTCGATTGCTCGGCGCCCCGGTGTCGAATACGTCGCCGGCGATCAGCAAGACGTCGACCCGTCGTTCCGCCAGGGTTTCCAGCAACCACGCGAGAAAACGGTCGAACTCGGCGTAACGCTTGCGGTTGCAGAGCACGCGGCCGAGATGCCAATCGGAGGTGTGGAGCACCCGCAGTCGCGGTTGTCCGGAAGCGGTTGGCAAGTTCATTGGGTAGGCGAGTCGCGGTGCGAGGTGTCGATGCGCGGCAGCTTAACAGACCAGATGTCGATGGTCAGTCACGCCGCGTGCGCTGAACGTGCGGCCGCGCCGGCGCGTCATAAATGAGATTTTGATAGCCGTTGTAGACAATGAACTGGTGACCCTTGGCGCGGCCAATCAGGGTCATACCGGTGATCACCGCGAGTTCATGCCCCATCGCCGTCGCGCCGTTGCGCGAGATTAGCACCGGGACCCCCATGCGCGCGACCTTGATGACCATCTCCGAGGTCAGCCGCCCGGTGGTGTAAAAAAGCTTGTCGGCGCCGTTGATGCCCTCGTACGCCATGTGGCCGGCGATCGCGTCGGCGGCGTTGTGGCGGCCGACGTCCTCGACGAAGAACACCGGTTCGCTGCCGTGACACAAGGCGCAGCTATGCACCGAGCCCGAAGCGCGATAGGTCTGGTTGATGTGGCCGACGACGCCGAGCAGCGCGTAGATCAGACTTTGGCGGAGCGGCATCGCCGCGACGCGCAGGTCCTCGAATTCACTCATCAACTGGCCGAACACGGTGCCCTGACCGCAGCCGGAGGTGACGATTCGTCGCGCCAGCCTGGCCTCGAGATCAGCGATGCCAAACCGGGTGGTGATCGCGACTGCGTCTTTGTCCCAGTCTGTTTCGATCGCGACGATATCGTCGATCGTGTTAATCATGGCTTGATTCAGCAGATAGCCGAGTGCAAGCAGTTCCGGTTCGGCGCCACGCGTCATCAAAGTGACGATTTCGTGGTGGTCGACGATCAGCGCCAGCGGTCGTTCGCCGGTCAGCTGGATTTCGCGCGAGTCGCCTCGTTCATCGTGAACGACCACCGGCACGCCGGCCGGGGAAGGTGTACGCGTTAGCCGCGGACGATTACGCGGAACGCCGGTATTGATGAGCGGCGAAAGCGGAGGCATGAGGTAGACGGCATCTGTGAGTAACTCCGGGGCGTAACAGTGTCACGCCCCGCGAGGTGTCGCAAGTGACATCTTCCCTAGAATTTCGGCACCTGGATCGGGTGGCGGCCGACGAGGCTCGGCTGCGCCTCAGGCACCGAGGATCGTTCGTAGCTGCGACAAACCGGGCGCGTCGCGGTCGGCGGGTGACAGCAGAACCTTGACGGCCGGGTCGAGCGGCCATTGAATCGCCACTTCAGGGCAGTCCCAGCGCAGACTCCACTGGTCGTCGCCCTGATAGTAATCGGTGCACTTGTAGTTGAAGACCGCGACGTCGCTCATGACGTAAAACGCGTGACCAAACCCGGGGGGGATCCAGAGTTGGGTCATATTCGTGTCTGACAGTTCGTGCCCGGTCCATTGTCCGAAGGTGGGCGAACCCGCACGCAAATCTACGGCAATGTCGAACACCTTGCCGGAGACCACGCGCACCAGCTTGCCTTGTGGCCGTTGGCGTTGGAAATGAATACCCCGCAGCGTGCCCTGGGTCGATCGGCTCTCGTTATCCTGGACGAATCGCAGTTCGAGGCCGAGTCGGTCGAGCGTACGCTGGTTCCAAGTCTCCATAAAATAGCCGCGATCGTCCCGGAATGCCCGGGGTTGCAGTATCTTGACGTCCTCGATTCGGGTGCTTTGAATTTCCATAGGGCAGTGACGATTGGGTTGTGGTTCGAGCGCATCCAGAGCGGTAAGTGCGTCGTTGTCGCCTGATCGCAAGGCGCCGTGGTATGGCGGCGGGCTCACTCAATAGGCGTTCTTGTTCGCAAATCCCTTGAGCACGGTCAACAAGATGATCTTGACATCAAAGAACACGGACCAGCGCCTAATGTAGTCGATGTCGTACAGGACCCGGCTCTGCATTTTTTCAAGACTGTCTGTCTCGCCGCGGAAGCCGTTGACCTGAGCCCATCCAGTGATGCCGGGTTTGGTCTTATGCCGCAGCATATAGCCCCGGATAATGTTGCGGTAGGCTTCGTTGTGCGCCACCGCGTGCGGTCGAGGACCAACGATGGACATGGACCCGGTGAGTACATTGATGAACTGCGGCAGCTCATCAAGCGAAGTGCGACGCAGGAAGCTTCCGAAACGCGTGATGCGGGGGTCGTCGCGGGTCGCTTGCTTGAAGTCGTGGCCGTCTTCCATCACCCGCATGGTCCGGAATTTCCAGACCTTGATCGGTTTGCCGTCGAGTCCATACCGAGTCTGCTTGAAGATGACGGGCCCGCGCGAGGTGAGCTTGACGCCGAGCGCGATCAGCAGCATCGGGACCGCGATAAGCGCAAGGATACCAAGCGTAAAGACGATGTCTTCGACTCGTTTGAGCACACCCCGCAGCCCCGAAACGGGATTCTCGAAGATGCTGACCGCCGGCATCCCGTTGATGTTTACGAGATGGGTAAAGTGGGTCTCAATCGAGTAAAAATCGGGAATGACGTACACCGCCACGGTTGAGGTCGAAAGCTGGCGGATGATTTCCTGGATCTTGTGCTCCGCGCGCATCGGTAACGCGATGAACACGGTATCGAAATGTCCCTCTTTGGCTTCGTTCACCATTTTTTCAAACGAGGCATTGACCTGAAGGCCTTGTTTGATCGTGCCGACTTCTTCACGTTTGCGCTTGTTGATGACGCGTTCGATCTCGAAGCGTTTGTAGGAGCGGTCGTCGTAGATCCCGTGGATTTCATAGCCAACCCAAGCGTTGTCCTTAAGCTGCTCGTGTACGAAGCGAGCAATGGGGCCTGCACCCGCGATCGCAACCCGCCGGACGTTGTGTCCGCGGCGACGTAGGATACTGATGATTCCGTTGATCGCCAGGCGCGCGACCGCGAGGGCCCCGACTGCGACCCCGAACCAGATAAAAGCCAGCTGGAAATCAAGCAGATAAATAGATTTATCGAATAGCGCGGCAAATCCGAACAGGGTCAACCCGGTCGCAAACCACGCCGTACTGGCCAAACCGATCATCCAACCGGTGTTGCGGATCTTCCAGTTCTGATAAAGATGCAGAAACTCGGAAAAGAACTGCATCAAAAGGATTGCAAGCAGGGCATAAAACGCATGGATCCGCGACCAGGGCGTGTCCATCACGGCGGTGGCGAGGTACAGCGCGACACCGATACCAACCGAATCGGTTACCCGGGCAATCAGCGCCAAGGGCTGCTGCGGGGTGATAATCGCCTTGGATGTGGTGGGCTTATTCATCGCAACCGGGGCACGAGTATATCCATCGAATGGCAAGGTGTAAGACCTATCGGGGGGTGAGTCGGATTCATCTCACGCTCGGCGTGGCGGAGCGGTTCGCCGCGCTTGCAGGCGAGTCGCTTCGCGCTTGCTAGACCGGACGCCGGGAGAATTTACCCAAATGTGCACGGATTTGATTGCGTACACGTCACAAAATTGCGCTGAAACTCGATCATCGACGTCCCGCCGGGCTTATTTTGCCGGCGAAGGTCGCCACACTGGAGCAAGCTTTACGATCGCGATTCGACGCTCGCGGAGCACCGTATGCACGGCAAGGCATGCGTATTAGGGGTGTGTCATTTGTAAACAATTGAAATAAAAAGGATTGATCGGATTATAGAAAGATTCCGGCGAACCTGTTTAAAGGGCTTTGAAATTCTCGTTCGGTTCTTGCATAATCTCCACCCGCTACGCGCCCGTAGCTCAGTTGGATAGAGTACCTGGCTACGAACCAGGTGGTCGGAGGTTCGAATCCTTCCGGGCGCGCCATTCAGACGCTTTTTGGTCTCACGATGGACTTGTTGCCCCTGGACTGGTGACCAGCCGGGCTGGCGCAAGTCGCGTCTATCCCCGCCACTCGCCCTACCATTTATCGTAGGGGCGGTCTGTACCGGATACCAGATCTTTAAAACGTGCGCTTGTTCGTGGCTTGTAATTTTAGCCGCGCTTATACTTCGAGCTTTAATGTGGTCTGACGTTCACAACCGAGAAATACTGTGCCGTCGAAGACCTTGAAGCCATGCGCTCGTATCGAGAGGGTGTGTCTTCGACAGGCATGTCTGCCCAACAACGCTTTGTCTCCTTTGTCTAACTTATAAAAGATAGGTTCAGCACCATGAAATCCGTACGCATACTTGCGCTTTTTGCAGTCCTGGCCCTGATGGGGTGTCAGGGCAACGTGATGACCGAAGCCACCGATGTGGCCGCCAGCGCAGCTTCCGCGGCACCACGCCCGGTTGAGGAATACAAAATCGGCGTTGACGATATCGTCGATGTCAATGTCTGGAAGAACCCTGATCTGTCGGTCAAAGTCCCCGTACGCCCGGATGGAAACATTTCGGTTCCGCTGATTGGCGACGTGCTGGTCGGAGGCAAGACGCCATCCCAGGTCTCGGAAGTCATCACGCAAAAGCTCTCGTCTTTCCTCCGCGAGCCGCAGGTCACGGTGATTCTGTCGGAACTGCGTAGCCACGAGTTTCTCTCGCGGGTGCGGATCACAGGCGCAGTCGCGAAGCCCGTTTCCATTCCTTATCGTCAGGGGATGACGGTGCTGGATGCCATTCTGGAGGCTGGGGGCGTGAGCAAGTTCGCATCATCCGATAGCACAAAGCTGTACCGTAAGGATGGTTCGAGCAGTCGGGTACTGGATGTGAGCCTGAATCGAATTCTTAAGCAGGGCGATCTGCGGACTAACTACTCGCTTGAGCCCGGTGACGTCATAACGGTGCCCGAGCGCGCGTTCTAGTCGTAACCGTGCAACCTACTCCAACGCTGTCTAAAGTGACGACATGAGATACTCCGTCGAGACCGACTATAAGCTCTTGCTCCGCAATGTGTCGGAGCGCAGATGGCTGGTCGCCATACTGTTCTGCCTGCTGGCGATTGGCGCGACGATTGTGGGCTACTTCGCACCAAAACAGTTCGCCTCGTATTCCACACTGTTGGTGAATGGAAATACGATCATGACGCCCTTGATGGAAGGCGCTGCGGTTGCAACGTCAACCAATGATTGGACCACGTTTGCCAAGGATATCGTCCACAGTCGGAAGACGATGACTGAATTGCTGCGGTCGTTGGGCTACATCGACGACGATATCGCGACGCAAAAGGATGAGATATTGATCGAGCGCTTCAAGCGTAATACGCGCGTCAACGTGGTCGGCGATACCAATTCGACCTCCGGCAACTACTTGAAGATCGAGTTTCGCGACGCCGATCCACATTTCGCGAAGGAAGTGGTCAGCGTGCTGACCGATTTGTTCATCAAGGAGACGCATGGGCAACGTTCCGACGAAAGTCAGCAGGCTTTTGAGTTCATCGATACCCAAGTGAAACAGTATCACCAAAAGCTGCTCGAATCGGAATCGCGACTGAAAGACTTCAGAACCAAGAAGTTGTCGCAGGGAGCGAGTAACGAGGCGGAAATCAACGCGCGTATTCAACGGTTGCAAGAGGATCTCGATCGGTCCGAACTGGAGTTGAAGGAAGCGCAGATCACCAGGAGTTCACTCGAGCGACAGCTGAGTGGTGAGGTTCAATCGGCGGTCAGTATTTCCCGTCAATCCGTTTACATCACCCAATTGCAGGCGTTACAGGACGAAATCGCAAAGCTGCGTCTGACGTATCACGAAAACTACCCGGATATCACCAACCTCAAGTATCAAATCGAAGATGTTAAGCGTCAGATTGAGCGGGAGAAGCGCTCGACACGAACGGACGATTCGGGCGTTGGCGAGGCGACCGTCAAGACCAACAAGATCTATCAGGATTTAAAACTGCAGCTCAACGATTTTCAAACCCGGGTCGCGACGCTGAGCGTCCGGGTCTCCGAGTTGAGAAAGAGTATCAATCAGGAACGCCAGAAAGGCGAGGTCGTCCATACCGGCGATGCTCAACTCGCGGAACTGACGCGCGATTACGACGTCAACAAAAACCTCTACGAGGATCTGTTGAAGCGGAGAGAGTCGGCCAGGGTTTCCAAAGAGATGGATGTGCAGCACCAAGGGCTCGATATCAAGGTCTACGAGCCCGCGTTTCTGCCCCGAACACCCTCCGGGTTGCGGTACTGGCACTTCGTAGTACTCGGCTTGATGGCAGGTACGTTTGTGCCCTTTGGTATCGTGTATCTGATCCAGTTTCTCGAGAGTTCGGTGAAATCACCCGAGTTGATTCAAGCCAAGTTTAAACTCCCAAACCTCGGTGCTGTTTCCGACATCGTGAATGATCACGACGTGAACCGAGCGGCCCGGGATCGAATGTCGCTTTCGATGCTAGTTTTCCTCGCGATTGTTACGATCGCGGTGGTCAGTTATCTCAAATTTGTCCAGGTCAGCTAGGGGGCACCATGGCCAACTCCAATATCGGTCGTGCGCTAGAAAAGATTATAGGTCAGGGCTACGAAGGGGCCCTCACCGATACGCGTTACGACAATACGACGCGGCAACGCCGCTTCGAGTACGAGGACGGTGTCATTGCACGCGGTATCGAGTCGAAGGAACAGATACAGCGGATGAGCCAGCCTTTCCTGTTTACCAGGGAAGAGTTGGTGGCGCATAGGATCGTGCACCAAGGCGATTACAACGCTGATTCACTTGAGATCCTGCAGAACCTTAGAAATAGAATTATAATTAAAAACAATGGATTGGGGGCAACCACGCTCGTGACCTCGGTGGGATCGTCCGACGAACCCATCTACTTGGCGCGCAGTTTGGCGGCGATGCTCTCAACCGATGAAAGCAAGACCTCGCTCTTGCTCGAATTGCGTGAAACCGGTTCAAGACTCACCGGCTCACGAAACGATAAGCCTGGGGTGTCGGACTTTGCTTACGACGAATCACGCACGGTCAAGGAGGTGTTGCATCCAACCGGCGTGCCGCGGATGCGAATCGTGCCGTTCGGAACCCACGAGTTCCTTGGGCATGAGTATCTGCGTTCTACCCGATTGCGAATGTTGATCAAAGACATCACGCGGCGGTACCCACGCGAGCGCTTTACGGTCATTGATGCGCCGGCGGTTGACAAGGTGCCCGACGTAGAATTGCTGAACGAGTACGCTGACCAGATCTTGTTATGCATCCCGTATGGCAAGGTTTCAGAGAAGGACATTTCCCACGCGCTGTCACGTATCGATAAGGATAAGTTGATTGGGTCGGTCGTCGTAGGGATGCCGCGAATGCGTGGAATGATTGGGCGTTTGGCAAGATAGCAAGGGCGAAAAGAACGTGATGAAACCTAAACACCTGGCGGCGGCAGTCATCCTGTCGCTGGCGTTTTCCGAGACTTCGACTGCAAGGGAGTTTGTTCCGCTGTTCGGGGTCGAAATCGAACAACATAGCAACGCGTTGAGAACGAGTACGGATCCGATCGAAGACACGGCGATCAAACCGTATGTAGGTATCGAGTTTAAGGATGACAGTGCCACTACGAACGCTTCGATCAAGGCGCGAGCGACGCATGAGCGCTGGACCGACGAAACACTCGATGGCGAAACACTATATACGATCGATGGGTTTATTGACTGGATCATATCCCCCGGTCGCTTTGTTTGGTCCATCGAAGACTACGCCTATTCCCAACGTATCGATCCACTCGAACGTCCAAGGTCGAGTAACTTGCAAAACTTCAACGTATTCCAGACGGGGCCGGATTTCATGTTCACCCGTGGGCCACTGGAGGGTATCGCGAAGATCCGCGTTGGAAATGTCTATTACTCCGAAACCGATACTGATAACAACAGGATTAATTTATCCGGAAGTTTGCGAAGGTTCCTGAACGATTACAGCGATATCTCCGTCGAAGCGGCGCTGTCGCAGATTATGTTTCAAAAGGATTTTCAGAACGATTACGATATCGCATCGTTGGTTGGAAAATACCGACGCGACCTGCCTTATGGTCGCCTGCTACTCGGTGCTGGTTTGGCAAACATCAACTACGATGAAGGTGGATCTGAGGACACTCCGGTCGCGTTAGTCAGTCTAACAATTGGGAATCAAGGGGATCCCAATCAACTACGACTAGCGCTATCGAATAATATCTCTGATCCCGCGCTTGATGCGAATGATCCGTTGTTTTCCCGCCTTTATCAATTTGAAGGAGAGCGGTTGATCAATCCGGGAGAGGTAACCGGGGTAGGCGCATACGAATTGACTAAGGGTGAGTTGGTATACTCGTATACCGGGGTAAGGTTCAACTCGAGTTTGGCTGCGTTCGTCAATCAAAAGGCCTATCCAGACATTCCGGATATCGACACGGAAGAGCGTGGCGGTTCGATTTCAATTGGTTATAGTCTCGGCGAACGGCTAGGTATTTGGGCATCGTTCAGTAAGTCGTCGACCGACTATGTCAATGGGAGCAACGCCGGTACATTCGTCAATGGTACGGTACCTCAGGGCGGGATAACCTACCTGTTCAATGACCGAGTTTCCCTCTCGGTCGGTGCCTCGCAGATCAAGAACGAAAGTAACGCGGCAAGGTTGGATTACAATGACGACGTGATCTTTATGCGCGTCGATTACCGTGGGTTAAAGAAGGAAGCCGATCAAATCGTTCGGGAAGGTCGCAACTGATGTATCTTGAGCATTACAAACTAGATTCCGATCCGTTCCGCCTGTCGCCGGATGCCAAGTTCTTTTACCCGTCGCTGTCGCATGTGACGGCGAAAAACTACATGGATTATGTTCTGTGGAGTCGTGATAGCTTCATTCTAATAACGGGCGAGATCGGCACTGGGAAAACGACGCTGATTCAGAAGATGCTGCGCGACGCGGGTCCGAAGTTGACGGTTGCGAAAATACATCAGACTCAGTTGAATGAGATTGAGTTCCTTCAGGCATTGCTCGATCAATTCGGAATCAATCCGTTCGCAAGTCAGTCCAAGGTCGAGCTGTTGAGTATGCTCAATGGTTATCTCAAGCGTAAGTACGAGGAAGGTGAAACCGTCGTCGTCATCATCGACGAAGCCCAGAACCTATCGACACGCGTGCTGGAAGAGATTCGGCTACTCTCTGGATTTGACTCCGACCGGGAAAAGCTGCTCAACATCTTTCTTGTTGGGCAACCGGAACTCAAGGAGCTGTTGTCCGCGCCCGAGATGGAACAGCTCTTGCAGCGAATTCGACTGCGCTTCCATCTGGACGGACTTGGATTCGATGAGATTCGCTCTTATATCCGCTTCCGTCTAGCCATTGCCTCGCGCGAAAAGCTCGTACCGATTGACGATACGCGTAAGCACCTAGAGTTCTTACAAGTAAGGTCGGAACTGAAAACTCCGGTGGACTTGTTCTCGGATGAGTTATTGCACCAGATCATCAAATATACCGGCGGTATTCCGCGGCTGATCAATACATTATGCGATACCGCCTTGCTCACTGCGTATGCTCGGGATAGCGCGCGAGTCAGTTCGCAGGATCTTGATTCCGCGATTGAAGAGCTGGATTGGGCACCGTATGCTGAGCGCGGTACCAATCGCAAATATCACAATTTCAAACTTGGCAAGTATCGTCTCTACGTCACTAAAGAAGGTACGCTGTTGTCGGTTGAAAATCTCGCGAAGGACCGTGTCATGATAGGACGCAGTCACGCTTGCGATATAAAGATCGACCAAAAGTCTGTCAGTGGAAAGCACTTTCAACTTACGCGGTCGGGAAGCGGTTATATCCTTGAAGACTTGAACAGCCTTAATGGAACGCTGGTCAATGGAGTAACCGTCGATAAGAAGATTCTTGCGGATGGAGACGTCATAGAGGTTGGCAAGTATCAGTTAGCTTACAAAGTGAACGAATATAGCGGGTCGGAGGACGTTTCTAGCGGTTCGTCGCGTATGCTGCAGAAAGCGCAATCGCGCGTTTCCTAAGGGGTGCGGTCTTGGCTGAGCTTAAGATTATACTTTTATACGCCATTGCGGCGGCACTTACCGCTGTATTTTACAAGCTCATTGTTCGGGAATCGGATATCGACCCGATTCAGCTTCTTGTTGCATGGCTTGTTGTTCCTATTGTGGTCGTGCTGACCAAAAATATCTGGCTTACTTTTGGCTTGATTCTTCTATTTAAAGTGTATTTTCTCAGGAACGATATACGCCGGAATGTCATTTTCTTTCTGTTCATGTTCCCTGTTCTTCCTGAACAGTTCGTTTACCCGTTTTGGGAGGAGGGAAATTTCTATATTGTGAATCTGAATTTTCAGTTTGTTATGGCGCTTTTTGTGCTGTTGCCTTTGTTGCCGGGCATCTGGGCATTAAACAGAGATGGAGTTGAGGATGATAAGCCTCAATTAAAGAACGCAATTCCATGGTTTTTTGTGGTGTTTATTGCGGTTCTTGTGGTTGGTGCATTCAGGGATCGCTTCGAGTTTCGTGTTACGACGTTTTCATCAATTCGTGAGACATTCACGATATTTCTCGTATTCGCGCTGCCGTTTTATGTATTAGTTAAGTCTGTGCGAGATTATCGAGATATTGAAATTTATCTCGGTGCAATACTGTTAAGTGGGGTCTTTCTTGCCATCTTTGCCTTTTTCGAAGAGGCGTTACGGTGGAAAATCTTTAATCAATTGGGGTCTTATCTCGACGCGTATAAGCCGGGTTCGATTGCGGAATTCTATGATTTCAGAGGGCCGTTGTTGCGGGTGTCTGGGAGTCTAGGGCATCCGATTACGTTTGGTTTCTACCTGACTATCGTATTGGCGTTCTCGATGTATTTCCTACGTAGAAATGCGGTTTCTATCGTGGTTTCTTTGGCGGTTATAGCCATGGTTTCACTGGCGAGTTTTTTCACCGTGTCGCGCGGGGCAATGGTTGGTCTCGTAGTGTTTTTCGCGGTCCTGTTTGTGTACAAATTTCACCCGGTGGCGAGGCGCTTGCTGTTTGTGGTTACTTTGGCACTTGGTTCGGTGTTTGTCGTGGTTGGCGATAATATATTTACAGAGCGTTCCGTGGAGTCGGTAACCGCGCTTGATAAAGAGGGAACCTTTAATTATCGATTGGAGTTGGCTAAGGCCTCATGGGTTGTGCTGCAAAGGCAACTACTTTTTGGTTCCAGGAACTATAAAGGTGAGCCGGAAATGCAGAAACTCGTGCAGGGGCAAGGGATCGTCGACATGGTTAACGGTTATGTCCATATTGCGATGGAGTACGGTTTGGTTGGGTTGTTTGCCTTTCTGGGCTTGGTTCTTGCATCGATTCGAACCGGCTTCAGGTGGATCGCCCAAGGTGAGTTCTGCGGTGATCCAAGGTATAGCTATTTAGGTGCGTCTTTTGTTGCGTTGGTTCTATCGCTTGCGATTCAGTTCGCGTTTACGAGTTTCGATGCCTCAATCGTGAGTTACTGGTTTTTGGCATTTGCGGTAGTGCTCTCGAGTCGAGTCGTTTTAAGACAAATCGAGGAGCTTGATGAGGTTGAGGCTGATAGCCTTGAACTCCAGCGATAAGGCCGAAAGCGCTGATCATGTAATTTGCAGATATTCGATCGGTTTAGATCAACGCGACCATGAGCGTTATGGTCTGATCGTAGGCTATTTACGGTATATCGTATCATTGATTTGCGGGTGGTTCAGGGCTTCATCACGGTCAGAGATCCCCTGGTGCCAATATCCTGAATCCGTGCCCGGCCGCCGATCGAAATTCCGGTAGCGGCGGTGATGAAATTTTTGGCTCCTCCGCAGAATTTGTGGGTAGGTCGGGCGTGACCGCGGCGGAGATACGGAGGATGTCGAAGACCTGAAGGCCGTTCAGTAGTAGGTACCCGTTCACGCCTACTTTCAAGCACCCCATTCCGATCCGGTGATAATCTCAGAATATCATATAGATGCAGCGGTATCCTCAGAGTGACTCTGATCAAGCGCCCCGATCCACCGACCTCGCTCGAACACGCCCACAAGGTGATCGACGAGCTTTGGGGTCGCCCTTGCGACGATCGGGAATTTTTTCACAGGCTCTCAGCTCGCGCTGCGGGCCGGACGTTGCGCGGACTTGGGTCGAAAGGCCTGAACGACCTCGGCGCGAGTTTCGAGATAGGGACCTCCGATGAGGTCCACGCAATACGGCACTGCGGCGAAAATCCCGTCCAGGGTTTCCTTGATCGCCTTCGGCTGCCCCGGCAGATTGAGGATCAGGCAGCCATTGCGGGTGACGCCGACCTGGCGCGACAGGATCGCGGTCGGAACGTATTTGAGGCTTACCGCGCGCATTGCCTCGCCAAACCCAGGAAGCACCTTGTGCGCGACCGCGAGCGTCGCCTCCGGTGTGACGTCGCGGGGGGCCGGGCCGGTGCCGCCGGTGGTCAGTACCAGACTGCAGCTTTGCGTGTCGACCAGTTCAATCAGCGTGGCCTCGATACCGGATTGCTCGTCGGGGATCAGGCGTTCGAGAAATACGAGCGGATTGAGCAGCGCGGTGCCGAGCCAATCGCGCAGGGCGGGAGTACCAGCATCCTCATAGACGCCACGGCTGGCGCGGTCGCTGATGGAGACGATGCCAATCGTGGCGGAGTCGTGCATGAATGGGATCCGATGGGTCAATGGTGGGTTCGGGTCGTGGCCTGGGTTCAAGCGCGCCGCAGCATCGCGATCCAGCGTCCGATATTCAGCAGGCTGGCCAGCGACGCCGCCACGTAAGTATACGCTGCCGCACGCAGGATGCGGCGTACCGCGACTTCGTCCTCAGGGCCGATATAGCCCTCGCGCAGGATCGGCAGTGCTTTGTTGAAACTGGCGTCGACCTCGACCGGCAGGGTGATGAAATGCACCACGGTCGCCATGCCCATGCTGAAGAGCCCAAGCAGAAACATCAACACACCGAGCCCCGGTGCCCGCGTGATCGCGACCGCGAACGGCAGGACCACCATCGCCGCCGCGCCGAGCTGCTGCGCCGATTGCGCGAGCGTGACCATCCGTGTGCGCAGCGCCAGGCGCGGATCGTCGAGGTGATGCTGGATGGCGTGACCGACTTCGTGCGCGGCAACCGCGACCGCGGTCAGCGAGCGCTGGTCGTGATTATCCGGGCTGAGTCGCACTGTGCGGGTGCGCGGATCGTAATGGTCGCCGCCGGGCTGGGTCGTTTCGACCTTGACCTCAGCCATGCCGAACCGGTCGAGCAGATGGCGCGCGAGTTCTCCGCCGGTGCCAGTGATATTCGGTCGCGGCGTGGCATAACGACGAAATGTGTAGCGCGCCCACCATTGTGGCGCGAACACCAGGAGCGCGAGTAACAGACCAAGCAGGATCAGGGGCATGCGTAAATTCTAACGTATCGACGCGCGGTGGGCTCCAAGGCCGTCGGACATGCGGGTATTCGTCCTGGAACGACCGGGACGGATTCGAGAAGAAGGTCGCACGGTTCCGCCTCGGCCTTACTTGCCTGGGTCAAGGGGTTGTCAGCGCGAACCGGCGCAAGGTCTCCCGATAGCGTTCGAGGCGTGGGCCGCCGAGCGTTACGGCCCGTTGCGCCGCGGTCAGGCCGGCTTCCATTTGCCCGCTGGCGTGCAAGGCCCGTGCGAGATTGTTCCAGGCGTCGGCCTGTTCGGGCTGGAGCGCGGTGGCGTGACCGAAGGCGACGACCGCCTCCCGAAAATCGGCGAGCGCGAACGCGGTGTTACCGCGGCCCATCCAGGCCGGATACGACTCGGGTTCGCGTACAGTCAACGCGGAATAGGCGTGACCTGCCGCGGCCGGATCGAGCGCCTCCAAAGCGACCGCCCCCTGGAGCCATCGCGTCGGGTCGAGGTGGGCGGGCGGTTGCGCGGGCGCGACCGCGATCATGGCCCAGTGGCCGCTGCGACCCCAAGTGTACTCAAAGGTCGACAAGGACATCCGTAGCCGCGCCTGTTGGCCCGAATGCAACAGGATCTCATCGGAGGCGCGGTCGTAGCCGATGACGACCGCGTAGTGCCAACGCGGGAACAACGGCAGCGCAAGGTTTTGCAGCACAATCACCGGTGTACCCCCGGCGACGGTTTGGAGCAACGAGTCCAGTCGCGGTGGCAACACCACGGCCAGACGCCCGTAACGGCGCGCGCTCGCAAGCATCTCGGGTTGCAGACTGCCGGCGCGCGCCGGAAGGTAAACCTGGTCGCGAAGCGTGGCCGGTGTAAGGTCCAAACCGCTGGCATTGAGTGCCATTGCGAGTGCAGCCGGACCGCACTGGTAGGCCGTTTGCGCGAAAAACGGTACCGTTTCGAGCTGCGTACGCGACCTGAGATCCGGGGGCCAACGCTCGGACAAAGCACGCGTTTGCGGCGCACTGGCGCAGGCGCCAAGTGCGAGCGCGAGCAGCAGTAAAATCGCCGCGCGGAGTCGCGGTACGGTCGAGCGAATGCGCGCTGAAGTGCGGACGGCGGTATTCCGCGGCGGGTGGTCAGTGGATCGAGCGGGTAAACGGAAAGACCTTGGTCAAGCCGAGAATATCGGTCACGAGCAGGATCACGAAGACCGCGAACAACACACCGACAACGTCGGCCGCGCCCGCGGGAAGTTCGTCGAGGCGTTGCGCCAGCAGTTGGGATTCCGCAGGGGTCAGCGCGGCGAGGCGGGCTTCGACCAGGGTGGGGTCAACCCCGTGGGCGAGCAACCCGGCACGCACCGACTCGCGCGTCAGGAGTTGGGCGAGCGCGTCGCGGTCGGTGCCGATTACCTCGGCCGTTGTGACGAGACCCTCGAGGGGCGAGGCGACGGTGGTTGCGGGCACCGGCAAGCTGGCGAACATCAGGCAGCCACAGCTTGCGAGCGCGATCATTCGGCGTAGGGAGTTCATGAAAGATCCTTTGGAATCAAGTTGAAAACGCACGTGCGCAGCGTGTCTCGGCGTTCGGGAATCAGTCAGGCGATTGCCCCGCGAGCTGTTCGGCCCGCGACTGCGTCAGGCAAAACGCGCGCGCATCCAGAAGCAAGGCATACACCAGATGTAACGTCTCAGGGATCAGCAGCATTCCGTCCTCATGCGCATACTTGCGGGTGAAGCATTCGCGCTCGGGCAACGGTAGGTCATACAGGTCTACCAGCCGCATATGCCATTCGTCGAAGTACGCTGGGCCGATCGGCTCATACGAAATCAGACGCACCGAGTGGTGCCGTGCATCGCGCACGATCCGGTTGAACAATCGGTTGACCGCCTTCTCCGGACCCTCCAGCACTTGCAGGAAGCGGGTTCCACTCAAAAGCAGAATGCCGTTGATGCGCAGTTCACGGTTGCTCGCCACACTGGATTGCATCAGAGCCTGCAACGCAGCATTCGACAACTGCGGCTCGGAAGCAACGCTTTTATAGATCAGACGGCATTTGTTCATGGACCCAACCGAATGCAATGACCTCGACGAATGATAAATTTATCACGTTCGCACCCGCGCGCGACCCTAACTCGACCCGAAACCTCAATTCCCGCCGCACTCACTGCGTTGGCCGAACCCGATCGGATGACGCGGCGGCGAAAACTCGTATAATCGCGAGCCCAAGTCCCCGTAGCTCAGCTGGATAGAGCGCACCCCTCCTAAGGGTGAGGTCACAGGTTCAAATCCTGTCGGGGACGCCAGTTAATCAATGAACTAACGAGTCATTTAGCTTCATCGTTAAGCGCGGGGCCATGTCCGGGCCGGGTGGGGGGAAGGTTTGAATGGCGTTGTGGATCGAGGCTCAGTCTCGCGACGACTGCGGCTTTCAACGCTGACTGCAGATCCTATGCGCTAGGCGGTGATTGCCCTGACGTCGATGCCCGACGTAGGCTGTTGTCATTCATCCCGCGCACCGGACGCGGACGCTCCTACAGGAGAGCATTGATAACACAAACCTCGGTACTCTCGGCGCGGGTCAACGCGACCGAACGCGATCTGCTCGAATCCGCCGCCGCGCGGGCGCACACCAGCCTCAGCGAGTTCGTGCGGCGCAAGGCGGTCGAGGCAGCCGAAATCGAGTTGCTGGAACGCCACATTGTCGCCATCAACGCCGCGGATTGGGAGCAGTTCGAAGCCTGGGCCGCCACACCCGCAGTTGAGATCCCCGCGCTGACGCGTCTCGCCACGAAACCGCCCACGTGGCGCGAGTAACGCCACCGCGCCTGCTCTCGACCGTCGACGACCGCGAGCCGTTCGACTGTGGACGCCCTTCGCTAAACAACTGGTTCGTTCAGCACGCCTGGCGCAACCAACAATCGGGCGTATCCCGGACCAGCGTGGTCTGCGATGCGCAAACCGACCGCGTCGTCGGTTTCGTCAGCCTGAGCGCGGCACAGGTAGAGCGCGCATGGCTCGCGAAACCTCCGCAGCGCCACCAACCCGACCCCATCCCCGTCACCCTGCTCGGGCAACTCGCTGTCGACCTTCGCGACCAAGGCCAGGGCCATGCCCGATCCCTGCTCGGATTCGCGCTGCGCACCGCGCGGATCGCGTCGCGCTCCATCGGCAGCTTCGGCGTGATCACCCACCCGCTTGACACCGGACTTCGCGACTTCTATCGCCGCTCGGGTTTTCAAGACCTGCCGTTTGATCGCGGTGGCGCGATGATCATTAGAATGAAAGACTTGGCCATCAGCGGATTTGCCGAAGCGAAATGATTCACCCGCATGGTCGGTGGCGCATCACGCGTCAACCACGCAAACCCGGCGAGCCTGGAAGGGCTGCATCGTGGGTGAAAGGTAAGCGGCGTGCATCAACCAGGTTGACTGATTTCGAGATGAGCGCCGCGCTGTGGTGCGTCCATGACGTAGCCCGTCCAGATCGCGCGGCCGAGATCCGGTGATTAACGATCGATAACGTGGGTCGTCATACGGCTACGAATTCCTCCGCCACCGCGACTCGATAACGTTCGCGCACGAATCGCTGATACGCGTCGTAAGCCCACTCGTCGTAAACGTAATCAAGTGCGGGGCCGAAATCGGCGTCCCGTCCGCCGAGGTTGTGCTTGAAGATACTGATACCGGCCAGCGTATGCTGCGTCATTTCCGCCGGAACGCCGCCGTACAGGTCGTACCAGTCCAAACCGCGGGCGTTGGCGTCGCACATGACCTGGTAGTTGAGCAGGTAGGGCGCCATCGTGCCGCGACTCTGGGCGTCGGAGCCGGCGAAAAGATACGTGGCGCGATTGGCAAAGAACACAATCATCGCAGTGGCGATGCGCTTGCCGTCCTGTTCGGCGAAGTACAGGGTGCCGCAGTCGTTGGCAAACAGCGTTTGCGCCAGATCCGTGAGAACGCCTCGATCCATCGCGTACTGCGCCTTGCGTTCCATAGTAGCGGTGTAGAGCGCGATAAACGCATCGATCCCGGGTTCCGAGCAGTCCACCACGATATTGACGCCGCTGGCGATGGCCTTGCGGATCCAGCGCCGCCCGGTGGGTCGCATGCGTGCGAGGATCTCCTCCGGCGTGCCCGAGACGTCGACGAAAATGGTCGTGCGCGGCTCCAGCCAGTCATCGGCCGGGCGCAGTCGATCGACAAACCCCGGGTAAGCGGACCATTTGTGTTCGATGCGGAGGTGGCTGAAATGCTGGTGCGGATGCGCCGCGCGATAGCGGTCCAGGCGATCGATCAACGCGTCGAACTCTTGCTGGGCGGCTTCCGGATCCGCCGAAAACAGTGGGCCATCTGGGGTGTAGAAATAGCAGAAACCTGATTGGTACTCATAGATCAGTACCTTGGCGCCCGCGTGAATGCGCGCGTCGGCGAGGTAGAACGCATCGATCTGTCGTGCGCCTTGCCGCACCATGAGGTCCGTCCACCATGTCGACTGCATGAATCCGGTCTCGTCCGCGCGTGCGGTCAGGTATTGGTTCCATAACAAGGCCCATTCAGCAGGCGTTCGCGATTTCGACATGGTTGCGGTAGCGAATTCAAGGAAACGGTCTTCGGACTCGAAAAGCAGCGTAGCGGGCGCCGGGGCCAGAGTGGCGTAAGAGGCGCCGATCGAACACCTGGGCTGCAACGACGCGAGGCTCGCAACCGCGGCGCCGGTCGCGAATAATCGCAATGCGCCCGCGGTTTCGAAACCCGCCAAATTGGCTCATCCATTTTGACCACGCGAGCGGGCTTAGTTCCGTCGTACGGGATTTGATCGGAGCGGGTCGGTGCGCGACCGCGCAATCTCGGGCGCTCGCTGCGGCGCGGAAACCCGCGCTCACGCAACTACGTTCCCGCCGGCTTCAGCGATTGGGTGAGGCGTTCAGTCTGCCGTCAGCGGCGCGAGTGCCACGCGCAGGTCCGCGATCCAGATCGCGTAGCCGGCGGGGCTCAGATGAATGCCGTCGCCGTTGTGCAGCGGGTCGGCAAGGTTGTTCTCATCATCGAAATAAGCTGGATTCGGTGGCACGAAATGCACCCGCGGCGACTCCGCCGCGACGGCAGCGAGGTGGTCGTTGAGATCCGCGATCTTGCTATTCCAGCCGCCGGTGAATTCACGCTCGGGTTCGTCGACCGGCAACACGGCGTTGAGTATCACAGGGATGGGTTCCGGTACCTGGGCGAGCACTGCGTGCAAGTTGGCGACGGTGGCCGGGTTTTCGCGCAGATTCATGTCGTTGTTGCCGACCGCAATCACGATCACACCCGCGCGGTGGACGGAGGCGTACTTTGGAAGTCGGTCCAGCAGGCTGAAACTGGAGTCGCCGGCGATGCCGAAGTTGACGCCATTTGGTGTAATCGCCGCGGTGGCGAGACCCTGGGTAATCGAATCGCCGAAGAACAACACCGCGCCGTCCGGCACGTTGCCATCGACGTGGGTGTGGTAGCGACGCATGTTCTGGTGGTGATCGGTGAACTCGGGGTGCGCCGTGGTCGGAATACCGAGCAGACCTTGCAGGCGTGGCAAGGTGTCGGACTTAACGACGACCGCGGCGAACGCCAGGTGCAGCAGAACGAGATAGCTGATCAGGTAAGTACTCTGAAAATACATGAAACGTGATGGATTGACGGTGAAAGGGTTTGGCGCCCCGAACGACGTGCCGGGGACGCGTGTTGGCGTTGAAGCCTGCCCATTGCGTGGCGCGACCGCGATGAACTGGTTCACGTTTTCGGCCGGTTAAAGACCCATCAACCACTGAATGACGTTTTTGGCGAGAAAGCCGAGGATGCCGAACGCGAGCACGAAAAACAGCACGAAGGTGCCGAACTTGCCGGCCTTCGATTGCTTGGCGAGGTCCCAGATGATGTAGAGCATCAACAGGATGAAGCCACCCAACCCGTAGGTCAGGCCGAACTCGGCGATTTGTTCTTCGGTTAAACCAAACATTGTGCTCGAACGTGATCGACTCAGGTGCGTGGGGGCAGGGCGGATGCATCCACCAGGTCGCGGTAAGCGTGCCAGGTACCATGCCCGATGATCGGTACGACGAGAATGAATCCAATCATCACTGTTGCGAGTCCAAACAGGGTCGCGAGCATGATCAAGCCGGCCCAGACGATCATCGGCACCGGATTTTCCGCCACCGCATTGAAGCTGGTGGCCACCGCGCCGAGCAGGCCGACATCGCGATCAAGCAGCATCGGCGCCGAAACCACGGTAGCTGCAAACACCAGCGAGGCAACCAAACCGCCCATCGCGGCCCAGATGGGAAACAGATTGGATCCTTCCGAAAACACCACGTGGCGGAGAAAATCGTCGAAACCGTTGATGGAGTCTTGCAGGAACAGCGCGATCAGCACGGCTGAAATCAGCACCCAAAGCGTCGCGACCAGCGCCAGCACCAGACCCAGCCCGAGCAGATTGCAGGCGCCGCAACGCCACGCGGTGATCACGTGCTCCCAGGTGCCACGCTCGTTCTGTTCGCGTTTTTTGCTCAAAACGTACAGTCCGGTCGCGAGGATGGGTCCGATCAACAAAAACCCGGAGATCGCGCCGGGGAGCAGATACCACAGGACAGCGGCGATCGAGACGATGCAAAGTCCAAACGCGGCGAGCAGCACGCCATGAATGATGCTCGGCCAGCCGACGTGGCGCATGTCGCGCCAGCCGAGGCGCAGCCAATGTAAAGGCCGTAACGGCGAAACGCTGCGAATGGTAGCGGGGGCGAGCGGCTGCGGCGGTGATTCGGTGGCTTGAGGCATCGGAGTGGGCGGGCCGTGAAGGTTGGGCAATCGGAACCTTGGTTTTAGTCGTTCTGTGGCGTCGCGTCCAGCAAATTCGTGAAGCGTGCCTGTCGCCGCTACGCGATCCGGGAAAATTGCGTTAAGCGCTCCGCTTGCGCAGTATGCACCCACCGAATCCGCCGCCGGGACCGATTAACGGCGTAGGCGCGAGCCGCTAAACCCGACACCGCCGAACTGTAATGAATGACCGCCTCAATGTTCTGGGGGAACCCCTCGAAGCCTGTTCGACCTCGCCGTTGACCGGCTGGACGCGCAGTGGCAGTTGCGAAACCGCGCCGAAGGACTTCGGCTCACATACCGTTTGCGCAACGATGACCGCAGAGTTCCTCGAATTCAGTTCGGCGCGCGGGAATGACCTGATTTCGCCAGTCCCCGCGTTTGGATTTCCCGGCTTGCGGCCGGGCGACGGCTGGTGTTTATGCGCCGCACGGTGGCAAGAGGCCTATGAGCACGGCAAGGCGCCGCGCGTGCGTCTGCGCGCGACGCATGCGCGCGCGCTCGAAATAGTGGCCCTCGAGAGCCTCAAGCGCTACGCGATCGACCTTTCCTGAACCGGCCAAGCGTATGCCTTCACCCCAACCCCGCCCAACCCCACACCCGAGGAAACATCGATGTACAGTTTTGAAGTGACTTTGAATCTGCCTTTCGACGCTGCGGTTGCCCGTGTCACCGAGGCCCTGCAAGCGGAAAAGCTGGGTGTGGTCAGCGACATCGCGGTATCGAACATCATCCAGAACAAGTTGGGGCAAACGATCCGGCCCTATCGCATCCTCGGCGCCTGCGCGCCCGGTCTCGCGTTGCGCGTCATCGAGGCGGATCCCAACGCGGGCGCGTTACTGCCGTGCAATGTGGTGATCCGCGAGAGCGACGACAACCGCGTCGTCGTCACATTCATGGACCCAGTTGCGGTCCTGCGGCTTGCCGAAAATCCGGCGATCAGCGCGATCGCAACCGAGGCCGATACGCTGTTACACCGCGTTGCCGAGCACCTGAGCTGAAAGGGTGCGAAAACATCCCGCACCCCGCTAGCGCGCATCGCTTTTCGGCTGCGGGGCGTGGATCTCGAGCGTTTCGCCGATAATTTCGCCGCGCGCGAGACGGACGCGGAAGCGGTCGCCGGGCGCGAGCGCTTGCGCGTCGCGGATCACCTCGGTGCCATCGGCTGCGGTCACGATCGCGAACCCGCGTCCTAGCACGGCTTGAACATCGACGGCGGTCAGGCGCGCGTGGAGATTGGCGTGGGATTGCCGCGATCTCGCCTGCGTCGATTGCAGAGCGTGGGCGAGGCGGGCGATGAGTTGGGCGACGTGCTGGCGCTGGTGGCCAAGACCATCGCGAATGCGCGCACCCGGTAGCGCGGCGTCGAGGGTTAACACCCGCGTGCGTCGTTGATGTTGCAACTGCTCGAACTGGCGTTGCAGGCGGAGTAAGCACTCGTCGGCGCGCTGGCGTCCGGTCTCGATCCGCGCCCGCGGGTGCAACGCGCGCAACAACTGCCGTGACGGTTCAACGCGTTGGCGCTGATGCTGCAGCAGTCGGGTTGCGGCATTGGCGAGACGACTGCGCTGGTGCGCGAGCTGCGCGCGGAGCTCGTTGACATCCGGGGTCAGCAGTTCGGCGGCGGCGGATGGGGTCGGCGCGCGTACATCGGCGACATAATCGGCGATGGTGAAATCGATTTCATGGCCGATCGCCGCAACCACCGGCAGCGGGCAGTCAAACACCGCGCGAGCGACGATCTCTTCATTGAACGACCACAGATCTTCCAGCGAACCGCCGCCGCGGGTCAGCAGCAACACGTCGCACTCCGCGCGCTCGGCCGCGAGTTCGAGCGCCGTGGCGATCTGGCGCGCCGCGTCGTCGCCCTGCACCTGGACCGGATAAATAATCACCGGCAGGGCGGGATAACGCCGCGCCAGCACCTGCAACACATCCCGTACCGCCGCGCCGCTCGGCGAGGTGATCACGCCGAGTTGCCGCGGAAATCGCGGTAACGACTTTTTGTGCTCCGGCGCGAACAAGCCTTCAGCGAACAAGCGTTGCTTGAGCGCCTCGAAGCGGCGCTGCAATTCGCCCTCGCCGGCGAGGGTCAACGCTTCGACGATAAACTGATAATCGCCGCGCGGTTCATAAAGACTCACCTTGCCGCGCGCCACGACGTGATCGCCATTCGCGGCGCGAAAACGGCCAAGCCGGTTGCGGTTGCGAAAAAACGCACAGCGAATCTGCCCGTTTTCATCCTTGAGCGTGAAATATTGATGACCCGAAGCGGGACAGGAGAAATTCGAAACCTCGCCGGTGATGCGGATATCGGCGAACCGCGTTTCGAGCAATCCGCGCACCAGCAGATTGAGTTCTCCAACTAGGTAGATTTTTTCCGAGGGGTCGAACATCAGCCGAGGCGTGCCTGGGTGCGGGCGGGGATGCGCGCGATAGCCGATCATTGAAGCCGTTTACCGGCTCAGGGTCAATCCCCTATAATCAGCGCCCGAACCCTACCGGCCTCACACTCATGCGCATTCTTCAGGAAGCCTTGACGTTCGACGACGTCCTCCTCGTACCCGCCCACTCCGTCGTGCTGCCCAACGATGTCGACCTCACCACCCGCCTGACCCGGGAAATTACGCTGAATATCCCGATGATATCTGCGGCGATGGATACCGTGACCGAGGCGCGCTTGGCGATTGCGATCGCGCAGGAGGGCGGGATCGGCATCGTACATAAAAATCTTTCGGTCGCGCGCCAAGCGACGGAAGTGCGCATCGCCAAGAAATACGAGAGCGGGGTGATCAAGGAGCCGTTGACGGTCTCGCCGAATCAGAGCATCCGCGAGGTGTTGCAGATTCGCAAGGCATACAACATCTCCGGAATGCCGGTGGTGGACGGCGAAAATCTGGTCGGGATCGTAACCAGTCGCGACGTACGCTTCGTGACCGATCTCGACCAACCGGTCGCCACCGTAATGACGCCGAAACAGCGTCTGATCACCGTACGCGAGTGCGCGAGCAAGGAAGAGGTGGTGGGATTGCTACATACCCATCGCATCGAGAAAGTGCTGGTCGTCAACGATGATTTCAAATTGCGCGGGCTGATTACGGTGAAGGACATTCAAAAGTCCTCCGATTTCCCGAACGCCTGCAAGGACGATCAGGGCCGACTCCGGGTCGGTGCGGCGGTCGGTACCGGCGGCGACACCGAGGAGCGTATCGCCGCGCTGGTTGAAGCGGGGGTTGATGTGATCGTGGTCGATACCGCGCATGGTCATTCCCAGGGGGTGTTGAACCGGGTCGCCTGGGTCAAGAATCATTATCCCGACTTACAGGTGATCGGCGGTAACATTGCCACCGGCGAAGCCGCTCGGGCATTGGTTGACGCGGGTGCCGATGCGGTCAAGGTCGGGATCGGTCCGGGCTCGATCTGCACCACGCGGATCGTGGCTGGCGTCGGCGTGCCGCAAATCGGCGCGATCACGTCGGTACTCGAAGGCTTGAAGGGCAGCAATGTGCCGATGATCGCGGACGGTGGCATTCGCTACTCGGGCGATATTGCCAAAGCGATCGCATCCGGTGCGCATTCGATCATGGTCGGCAGTATGTTCGCCGGTACCGAAGAAGCGCCCGGCGAGGTCGAACTGTATCAAGGGCGTTCGTATAAGTCGTACCGCGGTATGGGTTCGCTCGGCGCGATGGCGCAAGGTTCGAGCGATCGCTACTTTCAGGAAACCAGCCGCGGGGTGGAAAAATTCGTGCCGGAGGGGATCGAAGGCCGGGTGCCCTACAAAGGCCCGATGGCGGCGATCGTTCACCAAATGATGGGCGGCTTGCGCGCCAGCATGGGTTATGTCGGCTGCAGCAACATCACCGAGATGCGGCAAAAACCGCAGTTTGTGCGGATATCGAGCGCCGGGATGCGCGAGAGCCACGTCCATGACGTGTCGATCACCAAGGAAGCACCGAATTATCGGATTGATTGAAGTTCTCCGCTCGACTGGCGTGCGCAGGCGGGCCGGTCAAGCGGGACAGGTCTTTCAAGCCCGCCGCGTCCCCGGCCCCGTTCCAGGAGTTTTGCCCCCGATGCACGCCAGTATTCACGCCGATCGCATTCTGATCGTCGATTTCGGTTCTCAGTACACCCAGCTCATTGCGCGGCGCGTGCGCGAAGCGGGGGTGTATTGCGAAATTCATCCCTGGGACATGAGCAACGACGACGTACACGCGTTTGCGCCGCAAGGCATCATCCTCTCCGGCGGTCCCGAATCGGTCATCGATGCCGAACCGCCACGCGCGCCGCAGGCGGTATTCGAGGTGGGCGCGCCGGTGCTGGGCATCTGCTACGGCATGCAGACCATGGCGGCGCAACTCGGCGGCGAGGTCGAGAATTCCGATCACCGCGAATTCGGCTACGCCCAGGTTCGCGCGCGCGGCCATACCCGGTTGCTGACCGACATCGAAGACCACACCACGGCCGAGGGCTACGGCCTACTCGATGTCTGGATGTCGCATGGTGACCGCGTCAGCGCACTGCCGCCGGGTTTCAAATTGATGGCGAGCACCGACGCCGCGCCGGTCGCGGCGATGGCCGATGAAGCACGCGGCTGCTATGGCCTGCAATTCCATCCTGAAGTGACCCATACCAAGCAGGGCAAACGCATCCTTGAGCGTTTCATTCGCGATATTTGCGGCTGCGCGGCGTTGTGGACCGCGGGCAACATCATCGTCGACAGCATCGCCCGGGTGCGCGAACAGGTCGGCACCGACGAGGTGATTCTCGGACTGTCCGGTGGCGTCGATTCCTCGGTGGTCGCCGCGTTACTGCACAAGGCGATCGGCGAACAACTCACCTGTGTGTTCGTCGATACCGGCCTGTTGCGATTGCATGAAGGCGATCAGGTCATGGCGACCTTCGCCAAACACATGGGCGTCAAGGTGTTGCGGGTCGACGCCGAGGCCCGCTTTCTCGGCGCACTCGAGGGCGAGGCCGACCCGGAAAAAAAGCGCAAGATCATCGGCGGGTTGTTTATCAAGATCTTCGAGGAAGAGGCGCGCAAACTCAGCAGCGCGCGCTGGCTTGCACAAGGCACCATCTACCCCGACGTGATCGAATCCGCCGGCTCGAAAACCGGCAAGGCCCACGTCATCAAATCCCATCACAACGTCGGCGGACTGCCGCCGGACATGAACCTCAAGCTGGTTGAACCGCTCCGCGAACTGTTCAAGGATGAGGTGCGCAAGATCGGCGTCGAACTCGGCCTGCCCTCGGAGATGGTCTATCGCCACCCGTTCCCCGGCCCCGGCCTCGGCGTGCGGATTCTCGGCGAAGTGAAAAAGGACTACGCCGACCTGCTGCGCCGAGCCGACGACATCTTCATCAGCGAGCTGTACCAACACGATCTGTACGACAAGGTCTCGCAGGCGTTCGCCGTATTTCTACCCGTGAAGTCCGTCGGCGTGATGGGCGACGGCCGCCGCTACGACTACGTCGTCGCCTTGCGCGCGGTCGAGACCATCGACTTCATGACCGCACGTTGGGCGCACCTGCCGTATGAGTTTCTGGATCACGTTTCGCGACGGATCATCAACGAGATTCGGGGTATCTCCCGGGTCACCTACGATATTTCGGGCAAGCCGCCGGCGACGATCGAGTGGGAGT
>CAZUJU010000042.1:0-33184 GCA_964620675.1 uncultured Thiotrichales bacterium | reverse complement strand
CAGTGGATGCGCCTGGCATAGGCTACGCCGCCGCCCCGTTAAAACCATGAGCAATGTCAATTTCGACGCCGGTAAACCCTGTGTGAATCCTCAGAGTGTGAGGCAGTCGACAGGCAGCGTGGGCGTACAAGGATACGCGGCGGCAGTTAACGTGAAATACCCGATTCCAGGGGTGCCGCGCAGGGTTGGCCAGGCGGGCGCGTCGGCCGAAGGAAGCTGGCTGGCGAGCCCCCAGGGATGGGTTCACGGCGTCTCCCGCCTACCCGGCCCAGAGCGGCTTTCGTTCTCCGGGACGGCGTCCTCGCCATGAATGTCAGTCCGGCACCGGAAGCCTTACGCGGCACCGTCCAGCGGCTCGGCGATGCTCAGCGCGATTAGGCGCTCGGCCTCGCGCGCGGCACGCTCGGCACAATCGCCGATCGACAGACCATTGAGATAGTTGCCGGCGAGCGCGAGCGGCAGGCTGACGATGTGCTGGTCGATCAGCTTGGCGAGACCGACATGTTCGACGCCGAGCGCCGGTAAGCGATTGACCTTCTCCATGACCGCCACGAAATCCTCGACCCCTACGCCAAGCACGTCGGCGATGCGCCGCAGGCGTCCGTCCCGGTCCAGCCGGTGCGGTTGAAAATGGAAGGCGAATCCGCGCCATTGCGGGTGTGGTACTGGATCGCGGCTGACCGCCGAGTAAAACCCCTCGTCGCCGCCGATGATGCCGGCCAGTTTGGGGGTATCGGATTTATCGGCCGGAACCACGACAGCAGTGGTTTCGATCTCCGCCATCGGGATACGGGCGAGCTGCGCGGCGATTTCCGCGTGAGCATCGCTGAGCAGTGTTGCCGCGACCTCTGGCGAAGTTGCGAGCGCGAGCTGCGCGCATTCGATATGCTCACCGCAAAGCTCGACCCGATAGCCCCGCGCGTTGCGGTCGATGCCCTCGACCTCGCAATCGAGCCGGGTCTCAAACGGCGCCTCGGCGACAAGCCATTCGAGCAAGCCCTGCAAGCCGGTACCCCAGGTGTATTTTCGCGGGGCGGACTTCATGCGCGGCTTTTTGCGAAACAACCACTCCGCCGGGAACGCGTCGGCTGGCTGCGAAAGCACTGCGGCGAACGCGGGCGCGAGCAAGCGGCGATAGTTGCGCCGTCCAAACAACGCGCCGTAGTAACGCGCGAGATCCGACCCGCGCTTGCCGTGGGCGAGCCCAAACGGCAGGCTCAACGCCAGTTCCAGGAAACTCAGGCGCGCCAGCGGCGAGGTGAAGCGGCGATCGCTGTAGAAACGATAGGAGAGACTTTCCCGCGCTAATAACTGGCTCAAACCGTCGCGCGCTTGCAACACCTCCAGCAAGGCCTGATAAGAGTTGTAGGCGGTGTGCGCTCCGAGTTCCACCCAGTAATCCGGCTCGGGTCGCCAGGAATGGATGCACCCGCCGACCCGCGGCTCGCGCTCCAGTAACAGTACCCGGCGCCCCGCCGCGGCGACCTTCGAGGCCAGTACGATGCCACTGGTACCCGCCCCCACAACAATCAGATCATAGTGTTCCATCGGCGAAAGGTACTTCGACCCGGCGCACTCCGCAAATAGCCCGCGCCGATCGCGCGCCAATGAGGTGCGACTGCCAAGTATCGCGAGGTTCCGCTTGGATTTGGTGCGCCGCGTTCCGAACGGGTGCGCGAGAATCGCCAACTGAGTCTAATAAGCGCGCAATCGCGCGACGGCGGCTCCTTGCATGAGACTTGCTTAAGCCGTTTAATCTCGCGAACGCACCTCAGCACTGAGCGTTTCAGGGAGCCGCGTCATCCGCAGCGACGGCGCGTCAGTCACTCAACAAGCCATCACGAGGATCACAGTGCCAACCAAACCCCTAGTCAAAAGCACCCCCACCGACGCGCTCACCCGGATTCCGCCGCTCGGCCTCGATCAGTCCGCGCTTTCGGAAGACTATCGCAAGCACTTCAGTCATACGCTGGGCCGCGACAGCACCTGCGTTTCCAAGCACTACCATTACCTCTCGCTCGCCCTGACTTTGCGCGACCGGCTGATGGAGCGTTGGAGTCAAACCCGCACCGGGGTCAAGGCCGGCGACCACCGCCAGGCCTACTACCTCTCGCTGGAATTCCTGATGGGTCGCAGCCTGCGCAACGCTATCCTGAATCTCGGACTTGACGAGAGCACGCGCGCGGCGCTGGAGGAGCTCGGCATCCAGATCGAGGAACTGGAAGAGGCCGAACAGGACGCGGGACTCGGCAATGGAGGCCTCGGGCGCCTTGCGGCGTGTTTTCTCGACAGCTGCGCAACGCTTAAGCTTCCGGTGACCGGCTACGGCATCCGCTACGAGTACGGGATGTTTCGCCAGAGGATCCGCAACGGCGAGCAGCTCGAAGAACCCGATCATTGGCTGCGCAACGGCAACCCCTGGGAGCTGGAGCGCCCCGAGTACACCCGCCGCGTGAAATTCGGCGGTCGCACCGAGCTGCACCAAAACGGCGAGTACATGAGCGCGCATTGGGTCGACACCAAGGACGTCCTGGCGGTGCCATACGACGTCCCGGTACCGGGCTATGAAAACGGCGTGGTCAACACCTTGCGCCTGTGGAAGTCCGCCGCGACCGATGAGTTCGATCTGAACGAGTTCAACGCCGGCAGTTATACCGAATCGGTCGCGCGCAAAAACCAGGCCGAACAGATCACGATGGTGCTCTATCCCAACGACGCCAGCGAGAACGGCAAGGAACTCCGCCTGCGCCAGCAGTATTTTCTCGCCTCGGCCAGCCTGCAGGATGTGATCGCGCACTGGAGCGAGTCGCAATCCGGCGCCCCGGATTTTACCCGGTTCGCCGACGACAATTGCTTTCAGCTCAATGACACCCACCCCACGATCGCAGTGGCTGAGTTGATGCGGCTGCTGATCGATGAGCACGGAATGACCTGGAACAACGCCTGGGCAATCACCCAGCGCTGCATGGCCTACACCAACCATACCCTGCTGCCTGAGGCGCTGGAGCGCTGGCCGGTGCGGCTGTTCCGCCAGATCCTGCCGCGGCTGCTGGAAATCATCTTTGAAATCAATGCGCATTTTCTGGCCGAGGTGTCGCGCAAATGGCCCGGCGACGTCGACCGACTGCGTCGACTCTCGATTATCGAAGAAGGCCCGGAACAACAGATTCGCATGGCCTATCTGGCAATCGTTGGCAGTTTCTCGGTCAACGGGGTGGCGGAACTGCATTCGCAGTTGTTGAAGGAAGGCATGTTCCGCGAGTTTTATGCCCTGTGGCCGAAAAAATTCAATAACAAGACCAACGGCGTTACGCCACGGCGCTGGCTTGCGGCCTGTAATCCGGCGTTGGCCGAGCTGGTCACTGAGAAGATCGGCGCCGGTTGGGTTTCGGATCTGGCGCACCTCAACGGACTGGCCAGTTACGCCGACGACCCGGATTTCCGCGCCCGCTGGCGTGCAGTCAAGCTAGGGAACAAGACCGCGCTAGCGGAACACCTCAATACCCGCTGGGGCTTCGAGATCCACCCGGCGGCGCTGTTTGATGTTCAGGTTAAACGCATCCACGAGTACAAGCGCCAACTGTTAAACCTGCTGCACGTGATTCACCTGTACGACCGCCTGAAGCGCGGCGACGACGCGGGTTGGGTCGACCGCTGCGTCCTGATCGGGGGCAAGGCCGCGCCCGGTTACTTCATGGCCAAGCGCATCATCAAGCTAACCAATAACATCGCCAACGTCGTCAATGCCGATGCCGATATCAATGGCCGCCTGAAGCTCTACTTCATCCCGAACTATCGGGTTTCGACGATGGAAGTGATTGCACCGGGCACCGATCTTTCGGAACAGATCTCGACCGCTGGCAAAGAAGCCTCCGGTACCGGCAACATGAAGTTCATGATGAATGGCGCCTTGACCATCGGCACCCTGGACGGCGCCAATATCGAGATTCGCGAGGCGGTCGGGGAGGACAACTTCTTCCTGTTTGGCTTGACCGCCGAAGAAGTCGCGCGCACTCACGGGCACTACCGCCCCGAAGAGATCATCGCCGACGACAGTGATCTGATGCGGGTCATGGAGCTGCTCGAAAGCGGCCATTTCAATCGGTTTGAAGCCGGTATTTTCGATCCCGTCGTTCAGGCCTTGCGCAGCCCGCATGACCCCTGGATGACGCTCGCCGATTTCCGCAGCTACGTCGCCGCGCAACAGGCCGCTGCGGACGCATATCGCGATTCCGAACGCTGGACGCGCATGAGCATTCTCAATAGCGCGCGCAGTGGCCGATTCTCAACCGACCGCACGATCGCCGAGTACAACCGTGAGATCTGGCGATTGAAGCCGATCGGCTGATCGGCCCGGACGCCAGTCAACCGGGCCGGGGTCAATGGACCCCGGCCCGCGTCGGTATCGTTCGCTTGCAGGTTCAGACTTCCTGATCCCTCGCTCATTGGCATTGGCACCCATTTCGTAGGTTGGGCTGACGAAGGAAGCCCAACCTACATGTATGATGCCTCCACCCATTCCGGATATCGGCTCCAGAAGCCGGAAGGGATCAGGAAATCTGAGGTTACGATCACACGCAACGACCGTGTGCCGCGCTCTCGGCAGGTGTCAGCCGTGGTTCCGGACGTCAGAGCCTGAAATGAATCCCCGATTGTTGCGAGGGCGACCCTGGGTGTGGTGACCAAGGCGCAAGAGACCCGAAATCGGGACGTATTTACAGGCTCTCAGGCAGTGGCCGAGACGTTGGCCGATTTATCGCGTCGACGCAAGCGATCGCGCAGGCTGCGGTAAGTCGCCCGCGCTGGGTGCAACAACCGAGACTCGCGCAGAAACGCATTGGCGCCAGTTCGCGTGCGGCGCAAGGTCGTTGCCCAGGACGGCAACATCACACTGCCCTCCAGCAAAGGAATGGCATCGGTCGCGAACGCGGGTTTATAGGCATCCTCGCCCTTGCCAAGATCGATGTGCCGCAATCCGGCCGCGGCCATCGCTTCGGCGAGTCGCAATAGCAATATGCCGCCGGGCGAATGCTTGGCGTAGGCATCGTTATAGGTTGGAAACCACCAATGGCAAACCGTCTCGCTGCGCATGCCAAAGTGGGCGGCGACGACGTCATCCTCGTGCCAAAGTACCGAGAGCATTCCGGCGAACGCGGCCGAATCCCGTGCCCATATCTGTTCCAGCATCGCCGTGGTCCAACCCCAGGTCATGAAATCGGGGACGCCGGTACGGCGACATTGCTCGCTCTTCCACTGAAGGACCTGGGCAAACGCCTTGGGGTCGTGCGAGTGCACCTCAAACCTCAGCGCGCCGAGCTCGCGCTCGAACTTGCGCCCCTTGCGCTGCAGCTGGGTGAGCCGCTGCGAACCGGCGGCCTTGCGCTGTTCGAGATAGCGCTGGAAACCGTCGCCGATCGCCATGATCGGCGACTCGTCGCGAACCGAGGCATACGGTTCGAAACTCGACTGCGCCGCGACCAGATGGTCGAAGTCCCAAATCTTGAGTCCGCAGGCGCGCACGAGCGCCTCGGCGTCGAACTGGAAACCGTCCGCGGCGATGACGCCCTGGTAGTCGGACAATCGCCCCCCAACCGGCCCCGCCACCTGCGCCGATTTGCGCTGATGGGGGAAAAACCCTTGCACCTCGCCGTCGGCTTCGATGACACCAACAAAGACGTCATCGCGCACCGCAGCGACCGACTGGGTGTACTCCACCGAAAAATAAGGGTTGACCAATGCCGGGTTGGCGGCCTGCAGCGCGCGCCAACGTCTACAGAGCGGCGCGTCGAGCTCGGCCGCGTGAATTCGAGTGATTTTCATGCCAGTCCCGCGTAAGTCGGATGTGACCGGCGCGACCGCTAGACCTGATCGGCTACCCGACCAAAGATCTGCTTGCCCAAGTCGGGCAACGCGCCACTCCCCCACATCTGCAGATCGACCAGCGATTCGGTGACCTCGTAACGCGGCATGGCGTAAATGCCGGTGCTGCGGGTTACGCGTTCGGTTGGCTGCGTGATGAACGCGGCCTCGATCCCGAGCTCTGGCAAGCGATCCACGAGTGGGTGCGAGATTCTGCCATAGGGGTAAGTGAGATACCTTGCCGCATATCCCAACTCCGCCTGAAACCTCTGCTGCGACTTGCGGATTTCGGCAACCGCGTTGGCAACGGGCAGTCCGCTCAGATCAACATGGTCATGCGTGTGCAGCCCAAGCGTGAAATTGGGATACTCGCGCCGCATCGCGCGCAGCTCATTCCAGCCGAGCGTCAGGCGCGGGGCTTCACGGCGCGGCCTGAGTTGGGTCTTGACCTCGTCGAGCAAGGCGCGCCGATCGGTATAATCCAGCGTCAACAAGCGGCCTGAGACAAACTGATAGGCGTCGAGTTCGCCGCGCCCAGCGTCGAGGGCAAAGGGCATCGGGTAGTCAGATAAGCGCAGAAGCTGCGCCTCGCGAAACTGGAATGCGGTGAACAGCTCGTCGATCCATTGCGGCTCCTGCCGATCGACATAACCGGTGCAAACAAAGAGCGTCGCCGGCAGGTCGTATTTCGCCAGCAGCGGTGCGGCAACTTCGTAGTTGTCGTGGTAACCATCGTCGAACGTGATGACCACGGAATTTTCCGGAAGTGTGCGGGTACCGCGGTGGTACTCGATCGCCGCTTCCAGGCTGATGACGTTGCAGGTTTCTTTCAGCAGCGCGAGTTGGGCCTCGAACACCTCGACGGAAACGGCGTTGCTGGGGTCAATGTAAGGCGTTCGATTGGCGTCCAGCACGCTGTGATACATCAGCGTCAAGAATCCGCCGCTTTCGACGAAGCGGGTATAAAGGCTCGCGATACCGGAGTAATGCAGGGACCGTTGCAATCCCACCAACACCTTGCGCCGCAATCGCGCCCGATCAAAAACCGTCGCCCCAATAGTATCGGTCAACTGCATAACTTCCCCCCACGAACCCATGAAAATTTGCCTTCTCATCGTCCGTGAAAGAAAGGATCCTGTATCGGATTTCGATTTTTCATTTGTAACATTATCGGTCGCTCGATTCCGTTAGCTCGGTCACATAATCGCCAACTTCCGGTCAATGCCGGTGCACAAGATGCACCGCGGTGACGCACGCCGCGGCGCACGCTACCCCGCCGAGACTTCGGTAGCCGCGGGCAGACTGCGCTAGAATGCCGAGTCATCCATCGCCACGACCGCGCCCATGCCTCTGATTACACTCAATCGCCTCGTTCTCGGACTTGGCCAACCGCCGCTGCTCGCTGGCATCGACCTCGCGATCGACTCGGGCGAGCGGCTCTGCCTGGTCGGCCGCAACGGCGCCGGAAAATCTACGCTGCTGCGCCTCATCGCGGGCGAGATCGGCGCGGACGACGGCGAGATCGTGCGCATGCAGGGCGTGCGCGTGGCGCAGTTGGCGCAGGAAGTCCCGCACGACATCGACGGCTCCGTCTACCACGTCGTCGCCGGCGGCGCGGGTTCCAGCAGCCGCTTGCTGGAACGCTACCATGCCCTCACTCACGCGGTGGCCGCCGGCGACCCAGCAAGTCTCGCCGCGCTCGAACAATGCCAGCACGAGTTGGAAAGCTGTAACGGCTGGGCGGTCAGCCAACGGGTCGACAGTGTGATCTCGCGCCTCGGACTCGACCCTGACGCGGACTTCGGACGCCTCTCCGGCGGCATGAAACGCCGCGTACTGCTTGGTCAGGCACTCGCCGGCGAGCCCGACCTGCTACTGCTCGACGAGCCGACCAACCATCTCGACATCGAGGCGATTCTTTGGCTTGAGAACTTCCTGCTGGGCTGGAACGGCGCCCTGCTCTTCATCACCCACGATCGCGCGTTCCTGCAACGGCTGGCGACCCGCATCGTCGAACTCGACCGCGGCAAACTCACCGATTTTCCGGGCGACTACGCGACCTATCTGGCGCGCAAGGAGGCTCTGCTCGCAGCCGAGGAAAAGCAAAACGCGTTGTTCGACAAGAAGCTGGCCCAGGAGGAGGTCTGGATTCGGCAGGGCATCAAGGCCCGCCGCACCCGTAACGAAGGCCGCGTCACCGCGCTCAAACAGATGCGGCAGGAACGCGCCGCGCGGCGCAATATCACCGGTCAGGCCAGGATCGCGATCCAGAGCGCGGAACGCTCGGGCAAGGTCGTCGTCGAGGCCGAAGCGGTAGCGTTCGGGTATGGCGAGCAACCCGTCATCACCGGTTTGACGACCACCATCCTGCGCGGCGACAAGGTTGGGATCATCGGCCCGAACGGCTCCGGCAAGACGACGCTGCTGCGCCTGTTGTTGGGCGAACTGGCGCCGACCGCGGGGCGTTTGAAGCTGGGCGCCAATCTCGAAGTCGCGTATTTCGATCAGTATCGCGCCGCGCTCGACGAGACCCGGTCGGTGCAGGATAACGTTGGCGAAGGGCGCGATATGTTGACGATCAACGGCGCACCCCGTCACGTCATCAGCTACCTGCAGGACTTTCTGTTCACCCCCGAGCGCGCCCGGCAGCCGGTCAAGGCCCTGTCCGGCGGCGAACGTAACCGCTTGTTACTGGCCAAGTTGTTCACCCGGCCGGCCAACGTGTTGGTGCTGGACGAACCCACCAACGACCTCGACGCCGATACGCTGGACCTGCTCGAAGAGCGCTTGATCGATTATTCCGGCACGGTCTTACTGGTCAGTCACGATCGCGCGTTTTTGAACAACGTTGCGACCAGCACATTGGTGTTCGAAGGCGGCGCCCGGGTCGCCGAGTACATCGGCGGCTACGATGATTGGTTGCGCCAGCGGCCTGCGTCAACGGCACCGAAGAGCGCGCCGCCGGAACCCGCGCCAAGCGCGGTCAAACCGAAAGCGAAAAAACTGTCGTACAAGGAGCAACGTGAACTCGACGCCCTGCCGCGGCAGATCGAGGCACTCGAACACACGCGCGAGGCGTTGCACGGCCAACTCGCCGATCCGACGATTTTCCAGCGCGACAAGCCCGATCTTGCGGCAATTCAGGCTCAACTTGCCGAGCTCGAAACTGCGCTCGCCGACCACTATGCACGCTGGGAAACCCTGGAGGCGAGCGCCGGTTGAACCTGGTACGTCATTTCACCTAAATTTTCGGGTCAATCCGATTCAGTTGGCTGAATCCTCAACCGACCATGGTTGCAAGGTTCATGTAACGAGGTGCCCGGATGGGTTGCAACAAGCGCTCGCCCGTCCGTGGACACTGGGCCCCGGCAATCCCTGCCGGGGTGACGGTGGTAAGCGGCGCATGCGCTAACCAAACACCCCGTCCGTCATTCCGGCAGGGAATGCCGGAACCCAGCGTACAGGGAGGTACATGTACAATGCCGGAACCCAGTGTACAGGGACGTACACGCACAATGCCGGAACCCAGTGCGTAGCGAAGTGCAATCACCCCTGCCGAAACCCAGCGCACAAGGTTAAACAATCCCTGGTGCCGAAGCCCAGCACCCTGTTTCACCTCGATTTTCGAGCCAATCCGCCTAAGCTTGTTGAAACCTCAACTGACCGCAATCGCAAGATGGCGCGAAACCAGGTATTAGAATCCTCGGTTGGACGTACCCGAGTGTGCGGCTGCTCGACGTCAACCTGCGCGACTGGCGCCTCGGTCTGCTCGGCGCGGTCGCGGGGCCGGCCGCTGGCCTGGCCAGCGCCTTGATCGTGCTGCCCTGGCTGACGCTCGATAGCCAGCAAACCGCGCTGTTGCTGATCTTCGCAGCTTTGCCCCCGGCGGTACTGAACGTGCTGGTCGCGGAGCAATATCGACAAGAACCCGAGCGCGTCGCGTCGATCGTCATGCTGGGCAACCTCGCCAGCCTGATCATCATTCCGCTCACGCTTTGGTTTGCGTTACCTCAATAATTGACAGACGCGGGGACTCCCGCCAATCTCGACGGTTTTCTCCGCTTCACGCCCCTAGACTGACGCCCGACACCGCATCCATGCTGAACATCGTCGCCGACGAAAACATCCCGTTTGTTCGTGAAGCCTTCGCCGCGTTGGGTCGAGTCACGACACTGCCGGGGCGGCGCATGCAACGCGTCGACCTCGCCGCCGCCGATGTGTTGCTGGTGCGATCCGTCACCCGCGTCGACGCGACCCTGCTACACGGAACCCCGGTCCGGTTCGTCGCCTCGGCGACCATCGGGTTCGATCATCTCGATCGCGACTACCTCGCCGAGCACGGGATACCGTGGGCGACGGCGCCGGGCTGCAACGCGACCCCCGCGGCGGAATGGGTCGTCGCGGCATTGTTGCAAGTCGCGCCGCAGGTTGGAGGCGATCTGCGCGGCTTGCGCGTCGGCATCATCGGCTGCGGCAATGTCGGTTCGCGCGTGCGCGATCGGCTGCAGTCCCTCGGCATGACCTGCCTCATCAACGATCCACCGCGTCAGGCGCGCGAGCCCGAGGCCGAACACTATGTCGATCTCGCAACCGCGCTCGGGTGCGATGTCGTGACCCTGCACGTCCCGTTGACCCACTCCGGGCCGTACCCGACCCGCCATTTGCTGAACTGCGACCGTCTCGCAATGCTGCAACCCGGCGCCATCCTGATCAACGCCGCGCGAGGTGCCGTGGTCGACAATCCAGCCTTAAACGATTTGTTGCAAAAACAAGCCAATACCGCTCTGCTGGATTGTTGGGAAGGCGAACCGACTATCAGCGTTGAATTGATGCAACGCTGCGCCGTCGCGACGCCGCACATCGCTGGCTATAGCCTGGATGGGCGGGTTCGCGGCACCGAGATGATCCAGCGCGCGGTATGCGACTGGTTGGAAATTCAACCCATTTGGCGCGGGTCGGACACCCTGCCCGAGATCCCCGAGCGCCTGATCGACCTGCGGCGACACAACACCGCTTTAGACGCGATCACCGCAGCAGTACGCCACGTCTACGACATCACGCGCGACGACCGGGCATTGCGTCGCCTCACCACACTGGCACCCGACCAACGCGCGGGCGAATTCGATCGGCAACGCAAGGAATACCCGGTACGACGTGAGTTCGCGGCCTATCAGGTACGCGTTGATTCCACGGCGATCGCGTTACGCGCGACGCTGGCAGGCTTGGGCTTTAATTTGGCGCCGTGAGTTCGGCGCAGGATGGGCGTAACGGCGAGCGCGTCAGAAGCCGAGGAATTCGTCGGGATCGCACACATCGGGCGTGACCTCATCGTGACTGTCCGCGATGACTATAGGCGCCGCAGCCGATTGGCGCTGGAGAATCGGAAAACTTGACCGCGACGCGAGCTCGGCCACGACCGTACGACGCTGGGCCTCGCCCAGTCGTTGGTAGGCGTTTTGTTCGTAAGCGTCTGCGTGTAGATACATAGCAGGTTGAATTGGATTGACTTACCTATAGATATAGCGAAGTTGTTGTGTATTTACAACATACTTGGTGACTGACAACGTTGATTTTGCGAACAACGTGGCAATTTCGAGACAGACCCCGGTGCTGGAGGTGCGATTGAGGTGACGAGCGGTTTCGGGGTTTAGCCCGCTCGGTCCGTGCCTCCGCGCAACAACGATTCGCGCAGATCCTCCGACAACGCGCGATCTCCTAGCCAGATGCCAAAATACACCCGCGCGAACTCGCGGTTCGCAATTTGCGTGACCGCGGTACCGTTGAGTACCAACGCCAGACCGCCTTGTGCACCATAGCACAGACGGTATTCATCGCCTGGTTCGACATCGCGGTAGGCACCATGCAGTCGATCAAGCTCGGCACGGTAACCGGCAAGCTGTTCCGGGGCATGCTGGCGCTTGAGGATGGTTTCCGCCGCGCGCACGAAATCGCGGCGTTTGATCGGCTTTTTGTAGCGAATCGCGAGACATTGCCCATCGACCAACGGTCGCGCTTGACTGACCGGTTCGGCCCCGTACAAAGCCGCGTCGTAAACCTCGATCACACCGAGATAGTAAGCAGTGCCGACACCCTGGAGTGACAGCACCGTGTCGGCATGCTCCAGGGTTGGCGCAAAGTCCGCATCCGCGGCAGCCAGCCCGGCCGCAAGCACGGCAGCCCATCCCAGCCGCCGCGCCTTCATGAAGAAGGCTCGCGGCGGAAAAACAGGGTCACTTCGCCGACCCGAACGCCGAATTTGGTCATCGTTGCGCGATTGACCAGCACACCGTCGTCCTGCAGAAACATCCAGTCGTTGAAGCGCACCTTCCAGGTTCGCCCGTCGAGCGTGAGCAACAGGTCGTATTGCCAGTTCAGGGCCGAACCATAAGCGGTGCCGACGGCAACCCCGGCAACGTCGGCGGCACGCCCCTCGTAACGGTGATCGTCGAGCTTGCGAATCCGCCAGATCCGTTGACTGCGTTCCCCGTCGCGATAGACGAAGTCCTCGTACAGCACAAACTCCTCGCCTTCCCATTGCCCGTTGATCGCCACCGTGAACTCGCGCCGGAGCGTACCGGCACGGTCCTGAACGATCCCCCAGGCACGGGTTTCGCCACGGAAATAATCCTCGATGCGAAAGACCGGGGTGGTATCACGGAAGTCTTCAGGGCGCATTTGCGCGCACCCGACCAGCAGCAACAGGAGTAACAACCAGCACGCCTTGAATCGCCTCATCCGGGTATCCTCGGGTCAGATTGGAATCACGCAGGCGATCGAGCGTCGCCGCGTCCAAGGGAAATCTCCACATCAGCGCGACCGCGCTGAGCTTGATCACAACCGGCAACAGGCCGTAAGCCAGCGCCAGAAACCACAGGCTCGCGCCGGTATTGCCACCCTGGGGGTCGAAGCCAGCGAGCGCGAGCAATGGAAACGTCACCCCGACCGCCAGCGCAAGCGCGAGTTTCGTCACCATCCCCCACAGCCCGAACAGCAACGCGGTTCGTTGCGCGCGTGATTGCAGCGCATCGGCCTCGACCGCATCCGCCTGCATCGAGGCCGGCAGCGCGACGTCGGCACCCAGCGTCAGCCCGGTCAACACGCAAACGATCGCGAACGCTCCGACGTCGCCGACTCCGATCGTAAACGGCACGGTGACGAATACCGCAGCGCAAAACAGCATAGCGCCGCACCAGGTACGGTGCTTTCCGTAACGCCGTGCGACCCGCCACCACAGCGGCAACCCCAGAATTCCGGCGGCGAAATACGCCACCAGCAACCAGCCCGCCGCGCTTTCAACCTGCAGGACGTGGGAGACGAACATTAAAAATAGGGTCGCCGGAATGCCGTTGGCGATCCCGTTCAGGAAGTAGGCGGGCAGCAATCGGCGCAACGCGGGATTGGCCAACACGCTGCGCACCGTCGCCGAGAACGAAAATCCGGAACGCGGCACCGCGGGCGGCGCGACCTCAGGTACGGACCACGCTGCTATAAGCGCAGCCGGCAGCAACAGCCAGGGCATCAAACGCGCGAACAAGTCCAGTGTCGCGGCGCGATCGTCCGCGATCGCGAGCACGGTGGGCAATACGAGCGCCAGCAGTGTCCCGCCGAGGACGAACAGTTCGCGCACGCCGGCGAGGCGCGTCCGCGCATGATAATCCCGCTCCAGCTCGGCACCCCAGGCATGATAGGGCACCGAGAGCAACGTCCACCCGAGATAGGTCAAGGCCGCGGCGACCCCAAGCGTCGCCAACCCCGTGTCGGCGATCGGCCGGAATAGCGCCCACAAGCCAACGATCAGGAGCGGAATGCCCAGCGCCATCGCGCTCTTGCGCCGGTAGCGTCCCGGCCATCGGTCGCTCATGATCCCAACCAACGGGTCGGTGACCACATCCAGCAGGCGTGCGGCCAGCAACACCACACCTACGCCGACCAGACTGAACCCGAGCGTTTCGGTGTAAAAGCTCGGGACGTAGACATACAACGGCAATCCGAGCAACGCGAGGGGCGCTGCAGGCGCGCCATAGGCCAGCAGCTGCGGTAGGCGGAGCGATGCAGTGCTCACCGGGTCAGGGTCGCTCGATTAACAGCTGGACCACATCGATCTGCTTGGCGCGGAAGCCGGCCTCGCAAAACGCCAGGTAGTAGCGCCACATCCGGCGAAACCGGGCGTCGTAACCGTGCTCTTCGAGCCAGGCGGTTTCGGCCTCGAAAGCCGCATGCCAGCGCTGCAGGGTCAGCGCATAGTCGGCCCCGAATCCGGCGTGCCGCTCCGGTGCAAGACCGGCCTCGGCGGCCAGATTATGGAGGTGCGAACGGGTCGGGAGCATCCCGCCCGGAAAGATATAGGTCTGGATAAACCCGCCGGGATTGCGGGCGTAGATGTCGAACAGCGCCTCATCGATCGTGATGACCTGGAGCGCGGCGCGCCCGCCGGGCTTGAGACTGCGCGCGAGGACCTCGAAGTAAGACCTCCAGTAGGCTTGCCCGACCGCCTCGAACATTTCTATCGAAACGATATGGTCGTATTGGCCGTCAAGTTTGCGGTAATCCAGCAGACGAAATTCCACCTGCCCCGCGTAACCGCCGGCCTCGGCGCGGTCCTGGGCATAACGCAATTGTTCCCGCGATAGCGTAATACCGGTGACCTTCATCCCCCACTGCGCCGCCACCTCCGCGAAACCACCCCAGCCGCAACCGATTTCGAGGATGTGATCGCCGGGCTTGGGGTCGAGCAAATCAAGTAAGCGTTCGTATTTGCGCCGCTGCGCTTGCGCCAAGGTCTCGCTCGCTTCGGCGAATATCGCCGCTGAATAAGTCATCGTTGGGTCTAGCCAGCGCGCGTAGAAATCGTTGCCGAGATCATAATGTCGCGCAATGTTTCGGCGACTGCCGCGGAGCGAGTTACGGCGCAACGCGTGGCGCAGGCTGAGCATCGCCTGGGCTAACACGCCGCGGCTTGCCTGCTGGTCCAAGGTATCCTCGTTCAGCGCTAAAACGAGCAACAGATCCGCCAGATTCGGGCTGTCCCAATCACCCGCAACGAAGGCCTCGCCGAAGCCGAGGTCGCCACGCAACGCAAGCCGGCGTAACAGCCGCCACGGGCGGCGAATGACGATCTCACCCTGCGGCCCGTGCTCGCGGCCGACGTAACGCAATGAATGACCGCCAGGCAGCGCGACCGCGAGACTGCCGTACCGCAGACGGTCAAGTTGCGCGAACAATCCACGCCAACGCCGTGGTACCGGATTCTGGCCGCCGCGTCGCTCCAGGACCATGGATTCCACATTCATCAACTTACCTCCTGCTTAGGTGCCGGCGGCTTGGTGTGAAACCGCGCGCCTTTTAACCAGATTTTCAAGGCTTCCCAGTGGATGCCAGCCATCACCTTGAAGGTCAGCAACGGTACCCGCAGCGACTCGCGCAACAGATTTTCACTGGTGAAGGGTTTCGCGTGACCGGTTTGCGCCGCGACCAGCATCAAACGTTCGTCTTGGTACTCACGAATCAAAACCTGCAAGGTTGCGCCGGGTTGCGACAGGCGAAACCGATATTCGGCGCTCATGCCGATGAACGGAGAGACATGAAAGGATTTAGAGCGGTGAGCGCGCACTGGCCAGCCAAGCGGACGGTCGAGTGAACCGCTCAACAGGTAACAATGCCGCTCACCAAACGTGTTGCGAACCTCGCAGACCACCAATTGCAGGCGGCCCAAAGGGTCTTCGCAGAACCAGATTGACAGGGGATTGAAGGTGTATCCCAACAAGCGCGGGAAGCAGAGCAGCCGCACGCGGCCCGCGGCTGGATCATGGCCAGCCCGACGCAGGATCGTATCGATCCATCCGCGCGCCGAGTTCGCGCCCGAACCGACATGATCAGCGTCGTAAAAACTGAAGATATTCCAGCGGTTGCGCGAGAACACAGCGGTGTGTCGCGCCAACTCGTCGATCCGGTCGATATCCAGCAGCATGCTGAAGATTCGGTAGACAAATCGATAGCGCACCGGAAACAAGCGCCTGTGCATGATTTCGCTGGAGTAGATGACGCCTGCCGCGTTCACGCGAGCGCCCCCGCGTCAGCGACGTCAATCAGCGCCCGCGAGGCCGCGATCGATGCCTGGTTCCACGGTGGCGCGACGCCGAGCGCACGCCCGACCTCCACCGCGCTGCGCAGACCATCCTCGTGAAAGCCGTAGCCGGTCCAGGCCCCGGCAAACCAGGTGTTGGCGACCCCCTGGACACGCTTTAGCTCGCGCTGGGCGCGCAGTGCCGCGCGATCGAAAACTGGGTGTTCGTAGGTCATTACCGCGTCGACGAATTCGTCGCGCGGCGGCGTTTGCGGATTGAGGCTGACGAAGTGGTTTTGCGTCGAGTCGAGCGCCTGCAACGCGTTCATCCAGTAGGTTACCGACACCGCCGAATCCCCCTCGGTGCCAGGATTGCTGAGGTAGTTCCAGGAGGCCCACACCTTTCTGCGCTTTGGCATCAAGTGTGGGTCGCGATGCAACCAGGTGCGATTGGGTTGAAAATGAAACGCGCCCAGGACAGCGCGCTCGTCGGCGCTTGCATCACTCAGTAACCGAAGCGCCTCGTCAGCATGGCAAGCCAACACCACCGCATCGAATACGTGGGTTTCGCCGTCCCGCGTGGTGACCGTCACCCCGCGGCGATCGCGCATGACCGCATGCGCCGGATTATCAAGGATGAACCGAGCGCGGCACTGAGCGCGGAGTTTGGCGACATACGACCGGCTGCCACCGACGACGGTTTGCCATTGGGGGCGGTCACGCAGCTTGATCAGGCCGTGATTGGCGAAAAAGCGCAAGAAGCTTGCCGCGGGAAACGCAACGATCTGAGCCGTCGGGCAAGACCAGATCGCCGCGGCCATCGGCAGCAGATAGTGCGCGCGGAAGTCCGGGCCGAAGCGGTGCCAGTCCAGCCACTCGCCCAGCGAAGGCTCACCGCGCAACCCGTTGGTGACCGCGGCATTCGCGGCGCGATTGAAGCGCACAATGTCGCCGAGCATCTTCCAGTAGCGCGGCTTGACCAGGTTGGCACGTTGCGCGAACAGCGTGTCCAGGTTGGTGCCGGCGTACTCGATCGCGCCGGCGTCGATCGATGCCGAAAACGTCATCGAGGTCGCGTAGGTCTGCACCCCAAGGTAATCGAACAGCGCCGACAGCAAGGGGTAATTGGGACGATTGAACACCATAAATCCGGTATCCACCGCGATGGATTTCGACTCCGACGCGACGTCCAGCGTATGGGTGTGGCCCCCTAGATAATCGTTGCGTTCGAATAGTGTGACCGCGTGCCGCCGTTGCAGCAGCCACGCGGCGCCGAGACCGGCGATACCGGAGCCGACGACCGCGATTCGCTTCCGATGGGTTGAATGCATGTCAGATTGTTAACCTATTGCTGAAATCATGACTGAATGCGTGTATATGTACACAATGTAGACACTACCGACGTTTTGCGCAAGCATTGCACACAACCCAGCTAAATAACGAGGATTCAGATGAGAAAATTTAATTCGTATATATTTTGTTCATTATTATCATTGGGCCTATCGAATGCGGTCGCGAGTGAAACCTGCTCACCCTTGTTGGATCACACGGTCAAGACGCTCATCGGCGAGCAACGAGAGCGGCTCTGCGAAACCTACGCGAACAAGGTCATTCTGGTTGTCAACACCGCCAGCAAGTGCGCCTTTACCAACCAGTACGAGGGACTTGAAAAACTTTACGACGAATATCGGGCGCGCGGATTCGTAGTGCTGGGGTTCCCATCGAACGACTTCGGTAACCAGGAACCCGGAACAGAGGCGCAAATCGAGGCCTTCTGCCGCCTGACCTATGGCGTGGAGTTTCCGATGTTCACCAAGACGCGGGTCGCCAAAGGTGAGGCGGATCCCCTCTACCAGGGTCTGGCCAAAGCGGCCAACGGTGACTATCCACAATGGAATTTTCACAAGTATCTGATCGACCGCTCAGGTCAGCTCATTGGCAGCTTTCCGAGCCGCACCGACCCTTACGACCCCCAATTGGTCTCGGCCATCGAACAGGCGCTTTAGACTCGGACACCGGGTCCCACGGCAGAACAATCACGCATCCGACGACTACCCAAGGCGCCTAGCCCCTTTGGCATACGACCTTCGATAAATTTTCGTCGACCGCTTTCGGAATTAAAATTCGGCGCAGTCAGGGGCGATCAGGACGTTGCGACGCTGCCGCCACGCGGGCGACCATATTCGCGCGGGGCATAATTTGCGAGGCAAGCGGTCCAACCCCCGGACCCACATCAAATCCATCGGGAGGGGCTTATCTTGAACGCTGTTATGCTGGATTCCGAAGCCTACGAGCATGAACTCGCCAATCCGCCGGGCGGGTCGCAAGACCACGATTCGTCCGTCATCGACGACGCCACCGAAAATTCGAACGAACCCGCGCCGAGCGTACCACTACCGCCGATACTCGACGTCGACAACTGGCAGGCATGGCTCGACAAGTACGTCGACCCGCTGTTGCAGCGCCGGGAGTGGGAGTTGCTGACGGACGAGGTCGGGCCAAATATCCTGGAATTCCCGATGTTCACCGAGCGTTTCTGCAAGGAATTCATCGAGCTGTCAGAATCCGTCGATCAGTGGACCGAAGGCCGGCACCGCTACTATCCGACCCATGACATGTTGCTGGAGACACTCGGTTTCGATTACATCCACCAATACCTGCTGCGCGAATACGTCTATCCGCTGGCGATGACAATGTACCAGCTCGATGGCGACGAATGGCTCCACATGAATGCCGAGAACTTCATCATTCGTTACCGCCCCGACAAGCAGGGTCACCTCTCGCTCCACCACGATGCGTCCACGTTGTCGCTTAACCTGCGCCTGAACGAGGACTTTGAAGGCGGCGGCACCTACTTTCCAAAGTACAAACTCTGCCTACATCCACGTCGGGTGGGCAACGCCCTACTCCATCCGGGCATGATCACGCATCGCCACGGCGCACGCCCGGTGCGCAGCGGCACGCGTTACATTGTGGTGTCGTTTATCCGCAAGTAGCGCAACGACCGCGGCCGGGAGCTACGCCGCGGGGATTACGCACTGCGGGCGAGGGTCGCCCGCATGACCACCACCGACGCGCCGTGGTAATCCAGGGTTTCGAACCGGCGCCATCCCAAGCGCCGGTAGAACGACTCACGATCCGGCGTGAACAAAAACAACTCGCCATAACCGTGCCACGCGGCCGCTTCCATGACATGCCGCACCAGTGCGCTACCAACCCCCTGGCCGCGCCGCGAGGGGGCGACATAGACGCTCGCTAGCCACGGCGAAAGCTCGGCGCGCTCTTCCATGTCGCAGGGTACGATCGCGGCGGAGCCGATCACGCCATCCGCCATGGCAACGAAAGTGGACGGCAAAAAGTCGGGCGAAAGGTAATCGCGCATCCCTTCGATTCGCTGTGCCAAGGTGCGCCCCGGATACAGATAACCCCATTGCGCCTGATGCCAACCCGCCAGGGCCTCCAGGGTTTCGGGTACATCGCTGAAATCGACGATTTGAATGGGGCAACCTCTCACGGAACCACGCGCGCCAACCGCGCCGCGCGATTACTGTTTCGGCGGCAGAATCTTCGCGTACCACGGATCCTTATCGAGATACGAGACCACCCGATTCTTGCCCCGCCGCTTCGCCTGCAGGAGCGCATGATCCGCCTGCGCGATCAGTTCCGCCGGTAGTAGGGTCTCGGTTGCTGGCGTAGTGGCCGCCACACCGATACTCATGGTGACGTGGTAACGCTCCAGCCCCTGCTCGAACACTGCTTGCGCGATGCACTTGCGGACCTTCTCCGCCAACCGCAGCGCCTCGTCCAGACCGGTATGCGACAGCGTTAAAGCGAACTCCTCGCCACCGTAACGGGAGATCATGTCGCCTTCGCGCAACTGCTCGGCGATCAGTTTACAGGCTTCCTTGAGGATATAGTCACCGACCTGATGACCATGTTCGTCATTAAACCGCTTGAAGTTATCGACATCCAGCATCACCAGGCTCAACGCCCGCTCGTGCTTGCGCGCGCGCTCGAACTCACGCGCCAGCTGTAACTGAAACGTACGATGATTGAACACGCCGGTCAGCCCATCTCGGCTGGCAAGATCCTCGAGCCGGCGGTTTTTCTCCTCCAACTCGCGCGTGAGGATGCGCAGGTTCACCTTGGCTTCGAGCAACTCGCGGTTCATTTGCTCGTAAGTCATGTTGAGCTGCGCCAGCTTCTCGTTGGCCTCCTGCAGAATATCCGCCACCGAGCGATCGAGTTGCAGCTTGAGGCCGAAGTACTCGCCGGCTCGCTGCACCTCCGAATGGACACCTGACGCGATCCGCTCCAGCTGGTCGGGATCGAGGCCGAGCAACTTGCGCGACTCGGCGACGAAGCGCCGGTGATAGATCTCTGGCCGATCGCTATAGAACACACTCGCCAACAACTCGGCGAGGTAGGCCACCCGGTTGACTCGCGCGGCGGGTTCACCGGCCTCGATATCGCTCATCGGGTCGTGGTGGTAGAGGATCGGCCGCGTCAGCGAATCGGGAAAGCCCCACCGCGAGGCGACTTCGTGACCGATTTCGGCATGATCAATCCCGAGCACTTCGCGCTCGGCGAGGCGCATCTCGCGCCCCTGTGCAATCTGCGCCAACGCCTGTTCGTAGGCATCCGGCGATGCTCGCGCCAGAATCATCTCGCCGATATTCAATAGCAGCCCGGTGACAAAGGCCTCGTCCGGGTTACCGTCATCGATGATGGTCGTGATCATGCGCGCCGACACCGCAGCGGCAAGGGAACGTTCCCAAAACAAGCGATAGTCGAACCGGCAACTACGATCGCCGCGAATTTCGAGCAGCGAGAACGACAGCACGATGCTTCGCACGGCGTTGGTACCGAGAATGGAAATGGCCTGCTGAACGCTTGCGACCCGCTGCGACGGGCTGTAGTAGGCGGAGTTCACCACCCGCAGAACCTTGACCGAGAGTGAAACATCCTGCGATACGAGGTCGGCCATTAATTGCACGTTGGTGCCCGCCGCGCTGGTAATCGACAGCAATTTCGCCGCAACTGGCGGCAGTGACGGCAGGCAGGCCGAATCCAGCACCCGCTGGATCAATTTTTCGCGCGATTCGGGCACCGTAGCCAAAGCCGCGCTCAACATACGCCTGCGCTCCGCGCATTCCCATCGAGCGCGGCACCGCGCCCGATCTCCTGTTTATCCGCGACGATTGGGAACGACGCTGGCACGATCGCCGCGCGCTTTTCATGCGGAAAATCCATATCCGTCTCCTGTCATTCAGTCCGGCATTCTGGTCAAACTCGCTCGCGTCGAATGTACCCGACCCATTTTCGTCGATCTACCTGGCGCACGCGGATTTGCGAAACACTGCCAAGGTCGGCACCCGCGCCTCTACCACGCGGTTCACCGCCGCACGAAATTCGCATCGCGCCGGGCGCGCGCGACCTTGCCAACCCACGCCTTACCGGCGGCAGCAACGATCGGCCCGGAACGTCGTGAGCGCGCGACGCGTCGAACGCAACGGAATCCGAGCCAGGTCACGCGAAGCGAGGTACATTAGGTCGCGTCAACCACCCCGACGACCCCGCAACGTAAAAGCAGCCCTATGAAAAGCTCGAAGCACCCCGCCACTGCCGGCTTCGCCACCCGCGCGATTCACGCCGGTTACGCGCCCGAAGATGCGCACGGCGCCCTGACCCCACCGATCTACCCGTCCTCGACCTACGCCTTTCCAAGCGCGGCGGCAGGCATGGAGATCTTCGCCGGCGAGCGCGAGGGCTATATCTACAGTCGCGTCGGCAATCCGACCACCGGTTTGCTTGAAACCCGTTTGGCCAGTCTCGAAGGCGGCGAAGCGGCGCTCGCGACGGGCTCCGGAATGGGCGCGATTGCGTCGCTGTTTTGGACCTTGCTCCGCCCGGGCGATGAAATCATCGCCGACGAGACGCTCTACGGCTGCACTTTCGCGTTACTGAACCATGGTTTATCCCCGTTTGGGGTGAAGGTCCGCCATGTGAACTTGAGCGATCCCGACTCGCTCGCGGCCGCGCTCAGCGCCGCGACCCGGCTGGTGTATTTTGAAACACCGGCCAATCCCAACATGCGCCTGGTGGACATCGCTGCGGTCGCTGAGATCGCGCACGCCGGTGGTGCGCGGGTAGTGGTCGACAACACCTACTGCACCCCCTACCTGCAACGGCCGCTGGAGTTCGGCGCCGACTTCGTTGTGCATTCCGCGACCAAATACCTGGGCGGACATGGCGACCTGATCGCGGGCGCGATCGTCGGGCCGGCCGAGGATCTAAAACGGATCCGGTTCTTCGGCCTCAAGGAAATGACCGGCGCGGTGCTTTCCGCGTTTGACGCCTTCCTCGTGCTACGCGGTTTGAAGACGCTCAACCTGCGGATGGATCGCCATTGCGCCAATGCCCTGACCTTGGCGCGTCACCTCGCTCAGCACCCGGCAGTCGCCACGGTCGCGTATCCGGGTCTTGAAGACTTCCCGCAACACGCACTCGCGCGCCGGCAGATGGCCGATTTCGGCGGCATGATCGCGCTCGAACTCAAGGGTGGGCTCGCCCAAGGCATGCGCTTCATGGATGCGCTCGAGCTGGCGACCCGGGCGGTCAGCCTTGGCGATGCGGAAACCCTGGTCCAACATCCGGCGAGTATGACGCACTCGACCTACGCCCCCGAGGAACGCGCCGCGCACGGCATCTCCGACACCCAGGTGCGGATTTCGGTCGGGCTCGAGGACATCGCCGACCTGATCGCCGATTTCGATCAGGCGCTCGACCGCAGTCAGCGCTAAGCCGTGCCGGACGCTGGCAACGCCGACGGCCATGGCGCTTGACGCGATGGATGCAACCCGCGCGTCAAGTACATCTGGCGCGCGGCGCGGTGGTGCGATCAGCGCCGTCGCGATTCAACCGAAACGACCTATCCAACCGAGGGTTCTAGGTTGAATAGACTGCTTTTACCGACCGCCTTCCTGCTGCTGGCGTTCGGCTTCTGGGTCAGCCCGGAATTCAAAACCATCGCCGCCGGAATCGCGATCTTTCTGTTCGGCATGTTCGCGCTCGAAGAAGGGTTCCGGATGTTCGGCGGCGGCACGATGGACCGCCTGCTGCGTAAAAGCACCGACCGGGTCTGGAAAAGTCTTGCCTTTGGCGTGATCAGCACCTCCCTGGTGCAGTCAAGTTCGCTGATTTCAGTGCTCACGATCTCGTTTCTTTCCGCCGGGCTCATCTCATTGGTTGCCGGGATGGGGATCATATTCGGCGCCAATCTGGGCACCACAACCGGGGCCTGGATCATCGCCGGCTTCGGCCTGAAGGTGGATATCGCGGCCTACGCCCTGCCGTTGCTGGTCTTCGGCGTGCTGTTGATGTTTCAACGCGCAAAACCGCTCAAAGGGGTTGGCTACGCGCTCGCCGGGATCGGCTTTCTGTTTCTCGGCATCGACTACATGAAACAGGGATTCGAGACCTTCAAGGACGCGATCGACCTCACCCGCTTCATGCTGCCGGGCGTGATCGGGTTGCTGGCGTTTACCGCGATCGGCATTGTGGCCACGGTGATCATGCAATCGAGCCATGCCACCCTGGTGTTGATCCTGACCGCGCTCAGCGCGGGCCAGATTCATTATGACAACGCACTGGCGCTTGCGATCGGTTCGAACATCGGCACCACGATCACCGCCGTCATCGGCAGTCTCGGCGCTAACGTCGATGGTCGGCGGCTGGCGCTCGCGCATCTGATCTTCAATCTAGCGACCGCAACCGTCGCCCTGGTGTTGATCGGGCCGTTCATTCTGGCGGTGGATTGGTTCAGCGCCGGGATCGGTATCGCGCACGACGATTTAACGCTGAAATTCGCGTTGTTCCACAGTCTGTTCAACCTCGTCGGCATCGCCCTGATGTTGCCATTGTTACACCCGCTCGCGCGGCTGCTGCAACGCTGGCTTAAAGAAAAGGCGGTGACCATCCACCAACCGAAGTTCCTCCATGCGTCGGCGATCGAGTTTCCCGATTCGGCAATCGAGGCCGCTCACAATGAGGCCATCCGTATCTTCGACGTGGCCCAGCGCATCATCACGCGCGGCCTTTCTTTGAACCCGGCCGCGATTCTCGGCAAGGGCGACATCAACGAGGTCGTCACGCGTTCGCGCGAAATCGTGCGCGAGGACATCGACGACCGCTATCGCCTTCGCATCAAGCCGCTCTACGGCGCGATGGTCGAGTTTATCAGCCAGGCACAACTCAACGCCGACCCGCCGCGGCTCGAACGCCTGCACGCCTTGCGTCAGGCCTGTGCCGACTTGGTCGAGGCGCTCAAGGCGGTCAAACATCTGCAGAAAAACCTGCTGACCTGGATCGCCTCCGACAATCGCTACATGCGCGCGCAATACGACCAGATTCGCATCCTGATCAGTCGCGTTCTGCGCGAAATCGGTGAATTGCGCGCCGACCCGCGCGCCTTCACGGTACTGTCACTCGACAGCACTAAACTCCTGTTGGAGAAATCCGACATCGTCACGACCGGCGTGCTCGACCGCCTCATTCGTAAACGCCGGATCACACCGGAGATGGCGACCTCATTGATAAACGACTATGGTTATTGCCGTACGGCTTGCGAAAATCTGATCGCAATGGCGAAGGTGCTGTTCGCGGAGCAAGATCTCGCCTTGCGTGCAGCGGAGCAAAGCGTTGCTCTGGACGCCGGGGAGATCAAACGCATCGCCAACGATAAAGGGAATCCCACGGAAAAATGAGCCCGCGGCTGACCTGTCATAAGATCTGGCCATCGATCCAAACGGTACGCCCATGAAACGCAAAAAATTACTCGAAAAACTCGGTGAGTACCTGAGCGCGGACCACCGCGAACAACTCAAGCGCAAAGAGTCACTCAAAAAACTCCTGCACAACCTGCGTGAAAAGCGCGACGAACTCAAGGCGGAAATCGCAGCGACGGCCGACACCGACGAACGCGAGCGACTTCAGGCCAAGCTCGACGTGCTTGCCGCGCAACGCGAAAAAGGTCTGCAACTGTTGAAAAACTTACAGGGGGCAACGCCCGATTCGGGGTAGTGCTCGCCGGCTCACCCATATTACCGCTCGCGACTTCGCGAACGCTCAGCCCTTGCGATCCGCCTCTTCCACCCGTTGTCTGGAATTCTCGACCAGGCAAACCTCATAGGCCGCCCAGCCAGACCACCCCCGTTCGATATGGCTGATTGGGGTCAGATCGATGCCGAGCAACGCAAGTAGCCGCCGCCCGCGTAGCGCCATCATGCCGACGTCACTGTGGCGTCATCTCGGCACGAGCTCTGCCGCGAACTGCTTCAGCGCCTCCTCACCGAGCGTCTCGCGTGCCAACAGCGCTTGCGCCGAGGCTTCCAGTACGGTGCGATTCGCACTCAGGATCGCAACTGCCCGCGCGTAGGCCGCGGCGACGAACTCACGCACCGCGCAATCGATTTCCCGCGCCGTCTCCTCGCTGTATTCGCGTTCGACCGGCGATACGGTGGGCGTGCCCAGCAAACCGCTACGATCTTTCTCGTACGCAACGTTGCCGAGCGTCTCGACCATTCCGTAACGCACCACCATGCTGCGCGCGATGTCGGTGACCCGGGCAAGATCGTCGGCCGCACCGGTCGACAGGTGACCGTAAATCACCGCTTCCGCGGCTCGGCCACCGAGCAACACGGCCATCTTGTTTTCGAGTTCCTCGCGCGTCATCAAAAAGCGGTCTTCGGTCGGGCGCTGGATGGTGTAACCCAGGGCGCCGATGCCACGCGGAATGATCGAGACCTTATGAACCGGATCGGAGCCCGGCAACGACAACGCGATCAGCGCGTGCCCCATTTCGTGATGCGCCACAATCTCACGTTCGCGCGGATTGAGCAGGCGGTTTCTCTTTTCCAGACCGGCCACGATGCGTTCAATCGCAGCGGTAAAATCCTCCAGCGTCACATCATCGGCATTGCGCCGCGTAGCGAGCAGCGCCGCCTCGTTCACCAGGTTGGCGAGGTCCGCGCCGGTAAATCCCGGCGTCAGCGCCGCGATCTGCTCCAGTTCGGCCGCGGCTGCCAGGTGGATCTTGCGCACATGCACCCGCAAGATCTGAATCCGGCCGAGCTTATCCGGCCGATCGACCAACACCTGACGGTCAAACCGCCCGGCACGTAACAACGCCGGATCGAGTATCTCGGGACGATTGGTGGCCGCGAGTAACACCAAGCCGTTGCGCGGATCAAAACCGTCCATTTCCACCAGCAGCTGATTCAAGGTTTGCTCCTTTTCATCGTGCCCCCCGACCGGAAACGCGCTGCGCGCGCGGCCGAGGGCATCCAGTTCGTCGATAAAGATAATGGCTGGGGCGTGTTGCCGTGCTTGGTCAAACAAGTCGCGTACCCGCGCGGCGCCGACGCCGACGAACATCTCAACGAACTCGGAACCGCTGATCGAAAAGAACGCGACCTTGGCCTCGCCCGCGACCGCGCGTGCCAGCAGCGTCTTGCCCGTGCCTGGCGGCCCCACCAGCAGCACGCCCTTCGGAATGCGTGCACCGAGGCGACCATAGCCTTGCGGGTTTTTCAGGAATGCGACGATCTCTTCGAGTTCTGCCTTGGCCTCGTCGACGCCGGCGACATCGGCAAAACTGACCCCGGTCTCTTTCTCGATATAGACCTTGGCTTTGCTCTTGCCGATCGAAAGAAAGCCACCGCCAAGGCCCTGCTTGTCAGCGAAACGCTTCATCAGCACCATCCAGATCGCAAAAAACACCAGCAGCGGCAGCAGCCACGCCAACACCCCGGCGAGGAAATTGCTTTGTTGCACGCCGGTGTAACGCACATCGTATTGCTGTAGATCCTGCGCCAGCGCCGGGTCGACCCGGGTGGTGACGAAGCGGGTTCGCCCATCCGCCATAGGCGCCTTCAGGGTGCCGCGGATCTGATTGTCGGCCACCGCGATCTCGTCGACGACGCCGCGCTCGAGGTAATCCTTGAACTCGCTATACGGAATCCGCTCGACCTGCTTCACCTGCACCCAGAGGTCCTGCAGCATCAGCACCGCGAGCACGGCCATCAGCACATACCAAAAGTTGAATCGGGCGTGTTTCTCCATCACCGCACCGTTAGCAGAAATGGTCTACCACGGCCGCCGCCGCCGGCCAGGTGGATTGACCACACCGGGGTATCAAGGCGCGGACGCCGGAGGGGCTGGCATCGTGGTAGCCGGCGGGTCCGGCATTGCGGGTACCTGGGACTCTAGCGCCGCAGGGGCCGCAGGCGCCGACGGTGCGGGCACCGCTGGGTCGGGCGGCGCGGGAGCCGGTAGGGCTGGCATTGCGGGCGCCACAAGCGCTGGCGTTGCCGGCAGCAGAGGTTCGGGCGCCGCGGCCGGCGGTGGCACCCGCATGTCGGGGCGGTCAGGGGTCAGATCGGGGGGTGGTTTCTTCACCGGGCCATCGTCCTGCGCTGGCGCCTGGGTCGCCAGACCGCTCTCCGGCAGCGACAGCAGCACCAGGTTGACCGAGGTGAAAAAGCGCTGATAGAACTCGCGGTCGGTGATGGTCTCGTCGGCCGTCTTGACCATCGACTCCGCGCTCTGTGCAAATGGCACCGAGAGCGATCCGAGCGCGGTCACACCGACGCTCGCGGTCCCGCCGGACTTCTTCACGTCGTAGGTGCTGAGCAGACCGTTGGCGTACAACGTGCTGCCACCTTGATCGGGGACGCAAACGACATTCATCTCGATGAAGGTGCTGCGATCGCTCTGGCTGCGGTAGGCTTTGCGCCCCTTGATGCTCTCGCCATCGCCACTTTCAACCACGTAGCCGTCACCTAGCAAGGCCCGGCGCGCGCCTTGACAGGTAATCTCGGCGTTCTCCGGAAATTTGCGCTGATGCGGGCTGTTGATCGAGAAGCTGTCCTTGGTGAAGGCGGCCGGATTGTGCCCGCAAGCGCCGAGCGCGAGCAGCGTACAGGTCGCCACCGCCAGCGCGCCGGTCGTGCGCGGCGCGGTCAATGAAGAAAAGATTATCGCCATTTTGGTCTGAACTAGCGGGCTCATGCGAGGGATCTTACTACGAATCCGCCCCCGGCAAATGATCCCGCCACCACCGGTGCCGGTGCAAGACGCGCGGCAAGTCGCTACCATTTCAGGCTTACCGAGCTTGCAACGCCCGCCCAGCCGATGAATCCCGACGCCGTCAATGCGACCTTGATACCCTACCCGGGCACCGGAAATTCGGCGGTCGAGCAGCTCCGTGTGGAGATTTCGACACCGCCCGCCGGCGGTCTGCACTTGCGTTACCTGGTCACCGGCGACCTCACCCGGCTGCGCCTGCCACCGGAGACGGAACCCGCTCGTCGCGACGGTCTTTGGCGGCACACCTGCTGCGAGGCATTCATTGGGACGCCGGACTCGCCACGGTATCTCGAATACAATTTCGCGCCTTCACGGCACTGGGCCTCCTATGCGTTTCGCGACTACCGCGCCCCTGCCCCCGAACCTACCAAGGCGATCGCACCGCTGATCGTCAGCGAGTTCACGCGAAATCGCCTAACACTCTCCGCAACGCTACCGCCAGCGGTTTTACCTGCCGTCATCGGCGCGGGATCGCTCCTGCTGGGCCTTGCCATGGTATTGGAGGCCGACGACGGCTGTTTGTCGTACTGGGCACTGACGCACACGCATGCTGCGGAGCGACCTGATTTCCACCACCGCACCGGCTTCGCACTGCGCTGGCCGCCCGGCGCGAACCCCCTACTTCCAGCTGTTTGAGGTTACGCATGAAATTCGGCATCGAGCGCTTGCTCGACGACACCGCCCTGCGCCAAGGTCTTGCCGGCCGCCGCGTCGCGTTGCTTGCGCACCCGGCATCGGTCACGCGCGATCTGCGGCACTCCCTCGATGCCCTCGCCACCCACCCCGAGATTCAGCTCACCGCCGCATTCGGTCCGCAGCACGGGTTACGCGGTGACAAGCAGGACAACATGATCGAGTCGCCCGACTTTATCGATCCCCGACTTGGAATTCCGGTTTTCAGCCTTTACGGCTCGGAGCGCCGCCCAACGCCGGCCATGCTGGACAGTTTCGATGTGCTGTTGGTCGATTTGCAGGACCTCGGCTGCCGGATCTATACATTCATCACCACCCTGCGCTATGTGCTCGAAGCGGCCGCCGCGCAGGGCAAGGCGGTGTGGGTGCTCGACCGTCCCAATCCGGTCGGTCGCCCGGTCGAGGGGCTTAGCTTGCGCCCGGGCTGGGAGAGTTTTGTCGGCGCCGGCCCGCTGCCGATGCGGCATGGTCTGACCCTGGGCGAACTTGCCCGCTGGTTCGTCACTGAACTTCAACTCGATCTCGAGTGTGTCATCGTACCGATGCAGGGCTGGAATCCCGCGGCGGCGCCCGGTTATGGCTGGCCGCTCGGTGAGCGTAGCTGGATCAATCCAAGCCCGAACGCGCCCAATCTCTCAATGGCACGTTGTTACGCCGGCACGGTCATGCTCGAAGGCACCACACTGTCGGAAGGTCGCGGCACAACCAGGCCCCTTGAAATATTCGGCGCTCCCGATATCGATGCCCACACGCTCCTTGCCACCATGCACACCCTGGCACCGCAATGGCTGACCGGGTGCCGCCTGCGAGAATGCTGGTTCGAACCGACTTTTCATAAACACGCGGGCAGGCTGTGCCACGGCATCCAAATCCACGTTGAGGACTCGTCGCACTACGATCATGGCCGATTCCAGCCGTGGCGCCTGATTGCCCTTGCATTCAAGGCCTTACGCCAGAAAGACCCGGATTATCCGCTCTGGCGCGATTTTCCGTATGAATACGAATTTGACCGCCTCGCGATTGACCTGATCAACGGTGGCGAGGACTTACGTGCCTGGGTCGACGATCCCAGCGCGACCCCAGGTGACCTGGAACAACTTGCCACGCACGACGAAATCCTTTGGCGGGAAGCGCACGCGGACTTTGGGATTTACTAAACGTGAAGCCCCTTGCGCAATAGCGATCGCTTTACCTTCACAACGATTCCCAATGCGCCCGCATACGCGAACGCATCGTCGCGTCCGGCAGCGGCCCCACTCCTGCCCCCAGATTATCGCGCATATGCTTTACCTTGCTGGTACCCGGAATCGCGCAGGTCACCGCCGGATGAGCGATCACATATTTCAGAAAAAACTGTCCCCAGCTTGCACAACCGATTTCTTTAGCCCACGGCGGCAAAGGCTTATCCTTGACCCGGCTGAATAGTTGCCCGCGCGCAAACGGCCGATTGACCAGCACCGCGATGCCACGCTCGAGTGCAAGCGGCAACAGCTCGCGTTCGGATTCCGGCTCGGCGAGCGAATAATTGAGCTGCACGAAGTCGAACGGAAATGCGCGCAACACCGCCGCCAGGGCATCGTGCGCGCCTTCGTGGTAGTGCGTGACCCCCAGATAACGAATCCGCCCGTCGCGTTTCCAGTCGCGCAAGGTCTCCAAATGGGTGCGCCAATCGAGGAGATTATGGATCTGCATCAGATCGATGCGGTCGGTCTGCAAGCGCCGCCGCGAGGCCTCCATCTGCGCGATGCCGGCCTCGCGTCCGGAAGTCCAGACCTTGGTGGCGTAGAACAGTCGCGCGCGCACGTCCAACGCTTGGCCGAGATCGCCGACGACCTCTTCGGCGCTGCCGTACATCGGCGAGGTATCGACCACGGCGTTAGGGATCCGCGCCAACGCCGCAAGCACTTCGCGTGGCCCCTCACGCTCGGCCGCGCTCGCGCCGACTTCGAACACTTGCGAAGTGCCGAGGCCGATCACCGGGATCTGCTCACCGCTCGCCGGAATCGCCTTGGTCAATATGGGTGTTGCCTGCGCGCGCAGCACGGTGGGTTGCCCCGCGGCGGCGGCGACCCCGGCACCGGCCAGGGTGCGGATAAAGGTCCGGCGCGAAACCCGGCCCTTGGGCGCGACATTGGGCGCATCATTCATTTCTTCACTCCTGCGATTTGCTCGCAATCTGGCGCTGTGCGCGACCCAAGCGGATCGCCAGCCACATCCACAACAGCGCAATCGGGGCAGCGACCCATGCAATTCCGCTCAGCCCGAGCCCCGCCGCCTTGAGCCCGGCGAATATCCACCCGCTCACCGCATCGCCACCACGATAAACGACGGTATCGATAAAATTCTTGGCCTTGTACTTGCTGCGCCGATCGACCACGGTGAACAGTACTTCGCGCGAGGGCCGGGTAATCGCGTATTCACCGGCGCGACGCAGCACTTGAACCGCGACCAAAGCCAGCACGCCGGGTGCTACCGCCAGCGCGACAAAGCCCAATGCCAGTAACCCCGGTATCAGCGCGAGCGTGGTCGCCACCCCGAAGCGTTCCAACAGCCGCCCGGTAATCGCGATCTGCAACAGCACGGTAAGGGTATTGACCGCGAGATCGATGGCCGCGAACAGCTGGGTGCGTCGGTCAGGATCATCGAACGCGGCCCGGACGATGTGCGCCTGCTCGAAATACAGAAATGTCGACAGCGTGGTATAGAGCCAGATGAACGCGCCGATACCGAGCAGGTAGCGCGAGCCAAGCACCAACCGGAAGCCCTCCCAGACGCCACCGCCGAGCGCCGGGCGGCGTGGCGTAAGTCGCGTGTCACGGTCGAGCCGTAACAAGCGCGTGACGCAGATCAGCGCGCCCGCGAGCAGCACGGTCGAAATCAGCAATAGATGTCGGGTGCCAATCTGTGTCGCCAGCGTCGCGGTCAGCGCCGGCCCGACGATTGCACCGAGGGTGCCGCCGGCGGCAATGAACGCGAACAGACGCTTCGCCTGAACGTCGCTGAAAAGGTCCGCCATGAAACTCCAGAACACCGACACCACAAACAGGTTGAACACACTGGTCCAGACGAAGAACACGCGCGCGGTCCAGGTCGTTTCGCTCCACCCCAACAGGACATGGAACGCCAGCAGATTGACGATGAAAAACAGGTAAACCGCGGGCAGCAAGCGGCGCCGTGGCAAACGCGCGCTCGCCAGGCCGAACAACGGCACCGCGGCCAGCATCACCACGAAAGTCGCGGTAAACAGCCATTGAAGTTGCCCGACGCCACCGGCGATCCCCATTTCGTCGCGCACCGGGCGCAGGATGTAGTAGCTGCTCAGCAGGCAGAAAAAATAGGCGAACGACCACAGCATCGGCGCGGACTCGCCCGGCTCGAAATGCACCAGACGCCGCAGTCCGCGCAGGAATCCGCCAGCGGACGAGATTGCAGCGGTCGACGCTGGGTTCATCTGCTTGAGTATAGCCGCTCGCCCGGAGCGACTATTCCAGCGCCAGGATGAGCGCCCACTGCTCCGCCGTCACCGGCATTACCGAAAGTCGGTTGCCGGCGCGCACCAAGGGCATGCCGTCCAGCTCCGGGTTGGACTTGAGTTCCTGCAAGGTCACCGTGCGCCTGAGTTTGCGCACGAAACCGACGTCGACCATGAGCCAGCGCGGATTTTCCGGTGAACTCTTTGGATCGTAATATTTATCGTTCAGATCCCACGCGGTGGGATCCGCATAGGCCTCGCGCGCCACCGTCGCGATGCCGACGATCCCCGGTGGATCGCAGTTGGAATGGTAGAAAAAGATCGGATCACCGACCTTCATTTGATCGCGCATCATGTTGCGCGCCTGATAATTGCGCACACCGTTCCACGGCTCGACGCCGACGCGTTCGAGATCATCGATCCCGAACGCGTCGGGTTCCGATTTCATCAACCAGTATTGCATTGAGACAGCTCCGGACCTGTTAGCGAACGCCGGAGTCTAACCCGAACCGGCCGCACGGTTGAGGTGGCGGTGCTCGGCGTCGTACCGGTGATTTTTTTCAACGCCCGGATCCAGAGCTCTACGCGTTATCCGAAAGCGCGAGCGAGTATTGCTGTTAATTCGGCGAGTTCCGCATCGCGGCGATGGTAGCCGGTTACGGCGATGAGATCAGCGGCGACCTCGATGTGGGCGTTTGCCGTGGCCCTGTAGCCTTCGAATTCGCTCACGCATCGGGCGTTGCCGCTTCGATTGGCTTGCGAAGCAGGATTCGCATGCGGACCGATGTCATAGCCCGCCTCCGTTACGAGAACCCGCGCCATCTCCAAATGATAATCCGTCACAAACAGCCGCATCCCGCTGGGTTCGGCGATGTCGAAGACTTCCTGCAAGTCCTGCCGGGCGCGGGCGAAGTCGTGCGTGTGGCGGAACAAGGCAGCGCGGGCGAGCA
>CAZUJU010000041.1:0-34220 GCA_964620675.1 uncultured Thiotrichales bacterium | reverse complement strand
GGACATCGCCCTTTCACGGCGGTAACAGGGGTTCGAATCCCCTAGGGGACGCCATATAAAAGAGAGGCTTGCAGCAATGTAGGCCTTTTTTCATTTGCGGCGGCGGAAATTCGCGGAGGCTGTCACGGTGCGGAGTTTCGCCTGAGGCACCACGGTGGCGGCGACGCTGATTCGTCCGTGTATTCACCACAAAGGGTCAAGTCTCGTGCGAAGTTCGCCGTGATCGTGACCGATGTCGCGCTCGTGTGGTTACGCCCAACGAATGACGGCCTGGTGGCGGTGGACGCGAGGATGATCGCTTCACTGCACCTCAAGGACGCGCGGCGAGCAGTTTGAGGCGGAGAGGAAACGGTGTTTAATTCTCCGCCGTATGGGAGCAAATAGGCATTATCGCCGGACTCGGACTATTCTTGATTCTCGCGCTGGGGTGGGCGAAACGGATCGAAGGCGTCTGTGATGGAATGCAGAGGCGTTCCCGAATTCGCCAGTAGGTCTGGGTTCGAGCGGGCCCACGGCGGGTTCGGAAAATGCCGCTACGTGCCCGCGGTACCGGCTCAGTGTGAGGTTTAGCCCGGCGCGTTGGGGCGCCAGTGGTGACTCGGTTATTCGCGTCTATTCGGCAGGATCGTCATGCAGCCATCGTGGAAAGACAGTATCTATCTCCAACGGGAGCAACTCGCGGGCATGCTGCGCGCGCCGATTGCGCAGCTCGCGGAGCGTTGCGCGCCGGTGTGGGGCGATCGCGAGGGCTTGAATGCGGTGTTGCTCGCGGGTCTGGCGAGCATCCCGCACGCGGCCTTTTTGTACTGTGTCGGCAGCGATGGGGTACAGCTTTGCGACAACGTTGGACCGGCTGGGTTGGTACAGGGGCATTTTGGACGCAACCGCTCCGATCGGCCTTACCTCCAGGAAACGATGCCGAATTGGGGGTTTCTGCTTTCCGACGCCTATATCAGCCTGATGAATCAACGCCCATCGCTGACGGCCTTGCAGGTTGTGACCACAGATGCACGGGTGGTGGGTTACCTTGGCGCGGATTTTGATCTGCGCGATTTGCCGGTGACCGCCGAACTTTACGAGGAGCCGGGGCATTGGCGGCAGGTCAAGGGGGATCCGTCGATACGTAGCGGCGTGATGTACCAATGCCGCGTTGAAAGCCCGATGGACCGCAATCTCGACCGGGCGTTAGCGATTCTTCAGGAGCTGCTGACCGAGCGGGGGGTGTTCCAATGCCTGGTTCACTTTTCGAGCAGCCAATTCACGATCTGGACGGCTGCCGATCCGTTTCGCTATCGGATTCTCGACCAGGAGGCGTTGAGCGATCCCGATATTTGCCTGGTGTTTCCGGTTCAATCCTATCCCCCCGACGCCGCGCTGCCGCTGGCGGATGTGCCGCGCATCCTCGAAACGCTGCGGGCGCTGCGTATGGCGGACGAGAATATCTACCTGCGGATGGCTTCGATCAACCTGTTCAACGGCATGATCAGCGTGACGTTCTCGTGCGACGGGACGCACTACATGCGCTATGACGAGTTTCTCGGCAAGGGTATTCAGTTCTGGTTCGGTAGCGCGGGGTGAATGCGGTCCGCGCGAAGTCCGGCGCCGAAGGCAGGGACCGCGCTGTCCGTGTCTTCGGCGCTGGCGCTGGTGGCGTAACTTCTGGCAAAGGTCAATCTCGCGCTGGCGTGAGCGGTTGATCGAGTCGTCGCAGCAGCGTAAGTACCTCCGCGGAGGCCTGCTCCACCAGGCGAATCTCCCGCAACGCACCGGCTAGGTCTCCGCGTTGGAAACGGTCCGCGGCTTGGCAACCGTGATGATGGACCTTGCGATGCGGTTCCGCGAGATTAAGGAAATCGGCGTTGCGGCGTAGCTCCGGCGTATTGACTTGGTTATACCATCGTCCCAGGCGACAGTGATGATGGTCGGTTAGACGGTTTGGATCGACCGTTTCCAAGCCGACCACCATGTTGACAAGTTGTTTTTTCCAGGCAATGTGGTCGGCCTGCGCGAGTTTCAGCACTTTGTTGTGCATCTCTTTGGCGGCCAGATCTTTGAGGGACGCGGCGACATGGTGTTCGATCACGGTCATCGCCGCCACGATCTGTTCGATGTCGTGAACGCTGGCGGAGGTGTTGTGCGCGATCTCGTTGATACCTCCCGATACGAGCTTGACCGCGTTTTCCTGCTCCCGCAGCGTTGCTTCGATCTGGCGCGTACTCGCCCCGACGCGTTCGATCTTACCCCGTAATTCATCGATCGAACTGCCGACTATTGCGATGGCGCCCTGACCTTCGTCGACCGCCTTGGAACTCTTGCGCATGGCATCAACGATATTGCCGAAGCCTTCTTGGGTCTTCCGGACCATGTCTTCGATCGTGCGCGTTGCCTCGGTGGAGCGTTGCGCGAGAAAGCCGACCTCCTTGGCGACGACCGCAAAGCCGCGGCCGGATTCGCCGGCGCGTGCAGCTTCGACGTTGGCATTGAGTGCCAGCAAGTTGGTTTGAAAAGCAATACTCTTGATCGTTTCCGCGACCCGCGAGATCTGTTTGGAAAGATCTTGGAGCGCCTCAACTTTCGTCAATGATTCGGTCGCCGCGTGGGTAATGTCGGCCATGATGCCAACGAAACCGTCGACGGTCGCGGCGGTTACGCCGACCGATTGCTCGATCGAGGTCATTTCGCGCGCGATTCCGGCGCCATAGGTATTGATGCTGCCGATCGAGGCATCGAGCTGTTCAACGGCGGAGGCAATCTCCTGGCTCTTCTGATCGACCTCGCGTAGGTTCGAAACCATCTCCGCGGATTGTATGGTGGTTTCACTGGTGCCGATCGAGAGTTGGACGGTGCGATCGAGCGACTGCATCGTCGAGCGTTCGAGCGTATCGATCAAGGTATTAATGGCGTTGGACAGTCGATTTTCGCCGACCAGTCGGACCTGGTAGTTGCCGGCGACCACTTGATGGATACATTCGATAATGTCGTCAGCCGAGTTTCGCTGCGCTGGAGATGAAGCAGCGACGTACGGCACAGGCGCGGTGGCGGGTTCCACGGGTACGATATCCTTATCCAGCAATCGGGGACGCCGAGTTTAATCGTTGACTAGGGTCGCGGTACTTGACGAACCCCACACTCTGGGTGTCGTAAGCGGGCGCAGGGTTTTCCTGTTTAACCTCGAAGTTGCGAATCGTCGATGACGATCGAACGATTGACGCGGCGGTGTTGGTGATGCCCGGGTAGCTGCACTAGACTTGGCCGCCAAGCGATATCAGGTCATCGTTTTCCATGCCCGCAGTGATGTCCCGTCTGTTTCTGATTGCCGCCGTTTTGGCTGGCGCCGGCGCGCTGCTGGGCTTTTTCGGCGCGCTACATTGGACGCTCGATCTGTTCGCGCATTTTCGCGTGCAGTACGCCGCCGTGCTGGTGCCCGCGGCGCTGGTATTTTGGCGTCGGCGTTGGCTGGTATCGTTTCTGGTGGTCGCGGCGGCTTCAAACCTCTGGGTGCTGTACCCGGTTGTTGGCGGCGCGGGCGCAGTGGCCGGGGAAACCACGGCATTGCGTGTGGCAACCGTGAACCTGAACTATCGCAACCGCCAGGACGAAGCCGTGGTCGCGTTTCTGCGCGATGCGGGGGCGGACATTGTCGTGCTGCAAGAGGTGACGCCCGCTTGGGAGGCGCTGCTACGCGGGCTCACCGAGCAATACCCCTACGCCTGGTTCGCGCCACGCGAGGATCCGTTCGGGATCGCGTTACTGAGCCGTCGGCCGTGCGCCGATTGTCGGGTGATGGACTTTGGCGTAACGCCCGCGATTGCCGGGCGCTTCGCGCTCGCGGGGCGCGAGATTGAAGTCGTTGGCATACATCCGCCGCCACCGATGAGCGCGGAGTGGACTGCGGCGCGTGATGATCTGCTAATGAACGTCGCTGGCTATTTGAGTCCACTTGAGCGTCCGGCCATTGTGCTGGGTGACCTCAACGCCACGCCGTGGTCAGCGGGCTATCGTGCCTTCATCGATGCGAGCGGGCTCGCGCGCGGCCGCGGTTTGCACCCGACCTGGCCAAGTTTCTTCGGCTTGCCGGTGATCCCGATCGATCACGTGTTGGTATCGGCGCCACTGAGCTTGAGTCGCGTCGCGCTTGGGCCGGAGATCGGTTCCGATCACTACCCGCTGCTTGCGGACATCGTGTTGCGCTAGCAAACGGGAGGAAATTGCGGCGCCGGTGGCGAACTTGTGCTGCGGCTCGGCCATTTTGCGCCGCTGACCGACCCTCAGGCGCACCTCGGCAAGGACAACGAGAACGGGGCGCGTCAAAACGTGAACATGATCGATCCGGCCACCTTCGGCGGGTTTTCGTTCGCCGGTCGTTCTGAGTTGTTTGGCCTGACGGCGACATCCGCGCCTGAGCCGCCCAGTTCGGTTGCGTCAAGGCTGCGGGCCGTCGCGCAGGATATCGAACGGGAACTGCTCCTCGCCCTCGGTTGCAGGGAGCTGACGCCGTAGCGTTCGGAAGTCGCCTTCATCGACAAGTTTGTCGAGGTGGCCGATATTCCGGTCGAGCATGTCCATGTAAGGGTTGGTCCCGTCAAAGAACGCACCAGCGAATTTGTGCACCCCGCCGAGTTCCTGGTTGAGTCGCTTAAGAACCGATTGGCGATAGAACATTGGGGTTTTCTTGAGCAAATCCTCCGGCGACGTGAAAACCATATGACCCGATTCGCCACCGCGACCCGCCAAGCCCGCCAATGCGAACTCGGGATAGAGCCGATCGCGGCATTTTTCGAGGTAACACCGATCGGCCATCTGCGCGATCAGGTCCGCGGTACCCAACAGCCAACCGAGCGTGCGATCCTTTGGATCGTCGACGTGAATGGTCGATAATTCCATTTCGTAACCGGTGAAGTGCACCAGAAGCGTGGCGAGATCGGCGTACCGGCCGAGCCCGAGCCGGGGTAGATAATGGCGCAGGAAGTCTCCGCTTCGGCTGACGTGGGTGAGGGTGTAGATCGCACCATTGACGGTGCCGTCGTCATCCTCGGTGCGGATATAGCCGGAATCGTGGAACAGCGCTAGAACAACACCCAGAACAAACCGGGTCTTGCCGAGTTGCGCGCGTGAATTGAGGCGCTCGTGACCATTGATCAGGCGCGCCGTCGCCAGCGTCATGTCCAGCGTGTGCTGGATGTCGTGATACAGCGTATCGCAGGCACGATAGCCCTCGAACTGACCACGAAACAGGCGGGCGAAATCCAGAAACGCGCGGCGAAGCCGATCGTGTTCGCTGGCATCCCCATAGGTTTCGGTGAACAGCTGACAGGCGTGGTCGGCGACGACCGCAGGATCATTGACTCGAACGTGGTTGGTCACGTCGAGTACGTTGCGGAAGTCGGACGAATTATTGTTATGCATGAGCGCACCAAGCCAGCGATCCGACGAATGTTACAGGAGTCGCGACATACGGCGTGCGTGTGTGAATCACAATTACGGAAAAACTTCCGCGTAGCGCTTTCGTCGACCGACGGTGCGCGGCCGGAAAGCACGAATGATGGCCAGCCGCGGTTACGGCGCCGCTATTTCGTCCTTGCATGGGCATATCGTCCTTGATAAACCGGATTCCCGTCGCGTTTTAGTGCATCAGGAGTTCCATCCTGATCCCTGCGACTTCGATAACATCATGATCGTGCAACGCTTTCCGTTGCTCCACGGGTTCGCCATTGAGCATCGATAGCTGATTGCTCTCGCCGCCATCGACATGAATGAAGTACAAACCGCCGTCATTTCGCTGCATGATCGCGGCGACGTGTTCGCCAGCTTCGCCGAGCGTGGTCATTTTCTTAGCCAGCGGGAGCTCGCGACCCGCATTGCGCCCGCTGATAACCTTGAGGCGCGCGAATGGCTTTGGCGTCTGCTCGGTGGAAGGTGCTCGGTCGGCGCCGTCCGCATCGTCGTTGATGTCATAACGCAGCAGGTGCGTGCCGATCGTGATCAGGTCACCGTGCTCAAGCGCGTGCTTGCGAACCTTCTTGCCGTTGACGTAGGTGCCGTTGGTGCTGCCCAAGTCCTCGAGAAACGAATCGCCGTCGACGGTGACGATCTTGCAGTGTTGGCTGCTGACCGCCATGCTTTCGATCGGAATGTCATTGCCGACGACCCGGCCGATCTTGATCGTCTCCTTGTTCAGCGGGTATTCGGCCAGCACGGCGCTGTCCGATACGAGTAGTACTCTAGGCATGAAAAACCTCGTTCAACTTCTGGATAAAACGCCAAACATTTTTTGATACCAACGCGGTGGCGGCGGTGCCGGATACGCGAACAGTGGGCGTGCAAGGAGCACCGAGACGTTGTCGCGCCCACCATTTTCGTTGGCGAGCCGAACCAGATTGTCGGCTGTTTCCTGCAGGTTGACGGCAAAGGTTTTGACCGTCAGCAATATCTCTTCGTCCGTTATCATGTCGCACAGGCCGTCCGAGCAGAGCAGGTAGATGTCGCCCGGCAGCGTGTCGAGTTCGCGTACGTCGATCTTGACATCCAACTCGATGCCGAGCGCGCGGGTCACCAAGTTCTTGTTGAGCGATTCGCGGGCTTCCTTTTCGGTATAGAACCCTTTGTCCACCAGTTCCTGCAGCAAGGTGTGGTCGACCGTGAGCTGTTCCAGCACGCCATCGCGAATCCGGTACATACGCGAATCGCCGACGTGCGCGACGGCGAGTTTGTTGTCGAAGAACACGCCGAGAACGACGGTCGTGCCCATGCCGCGATACTGGGATTGCGCCTCCGCGGCGCGCACGATGGCATGGTTGGCTTCGGCGATCGCATTTCGCGCGACCAGGCTTTCCCCATAGAAGCCGGTGCCGCGATCCGTCGCGCTTGGCGGTACCAAGGGCAGATGGTCGTGCAGATGGTGCAGGATCGTGTTGACCGCGATCGCGCTCGCGACCTCCCCACCATGGTAGCCGCCCATGCCGTCGGCCAATACGACCGTGCCGAGTTCCAGTTCCTCACCGATACTGTCTTCGTTCTGGCTACGGACCTTACCGGTGTCGGTTGTGCCAGCGATTTCGAGAATGCCTGTCAGGTCCATAGAGTCGTTAAGCTGCTCGGCGCGTGTACGATTCCATCCGTTTTGCCAATTGGCGCTGCGCAGTGCCATTGTCCGCCCGAGATTGGAACCGCTCATCCGTTAAAAATCAAAGCATAACACTTGAGAATTTGTTTGCGTGTGGCCACCGTCATAAAACCACGATGTCGTGCGCTGAGTCATGAAAAATTGTAACCCGGATCTGGCTGTTGCAGGGGGCAGCGAAAGTGTCAGCTCAGGATGCGGGCGATGCGGATGACTTCAGGCAGGCCGCGCAGGCGGCGCATGATGGCTGAGAGGTGGGTGCGATCGTGGACGGATACGGTCAGATTGATGTAGGTCGAAACCGGATCGCGTTCCGAAAGCGAGACGCTGGTGATGTTGGCATCCATCTCGGCGATGGCGGAAGCGATGGCGCCGAGCACCCCGCGTCGATCCATCGTGAGCGCACGGATATTCGCCTGGAAGTCGGAATCGATCTTGTCGGCCCAACGCACGGAAACCATGCGATCGGCTTGCGCAACGGTGTTGCGAATATTGCGACAGTCACTGCGATGGATCACCATCCCGCGGCCGGTCGTCAAAGTGCCGATAATCGGGTCACCCGGAATCGGGCAGCAGCACTTTGCAAAATTCAGCACCATACCCTCGGCGCCGGACACGACGAACGGTTTGTCCTTATATTCGCCTTCCTTGGTATCGTCGGGATCGCTCAGTTCACGCGCTACCAACGCCGCGAGCCGATTGCCGAGTCCGATTTCCTTCAGTAGATCGTCAACCGAATTTTGGCGAAACTGAGCCAGGGTCTTGGCGATGCGCCCCTCGGCGACATGCGATAGATCAAGGCCCTGTTCGGCGAGGGCCTTTTCGAGCAGCACCCGGCCTTGCCGAGTGGCTTCGTGGGCCTGAAGGTTACGCAAATACGCGCGGATCTGATGGCGTGCCTTGGCGGTTACGGCGTAGTCGAGCCATGCTGAACGCGGCCGGCCGTGCGGCTCGGTTAAGACCTCAACGGTCTGACCGTTCAAAATTGGGGTGCTGATCGGCGCGAGTTCGTGGTCGATTTTGATCGCGACACAACGATTACCGATGTCGGTATGAACCGCATAAGCAAAATCGATTCCGGTTGCCCCGCGCGGCAGCGACATGATTTCGCCCTTGGGCGTGAAGACATAGACCTCGTCCGGGAACAGATCGACTTTGACGTGTTCCAGAAATTCCAGCGCGTTGCCCGAGTTCTGCTGTGACTCCATCAGGTTCTTCAGCCATTCTCGGGCGCGTCGCCAGGCTGGATTTCCCTGTTCATCCCCGGCTTTGTAGTGCCAGTGGGCCGCGATACCAGTCTCGGCGACCCGGTCCATCTGATCGGTTCGCAACTGGATCTCGATCGGAACGCCATGCGGACCAAATAAAATGGTATGGAGTGACTGGTAACCGTTGGCCTTGGGGATCGCGATGTAGTCTTTGAATTTTCCCGGCACCGGTTTGTAGAGGGTGTGCAAGGCACCCAACGCGAGATAGCAGATGTCGATGCTGTCGACCACCACGCGGATCGCAAAGACGTCGAGCACATCGCGGAAACCGCGGCGCTTGCCACGCATCTTGCGGTAGATGCTCCACAGGTTCTTTTCCCGCCCTAGCACGCGCGCCGAAATGTGCTTTTCTTCCAGCCGTTTGGTGATCGCCACCTCAATCTGGTGCATGACTTCCTTGCGCTGCCCTTTGCTACGAATCACGGCATTGGCGAGTACGCGGTAGCGATTGGGGTAGAGTGCGTGGAAACCAAGTTGCTCAAGTTCGTGGCGGAACGCATTCATGCCGAGGCGCTGCGCGATTGGGGCGAAGATTTCGAGGGTTTCGCGCGCGATCCGTCGGCGCTTGTCGGGCGGCATGACCCCGAGCGTGCGCATGTTGTGCAGGCGATCGGCCAGTTTTACCAGGATCACCCGCAGATCTTTGCTCATAGCGAGCATCATCTTGCGGAAATTGACCGCTTGTTGTTCGGCCCTGGATTCAAAGTTCAGATGCGTGAGCTTGCTCACGCCATCGACCACCGCCGCGATGTCTTCGCTAAATTGCGTGACGACCTGCTCACGGGTGGCCTTGGTGTCTTCAAGCACGTCGTGCAACAGGGCCGCGGTCACGGTCTCGCAATCCATGCGCATCTCGGCGAGTATCCGCGCGACGGCAATGGGGTGGTAAATATATGGTTCGCCGGAAACCCGCGTTTGCCCGTCGTGTGCGGATGCGGCGAGCAGGTAGGCGCGGTAAATATGGCGGACTTGCTCGGGTTCGAGGTAGGTTTCGAGGATCGCGCAAAGATCGCTGATCAAAAATCGCTCCGCACTCGAGGGTTGCGGCGCACCCCGATCGCCCGGGGGTGGCGGTTTGGCGACGATCATGGGGTCGATGGTGGCCATGATGCTTTCGCGATCTTTAAACGTAGTGCCTTAGGTTGCGGGGTAAGGCAAGGTGATCAAGTATGCCCTTAGCCGAGTTTGACACTGAAGGTGGCGTTTTCAAGTGGAGACGTCTGTCGGGCGAGGCGAGTCTTCGCGTTAAAACACCATGACATCGTGATCCTTCTCGTCGGTCCACTTGATCTCTTCTACCTGTTTCAGGATCTCGGCGTCGATTTTGCCCTCGGCGATTTCGCGTAATGCGATGACGGTCGGCTTGTCATTCTCGCGCTCGACCAGCGGCTCGGAGCCGTTGTAGATCTGACGTGCACGTTTACAGGCCGCGAGCACCATCTCGAAGCGATTGGGAATTCTATCGATACAATCTTCTACTGTGATGCGCGCCATTTTGACTCCGTGGGGTCTGACATACGGTTACGCTTGAGCGAACTCGTGATAATACAGCGGCCGTTGGTTTAAGCCAACAATTGCGACAGCATCTCGCGATGGCGGTCGATCTGCGCCGGGGTGCGTAATCGTTGCGCGACAAACAACGAACGCAGTTGATCGAGCGCTTCATCGAATTGGTCGTTGACGACGAGAAAGTCGAACTCAGCGTAATGACTCATTTCCGCTTGGGCGTCGCGCATCCGGCGCTCGATGATCTGGTCGCTGTCCTGGCCGCGTCCGCGTAAGCGTTCTCGCAGGCTTGCCGTCGACGGCGGAAGAATGAAGACGGAAATCGCCGCGGGGATCTGCTTGCGTACCTGTGCCGCACCCTGCCAATCGATTTCGAGAATGACATCGAAGCCCTCGTCGAGGCGCGCTTGCACCGCCGACTGTGCGGTTCCGTAGTAGTTGTCGAATACCCGCGCATACTCCAGGAAATCACCTTCTTTCACCCGGCGTTCGAACTCCGAAGGGTCGATGAAGTGGTAGTGAACGCCGTTTTCCTCGCCCGGACGCGGCGCGCGGGTGGTGTGCGAGACCGCCAGTCGCACCGATGGCATGCAGGCGCAAAGCGCGCGTACGAGACTGGTTTTACCGGCGCCCGAAGGGGCTGAAACGATAGTTAGGGCGCCTAGCGGCATGACACGTGACCTTCGCGGTTGTTTCCAAGCGTCACGGATACTAGGGCTTGCTTCCGATGCGGGCAACCGCCGCTACGCCCAGCGCCGCGTGCTATTGGCGGATGCTCAATAGCGATTCGAAGCCGGTCTTGATTTCGCGGTAATGCTCTTCAACTGGGTATAGCAATACGTCGTTCTGGCGGCAGAGTTCGGTCAAAGCCTGCGTGCGCGCTACCAGTTCGGCGGTCGCGGCTTGCCAGCTCTTGAAGTTGCCCTGGGTGAGTTCGAGCAGTGGCGTCTTCTGGATCGCGGTGGCGTCTTCGATAAGCGTGCGCGACGTAGCACAAATCAGCACGGTGCGGCTTTCCGACAGCTCGTAGGTGAGCGCGGTATTAAGTTGCTGTAACTCGTCGTCGAAGCGGGCGAGTTCGAGAGGTAAACGCGGCCGCGGTGGGATGGTTATTACCGGCGGTGCCGTTGTGGTCGCGAGTGGTGGGTCGCCGCTGGGGGCAGCCGGAGTGGCGTTCTCCGGTTGCGCGGTTGCCGAGCCGAGGGTAACGCCGAAGAGTACGATCAGCGCGGTTAACCGGGTCCTTGTGGGGCGACGCATGCGTGCACATTCTCCTGGCTGGTGGCGAGTTGGCGGAGAGTATAGACGGGGGGGCGCGGAGGTGACCAACCTGCGACCGGCTAAATCCGACGCAGGCCGCGTTTACAAGCGTTCGCGCTGGGTCGCGGGTCGAGCGCGCAATCGATTCGCGAAATTGGCGGGTGGCGGCGAGACTTGCATCGACGGTTAAATTGCAGCGCGGTATTCCCGAGGCGTTCATCCCGTGTTTGCCTTGACAGATACGTCGGATACGACCATTTTCGTTCGGAACGAGGTGATGGCGGGTCCGCCGCTGCATTCGAACCGCGGGTCGTGCGCGCCCCGATTTCAAGTTCAGGAGAGTCCCAGTTGATGAGCTACCGGCGTTCACACTACCGCGGCGGTTACGGCCGCAGCCCGGCAGGCGGGTTTTCCCTGCGCTGGTTGCCGATCCTGCTGTTTGCCGGCTATTTCGCCTACTACTACTTCTCCCACCAGGAAGAGGTTCCGTTGACCGGCCGCTCGCAACTGGTCGACATGAATCGCCAGGAGGAAATGCAACTGGGATTGCGTTCCTATCAAGAGATCCTGCGCGAATCCAAGGTGGTCAAGAGCGGGCGGGAGGTCGAGCAGGTGCGCGAGATCGGCGAGCGCCTCGCCGCCGCGGCCAAAGCGGACGATCCGGGCTTCGATTGGGATTTCAACCTGATCGCCTCCGACCAGGTCAACGCGTTTTGTTTGCCGGGCGGCAAGGTCGCCGTTTACACCGGACTTTTGCCCGTTGCCAAGAACGAGGATGGGCTCGCGGTGGTCATGGGACATGAGATCGCGCATGCGATCGCGCGCCACGGCGCGGAGCGGATGGCGCACCAGAAATTGGTCCAGTTCGGCACCCTGGCCGCGGGTGCGATGATCGGCGATATGGACATCGGAATGCAGCGCGCGGTGATGGGGGCGTTGGGGGTCGGTAGCCGCTATGGGGTATTGCTGCCGTTTTCACGCCAGCACGAATCCGAAGCCGATTACATCGGTTTGCTGTATATGGCGCGTGCCTGCTACGACCCGCGCGAGGCGCCTGAGCTGTGGGCGCGCATGAACGAAAAATCCGGGGGCAACGCCGCTGAATTCGCGTCTACCCACCCCAGCCCGGTGACCCGCATCGCACAGTTCAAAACCTGGATGCCCGAGGCGCTCAAGGAGTACGAGAAGCACTGCGGCATGCTACCTACGCGCTGACCGAGCGTCTCCGCCGAGTTGCGCGGACGCATTCTGGCGTCTACACATGGCAGGAGGGGTTCGCTTGCGAGCCTCGATAACGAAAGCCATCAGCCAGAAGGAGTGTAGACATGAGTGTCGCGAAAGTCATCGAGATTTCCAGCAGTTCAACCAAGGGCTTCGACGACGCGGTCGAGGAGGGGATTCGCCGCGCCAGCAAAACCATCGACAACATCCGCAACGCCTGGGTCGGCGATCAATCCGTGTGCGTCGTGAATGGCAAGATCACCGAGTATCGGGTGCGGCTCAAGCTGACGTTCGTACTCGATGAGTAACCGGGTGCCGGACGTCATTGACGGGCGGGTGCGGACGCTGCGCTGATACCCCGGCGCAGCGTTGCTGCCGGTTTTGCGGTCTGGGCCGGGTCCGTTCGCGGATGCGCGCGAGCTCGCGGCGCGTCAGTGCAACAGCGCGAACATTTTACGCCGATAGGTGGCGACGATGGGATCGTCGCCGAGCATGTCGAACAGTTTGAGCAGGGTCTTGCGGCCGAGGTCGTCGCGGTAGCTGCGCCCGCGTTGCATCAGGGCAAGCAGGTGGTCCATTGCGGTTACCAGGTCGCCGGATACGATGTGATGCAGCGCGAGTCCGTAGAGGGACGCGAAATCCTTCGGGTCGTTCGCGATCGCCGCTTCGAGCGTCGCAAGGGGTGGCAGGGCTGCGGATTCACGCAGGAACTGGAGTTCCGCGAGCAACCCGGCCACTTCCGCGTCGCCCTTGGTTTCGGGATCGAGGGCTTCGAGCAGTTCTTCCGCGCGCGCCATCGCACCGGTTTGCGCCAGCACGCGCGCCAGGGTGACCGTGACGGTCGCGCGTTGCGGATCGATCGCGTGCGCCTGTTCGAGCAGTTGTTGCGCCGCGGCGATGTCGCCGCGCTCGAGCGCGGCCAGCGCGGCGTCGTGGATCGCGTCGGACTCGCGCACGAGGTGGCGATCCAGCAGCGCACGGATCGTGCCCTCGGGCTGTGCGCCCATGAACTCATCGACGACTCCGCCGTTACGGAACACCTTGACCGTGGGCAAACTGCGCACCCCGTACTGCTGTGCGAGTTGTTGCTGTTCATCGGTGTTCACCTTGACCACGGCGAACTGGCCCTGAAACTCGTCCGCGAGCTTCGCCAACACCGGCATCAACGCACGACAGGGGGCGCACCACGCGGCCCAGAAATCCACCAGTACCGGCCGCTCGCGCGACGCGTGCAGCACTTTCTCGGCGAAATCCGCGGCGGTGGCTTCGAAGACATACGGTGAGTCGGCCATGGTCAATTCCTTGCGTGGTTGCTTCGATCAAGCTAGTGGGAGCGCGCGCGGCGGATTTCAAGTCTCTACCGGGTACCACTGCGCGCCGTGGGTGAACAGCAGCCCGGCGTGCAGCGGGCGTTCGGGCCAGAGTCTGCGCAAGCCTTCGGCGTACAATCGCAGTTGTTCGCGATACCGCTCCGCGAGTTGCGACCGCGTCGCCGCATCGAGATGGGGTTGCGTTTTGTAATCGATCAACACCAGTCGCGTCGGTTCGACGACGAGGCGATCGATCACCCCATGCACGGTGCGGTTGTCGACCCGGTAGGTGATCGGTATTTCGTTGTAGGCCGAGGTGTGCGGAGCGAACCAATGCGGAAAACCCGCGATGACCGCGCGCGCCTCGGCGAGCCAGGCGTCGAGGCGGGGGTCGTGCTGATCGATCCCCAGCGCGTTGGCGATGCGTCGTTGCAGCGGGGCGGCGGCGTCGGACGGGTGGCGTGCGCAGTGGTCGAGAAAGGCGTGAATGGCCTGGCCGCGGATGCGGACGTCGGGGTCGCTCGGGGTGTCGCGCCTGCTGACGGGTTGCGGTTCAATTGTGCTCGGCAGGATCTCGGCGCGGCGGTCGCGAATGGGCAGGGGTTGCCGGAGTTCGTCGAGCGGCAACGGTACTGCCGCGGGGCGGTTGTGCGCCGGCGCCGGTGGCGATTTCGCGATCGGAATCTCGCCCTGTTGGCAGTGCCACGGGGCATCGAGGTCGATCTCGGTGGTGGCACCTTCGCACCGCCGTCGCAGCTGCGCATAGGTCGAGTGCTCGGGGTTGCCGCGCCCGGTTGTGGCGCCGCTCAGCACCAGCATTTGCCGTGCTCGGGTCAGGGCGACGTAGAGCAGATTGGCATCCTCGCGGGCCTGGATCTGTTGCCAACGCGACCGTACCGCGAGGCTGAAACCGTCGCGCAGTTCTTTCTTGAGTTGCAACAGAAAGGCCTCTGGCCGCGGTGCCTGCGCGGGCCAATCGACCATCGCGGCGTAAGGGTGATCGTTGTCGCGATCTGGCCCCAGGTCGACATAGAACACGACCGGGGCCTCAAGGCCCTTGGCGCCGTGGATGGTCAGGATCTCGACCGGGGTCTCGGCGTATTCGGGCAAGGGTTCGTTGGGGCTGTCGTCGTCGCTTTCGGCGAGCACTGCGATACGTTCGAGGAAGCGCTCCAGGCTCGGGTAACGACCGCTGTCGAGGCTGAGCGCGAGTTCGAGCAGGCGCCGCAGGTTCGCCAGGGTCTGGGCGCGTTGCCAGGGCCGCGCGGCAGCGGCGTAGCGCTGCAGCACGTCGCCGTCGAAATAGATGTGGTCGAGTAGATCGTGCAGCGGCAAGGTCGAGGCTTGCGCGCGCCAGGCCGGTAAATGTTCGGCGGCACGGCGTAGCGGCGCGGTGGGTGGCGCGTCCGCACTGGCTTGCGGCAGTGCCGCGTACCAACTGCCGGTGCCGGCGGCCTCGGCGAGCCGAAGGAGGTCGTCGTCGCTCGCCGCGAATAAGGGCGCGCGCAGCACCTGCGCCAATGCGTGATTGTCGTCCGGGGTCGCGAGCACGCCGAGCAGGGCGCGGAGATCACCGATTTCGAGCCGACTCAGCAAGCGCCCGCGCGCGCTGCCGCGCACCGGAATCCCGGCGGCACGTAGCGCGGCCTCGTAGTCGGCGACGTGGGTGCGCTTGCGGAGCAGGATCTGGATATCCCCGTAGCGCAACGGGCGCGTCTGCGCCGCTTCGCCGACGCACCAGCCGGCGTCGACCAGATCGCGGATGCGCTCGGCGAGCTGCCGGCCTTCGACCTGGTACGCATTCGGCTTGCGCGGGCGTGCGGTGGTCAGCGGATCGCGCAGTTCGGCGGGCGGATCAGACGATTCGCCTTCGTCGCCCGAGCGCGCCAGCGGCAGAAACTCGATTCGGCCCCACAGGGCGTCACGGTGGGTCGCGTGGGGCGTGAATCCGGCGATCGGGTGGGGCATCTCGGGGTCGGTGAAGACTTGGTTGACCAGGTCGATCACGCCGGGTGCCGAGCGCCACGAACGATCGAGGGCGACCCGATGGCTGGCGAGCGTGCGTTCCAGCCAGTCAGCGGCGGTGCCCTGGAGTTCGGGGTTGGCGCGCCGAAAACTGTAGATCGATTGTTTCGCGTCGCCCACCAGCAACACGCTGCGCGGGCGCTCGGGATCTTGCGTAAACGCTTGCAGCAACGGTTGCAGGAGACGCCACTGGGTCGGGTTGGTGTCCTGAAATTCGTCGATCAGCACATGCTCGATGCGCTGGTCGAGCTTGAATTGAATCCAGTGCCCGTGCTCCGCATCATTCAGCAAGCGGTAGGCGAGCCATTCGAGATCCGCGAAATCGAGTTGTCTGCGCTGTCGTTTAAGATCTTGAAACAGCGCGACGAAGCGGGTGCCGGCGATATACCAGGCGCGGTTGACGGCGAATGCGTGTTGCCGGCGCTGGACTTCTAGCACCGCCAGCACCTCGGCGCCGAGGTGTTGGTGGGCGCCGACCAGTTGCGCCGCGACCACCGAACCGAGCCGCTTATCGAGAGTGGGGCTCGCCCGGGGATCACTGCGCAGGGTTTGGGTCTTGGTCAGCAGGGTCTCCGCGATGCGCTTAAACAGCGTCGCGGGCGTGCCGTTCTGCGCCAACGCCGCGCGTAGGTCCGTGCCGCGTTGGTGCAAGGTCGCGGTGTTCTTGGGGTGGCAGAGCAAGTCGGCGTGGTCGCTGAAGTCCGCGCGTTTCGCCTCACCAAGGTAGTCCGCGGCCAAATCGCGCGCGGGGTCGACCGCGAGCTGCGCGGCCAGACGTGCGCAGGCCGTGCCCAGCGGATCGCCCTGGTGTTCGGTAAATGCCCACCAATCGGCGCGATGATTCAAGAAGTTGCGCAAGGACTTGGCGGCCCCGTCGAGTCCGCCGCAGGTATCGAACAGCAGGCTCAGCGCTTGCGCTAGCGCGTCATCCGGGCGGTTGCCCGCCTCGCCGTACAAGGCATCGAGCGCGGCTTCGCGCGGCTCCTCGATCGTCTCCAGCAGCTCAAAGCCGGGCGGGGCACCGGCTTCGAGCGGGAACCGGCTCAGTAGATCCTGGCAAAAGGCGTGAAAGGTGCTGATCCGCGGCGGGTAGGGCGCCCACAGCAGCGCCTCGTAGAGCGTTCGCGCACGGGTCCGTAATGCGGCGTCTGGCGTGCAGCCGATCTCGCCGAGGTGCTGGTCGAGTCCGCCATCGTCCGCACTCGCCCACGTGTGCAGACGCGCGAGCAAGCGCTCCTGCATCTCGCCCGCGGCCTTGTTGGTGAACGTGATGGCTAAGATTGAACCTGGTTCGACCCCGGTGAGCAGCAATCGCAGCAGGCGCGAGACCAGCAACCAGGTCTTGCCGGTGCCGGCCGAGGCGAACACCGTCGCGCTGGCGAGGGGATCGAGCGCGACGGATGGGGAAGCGGGTGCGGTACTTTGCGACATGCCGGTGACGGTACCCGCAGCCCGGGATTGCGGCAAGTGGGGCGGATACGCGCTCAATCACCATCCGCGGCGTCGGCGACCGCGCCGGTGATTGAGCGTGCAACCGCCCGCGACCCGCGTGCCGTCACTGAACAGAATGCGCGCCGATTAATGCACCTGAGAACGGAATTATAAGGCTGCGGTTCGGTCGAAGGATCTAATCGGCGCTTTCTTAGCCGGGTGAGGCGGCTAATAAATATCGGAAAATAAGCAGAAATAAATGTAGAGCGTTCGCCTTGACGCGACGGAATCGCAGCTGAGCGTTGCGCGGTCGCCGAGATGCATGGCGATTCGTTTCTCTTGTCGCGCGCTCGCCCGCCGCGCAAACTGGTCGAGAGCGGGCGTCGCAACTTTTGCGACCGTTGGATCGAGCGCCGGTGTCAGGGGAAGCGGCGCGCTGGCCGAGCCCGCGGGGCAGTGGTGGTAAAAACGGCGTCGGAAGCGCTTCGCGGACCACGCCGACGACTGCCTGACGCATGCGAAGACCGGATGCTGTCGAAGGAATGGCTGCTAATACTGCTAACACTCTGTCGAGCGCCACGATGAAGATGACCGAATCGCTCCTGCTCACCGCGACGCGCGTCTGCACGTTCGCAGGGCAACGATTGCTGACCAACGCCAGTGGTTTCTTCTTCGAACGCGACGGACGCCTGTTCCTGGTGACGAGTCGCCATGTGATTATCGATGAACCCAGTCGTCACTTTCCCGATCGCGTCGAGATTGAATTGCACACCGACCCGGCCAACATGGCGAAATCCATCGGGTTCTCGATTCCTTTGTATCGATCCGGAAAAAGTGTCTGGCGCCAGGCCCGCGACTCTGGTGGCGAGGTCGATATCGCGGTGCTGGAAATCGCGCGACCGGCGCTGCCGGCGTCCGTCGCCTACAGCGCATTTACGCCAGCCCACCTGTATCGCCCGCTCGACGAGGTCGAGGTAGGCGCAACCTTGCTGGTCGTAGGCTTTCCGTTGGGATTCCACGATACCCTCCACCATATGCCGGTCGTGCGTCAGGCCGTGATCGCCTCCTCGTTCGACCTGCGTTTCCAGGGTATGGGCTACTTCCTCACTGATGCCAGGACCCATCGCGGTACGAGCGGTGCACCGGTCGTCATGAAGGTGGCAACTCCGGATCCCGAACTTGGCGATCTCCAGTGGAAACTGCTGGGTGTCCACTCTGCCCGGCTGGATGTGGGCAGCCGCGACGCGGATCTGGACGAGGCACTGGGCCTGAATTGCACCTGGTATGCCGATATCCTGCTAACGCTCACTCGCGCGGACAATGGGTCCGGGGCGCCGGGCAGTCGGGCTTAGTTGACGCTCCGCGTCGCAGACCGTGGTCGTTGCGCAGCAGCGCGATGGCGTCGAGGCGGTTGGTACAAGTACCGCGGCTGGGCATTGCCCGCGCCGCGCCGAACCGATCGGACTCCGTCATGCGGGTGTTGCATCGCCCGGTGACGCTCCGTCGTGCGACCCGGTAATTTTTTCTGGATCCTTCAAATCATGTGGTTACGCACAAGCTGTGATCTCGCGTTCGACATCGGTGTGCCAACGCCGTTCGTGCTGATGCTGCGGCCGCGCAGTGGCGCCCAACAATGGGTCGCGCGCGAGGAATACCGGTTGTCACCGAGCGTAACCGTACTCGAATTCACTGACGGTTACGGGAATCTTTGTCAGCGACTGGTGGCCCCGCCGGGTGCGTTCGAGGTGCGCACGGTGGCTGAGGTGATGACCGCCGACTACGTCGATCAGGCGCCTGGCGAGCCGTTCATCGAGATCCAGAATCTCCCGGATTCCGTGCTCAGTTACCTGCTGCCCAGTCGTTATTGCGAATCCGACCGTTTCGGCCAGATGGCGACGGAAATCGCCGCGGGCTACCGCCCGGGATATGATCAGGTTGCCGCCATCGTGGCCTGGTTGCGTGGCGCCGTCGCTTACTGCCCCGGCAGTAGCGACATCCCCGAGTCGGCCGCGGAAGTGAATAGCAAACGATCTGGAGTCTGCCGTGATCTGGCCCACCTCGGCATTGCATTGTGTCGTGGGATCAGCATTCCGGCGCGGATGGTGGTCGGCTATCGCCACGCCCTGGTGCCGATGGATATGCACGCTTGGTTCGAAGCGTACGTCGGGGGACGGTGGTACACCTTCGATCCGACTCAGGCCGAACTGGCGGGTGGCTATGTGGCGGTTGGATACGGCCGCGATGCCGCGGATGTCGCCGTCTATACGCAGTTCGGACCCGCGGTATACCCCACCCTGCAAGTCGTAGGTGTCACGCGTATCCCGGGGCCTGCAGCCGACTAGCGGCGGCCGGTCGAGCCGCGGGTAGGTGGGGCGGATCCGGTCCGACCGAGGGCTGACCACAACCGCGCCGCAACGGTCAGGTAACACCGATCGCGCCCCGTGTAGCGCTTTCGCGCCGCTCGGGGTTGGTAGCGCGCCCTCGCATTTGCTAGCCTCCCGGGTTGCCGCGCGCGTAGGCGCCGGCAGCAACCGAATAGCGAAGAGCCCATGACCTCCAATTACAACGCCTCCGACATTGAAGTCCTTTCCGGTCTGGATCCGGTGCGCCGCCGTCCCGGGATGTACACCGATACCACGCGCCCGAACCACCTCGCGCAGGAGGTGATCGACAACAGCGTCGATGAGGCGATCGCGGGGCACGCCAAGCGGATCGACGTGGTGTTGCATAAGGATGGCTCGCTGGCGGTCGCGGACGACGGGCGCGGGATGCCGGTCGATCTGCATCCGGAGAAGAAGCGCCCGGGGGTCGAAGTCATCCTCTCGACCCTCCACGCGGGCGGCAAGTTTTCCAACAAAAGCTACCAGTTCTCCGGCGGCCTGCACGGGGTGGGCGTGTCGGTGGTCAACGCGCTCTCGAAGCACCTCGAAGTCTGGGTCCGGCGCGACGGCAAGGAGTACAACATCGCGTTCAAGCACGGTGAGCTGTTCTCGGAACTGGAGCAGATCGGCACCGTGCCGAAAAAGCAGACCGGCACCACGGTGCATTTCTGGCCGGACGAAAAATACTTCGACACTCCGAAGTTTCTGGTGTCGAAACTGCTGCACGTTTTGCGCGCCAAGGCGGTGCTGTGTTCGGGCCTGCACCTCACGTTTTTCGACGAGGTGACCGGCGAGCGCGCCGAATGGTGTTATCAGGACGGCTTGAAAGACTACCTCGTCGAGGCGGTCGGGCAAGCCAGCACGCTCCCGACCGAGCCGTGGGTCGGCGCCATGGCGGGCGCGACCGATGCGGTCGAGTGGGCGTTGCTGTGGTTGCCCGAGGACGGCGAACTGGTGACCGAGAGTTACGTCAACCTGATCCCAACCCCTCAGGGCGGCACCCACGTCAACGGCCTGCGGCTCGGGCTTACTGACGCGGTGCGCGAGTTCTGCGAGTTTCGCAACCTCCTGCCGCGCGGCATCAAGCTCGCGCCGGATGACGTCTGGGAGCGGCTCGCCTACGTGCTTTCGGCCAAGCTGCGCGACCCGCAGTTCGCCGGGCAGACCAAGGAACGCCTGTCGTCGCGCGAAGCGGCCGCGTTTGTCAGCGGGGTGCTGAAGGACGCATTTTCGTTGTGGCTCAATCAGCACGTCGAGATCGGCGAACAGATCGCACAACTCGCGATCTCGAGCGCGCAGCGGCGTGCCCGCGCCGACAAGAAAATCGTGCGCAAAAAAATCACAAGCGGCCCGGCACTTCCCGGCAAACTCGCCGATTGCACCCTCCAGGATCTCCGCCGCACCGAGCTGTTTCTGGTCGAGGGCGACTCTGCCGGCGGCTCCGCGAAACAGGCCCGCGACCGCGAGTTTCAGGCCATCATGCCCTTGCGCGGCAAGATCCTGAACACCTGGGAGGTCGACTCCGACCTCGTGCTCGGCTCGCAGGAGATCCACGACATCACCGTCGCGATCGGCGTCGAACCCGGCTCGCCGGAACTCAACGGGCTGCGCTACGGCAAGATCTGCATCCTCGCCGACGCCGACTCCGACGGCCTGCACATCGCCACGTTGCTCTGCGCGCTGTTTCTCAAACACTACCGCCCACTGGTCGAAGCCGGCCACGTCTACGTCGCCATGCCGCCGTTGTATCGGGTCGACCTCGGCAAGGAAAAATTTTATGCCCTCGACGGCGCCGAACTCGACGGCATCCTCAACCGCCTCCAGGCCGAACACAAACGCGGCAAACCCGTCGTCACCCGCTTCAAAGGCCTCGGCGAGATGAACCCACTGCAACTGCGCGAATCGACCATGGCCCCGGAGACCCGCCGCCTGGTGCAACTCACCGTCGCCAGCGGCGACGAAACCGACCGCCTGCTCGACATGCTGCTCGCCAAAAAGCGCGCCGGCGACCGCAAAATCTGGCTGGAAGAAAAAGGCGACCGCGCGGAGGTCTGAGCGATCGCGTGACACGCGATGCGGCTGGGATCCAATTCCATTCGGCACAATTCAACAAGTCTCGTCCACGCGTCGGTCGGCCTGTTACGGTCCGATTGGATTGACGGCTTACACGCGGGGTCGGTGGGTGCGCCAACTCGAATTGCCGGCGGGTTTAGGCTACATTGCCGGGCTCAATTTCCGCCGTCGAATACGGGCGTCGCGGGCCTTGGTGGTCTTAAGAGGGAAGCCTGGTGAACGACGTTGTCGTGTGGGTCATCATCATCGCGTTTTACGCGCCGCTGCATTATTTGCTGCCGGTCGGATTTCTGTTTGTGACCGGAAGCGAGGACGACGGGACGCGCCGGCGCCTGATCAAAAGCACGCTGATCGACAGTACGGTGTCGATGGTGGTGGCCTTCGCGGTGGTCATCGCGCTGGTGACCGGTGGTTATCTGGTTGGCGCGATGGCGGTGCTGCTGGTGTCGATCTTTTCGCCGTTCATTCGGATCTGGCGCCATCGGCGCGAGTTGGCCGCCTCGCAAGTGTCTTGAGGCGGGGGCGGCTTATCCGCCGAGCACCAGAATGGCGTCCATTTCCACCGCGGCGCCTTTCGGCAGTTCCTTGACGCCGACGGCCGCGCGGGCGGGGTAGGGGGCGTTGAAATATTCGGCCATGATCGCGTTAACGCTCGGGAAGTGGCTGAGGTCGGTAAGGTAGACATTGAGCTTGGCGATGTCGGCGAGGCTGCCGCCGGCGGCTTCGGCCACGGCGCGGAGGTTGTCGAACACCCGCCGAATCTGGGCTTCGATCGGGCCAGCGATGAGTTGCATGGTCGCGGGGTCGAGCGGAATCTGGCCGGAGAGGTAGACGGTGGCGCCGACCTTGACGGCCTGGGAGTAGGTGCCGATGGCTTGCGGCGCATGTTCGGTGTGGATGATTTCGCGGGTCATGGCGTTGGCGACTCGTGCGGGTTGACGGGGAGGCGATTGTAACCGAGCCCGCGGCGGGTGCGAGAGGGACGTTGGGGTTGCCGCTTATTGGGGCGAGGTCGTTATACTTGCGGTGGCGGATCGCCGATGAGCGGTGCGATTGAAACGGTGCGCGCGATAGCGGGCGCCGAGTGTGAAGTTAGGCCTGCGCCGCAACTCGGTCGTGTGTTGGCGCAACAACGGGTAGTAACGCGGATGAATTTGCTGGATCTCTTACGCGAACAGGTTGGTACGCAATTGAGCGCGCGCGCGCCGGCGCTGCTGGATGTCACGGCTCACGACGCCGAAGCCGTGGTGGCGCGGCTGCTGCCCGCGCTGTTGGGCGGGATGGTGCAGCGGGCCGGCACTGAGCGTGGGGCGCGGGAGTTGTTCGATGCGGTGACCGATCCGTCGATCGATACCAGTTTGGTCAGTGATCCGGCCGCGGGTCTCGTCGGCGGGGAGGTGACCGAACGTTTGTTGATGCAAGGCAAGCGTTTGGCACGGTCGGTGTTCGGCGATCGGGTGCCGGCGTTGCGGCAGGGGCTGAGTGAAAGCACCGGCATCGATGCTGCGCAGTCCGGCAACTGGTTGAGTCTGACGCTGCCGTTGCTGGCGGCGAATCTGAAAAAGCTGATCTGGCGCGAGAATCTGGATGCCAAGGGGTTCACGGCATTGTTGGCGGGGCAGGCGCGTTATCTGGAGCCGGTCCTGGATACGAAACTGCTGGCAGCATTGGGGGTCGGTAGCGGTTCCGAGCTGTTCGGCGGTGCTGCGGATATCGCCGCGCGTCTTGCGGGTCCGGCGCGGGATCGCTCGCGTGCCGAACGTGCGCCGGAGGTAAGCGCCAGCGCAAGATCCGGCCTCGCACTGGGGTGGAAGCTGCTGGCGTGGTTGGCGCTGCTTCTGTTGGCGTTGTGGGGGTTGCTGAAGTGCGATCGCACGCCGACGGAGCCGACCGGCGAGGCGGTCGTCGAACCGGCCAAGGAGGCGCCCGCGCCTGCGGGGGCAGTGCCGGCGGAAGTGGTCGTGGTCGGCACCGCGCCAGTGCCGGATGCAACCGGAAACGAGGCCAAGCCGGAGGGGGCGTCCGAGGCAAAGACGGCTCCGAGTCCGCAAGTGGCCGCAGCCGAGTCTGAGGCGGTGCTTTCGCGCGGCGGCGCGCCCGATGCGACTGCGACCCGCGCGGCCGTGGATACCGCACGCAGTTCCGGCGAGGCGGCAGCGCAGGCGGCGCAGGAGCTGGTCGGCGCGGTCGGTGCGGTCACCGATAAGGTCGTGGAGAAGATTCGGGGGGTCAAACTGCCCGACGGGGCGACGCTGGAGTTGAGCGAGGGAAGTCCGGTCGACCAGATCGTGCGCTTTCTCGGAGAAGCGAACGGCGAGCTGCCAGCGACGTTTATTCTGGACGGGCTTAATTTCGAACGCGCTTCAAGCCGCATCGCCGAGGATTCGATGAAAATCGTGGTGGATCTGGCGGCGACGATGAAGGCGTATCCGGCGGTGGTCATTCGCCTTGATGGTCATACCGATAACACCGGCTCGGCGCGCAACAATAAGCGTCTCTCGGCGGAACGCGCCGCGGCGGTGCGCGAGGCCTTGCTGGCGAACGGTGTCGCTGGCGAACGGATCACGACGCTCGGACTGGGGCCCGATCGCCCGATCGCGGAAAACCAGCTTGCGGAAGGTCGGGCGCGAAATCGGCGGGTCGAAGTCATCATCACGCAGCGGTAGTGGGTCAGGCGCTAACTTTCATGGCGAGGCCGCCGCCCCGGAGGATCAAAGCCGCTCTGGATCGGGTAGGTGGGCGACGCCGTGACCCTCTTTGGGGGCTCGACAGCCGCCTCCCTGCGGCCGACGCTCCCGCCTACCCAACCCGGAGCGGCATCCCCTGAGAATCGGGTATTTCGTATATGGAAAAAATCGTGATCGACTCGTGAGTTCGATTTGCGAGTTGGTTTTAGAATAAAAAATGTGTCTCGAAGGACATTCAAGGGACGACGACGCGACGGCATGCCAAGCAGTCTGAACCGCGATTCAATTCCGCGGGCATTTAGGTTTGCCGCTTTGGACTGGCGACCGCGATCCGGCACCGTTCTTCCAAGATATCAAGGGCTAGAATTACCGTAAGCGAACGGGCTGGACTGCCGGTTCGCAACAATCGTATTGTCTCGGACGCGGTCCAGGGGGGGCTATGAGGCAGGTCTGCGAGTATGTCGATAGCGTGTCGGGTGCATCCTGCGCGCAAAATTCCGTTGCTTTCACGCCGATCGATCTGGCGGCGCATCAGTTGAATGATCCCTACCTCGTTATCGTTTCCTGTCCATTCTATGACCGGGGCGACGGTCGGCTGTACGTCAGCGATGACTGGCGCAACGATCTCGAACTGCATTTCGGTTATATCCGGCACCTCATTCTGGCGGCGCCGGTGCACTCGGCGCCCGAGGGCATGCTGCTGCACGCGTTTGAAGATATCGTTCCGCACGGCGTGACCGCCGAGGCCGTGCCGCTGCCGGGCGACCTCACGCGTTTGCAGGCGCTGCTGAATTTGCCGCGTGTGGTCTGGCGCCTGCGCAGTGCGATCGCGCGTAGCGCGCTGGTTCACTCCGATGTAATCGATGGCGGCCATTGGTACCCGTATGGGCTCGTCGCATCGCCGCTCGCGCGGTTGTACCGGAGGTTCATTATTCATTTCGTCGAGAACGTATCGCTACAACTCGGTGAGGCGCCTTCATGGAAGGCGCGGTTGCGCTCGCGGTTTATCGAACGATTGGCGCACCGGTTTTTGTTGCATGCGAATGCGGTGTTCGTGTCGTATCGCGAATCGGCGGAACGCTTGATTGGGGCCGGGCATTCGAATGTATGCGTTTTGCCGTATGTCTATATTCATGGTCGGGACATGATCACCGAGACGGAGTTCAACGAGGTCTGGCGCGAGAAGCTCGAGCCGGGTGTGCCGCTGCGGGCGGCGGTGTTTTCGCGCCTGACGGATTCCAAGGGCATCGATGTTCTGCTGAACGCGCTTCGGAACCTCGCGGACCAGGGCGTGCCACTCGAACTCGACGTTTACGGCAAAGGGGAGTTGGAGGCCGAGGTGTGTGCGCTCGCGGCGAATGTTGCTGGCCCGATGAGGGTTCGTTACCGAGGGGTGTTGCCGTATGACCGAGCGTTTCTTGAGAACCTGCGTCGCTACCACGTGGTGGTGATTCCTTCGCTATCTCACGAGCAACCGCGGATCCTGTTTGACAGCTTGAGTCAAGGCACGCCAGTGGTGGCCTCGAACACGCTCGGGATCAAGGATTATGTTGCCGAGGGGGGGGGTGTTCTGGTCGAGGCGGGTGAGCCGCGGGCATTGGCGGCGGCACTCGCCGGTTTGGTGGCGGATCGTGGTCAATTGCGTGCGCGCGCGATTGCCGCGGTCAATGTCGCGCAACGTTACAGCATCGAGAGCAATCATGCTGAGCGTGCGCGATTCATCGGCACGGCTTATGCCCAGTTCAAATCGTCACTCCGGCTTCGCACGGCGCGCGTGCATCGCGCGCGCAATGCCTGATCGGTTTGCCGACGTAGGGCGCAGGGGATCGCCGAGCCGGCCGCGCGCCGCGCCGCCGGGTTCCCGCGAGAAGGCTGTTCCTGCGTTATAATCGAGGCCTCACGCCCACGGGCGGTGTTTTTCCCTCAGTGCATTTTTTCGTGAAGACCTGCCTGAGCCCGGACGGTATCGTCTCGACGGGGTTTTACCGAGGGTTGAACCACACACCGCGTGGGTCGCTTGGGGACCGCGGCTCCGCCGTTGCGCGGAGGCGTTTCCTCAATTGATTTCGGTCGCCCCGCTGCGGCGTGCCGGACTGACTCAATCACCTCAGACAACAGGAACGCGCGATCATGACCCTTGCGTTGTACAACACCGAATCTGGCCAAAAGGAGGCGTTCGCACCGCTCGATCCGAACCGGGTCACGATGTATGTGTGTGGGCCGACGGTGTACAACTTTGTTCACATTGGCAACGCGCGGCCGATCGTCGTGTTCGATGTGCTGTTTCGGGTGCTGCGGTCGCTTTATCCAGCCGTGGTTTACGCCCGCAACATCACCGATGTCGATGACAAGATCAATCAGGCGGCGGCTGCCAATGGCGAGACGATTCGGGCGTTGACCGACCGTTATATCGTGGCCTTCCACGAGGATATCGCGCAGCTCAACACCCTGCCGCCGACGATCGAACCCCGCGCCACGGATCATATTTCCGGCATGATCCGAATGGTCGAGACCTTGATCGCGCACGGACACGCCTATGTGGCGGAAGCTCATGTGCTATTTGCGGTGGCGTCGATGTCGGATTACGGCAAGCTGTCGCACCGCCAACTGGAGGATATGATCGCGGGGGCGCGGGTGGAGATCGCACCCTATAAGCGTCATCCGGCCGATTTCGTGTTGTGGAAGCCCTCGACGCCCGATTTGCCGGGGTGGCAGAGTCCGTGGGGATTGGGGCGTCCGGGGTGGCATCTGGAATGCTCTACCATGATCGAAACCCATCTCGGACGCACGATCGATATTCACGGTGGCGGTCAGGATCTGATTTTTCCGCATCACGAGAACGAGATCGCGCAGAGCCAGTGCGCGCACGATGGCGCATTGTTTGTGCGCTATTGGGTGCACAACGGCTACATCACGGTCAGTGGCGAGAAGATGTCGAAGTCGCTCGGCAATTTTTTCACGTTGCGCGAGATTCTCGCCGAGGCGCCGGGTGAGGCGGTGCGGTTCGCATTGCTCGCCGGGCACTATCGTTCGCCGCTCGATTGGTCGCCGGAATCGATTCGTCAGGCCCGCGCCAGCCTCGATACCTTGTATAACGCGCTGCGCGCGGTCGCCGATATTGTGGCCGACCCAGTCGCGGTTGATACCGCGCTGCTCGACGCGCTCAAGGATGATCTGAATACACCGCTCGCGATCGCTCAGTTGCACGAACTCGCGCGCCAGCTCAACAAGGCCGAGACGGTTGCCGAGCGGCAGCGTCTGAAAGGACTGCTGCTCGCCGGTGGCGCGCTGCTCGGGGTGCTCCAGCAAACCCCGGAGGCGTGGTTTCGCTGGCAGCCGGCGGCGTCCGCGGGGATCAGTGATGGCGAAATCGAGGCTTTGATCGAAGCGCGTCAAGCGGCGCGCGCGGCGCGCGACTTCAAACGCGCCGACGCCTTGCGCGAGCAACTGTTGCAAGCCGGGGTGGTGCTGGAAGACGGTACCGGAGGCACACGCTGGAAGCGGACCGGTTGACCGAACCGGTGTGCGCCTCGGCTCCGATCGGGGTTTTCGATTCCGGCGTCGGCGGATTGAGCGTGCTCGCCGCGATCCGGGCGGAGTTGCCGACGGAGTCGTTGCTGTATCTGGCGGACTCCGCGCACGCGCCCTATGGCGATAAGTCGGAAGCGCAAATCGCGCGCCGCGCTCGGGCTTGCGTCGCGTTCCTGATCGAACATGGCGCCAAGGCGATCGTGGTGGCGTGCAACACCGCGACCGTCGCGGCGGTGACGCAATTGCGCGCGGAATTTGAGTTGCCGATCGTGGCGATGGAGCCGGGTATCAAACCGGCGGTGCGAATGACTCGTTCCGGCGTGGTGGGGGTGCTCGCAACCGCCGGAACCGTGCGCAGCCAGCGCTTTCAGGCGTTGTTGGTGGATCACGCCAGTGGCGTCGATGTCGTGGCGCAGGCGTGTCCCGGATTGGTCGAACAGGTCGAACGCGGTGTGTTTTCAGCGCAGGAAACCCGGGCGTTGCTGAATGATTACCTTCAGCCACTGGTGTGCCGGGGGGTCGATACCTTGGTCTTGGGCTGCACCCACTACCCGTTTTTGACCGCGACCATCCAGGCGCTGGTGGGCGCGGAAACGCGAGTGGTCGATACCGGGCCCGCCGTTGCGATGCAGTTGCGGCGTCGGTTGGAAGCGCTCGACCTGACGGCGGTAGCGGGGGTCGTGGCGACGGTGCGGTATTTCACCACCGGATCGGTCGCGGGGTTGCGGCAGTTTCTGGCGACCATCGGTTGCGCCGATTGCGTGGTTGAATTTGCCGTCACCGGCGCGTGAGAGGACACAAACTCAGCCGCTGTGCGTCGCTTGTTCGAGGGTGAAGACGGTAACGCGGCAGCTGCGCTGTCAAAAAAAGAGAGGCGCACGCAATGCGCGTGCGCCTCGGATTAGACCGCGGTAGGGCGGATTGTTCCTACTCGCCGGCAACGGCGATGCGACGCGGTTGCACCTTTTCGTGCTTCGGAATCGAGATCACGAGGACCCCGTTTTGACTCCGTGCCGAGATGCGCTCCGCATCCGCGGTGTCGGGCAGCGAAAAGCGCCGATAGAACGAGCCATAGACGCGTTCGACGCGTTTGTAGCCGGCTTGCTCCTCCTTGGACTCCGACTTACGCTCGCCTTTGAGGGTCAGAACGCCATTCTCCATGTGAAGCTCGATTTCCTTGGGATCTACGCCCGGGATGTCGGCCAACAACACGAATTGATCCGCGTCTTCTTTGATGTCGACCGCGGGCGCCCAGTCAGCGGTCGCGACTCGGCTGCCTTCGTCGTTGCGGTTGGCGATGGCCCGATCCATTTCTTTACGCATTTGTTCGAACATGTTCCATGGGTCGTAAGTAACGAGTGCCATTGTCTTAGCCTCCTATTCGTTGAGCTGAGAGTTGAACTTGCAAAGAACATATAGGCGGGCTGAAGCTTTTCAAGCGGGTAAAGGGCATCGGCGATGCCGGTATGGTCACGGAAAATCCGTTGCCTAAACGGCTGACTCCGGCTAAGCTACGCCGCTTTTTACCACCCAGGCTCCTTGTCTCACCGACGCACCGGGAGACTGCCGTAACCCAAAAGGAGAGATTGATGCGACATTATGAAATCGTGATTATGGTCCACCCGGATCAGAGCGAGCAGGTATCCGCGATGGTCGAGCGCTATCGCAGCTTGATCGAAGGCGCGTCCGGCAAGATCCACCGTCTTGAGGATTGGGGGCGCCGCCAACTGGCCTACCCGATCGCCAAGGTGCCGAAGGCGCACTATGTGCTGATGAATGTCGAATGCGACGCCGCGACCCACGCGGAACTCGAGAGCGCGTTCCGCTTCAACGATGCGGTGATCCGCCACCTGATCATGCGCCGCGAGGATGCGGTGACTGAACCGTCGCTGTTGATCCGTGGCGACGAGGGCGGGTCGGAGCGTGCTTCACGCCGGCCGCGTGTGAGCGACGAGGCCGCTGATGATTCCGACGACGCGGACGACGTGGACGACAAGGCGCAGAGTTAATCAGGCCGCTGGTCGAATAGAGTTCATCGCATCCAAGCATTCGAGGTAAACAAGTTATGGCACGTTTTAGTCAACGCAAGCGCTATTGCCGTTTTACGGCCGAAGGCGCCACCGAGATCGACTACAAGGATCTCGAAACCCTCAAGCAGTATCTAACCGAGACCGGCAAGATTGTGCCGGCACGGGTGACCGGGACCAGCGCCCGGTTTCAGCGTCAGTTGGCCACGGCGATCAAGCGCGCTCGATTCCTGGCGCTGATGGGCTTTACGGACCAGCACTAGCACGCTAGGCAAGCGGCATCGGCGGTCAGGGCGGGCGGCGCCGGCGTCGCGCCCGCTTTTCGTTGAATACCGCGACCGTAGGCGAATTCATGATCGTGCAGTCACTGGGCAAATTCATCCTTGCGGGCTTACCGCAAGCGGTGCTCGCAACCGTCGGATTCGCGGTGCTGGCGCTGGCGTTTCCACCTCTCAGTATTCTCAGTGGTACGGCGATTGCGCTGGTGACTTTGCGGTTCGGGCACCGCCAAGCACTGCTAGTGATGGCGGCCGGCGCGGTGTTGCTCGCGCTGGGGGGGCTCTTAAAGGGGTTTCCGGTCTGGATCGGAGTGGTCTACGCCGTGGTGCAATGGGCGCCCGTGGTCCTGTTGGCGGCGCTGCTGCGCGGCACCACAAGCTGGACGCTAACGGTGCAGGTGGCGATTGCGATCGGGTTGGTCGGGGTATTTCTGGTCCACGCCATGGTGCCTGACGTGGCATCGTTCTGGGAGCAGCGTCTGAGCGAGTTGCTGCGACCCGTGCTGGAGCAGGCAGGCGAGGCCTCAGGGGAGATGAGCACCCGCTTTTCCACCATCGCGCGGCATTTGACGGGTGTGATGTTTGCATCGACCGTTTTGGGCGGATTGGTCACGCTGATGTTGGCGCGGTCGATTCAGGCGCAGTTATTCAATCCGGGTGGCTTTCGGAGTGAATTTCATGCGCTGCGGCTCGGCACCTGGCCGGCGCTGGTGGCAATCGCGGTGTCACTGTTGACCTTGGTTGGCGACCACGCATTACCGAGTGATTTGGCGCTGGTATTGATCGCAGTGTTTGCGCTGCAAGGATTGGCGGTGGTTCACGCCACGGTGGCGCGTCAGGGTCTGCATCGCGGCTGGTTAATCGGAGTGTACGCCCTGCTGGTGTTGTTGCTTTGGCCCATGGCGTTGCTGCTTTCCGGGCTTGGAATCATGGATGCGTTTGCGGATTTTCGCCGGCGCTTCGAGGGTGGTGGGTCGCGATAACGTGGCGAATCCGAATCGCGGTACCGAATCTCAAGAATTTTGTACGTCTCAACGACGAAAGGTGATTCAGATGGAAATAATTTTGCTGGACAAGGTTGAAAACCTCGGCGATCTCGGTGACAAGGTAAAGGTGCGTTCGGGTTATGCCCGGAACTTCCTGATTCCAAGCGGTAAAGCCAAATTCGCAACCGCGGCCAATATCGCCGAGTTCGAGGCCCGCCGCGCCGAACTCGAAAAGCAGGTGGGCGAGCGTTTGGCGGGCGCTCAGGCGCGTAAGGCGGCGATGGTGGATTTGGTGGTCACAGTCATGGCCAACGCGGGTAACGAGGGGAAGTTATTCGGCTCGGTTGGCCCGGGCGAGATCGCAGATGCAGCGACGGCGGCCGGGGTTCCGGTCGAGAAGCGTGAGGTTCGTTTGCCGGAAGGACCGATTCGTACCTTGGGCGAATTCGAAGTCGTGATTCACCTCCATACCGAGCTGGATACGACAATTAAGGTCAACGTCGTTCCGGAAGCCTGATTTCGTCGATTTTTCCGTGTCGCCTGAGCCGTGAGGCTCGGGAGCGCACGTGCTCATGCGGGTGCGCTCCGGCAGCGCTCGCCCGTTTCGGGGTTGCTGGCGACAGCGCGGGGCCGAATCAGAAGTTTGGCGCTTGTGCCGCAGCCATTCCTCGCGGTGGCGGATTTCGGGCGTAATACCGGCTCATCGTCCGGGTCTTGAGCGCGCGACACGCCTGATCGTTGCGGGTAGCACTAGCGGTCGCGCAGTTGATCCTGCAGCGCGCCGCGCCTCGGGCTATCATTAGCTTTCTTCTCCCTCTGGAACCCGCCGCGCACTATCATGTCGGATTTCTCGATCTTGCCGTCCCGTCGCTCCAATCCGCTCGACGATCTAAAAGTACCCCCCCATTCGGTCGAGGCGGAGCAAGCCGTGTTGGGCGGTTTGCTGCTCGATAATGCGGCGTGGGACATTGTTGCGGATCGGGTGGAGGAGTTCGATTTCTACCGTCAGGACCATCGCCTGATCTTCCGCGCGATTGCCGCCTTGGCCGAACTCGGGCGGCCTTTCGATGTGGTGACCCTGTGCGAATGGCTGGAGCCGCGTGGAGAGCTTGAGAACGCGGGTGGCCTCGCCTACGTCGGGCGCTTGGCGAAGGACACTCCGAGTGCAGCGAACATTCGCGCCTACGCCGATATCGTGCGCGAGCGCTCAGTGTTGCGGCGCCTGATCGCGGTGGCGGGCGAGATTTCGGACAGCTCGTTCAATCCCGGGGGACGGGAAAGCCGTGAGATCCTCGACGATGCGGAACGCAAGGTATTCGAGATTGCCGAGATGGGGTCGCGTGGGCGCTCGGGCTTTCGTAGCTTGAATTCCCTGGTCAAGCACACCCTCGACTATATCGCCGAGATGGGCGATCGCGACGAGGCAATCACGGGCCTGCCGACCGGTTACTCCGACCTCGACGAAATGACTTCAGGACTCCAGCCGGGGGATCTAGTGATTATCGCCGGCCGGCCGTCGATGGGGAAAACCAGCTTCGCGATGAATATCGCGGAGTACGCAGCGATCAAGAAGAACAAGCCGGTCGCGGTGTTCAGTATGGAGATGGGGGGCGAACAGCTCGCGTTGCGATTGCTTTCGGCGTTGGGGCGGATCAATCAACAACGCCTGCGTACCGGGCGATTGCGCGATGAGGATATGCCGCGACTCAGCAGCGCGGTGGAGATTTTGCGCGATGTGCCGCTGTTTATCGATGACACCCCGGCGCTGACACCGATGGACCTGCGTTCGCGCGCCCGGCGTCTGGTGCGCGAACAAAAGGAACTCGGGTTGGTGCTGATCGATTATTTGCAGCTGATGCAGGTGTCGGGTTCGACTGAGAACCGGGCCACTGAGATCTCCGAGATTTCGCGCTCGCTCAAGGCCTTGGCCAAGGAGCTCAGGGTCCCAGTGATTGCGCTGTCGCAGTTGAATCGCAGCCTGGAGCAGCGCCCGAACAAGCGGCCGGTGATGTCGGATCTACGCGAGTCGGGTGCGATCGAGCAGGATGCGGATCTGATCATGTTCATTTACCGCGACGAGGTCTATCACGATGATACCGCCGAGAAGGGCGTGGCGGAGATCATTATCGGTAAACAGCGCAATGGGCCAACCGGTACCGTCAAGTTGACCTTCCTCGGCGAGTTCACCCGCTTCGAAAACTATACGCCCGACGTGTACTCAAGCGAGGGTTTTCGGTGAGGCGGGGTGCCACGGCGCAGATCGACCTGGCGGCTTTACGCCACAATTTTGCCCGCGCCCAGGCGCTGGCGGGCGGCAGCCGGATCATGGCGGCGGTGAAGGCAAACGCCTACGGACACGGGATGCTGGAGGTGGCGAATGCGTTGACTCAGGCCGATGGGTTCGCGGTCGCTTGCGTCGGCGAGGCCCTGCAGTTGCGCGCGGCGGGGCACTCGCAGCGGATCTTGGTGCTACAGGGCGCGCGCTCCTTGGCAGAGCATGAGGCGGCAGCGCGCCACCGTGTGACGCTGGTGGTACATCACGCGGCGCAGGTCGAATACGTAAGACAGTGCGTGAGCCTTGAGTCGGAATGCTGGGTGAAGCTCGACACCGGGATGGGGCGGCTCGGGTTTGCCGCAGAGGATTTCGACGACGTATTGCGCCGGCTGGGCGGCGCCGTTTCCGGCATGATGAGTCATTTCGCTAACGCGGATGTGCCCGAGGATCCGCGCAACCAGGCACAACTGACGCGTTTTCTCGACACCACGGCGGGGCTTAATCTACCGCGCTCGATGGCTAACTCAGCGGCACTTTTTCGGATACCGCAGGCGCGTTTCGATTGGGTGCGTCCGGGCATCATGCTGTATGGCGGCTCCCCGTTGGCGCGGGAGACAGCGGAGGCGGTAGGTTTGCGCCCGGTCATGACGCTTACGGCACCGCTGCTCGCGATCAACCGGCACGTGGCGGGCGATTCGATCGGATACGGAGGGCACTTCACTTGTCCGGAGCGTATGCCGGTGGGCCTGGTTGCGATCGGATATGCGGATGGGTATCACCGTGTCACCGCGGCCGGTACTCGGGTGATGATTAATGGTGTCGCCTGCGGGTTGATCGGGCG
>CAZUJU010000040.1:0-34369 GCA_964620675.1 uncultured Thiotrichales bacterium | reverse complement strand
TAACGGTCACGCCCGCGCAGTACTCGTCCATCAATTTCTGGAGACGATCCAGGCCCTGTCTGGGATTGATATAGTTCGGGTTGACCGAGCCGGCAGTGATCTCGTTGCGATAGACTTTGTAATGTTCCATCGGCTTGTAGATCTCTTCCCTGCGGCGGTCGATCTGTGCGTCAGAAACCCGAATGCCCTCGGCCTTGCCGTCGTCGATGTACTGGCAGGCAGCCTTGGCCGCAAGACGGCCCTCGGTGAACGAACCCGATGAGAACGCGTGTGGCGTACCGCCTACGGCATCCCCGGCACCGAACAGACCTTCGATTGTGGTCATACGGTTGTAGCCCCAGAAGTATTCCGGAGGGGACAAGTCCTCTGGGCCTGAGCACCATGCGCCGCAACCGGTTGCGTGGGAACCCATTACGTATGGCTCGGAGGTCGTCAGTTCGGGATTCTCGTACTTCGGGTTGACATCCGTGGCTGCCCATAGAACAGCCTGACCGACGGTCATGCCAAGGAAGTTGTGCCAACCAATCTCCTCAAGGTGTGGATCCTGGAAGGCCTCCATGGTCACCATATGGATAGGGCCACGACCCGCATTGACCTCAGAAATAAACGCGTGGTTACGCAGGCAGGTCGGAATCGGCTTGTGTGAAAGATGCTGACCTTCGGTATCGAGGTATTCTTTACCGACCATTTCGGTCAGAGCTGGGAACCACTTTGACTCATACTCTTCACCGTTACAGTTCTGAGTGTAGGTCTTAAGGTGGAGGAAGTAGGCACCCACCGGACCGTACCCGTCCTTGAAACGAGCCAATACAATACGGTTTTCCATCTGGGTCATCTTCGCGCCCGCCTGGATCATCAGGCCATAGGCGGAACCCGACGACCACGGCGCGTACCAGACGCGGCCGGCACCTTCACCCACCGAGCGTGGTTTGAAGATGTTGGATGCGCCACCCGCACCGACGATAACGGTCTTGGACTTGAAGACGTGGTAGTCACCGGTACGGACGTTAAAGCCAACAGCACCTGCAACACGGTTCTCCTTGGCATCATCCATCAGCAGATGGGTGACGCAGATACGGTTGTAAACCTTATCGGCCGACTTCTTGGCCGCCTCGGCCACCAATGGCTTATAAGACTCACCGTGAATCATGATCTGCCAGCGGCCTTCACGCAGGTAGGATCCGGTCTTGGGGTTGCGCATGATCGGCATGCCCCATTCCTCGAACTGGTGTACAGCTGAGTCGACGTGACGCGCCATATCAAACAGTAAGTCTTCACGAACCATACCCATCAGATCCATACGCGCGTAGCGCACGTGATCTTCGGGATTATTCTCACCGAAGCGGGTACCCATGTAGCAGTTGATCGCATAGAGGCCTTGCGCCACAGCGCCAGAACGGTCGATGTTCGCTTTTTCAGCGATGACGATCTTTTTGTTCTGGCCCCAGTAGCGGGCTTCCCAAGCGGCGCCTGTGCCGCCCAAGCCCGCGCCCACGACCAGGACATCGATGTTGTCTTCAACAATAGTTTTGTATGCCATTAGTAGTACACCCCTACTTTGAACTTGAGCCCATTCGATTCCAGCGTATGCAGACCACCCTCGTCCATACGGATGTACTTGGGCTCATTGAACAGTAACTGGCTGTTGCGCATTTCCTTACTCGGACCCGGGACTTCGCGAAGTTGGGGGATATGCTTGCCCCAAGGCTTGGTCGTGATCGGCGCTAAAAGATCCATGTCTTTTTGGCCGTTGCGGAATTTGATGCGCCAAGCAATGACGCCTTTTTCCTCGTCACGATGTACGCGCACCGAGTGACCGAGCGGTGCGAAGTCGGCATAGCCGCGAACGTCAATCGCGTGGTGCGGGCAAGCCTTGACGCAGGAGAAGCACTCCCAGCACATGTTGGGTTCGATGTTGTAGGCGCGTCGGGTGACTTTATCAATGTGCATGATGTCTGAAGGGCAGATATCAACGCAGTGCCCACAGCCATCGCAGCGAGTCATGTAAACAAAAGTAGGCATGTTATTCCTCTTGATTCGATTGGGTTAACACAGCGCTAGAAGTGGCGTGGCGCTTCACGCTTGATACCAAGCCCCATGTTGGGTGGGTTCTTGCCCATGTAGGTCGGGACGTCGGGAAACTTTGCGTGTACCGCAGGGTCGTTCAGGTCGAAAATCGCGGGCATATTTTCCCTCGAGCCGTCTGCCTTGACGACGCGCTTCTGGAATGCGGCCGCGGGCTTGAAGAACATGTGCGCGAACTTAGACCACAAGACCGTACCAAATAGCGTTGTGCTGGAAATGACGAACAGTGCAAACAGCAACCAACCGAAAGGGCTACCCTGCATGGCAGACCACAGAAGCGCGAAAGTTGCGGTCGCCAGAAGCGATACGATGAACAGATCTGCGCGAACCAGGCGGTACCAAGGATGCCCTTCGGCAGAAACGTCGACGCGGATGACGAACCAGAACCAGTAGCCACCGACACACAGCATCAATGCGCCGAGGTGCCACAGCAGAGGCACGATCCCCGCTTCGGCGGAGGTCGGGTAGGCGAAGATCAGAATGGCGGTCGTGACGACGAAGAGAATGAAACCGTACATGGTGAGAAGGTGCGACATCCGGCGCTGCGGATTGGCGAATTCGCCCGAGGTCAGCACTTCATGGGCGATTGTTTGCAGCGCGAGAGAGCCTTTCTCGCCGCTGCTCACGCTGCGGGTCGCGTTCTTTTCGGCTTTCTTGGTGTTCTCGAAAAAATACTTGGCACTTTTCTTGTGCATCATGTCGAGAATCGTGCCGCCTACCACCAAGAGAAACATCAGCACGACGTACACCTGCATTGTGGCCGGCGGTATGGCGGCGGCGAGTTCGGCGAAGGGGTTGATATTGATCACGGGCTCAGGTCTCCTCGGTAACGCTAAAATTGGAATCGCGAGTCTGTTGCATTCGGATTCCGGACTCAAATCAATGTTACGTGCGTATCCATAAAGTACACTTATGACGGTTGGGAGTGTTCGCGCACCGCGAAGGTGGATTGCAGCCCTGTTGCTGGCGGCAGTTGGTCGCCTCGTCGCACCGCATGAACCGCCGCCCGATCGGTAGTGTAGTCCACTATTAGGTGCTTAAGTCATGGATATTATTAAGAAATATTGTCTTGGATCAGCGGTCGGGCAGAGCGCCTTTGTGATCGGTGCATGGGTGGTTGTCAGCGCGACGGCGAACGTGATGTTTCTCAAATCTGGGGTCGAGCATTCGGCTGCGGGCGGATAATGGTCGCCGCGGTGGTGGAGGGCGATTGCCTGGTTCGGATACGCCGACACGGCGTTGCATTCGATGACGAGGCCCGACGATAAGCACGATGACGGCGCAATTGGAGCAGCGGGCCCTCAAGTTTTCACTGGCGGGTACCGTAGTGATGGCGGTGTTCGGAATAGGATTCGGTCTCTATCTGAACGCCAGCGCGATTCTCCTGGACGGTTTTTTCTCGTTCTTGAGTATGGGCATGACAGGGCTAAGCCTGTTCACGTCTTACTTGATCCAGCGCCCGGAAGATCGGCGTTTTCAGTTCGGATACGCGCATCTCGAACCGCTGATGAACAGCGTCAATGGGATCGTCATTCTTGCGGTCTGCAGTTACTCGCTGGTGTCGGGAGTGTCGGGACTGTTATCCGGTGGTAATCGCATACCGTTCGATCTCGCGCTGTATTACGCAGTCCCGATCATGGTCCTGTGCCTGCTGTTGTACCTTTACGAGACTTGGATGGCCGGGCGGTTGAATTCGGAACTCTTACGGGTCGATTCGCGGGAGTGGTTGGTTGACACGATCTTGACGTCGACTTTGACGCTTGGGTTTCTGTTGGGCTGGTACCTGGAGACAACCCGATTCGCTGCTTACGCGCCGTATCTCGACCCGATGCTGGTAATCGTGCTTTCCGGCGTGGCGATGGTAATTCCTTACCGCGTGCTCAAGCGCAACGTCGGTGAAGTGCTGGGCGTGGCGCCACCCGAAATGGCGCGCTTCATTCGCCAAACGGTGAGCCGTGCGCTGCTGCCCTATCAGGTTCGAATGGTGAACACCCATGTCGCGAAACTGGGGCGACGTTACGACATTGAGATCAACGTGCTGATCGATGAGGCCTCGCCGTTGTTCAATACGAATCTGGAGACGCTCGACGCGTTGCGTGATCAACTCAGCAATGCGCTCAAAATGGATCCGAGCGAGCACTGGATTTCAATCTCTTTCACCCAAGATCCCGAATGGCTGTAGCGCTCCGGTTCGCCGCCATCTGGTGACAGCCGACTAGAAGAAAATGCGCGGATCGTGGGGGCGGGCGATTTCCGGTGTGAGTTCGGCGTGCTCGGCGCGAACGGGCTGCGTGCCGATGTGCGCGGTCGGGTAATGCTGCCAAACGACTTTGGTGCGCGCACGCAAGCTGGTGAGGTTCTCGTGCAGGAGTCGATTTTTAGGATCAAGTGTGACTGCTCGGACTAACAGGAACAGTGCTGAAGCGTAGTCGCCGTTGATGGCGTATGCGATCCCAAGATTGTTCAGAGCGACAGGGTTACCTGGATCACCTTCGTAACGTTCGGAGTAAAGATCGATGGTGTCGATTGCGCTGATTTTGATCGCCGGTGAGTCGTGTATGAACCAGTCATAACTCAGGACGTTTTGCGAGGGCTCAAGTTTCTGACCCATCAGATTCAAAGGGAGGCATGCGAACAACGCGAATAGCAGGGGTTTGATCGAACTCACAGTATTGACCCTTGCGCCATCGCGTTTCCGTCGCGCCGTGGTGGCAAGGTAGACCCCGATCTAGGACTCCGGTGCAGTCGGCGCGGGGACGTGGGGCGAGGCACGGGTCGGCGCGTTGCCCCGACGATTTGGCGCTTGGCCTGCGGCATTTCGGTACTCCTCTAGTTTTGCGGGTCCGAACCGGTTGGTGCGGACGAAGCCACCTCAACTCGATCCCATATCGTTCTATTTCTATTAAATATACAAAAAACAATCACTTGTAGTAGTTTCTTAATGTCACAATTTACTAAAAGGCTCGTGGGCTTGTTGCCAAAAGAAGATAGACAAGCATTGGGGTTTCGTCCAGAAAAAATGGCCGTACATCGCCGACAACTTGAAACAATTCACAATCAGGTTTCTCTCAATATATCTATATCGATAGATTAAATGTATTATGTAAATATATGAAAAAAATAATAAATAAATTTAATCTACGTAAATGTGAACTTTGTTTAATTCTGTTCGGAAATAAGGATTGTTTCGAGCATGGCGACCGATTATGCGCGGTGTTTGTGGGCCTGCAAGACTGCCCGAGTTGCGCGACGGATTCCGGGTTGCGCCGGCAGTTCGCCTAGACCGGAGAATCGGGCATACTCGGGGCCTGTAAACCCAATGGTCGAGCCTTCCATGCCCAATCAGCACACGTCCGGTGGTATCGGCTTTCTCGCGGTCCTCAAAAGCGTGGCGGCGGCCTTTTTCGGCGTCCAGAGTGAACGAAACCTGCAGCGCGACTTCGTTCACGGCAAGCCGATTCACTACATATTGGTCGGGCTGCTGGCCACCGCGGTCTTCGTGATGGGTGTTTGGTTGGCCGTCCAATGGGTGTTGAGTCTGGCCGGAGTATAAGCGCCACGTGTCGATGGGTCACGATTTCGGCGTAGGACCAAACCGCGACTAATCCTGGGTCGCGGTTTGCTGGCTGTGAAGACGGTCGAAGTCCGGCGGTAATCCCGTGGTGTCCGAGCGGGGGAGTTTGTTAGATTACCGGATGCCGTCAAGCAGGGAGCCCGCAACTTAGGTGAATCAAAAGGTCAAAGCATCGTCTATCCGCAAAGGGATGTTCGTAGCCGAGCTCGACCGTCCGTGGACCGACTCGCCGTTTCTTCTTCAGGGTTTCATGGTTCAGTCCGACGATGATGTGCAACGGATCGTCGAGGCGTGCGAGTTTGTATTTATCGATCCCGCTCGCAGCGGATTGGACTTCATGAGTTCCGGGGCGAACACCGGGGATCTAGGCGCGGATTCCGCCGAGATCATGAAAGTCGAAGTGATTGCGCAAGGCCGGCGCGGTCATGCGCCGCCTGAGCCGCGCGCGCAAGGTAAAGCATCGCCAGCGCGGGGCAACGCGCGCGCGGACGACGTCGAGCACATCCGCATTTATGGGGTAGAGGAAATCAACGGCGCCAGCGGTCGCGCCGCGAATGCCCAGTCGCCGCGAGATTTGCACGCGACGCTCGGGTTGCCCAATCGCTTTGTCGACTACAAGCGAACCAGCGCGGTCGACTCAGAGCTTGAAATCGCAAGACCGGTTATCGAAGACCTGAGTACCTCGATCGACGAGTCGGTCAATCGCTTTCGTGAGACCAAACTTTTCGAAGTTGAAAGGATCCGTGAGGTCTCGAAGACCCTGGTCGCGAGCATGATCCGCAACCCGGACGCGGCTCAGCTATTGGCCCAGTTACGCGCGAAGGACGACAACGCCTATCTCCACAGTGTCGAAGCGTCGGTGCTGGCGGCGTTGTTCGGGCGGCATCTCGGACTCACTGAAGCAGAGCTTCATACCTTGTCGCTGGGGGTGCTGCTGATGGACGTGGGCAAGCTCAAGATTCCTGAACGCCTGCTAACCCGCACGGGCAAGCTCGTGCCGGCCGAGATCAAGATCCTGCGGATGCATGTTGAATTCTCGATCACGATCTTGAGCAAAAATGGCCCTATCGACCCGGAAATCCTGTCGATCGTCCGTGATCACCATGAGCGTTTCGATGGCAACGGTTATCCGGGTCGAAAGCGCGGAAGCGATATCCCGGTCTACGCACGGGTCGCGGCCATCATCGATTTCTACGATGCCGTCACGCACGATCGCCCCTATCGGCGTGCGATCCCACCGAATGTTGCCATCAACGCGCTGTATGAGCGGCGTGGCACGCAGTTTCATCCGGAACTGGTCGAGGAGTTCATTCAGGCTTTGGGTGTCTATCCAACCGGCACCTTGGTCGAGCTGAGTTCGGGGGAGGTGGGGATCGTTGTCGCTCAAAACCGGGCGCGGCGCTTGCGGCCGCAGGTGTTGATCGTGCGCGACCGGAACAAGCAAGTGGTTGAGGCGCCTTTTCCGCGCGATCTTGAAACGGAACTCCGTGATGAGCAGGGGCGTAAGTTGTACATAAGTACCGCGCTGAAACCCGGCTCTTTTGGTGTCAGCGCGGACGAATTCTATCTCTGATGGATACGGTCGTTGCGACGTCAACCGTGGTTTCCGGTCCCGAGCCGGTGCGTGATGCGCTGCACGATATTTTGGAGGTCATGTTGCGGCGTGACCGTGGTTCCGAGCGGTGCACGGCATTGCTCAATTTTCAGGTCGATTACTACGACAAACTATTCGTGACTTTCGGGTATGCCGATGTCAAACAACTCTGTCAGGAGATCGTGCGGCGGCTGACCGATACCTTTCCGAAAAAGGATAAGGTCTACTACCTCGGACAGGGCGAATTCGCAATGGTACTGACGGGTTTGGCGAAAACGCCGGAATGGCCGCTTAGTCTCGCGATCAGCAAACTGCAACGTGAGTTCTCGCGTGCATTCGGTGTCGGTGAGCACAAGTTGCGGATCGCGATTCGCACCGGCGCCGCAATTGCCCGGCCGGGCGGTGAGTTCTCCGCGACCGATGTGCTGCGCCAGGCGGCGGTGGCATTGCTCAAGGCACGCGAGCGCCGACAGCGTTCCGTGGTATTCGACGCTGCGCTGGATAGCTATCAGGAGCCCTCGCTCAAGATCCAAAATCACCTGGAGGCGGCGCTGGATGCAAACGAGCTGAGTACGGTCTTTCAGCCCAAGACCGATATCCGCACCGGGGCGCTGGTCGGGTTTGAGGCCCTCTCGCGCTGGATCAGTCCAGAGTTGGGTTTTGTGCGGCCCGATGTATTCGTCGATGTGGCGGAGCGATCCGGATTGATCGAAAAACTCACGATCTCGAATTTGCAGAGCGTCGCCAAGATCTACTCGCAGTGGCCAGGTAAGCGGGTTCCGATTGCCGTCAATCTCTCGTCGGTGCTGTTGTCGGACCCGGGGTTTGTGGAGGAGATCAAGCGCTGGCTGGGGGCATGGTCGATGCCGGTTGAGGCGCTCATGCTCGAAGTCACGGAAACCGCGTTGATGGACACGCCGGAACAGAGCATCGAGATGCTGAACAAGCTCAGTGCAATGGGGATCAAGCTCGCGATCGATGATTTCGGGACTGGGTATTCGTCGCTTGCATACTTAAAAATGCTGCCGGTTCAGGAACTCAAAATCGACAAGTCGTTCGTTATGAACATGGCGCAGTCCGAGAACGACCACAAAATCGTGAAAAGTGTGACCGATCTGGCCTATAACTTGAAGTTGAAGGTGGTTGCGGAAGGGGTCGAGGACCAGAAAACCTATCTGATGTTGCTCGGGCTGGGTTGCGATTTTGCCCAGGGCTATTTGTTGGGTAAACCGATGAAACCCGACGAGGCGCAACGGTGGCAAAAGGAAAATGCCTGGTATCGGCCCCCACAGGCGTCGATAGAGGACAATCCCAATGCGCGAGTCAAACGAAACGTCGGTCGTTGATCGAGACTGCGGTTCCGCCGTTACTGTGTGAGCTCGATCAATGTGTTTCGAACTGCGCCAGCGCTTCGAGAACGGAATTGAGGAGTGAGCGTCCCGACGCGCTCAGGCCTCGATCGAGGACATCTGGATCGCGTTCGCCTTCCACCAGGCGCCGCATCGCGCCACCAATGCGCGCCATGTCGCCGCCGGCGCGGGTCATTTGCTCGGCCAGATTCGCGGCCATCGCGAGCGCATGCGGTTCACCGGCGCGCGCGGTATGGATGATCTGTGCAAGACCGGGCGCGGCCATGGCGGGATCGCCGACGGCGCCGGGATTCGGTAACGACGCTGGATTCTGGATACCGCGCAGAATCGCCGCAATGATTGTGGCATCTTCCTCATCGAGACCCGCGAGTAGATCGGGTTGCCGGGCGCCACTCACAATTCTGCGGATTGCGGCAACGAGTTGAATCCAACCGTTTTGCTCCGAGGTGGCGAGGGCGGACTGTAACTCGGGGGATGCCCGCCGTTGCTGGGCGGCCTCGACAACTGCAACGATCAGCGCCGCATGGGTATGTTCGATCTGCGCTTGATAACCCGGTAGCTGAGTCATTCAGAGCACCTCCATTTTTCTGAGCTGGGCTTCGAGCTGGGTCAGACTTGCCTGTTGCTCGTCGGCCATGCGCCGGGTTTCGTCGACGACTTTGGCGGGCGCTTTGTCGGTGAAGCTTGGTGCGTTGAGGCGCGCTCGGGTTTTCTCCAGGTTGGTTTTGAGTTTCTCGATCTCGCGCTTTAGGCGTTCGATTTCGGCGCTTTTATCGATCAATCCTGCGAGCGGGATGAGAATTTTCATTTCCCCGACCAGGGCGACCGCCGATTCCGGTGCCTGGCGTTCGTCTTCGAGCCAGGTCGTCGCTTCGAGTTTACCCAATTGCTCGATCACCAACGCGTTTTCGGCATACCGGGCGCGGTCCTCGTCGTTCCAGTTTGCGAGCAGGATGCGTAGGCTTTTCCCGGGTTTCAGGTCCATCTCGGCACGAATTCGTCGCACGCCTAGAATGAAGGCTTTGACCCATTCGAGCGCGGTAATCGCATTCGGATCGACTTGGCTGCCTTGAGCCTCGGGATAGGCTTGTCGCGAAATCGACTCACCATCAAGTTGTGCAACGGGTTTTAGCTGTTGCCAGATTTCTTCGGTGATAAAGGGAATGATTGGATGCAGCAGGCGGAGTAGCTGTTCGAGAATCTGGATCAGCGTTTGACGCGTACCTCGTTTCGATGCTTCGCTGGTGACCGACGAGACCAGTGTAGGTTTGCTGAGTTCGAGGTACCAGTCGCAGTACTCGCCCCAAGTGAATTCATAAAGCGCTTTGGCCGCGAGGTCGAAGCGGTAGGTATTAAAATAGCCGCGAACCTCGGCGATGGTCTGCTGTAAGCGCGCTTGAATCCAGCGGTCGGCAAGCGAGAACGCCAGTGGCGAGTCGTGCGTCGCGACTGGGTGCCCATCGCATTGCATCAATACGAAACGGGCGGCGTTCCAGAGTTTGTTGCAGAAATTGCGATACCCCTCGATGCGCGGTAAATCGAAGCGGATATCGCGGCCAGTCGAGGCCAGGGCCGCGAACGTGAACCGCAGCGCGTCGGTGCCAAATGGCGGTATCCCGCCAGGGAAATCCCGCCGGGTCTGCTTTTCGATCTTGGCTGCGAGCTGCGGTTGCATCATGCCGCTGGTTCGTTTGGCGACCAGCGTCTCGAGGTCGATGCCGTCAATCAGATCCAGCGGGTCGAGCACATTACCCTTGGATTTCGACATCTTCTGGCCTTCGGCATCGCGCACCAGGCCGTGGACGTAGACTTCATGAAACGGGACGTCATCCATAAACTTGAGTCCCATCATGATCATTCGGGCGACCCAGAAGAAAATGATGTCGAAACCAGTGACCAGCACGCTGGTTGGATAAAATGTGCGCAGGGCGTCTGTATCGTCCGGCCATCCGAGCGTGGAATAGGGCCACAGCGCGGAGGAGAACCAAGTATCGAGCACGTCCTCGTCGCGACTGAGCGCGACTTCCGGCGGCAACGCGTAACGCGTACGGACCTCGGTTTCGTCGCGCGCGACATAGACATTGCCGCTGTCGTCATACCACGCCGGGATTCGATGCCCCCACCAGAGCTGGCGCGAAATGCACCAGTCCTGAATGTTGCGCATCCATTCGAAATAGGTCTTGGACCAGTTATCGGGAATGAACCGGATTCGACCCGACTCAACGGCATCGATCGCCGGCTGCGCGAGCGGGGCGATCCGCACATACCATTGGTCTGTGAGCAGGGGCTCGATGACGACCCCGGAACGATCCCCTCGCGGCACCATGAGTTTGTGGTCTACGATCTTTTCGAGTAGATCGAGAGCGCGTAAGTCGTGCACGATCATGTCGCGCGCTTCGTAGCGATCAAGCCCTTGATAGCGGGACGGGGCGGCGTCGTTGATTCGCGCGTCGTGGGTGAGGATATTGATGATCGCGAGGCCATGACGCTGTCCGACCTCGTAGTCGTTGAAGTCATGCGCCGGGGTGATTTTGACGCAGCCAGTGCCGAATGCGGGGTCGACGTACTCATCGGCAATGATTGGAATACGCCGTGTCGTCAGCGGTAATGCAATTTCGTTTCCAATCAGGTGGCGATAACGTTCGTCCTCGGGATGCACCGCAACAGCGGTATCACCGAGCATCGTTTCCGGGCGGGTTGTCGCAACCACGAGATGTCCGCTGCCATCCGCAAGCGGGTAGCGCATATGCCAAAGGTGGCCGCTTTCCTCCTCCGAATTGACTTCGAGATCGGAGATTGCGGTGTGCAGCACCGGATCCCAATTGACGAGGCGCTTGCCGCGATAGATCAAACCCTCGCTGTAGAGACGGACAAAGACTTCGGTAACTGCGCGCGACAGCCCCTCATCCATCGTGAAGCGTTCGCGTTGCCAGTCGACTGAAGCACCGAGGCGCCGCAGTTGGCGTGTGATGGTGCCGCCGGACTGCGCTTTCCAGTCCCATACCCGGCGGATGAACTCGTCGCGCCCAAGGTCGTGGCGGGAGATCCCTTCTTGCGCCAGTTGGCGTTCCACCACCATCTGGGTTGCGATTCCGGCATGGTCGGTGCCCGGTTGCCACAGGGTGTTGTCGCCGCGCATCCGATGGTAGCGCGTCAGCGCGTCCATTAGGGTGTCCTGAAACGCGTGCCCCATGTGCAAGGTGCCAGTGACATTGGGCGGCGGGATCATGATGCAGTAGGGGTTGCCCCGACCGGAGGGTTGAAAATGACCGCCGGCTTCCCATGCTTCATACCAGCGTTGTTCGATCGCTTGCGGGTCGTAGGTCTTGTCCATGCTGCTAAAGGCCACTTCGAATAAAGCGGCGAGTATAGCGAAGCCTCGTTGCGAGGGGCAGGGCGGGCCGATTTAGTGGGTAGGGCTTCCGGCGTATTGACGGCGACTCTGAGAATGTTGTGGCTAGTCGCCCGAGCGTTCCGGGCTTCGCTTACTGGTACTTGGCAGGCGCGCGCGCAGCTCCAGCATGACGACTCTGACGATCTCTTCGCGCGCCGCCTGGATGTGTTTCTGCAGGATTGCGTCGATCTGCTTGTTGATCAGGATTTCGAAGTTCGATTGCTTCGGCGCCGGCTTGACGGTCGCACCTGGATCGCGCGGCGTGCGCGCGATCTGTTCGCGCACGGTAGCAGGCGGGGCGTTGTTGCGGACGTGGTCCTGCGCCGCCGCGGCGGCACGACGTAGGCTTTCGATCTTCTCGGGTTTGCCGGGAAAGATCATTTCGTCGAGCGTAGGGATATTGTCGTCGGGTTTTTGCGCCATGGCCAAGGTTCTAATCCACGTCGTAGTTGTGGGTCTGAAGTTTATATCCGCGCGCCTGGTAAAACTTGTAACGAAGTCTCGCTTCCTCGATCTCGCTTGTTGCGGTCCCGGGTATTTCGGCGACGCGCTCAAAGTGGCTGAAGAACTCGGGCACTTCGCGCGCCAGATTGACAAGCACCTCGCGGTCGCCGGCGAACGGCGCCAGGCTCAAGGTCACCGGACAATCCGGTAGCGGCGTCGCGGCGATTTCGTGTGGTACGAATCCGATATCGCGCCAGGTCCACAGGCGTTGATCAAGCTGCGTCAATTGTTCCGGGTCGGCGCAATGCAAATGTACTTTGTGTCCATCGCGATACAATTTTTCGACGAAGCGCGCAATGAATCCCAGTCGTTGCTCCGGACCGGCGCCGCTAAGAATATAAAAGCTGACTTCCGTCATCAGGGCTCGGTCGGGCTTCAATCGCTCTTGGCGCGGCGCAAAATATACTCCATCAGCAAGGGGACAGGGCGCCCGGTCGCACCTTTTTTCTCGCCGCTGCGCCAGGCGGTGCCGGCAATGTCGAGATGTGCCCAGCGATAATCCTTGGTGAACCGCGACAAAAACGCCGCCGCGGTGATGGCGCCGGCGGGACGGCCGCCGATATTCGCCATGTCGGCAAAGTTGCTTTTGAGCGGTTCCTGGTAGTCCTCGAACAGGGGCAGTTCCCAGGCGCGGTCGTCGATGGTTTGCCCGGCGTTGAGCAGTGCGCGTCCGAGGGGAGAGTTGTTGGTCATTAACGCGGAGACTTGGTGGCCGAGGGCAATGATGCAGGCGCCGGTAAGCGTAGCGATGTCGATCACCACGTCTGGATCGTATCGTTTGGCCCAAGCCAGGGCGTCGCAAAGCACTAGACGGCCTTCCGCATCGGTATTGAGAATTTCGACGGTTTGTCCCGAGAGCGTCGTCACGATATCGCCCGGGCGCGATGCCTTTCCGCTTGGCATGTTTTCCGCCGCCGCGACGATCCCGACCACGTGCACCGGCAATTGCATGTCCATACACGCGACCAGGGTACCGAAGACGCTGGCGGCGCCGCCCATGTCGAATTTCATCTCGTCCATGGCTTCCGCTGGTTTGAGCGAAATGCCGCCGGTATCGAAGGTGATGCCCTTGCCGACCAGCGTGATCGGTTGGGCCGGATGCTCGGCGGCATTGTAACGCATGCCGATCAGTTTGCCGGGTTGCTCGCTGCCGCGCGAGACGGCGAGGAAAGCGCCTAATCCCAGTTCGGCCATATCACTTTCGTCGATGACTTCGACTTCGAGCTTAGGGTAGATCTTTTGCAGCCGATAAGCCTCTTCCACCAGGAAAGACGGATTGCAAACATTCGGCGGATGGTTCGCGAGATCCTTGGCCAGGCGCATGCCGGTGGCGATTCCCATGCCCTCGCGCATCGCCTGCTCGGCCGCCGAGAGGTCCTTGCGGCGGTTAATGCCCATGGTGAGTCTGCGCAGCGGACGTTGCGCGCCGCGCTGGGGTTTGGACTTGAATTTTTCGAAACGATAAAGACTGTTTTCAAAGCTCAGCACGGTTTCGCGGACCATCCACGCCTCGTCGATGTGATGCGTATCGATGCTCGCCAGATAGCTGACCGCTTCCACAGCGCCGCTTTTATTGAGCGCACGCGCGACGTGGTCGCAGATCTTCTTGAAATTTGCCGGATTGACTTCACGCTCGGCGCCGCACCCGACTAGCATGACGCGATCGCAACCGAGCGCGGCGGTCTGATACAGCCAGGCGATGTCACCGATTTCGCCCTCGATATCGCCGGTTTTCATGAACTGCTTTATGAAACCTTCACCCACGTCGTCCAGCGCGAGCGCGGCGCGCGAAAGCTTCTTGCTCTTGAATACCGGGACGATGACGCAGGGGGTGCGCTGCTTTTCCGGGTTGCCGCTGGTGATCGAGTATTCCAATGCCATAGTGCTGTCTGTAATCTCTCGGGATGAACAAATTCGGGGTGGTTGCGCGCCGCAACCGATTCCGCTGGCATGATAACAGACAGGACGCCCGAACACCGGCGCGCTCCCGGTTCCGTGAGGGCTGAATTGCGTCGATGAAGATCATTACCCGCGCTGTGATTGTCGAAACGGGCGGCAACCTGCTCGCAGTCTTGACGGTGTTGCTATTGATCCTGGTCGGTGGGCTGTTCGTACGTTTGCTCGGTAAAGTGGCCGATGGAACATTGGATGCCGCTGTGCTGTTGCCATTAGTGTCCCTGGCGTCGCTGCAGTCGACAACCTCGTTACTGGCGGTATCGTTCTTTCTCGCCGTGCTGTTGACCTTGGGGCGGATGTATAAAGACAGCGAGATTCATGCCCTGCGTGCCGGTGGTTTCGGTGAGTTACAACTGCTTAAACCGGTATTGATCATTGGCGTAACCATGGCTGTGATTCTGGGGCTGCTGTCTTTCTGGGCAACCCCCTGGGCCCACTCTCAATCTCGATTGTTGCGTCAGGAGGCCGTCAAAGCGGTCGATCTCGGCGGGGTCACGCCCGGTCGCTTTGTCAGTTTTCCATCGCAACAACGCGTTGTGTATGCCGAGGCGCTCGAACCGGAATCGCGCGAACTCAGAAACATCTATATCTTTCAGGAGCGCGACGGCGAGTTGCGGATCATCGCCGCCAATCGGGCGCGACAGTCGACGCCGAGTAAGACGGACGACAAGTTTCTGGAGCTGTTGGACGGCGAGATGTTACAAACCGCGGGCGCGGATGACACTCGCATCAGTCGGATCGCGTTCGCGGAGAATGGTATTCGCATGCCGGCAACAGCGACCGCAAGTGGCGCCGGCGTTGCCAGTTATCTTTCCGTACGCGAACTATTGCGCGCCGACGACCCGCGTAAACACGCCGAACTCCAATGGCGATTGTCGTTTCCATTGAGCGTGCTGGTATTGTCGGTGGTCGCGGTGCCGCTGAGTCACAGCAATCCGCGCCAAGGCCGTTTCGGCAAGCTCGCAATCGCAGTGCTGGTCTATCTTTTGTACGCAAATTTGCTAGGACTGGGCCGAAAGTGGATTGAATCCGGCCAGATCTCCCCGATGCTTGGCCTGTGGTGGATTCACCTGGCGTTCTTAGGTTTGGGTGCAGTGCTCTTGTTGTATCAGATGGGTTACCGACCCGTTCTGAAATCTCGCCGGGTTCGCGCGGAATAGTCGATGTTACAAATTCTTGATCGCTATTTGTTGCTCAATATCCTGTCGGGGACCTTGATCGCGTTGCTCGTGCTGGTTGCGCTGGACGCTTTTTTTTCATTTCTGAACGAGCTGGATGACGTCGGTAAAGGTAACTACGACACCACGCGGGCGTTGTATTACATCCTCCTGACGCTACCGCGGCGACTGTATGAATTTGCGCCGACGGCAACCCTGTTGGGCGGTTTGCTTTCACTGGGTACGCTGGCCAGCCATGGCGAATTGACCGCCTTGCGCGCGGCCGGGTTGTCGGTGAGTGGATTCGCGGCAAAGGTGATTAAGAGCGGGTTCGTAATTGTATTGGCGGTGTTTGCGATCGGCGAGTTCGTCGCACCGACCGCGGAACAGCGCGGGCAACTCCTGCGTGCGGAGTCGCTGTCGGAACAGTTGGGGCTCGCAGGCGGGCAGGGACTATGGATTCGCCAGCAGCCGTGGTTTCTTCAGGCGCGTGAGATCCCGAGCGAAGAACATTTGCGCCATCTGAGGATATTTCGTTTCGAATCATCCCGATTGCGCGAGCTTGTGACCGCCGAAGCCGCTCAGCGCAATGCCGAGGGCTGGCTTTTGCAGGGTGTCCAGCGACTGCGGATCGACGATGAGGGCGTAACCCGGGAATTTCTGGAAACGGAGCAGTGGCCAGAGTTGGTGACGCGGCAAATGTTCGAGGTGTTACGGGTCACTCCGGATCAGATGTCGATTCGCACCCTGCAGTCCTACATCGACTATCTTGAAGTCAACGGACTCGATACCGCGCGCTACCGGCTTGCGTGGTGGACGCGTATCGTCACGCCGCTATCGACCTTGGTCATGCTGGTGCTGGCGCTGCCATTTGTATTCGGTTCACAGCGCGTCGGCGGCACGGGACAGCGTTTGTTTATCGGGATCATCCTCGGCATCGGTTATTTCTTGATCAGCAATCTGTTCAATGAAATCGGAGTTGTCTACGGTCTTGCACCGATCGTCAGCGTAGCGTTACCCCCGCTACTGTTTGCGGGGTTTGCGTTATGGCGGCTCCAGCGGGTTTGAGCGTCCGGCGTAAGTACGCCGCGTTACCGATGTGACGGTTCCGCATCGGGACGCTCATTGGGCGTCGAAATCAGCCGAGTGCCCGAGAAGTGATCATACCATGTGACCCGATTTCGGTTGCTTAGTGCCGTTGCCCAGGCGAGCAACGGTGGCAGCCAAAGCGCGATTTGGCCGATCCTTGTCTCCGGTTGCAACTTGAATGTACCCGCGACCAATAAAGGTATCCAGGGCAGCAAAGCGAGCACAAACCGTGTGAGCGCAAGCGGCCAGGTGATTGCCGATGCGTCCGGTCCGACCAGCTCCAGGTGCCAGGTCTTCAACCCGAGCGTTTGCCCGCCGTGAGTCCAGAACCAGCCTACGAACGCTGCGCTCACCAGGAGGCAGTACAAGACGAACAGCGGATAGCTATCGCTTTCATAGGTGATGCGAAACATGACCGTCACAGGGATGGCGGCAACGAACAGCAAACCCAACAACAATAGCGCGTCGTAAAACATCGCTGAGAAGCGCTTGAGAAAGCCCGGCGGACGCAGGTATTCATCGGCTTTGGAATCGTTCACACGGTATCGAATGGTCTGGTAAATGCTGAATTATGGCACCGCCGGGGTAAGTGTGATATAGAATCGCCACGGAATTCGTGCGGTATTCACGACAGCGCCGCACGACCCCTTTCTCTATAATCAACTTGAATCGTAGGCCTTAGGCACGATCTAAACACTATAAGAATTTAACCATTGGAGATGACATGAGCGTAGTGGCAGAGCTGATGTCCATGCCGGGCGTGATCGCGGCAGGCGAATATTCATTCCGCGGTGATCGCTATAGTTACCAGGGGCAGCTCAGCGATGAAATGGCCATGATGGCATCCATCATGTGTCGTTCCACCTCCCTTGGGGTGCATATGGAATGCAACATGCTCGGGAAACTGTGCGAGAACTGCGGCCTCGTTCCGGGTAAGGGGTGGGCGGTCATGGGGGCACATTTCACGGTGTGCGTCATGAGTAACGTGTTCTGTTTCCTCGATAACAAGACCGGCTCGCTCAACGAAACGCTGCATTTGATGATTCGCGAACTGCGCGACAGTTCCGATGATCTCATCTGACCCTGGAAGCCAGTCGGAATTGAGGGGAATGCGGCTAAACCGGGAGCGAGCGGAGTCACTCTTGAAACCGCTTGAGGAGAATGGCGGAGGTGATTCGGCGAACAGGATCGGAAGAAGGTGCCGCCCTCCCGGTTTTACAGCCGATTCATCTCAAATCGGCCAAGCTTCCGGGTAGTTCTTACAACAATGAAACGATAACCATCACGGAGAAGACTATGGTAGAGCTAGATCGCCTGTTGCTATTGCCCGGCGCGCTTGCAGCATTCAAATTCTCGGATCGCGGCGAACTGATTGAACACCAGGTCGCGCCAGGGAGTGTTATGACGGATGCGGTGTTGGACCTCATAAGCCACGTCTGCGTGGCAAATCTCTCGATCGCAACCATGCAGGCGCGGGGCTGGGAGGCGATGACCGGCATGACTGGTTTCTACCCGGTACAAGGGTTCACGGTGGTTGGTATGGATTGGTCGACCGTGATTCAAGGGCAACACGGGGTGGTGCTCGAGAATGGCAAAGCCGATTTTCAAGCCGCCTATGCGGCGCTCAATGCGTAACGCAGCGGGGGCGGATTCATGATTAAGCGATTGCTTGCGCAGGATGGCGTTTCCGTCGTTGCGCTTTTTCGCGACGACGGGGAGTTTCTCGAAGGGTACGGTTTGTTGAACCGGGACCAAATGCGGCAGTTGACTTCGTTTGCACACGACTACAAGCGGCTGGTCCAATCCAATGCCGATCAGCTTTCGATGTTCACCGGGCTGAACGGGTGGACGCCGCCGAAAGGTTGGTTGGTTCACGGTAAGGACTATACCGTGTGTAGCGTTGGCAACCTGGTGTGTATGGTTGAAAATGCCGACGCCAACCTGACCGAGGTCATGTTTGAATTGACCGAACTCGCAAGTTTCTGATCGCGCTTGGGAGCGCTTCCCCTCCTGTGTTCAGGCACCATTCGGCACTTTATTCGGACCAAGCCGCCCCGTGCGATTTAGTGCGGAGGCGGTTTGGCAGCCCCATCTATCGACGAAACCAATTCGAGTAGCTCGCGCCGTTACGTTTATAGGCCAGCGCGCGATTACCATGATGTCCTTTATTCACGATTAAGATCGAGTAGTACGATAAGGGAACCGGCTTAGGTTGGTGATCCGCATTCGCGACGATTGGCGGCCGAATCGCTCGGTCCGGCCTGAACGACTCGGTTGCAACGTTACCCATATCTCATCACGATTCCGTCAAGGGCTCCGCGAGCAGGTTATCGCCAATGTTTCGAAATGGAAAATTCAGTCGGTAATTGGTAACGAAGTCCTTTATTTTTATATAAATATGAATAATGATATGTATAGAAGTGATGTAACAATTGAAACTGGAGCGTTTACAGTTATGGCTAGGCCGAAAAAAATCATTGCACCTGTCGCTGTTTCTGAACCGGTAAAAGTCCCGGCGCGACGTGGTAGACCCCCAAAAGTGGAAACGTTGGCGCGTCAAGCACAGGCAAAACCGGTAGGTCGGCCGCCAAAGGCGAAAGCCGTCGGGCGACCGGCGAAGGCAAAAGCGACCGCGCCAGCCGCGGTTGCGAAGCCGATCGGGCGTCCGCCAAAGGCCGCTGGGCGCCCTGCTGTGGCCGCAGCTGATCCGCTACGTGTATTGAAAGCGGAAATGAAGCAGAAACTCGACGAGATGAAGGTCGAGTTGCTTGCCACAAAGAGCGAGCTCAAGGAGTCCCAGAAGCGCGAAGCTGCGTTGTTTAAGTTGATCGAGGCAAAGGAAAAGGCGGTGTCGTCGTTTTCTTCGAAATGGCAAGCCGATGCTTTGAAAAAAATGGGTAGGAAGCCTACGCCGAAAGCCGCAGGCAAAGTGGCTGGCAAGCGTGGACGTAAAAGGAATGCGGCTGTGGCCAAAGAAATGGCGGCCGGCGGCGCCAGCGCGGCCGCAGCGTAGGGCAATACTGCCCAGTTTTAGGCGCGTCGGGATGGCCATTGCCATGCGGCGTCCTGCGTTTTATTTCTGTCGCTCGCTCGTCCGGACCTTGATGTTGAGCATTAACGTCCGGGCTTAGCGGTTCTTGGTCGAATGATCGCGGCTCGCGCGGACAAATTTCGGGCGAGTCGCGTTGCTTGCCCGGGAGTCTTCTGGCATCACGTGGATTGACGTCTGGTGCATGAGGGTTTTATTAACGCGGCGTCGATCGATCATGCACGCTACCCCCTTAACGCAAAGCTGTCTTTCCGTGGAATCTGATCCGCCTGGCGCCGCCGGCGCGATCGTTTTGGATTACAACAATAGGGCGAGCGGAATGATGGTAACGGATTCGCCCGCGGCGACTTGCTCGCAGTCCCAGGGGAGTACGATTAGGCAATTGGCATTCGACATCGACGACAATACATGGGAACCCTGTAGCCCGGTCGTTTCGACCTGAATCATCCCCGCTGGGTCTTGAGTGAATATTCCTCGTTGATATTCCTGCCGGCCGCGGTCCTTACTTAGGGCGTGGCGAGCTTTGGCGGTCAGTTTGAGAATGTCGCTCGGATGACCGCCCGCAAGCTGCTCAAGCGTTCGGCGCACGATCAGGAGAAAAGTCACCATGAGTGAGACGGGATTGCCGGGCAATCCAAAAAACAGGGATTGACCAATTTTTCCGAACGCCAAGGGTTTGCCGGGTTTTATTGCGAGTTTACAAAATTCAATGTGCCCGAGTTGCTCTAATACGGATTTTACGAAGTCGGCTTCACCGACCGACACTCCGCCGCTGGTCAAGATCGCATCGCTGGTTGCTGCGGCTTCAGCGAGCGCGTGGCGTAGTACAGTCGGATCGTCAGGCAGCACGCCGAGGTCAATGGCATGGATTCCGATACGCTGGAGTAACGCGCGAAACGTGTAACGGTTGCTGTCGTAGATCTGTCCCGTGCGCAATGGTGATCCGAGACTGACGAGTTCGTCGCCAGTTGAAAAGACGCTCACTCTGAGGGGCCGAATGACCTCGATCTGTGCGAGTCCCAGCGATGCCAGCAGGCCGACATCGGCGGCGTTGAGTTTGCGCCCGGCAAGTAAGATCCGCGCGCCGCGCGCCATATCGTCACCGGGATTGCGAATGTTCTGGCCGGGACACGCGCTCGCGGGGATTTCGACCCCTTGATGCGTAACCCGTGCGCGCTCCTGCATCACCACCATGTCGCATTCGTCGGGTACTACGGCACCGGTCATGATCCGCACACACTCGCCGGTGCGTACCTGGCCTTCGTAAGGGTGCCCGGCCGTTGCGCGCCCGATCACGTTGAATTCCCGCGTCGCTGCAAGGTCGCTGCTGCGCAGCGCGTAGCCGTCCATCGCGGAATTGCGAAAGGGTGGTACGTCGAAGGGGGCCGGGACCGCGGTCGCGAGTACGCGTCCGAGGGCGTGCTCGACGTTGATCCATTCGCCGTCCCGTACCGGTTCAAGAATCGCGTCGATGCGCGCGAGCGCGTCGGCCAAAGTCAGCGCGGCGGGATCTTGGGCATCGTCAGGTTGGGAAACGGTTGGCTGATCGGTTGTGTTCATGGTGCTTTTTAGGGTGGAGAGGGCGGCTTCGAGAGTAGCGCTTCGATGAAATCGGCAATCGCGGCGATATTATTGAGGTCGAGTATCGGTAATTCTCGTAGAGGTTCGATAGGTTCATCCGTCGCGAGCGCAATGATCGCATCGTCGCTGACGTAACACGGCGGCTTACCGACGCTGCGCCGATACAGTTCAATCTTGGCGATGTTTTCGTCTTTGAACCCTTCGACCAAAATCAGGTCGAAGTCCGTAGAGTCAAACTGCGCGACCAGCGCGCCGAGGTCAGGTTCGCTCGCGATTGGATTTTCACGTATCGATGCCTGGCGAAATCGGGAGGCGATCAACAACTGTCGCGCTCCGGCCTTGCGCAGCTCGTAGCTATCCTTGCCGGGGTAATCGATGTCGAAATCATGATGTGCGTGTTTGATTACGCCAACCCGCAAGCCGCGTTCGCTCAGCATCGGTAGCAGGGCTTTCAGCAACGTGGTTTTGCCGGTGCCACTCCATGCGGCAAATCCGATCACTGGAATTGCGGAGGCGACTAACAAGGGTGTGTTTCCGGATTTGGGCGTCACGCGGTACCGAGGTGCTACACTATTCTATACATTCTAGCCGAGTTGGGGGATTGATCGGGCTCATGGTGAGAACGATAGGGATTCTGGTAGGTTTAATCGTCACGCTGGTTGGCGTCGGATGGTCGGAGGTTACGACGGCCGAGTCCAAAGCGCTCATGCTTGAGGTGCGGGGCGCTATCAGCCCGGCTTCGCAAGATCTGATCCGGCGCACTTTACAGCGGGCGCATGATGAAGATGCGGCCTTGCTGATTCTCCAGCTGGATACGCCAGGCGGTCTCGACCACTCGATGCGGGAGATCATTCGCGACATACTCGCGTCGCGAGTCCCCGTCGCAACTTATGTTGCGCCGTCGGGATCTCGCGCGGCCAGCGCCGGCACCTATATCCTCTATGCCAGCCACATCGCGGCGATGGCGCCGGCTACCAATCTCGGCTCCGCGACGCCGGTGCGGATCGGTGGATTGCCGGAACTTCCCGGTAAACCCGAGGCACCCGGTGCTGAGCGCGATTCCGGAAAAGATGATGGCGACGCGATGCAACGCAAACTCGTGAATGACGCGGCGGCGTATATCAAAGGTCTGGCGCGCACGCACGGACGCAATGAGGTCTGGGCCGAGCAGGCGGTCCGCGAAGCGGTCAACCTAACGGCTTTCGAAGCGCTTGAACAAGGCGTGATCGATGTGGTCGCCAACGACTCGGCTGAGCTGTTACGCCTCATTGATGGGCGAACGGTCAAGCTTCGTTACGGTGAAATCACTCTCGCGACGCGCGATTTACCGGTCGAGATCGTGGTTGCCGACTGGCGCACTGAGTTGTTGTCAGTCATCACCGATCCCAATGTGGCGTACATTCTGTTATTGATCGGAATCTACGGTCTGATATTCGAGTTTTCGAATCCAGGATTCATTTTACCTGGCGTGGTGGGTGCGATCGCGCTGCTGCTCGCGCTGTACGCGCTTCATGTGTTACCCATCAGTTACGCCGGTATCGCCTTACTGTTCATTGGGCTAGCGTTCATGGTGGCCGAGGCGTTTGTACCGAGCGGTGGGGTGCTTGGAATCGGCGGCTTGATCGCATTTGTGATCGGATCCATCGTGCTGTTCGATGACCAACATCTGGCGGTTTCGATTCCCACGATCGGCGGCACCGCGCTCGTATCTGCGACGTTCCTGCTGTGGGTGATCAACCGCTTCATCCGCTTGCGGAGGCGGCCCGCGGTCAGTGGCCTGGAATCGTTGATTGGCGCCGATGCTGAGGTGTTGGAGGATTTTTCCGGGCGCGGTCGGGTGCGAATCGCGGGCGAGATCTGGTCGGCCCATAGCGTGCGCCCGGTGCGTAAAGGTCAGATCGCGCGCGTGGCTGCGATCGACAAGCTGATTGTCGAAGTCGATACGAAAGAATGAGGAGTTTCGTCCAATGATGTCATTTATCGTTCCACTCGTTCTCGTCGGTGCGCTGTTGCTGATGTCGGTGCGCATACTGCCGGAATATGAGCGTGGCGTCGTATTTTTTCTCGGGCGATTTCAGCGCGTCAAAGGTCCCGGCTTGATTCTGATCATCCCCGGCCTTCAAACGATGGTTCGTGTTGATCTGCGAGTGATCACGATGGATGTCCCCTCACAGGATGTCATCTCGCGCGACAACGTGACAGTACGCGTTAACGCAGTGTTGTATTTTCGGGTGGTGGAGCCTGAGAAGGCGATCATTCAGGTGGAGAATTACTATCAGGCCACCTCGCAGCTCGCCCAGACAACCCTGCGTTCGGTGCTAGGCCGGCATGAACTCGACGAGATGTTGACCGAGCGCGAAAAGCTCAACACGGATATTCAAAGCATACTGGACAGTCAGACCAATGCCTGGGGCATCAAGGTCACTAACGTTGAGATCAAACACATTGATCTCAATGAAAACATGATCCGTGCAATTGCGCGTCAGGCCGAAGCCGAGCGGGAGCGCCGGGCCAAGATCATTCACGCGGAAGGTGAGTTGCAGGCCTCGCAGAAGCTGTTGGCCGCGGCGACCGTGATCTCGAAAAACCCGCAAGCCTTGCAGCTCCGTTATTTGCAAACGCTCAACGAGATTTCCACCGAGCGCGCTAGTGTGATCGTTTTTCCGTTGCCGATCGAGCTGCTGAGTGCGTTCCAGCACCGCGGCTCTGATAAGCCCTCCGACACGACCGATGACGCCCGTGGCCGATGACGCGTTGATCGGTCGATTCATTGATGCGCTGTGGCTCGAAAGAGGTCTGAGTAGCAATACGCAGTCGGCTTATCGCAGCGACTTGCAGGGGCTGACTGCGTGGCTGACGACGCAAGGGCACGGTTCGCTGATCGACGTGGATGCGGAACAGCTGCGCGGATACCTGGTGGAGTTGTCGCGACGGAACTTCAACCGCCGCTCGGTTGCGCGGGCGATGTCGGCCTGGCGCCGATTCTACGAATTTTGCCTCCGCGAACATCTAATCGCCGACAATCCGACCGCGGTGCTCGATCTGCCGAAACCCGGTCGTGCGCTGCCGAAAAGTCTCGGCGAGGACGATGTCGAACGCCTGCTGCTTGCCCCCGATACGAGTACCGCGATCGGGCTACGTGATCGCGCAATGCTTGAGTTGCTCTACGCTTGCGGGTTGCGCGTGAGTGAGTTGGTTGAGCTCAGAGTCGAACAGGTCAGCCTCCAGTCGGGCGTGGTTCGCGTTATCGGCAAGGGTGACAAAGAGCGGATCGTGCCGCTGGGTGACGAGGCTAACGATTGGGTTGGGCGTTACTGGAGCGCCGCGCGACCGCGCCTCGCGCGTGGCTATCCACCGCATGACGCGGTGTTTCTCAGTCGTCGCGGCGGCGCGATGACGCGGCAGAATTTCTGGTATGCGATCAAGCGTTATGCTCGTCAGAGTGCGATCGACCGGCCGTTGTCCCCGCACACCTTACGCCACGCATTTGCCACGCATCTGCTGAACCACGGCGCGGATTTGCGCGTAGTGCAGATGCTGCTCGGGCATAGCGATATTTCGACTACCCAGATCTACACGCATGTTGCGCGTGAGCGACTTAAAGCTCTGCATGCCCGGCACCATCCACGAGGCTGAGGTACAGCGACCGGTGCGTGGGAGGGTGTGGTTCTCGCGCGCACCACGATCGCCCAGCGACGATGCCCGGCGCCGTAGCTGCGATTGATAGCGATTTTTTCGCAACCACCGCTGCTTGAAAATCGTATATTCTCCGCGCAGGCACCGATGCAACCACCATTGTCATCGTCACGTACTGAAGATGACCCGCCGCGATGGCGTGGCGCTGCGTCGGTCTCAATTTCAACGATTGGAAGGATAACTATGCGTATGCGTTTACTCGCGGTCCTAGCGACTGCCTTGGCGGGTTCGATCACCGCCGTACAAGCCGATGATCTGACTCGTACTCTTGAGCAAAAGCTGTTGAAGGTCATCCCGAATGAAAGGCCTGACAGTATTACCGCTACACCGGCGAAAGGGCTCTACGAGGTCGTCTATGGCGGTCAGGTGCTGTATATCACCGAGGATGGTAAATACCTGCTCGACGGACAGTTGCTCGACCTGGAGTCGCGCAAGAACCTGACCGAGGCCGCGCAGAATGACGCGCGCGGCAAGGTGATGGCAAGCGTTAAGGATGCCGACACGATTATGTTCGCCCCGAAAGGTAAGCCGAAGCACATCGTGACCGTGTTTACCGACATCGACTGCGGCTACTGTCAGAAGCTCCATCGCGAGATGGAATCCTACAACGCAGCGGGTATCGCGGTGCGGTACATGATGTTCCCGCGCGCGGGAACCGGGTCCGACTCATACAAAAAGGCGGTTTCCGTTTGGTGTGCTGAGAACCCGCGGGATGCCATGACCAAAGCGAAAAATCGCGAGACCGTGAAAGAAGCCACCTGCGCTAACCCGGTCGATGAGCACTATGCGCTGGGGCAGCAAGTGGGCGTAACGGGAACCCCGGCGATCGTGCTGGAGGGCGGGCAGGTCGTTCCAGGTTACCGGCCGGCCAAAGACCTTGCCCTGGTGCTGGAGCAACTCACGCAGAAGAAGTAACAGTTCGACCTGGGAGGGGATGCCCTCGGAATGGGGCGTCCCGTAGTCCCGTAGACCTCTCAGCGCGTGAGCGCGGCAACCGGCAGCGGATGCGCTATTGCGTGCCGCAACGCCAGTCCGAGCGCGAGATAGAATGCCGACCACCCGGAATAGCTGAGATAATAGGTTGCAACCTGGGCGGCGTATTGGGCGACCGATAGATCGGTGAAATAGCCGGAGAGGGCGTAAAAACTCGCGTTCGATATGACGAACGCAAGCGAGAACGTCGCGAGCGCAATTGCCGCGATGCGTGCGTAACCGAGCGGTGAAGGTCGCTCCAGCGCGCGTCCGGACCAACGGCCGGCCAGCCAAGTCACCCCGTAGGAAAGCAGCAAGAAGCCATACGCCGGCGTCACGCACGAACCCCCGACGCCGGCGACTTGAATCGCGAGGGTGTCGACGAGGACTGCAACGCCTACCAGCGTCCACAGCAACCACCGGGAGCCAACCCAAAGCCCGGCGAGAAAAAATACCGCGAGCGACGCATCGGGCAGGAACGCCACGGAGCCGAAATGATGCCATCGCGTCACCACCATCAACGCAATCAGCCCGGCGACAATGTAAATCAGTGAACTACTTCTCGATTGCTTCATCAGGCGGTCCTCCTCAAGGCGTTTTAAAGACTATCATAAGTCGCTTAGGGAACGCTTGACTTCACTCAGAGGCGGTGGGGCTGCTCCGGTTCGCGGCGAAGTTGGCTGCGGTTTTGGCTGGCGTGAAGAGCGGTGGCAACGTTCGCACTGGGCGCATCCGGTGCCAGCGCGCGTTGAAGGCCGGTCGCCGGACCAACAAGAATGGGCTTTGGGAGATCTAACGTGCATTCCAGGAAATCACTGGAAGGGCTGCTCATTGACACCTGGTGGTTCGGGTTGACCCACCGGATGAACCGGCGTGACTTCGTCGACCTCGCCGAATTGCGAGTTCGGCAAGGATTCAATGCCGTACAACTGGTGGTCGGTGTGCCGCCGGAAGTCGCGCCGAATCATCCTGAAGCGGCCAGCGAAGTCGGCGTCGCGTGGAATCTCGAGCGGCGGATCAATGACGAGTATCTCGAACTTGCGCGCAGTCGGATCCAACGCCTCAATCAGTTGGGCCTTCGGGTGATTGTTTACGGTGCTTGGGGCATGCAGATCGATTGGACCGATGCGGCGTTCATGCGTCAATGGTGGGAGCGCCTGGTCGGTCGGCTGGATGATCTCAATGTGGTGTACTGTCTCACGGGCGAAAGCGATCTTTGGGCCGAGACCCCGAATTTGTTGCTCCCCGATCGGTCGACGGATGACCTCCAGCGGACCCTGCATAGTGGGGTTCTGGGCGCGCTCTGGCGCTCCGTGGGGAGAAAGTCGGCGCGTCTGATAGCGCGCCTCCATCCCGCGGTGTGCGGGGGCGCGCGCGAGCGTCGGCGTCAGGCGTGGGGCTCGGTGCTGACGGCACTTGCCAGCCGCACCCGGCGGCCGATCATTGTGCATACCAGCGGCCGGACCAACAGCCACGCCGCGGTGGCGCACCAGGAACTTCTCTCCGCGGTGACAACTCAAACCGGACACGACTACACCGCGCGCCCTCGAATCTGGCAATCGCCGCTACGGCTCCTCAAGTCGCCGGAAGATCGTTATATCAATCTGGAGCCTTGGTATGAGGGCATCAGGGAAAGCTTCGGGCCCGAGGATCAACTCTTCGCGTATTGGGTGTCGATGTTGTCCGGGGCATGCAGTCATGCCTACGGCGCGCAGGGAATCTGGAACGTCGGCGATGGTCGATTTCTCGCGCATTGGGGGCGGCAGACCTTCGACGAGGCGTGCTGGCTCGAAACCCCCGATCTGCTGGGCGAATCTCACCGCTTCTTTATCGAGACACTCGGCTACGACCCCCATGCGCAAACCCTGATTGAATCCGACGCGGACGAGCTGCTATGGGTGAGTCGACACGGCGCGCGCGGAACCCTGACGTTCTACCCCAACGTCGCCCGCATACTCAAGGTGCCTCGCGGCGAGTATTTGTTACCGTTGCACGCGGCGCGATCCTACGTGCCGCCACCTGACGGTCCCTTAGTCCTTTGGCGTCCTGGCCGCGAATGACGCGATGACGATGCTGCGTTCTCCGCATCGCGTTGCGCTTGAGTGTGGCGACATACATTCGCGACAATACGTCGAAACTCAAGTGGGATCATTCTAATGATGAATCTGGCAATTGTGGTCAACGGTGACAAAATTCTCGACTACGACCGAAACAAGCGCCTGCCGGGTAGGCAGCGCCGCTTTCTCGATGAGATGGATGCGCAGATGCAAGCCGATGGTTTTGCGATCAATGGCCAACAAATCGTGCGGCCGAATGCATTACAACAGGCACAGTATGTAACGAGTATGCTGATTGGGGCGCTGGTCGAAGACAAGGAGGCCCTCGCGGCGGCGACCTGCGCTTGGCTGGCTACCCGCCTTCCCGAATTGCAACAAGTGAAGACGCTCCTCGGTGCCGATCAGGAAACCCGGATCGAATTGGTGTTTGACCGCTCTTTCGATCAGTCCAGTCTTGAGCAACCGATCACGTTCGTCACCCGCCCGAGAACACACTGAACCTAGGTGGAAAGGTCTGTTCCGGTTGCGCCGAATGCATGGCGGCCCTCTCGCAGGCGCTTATAATTTTTGATCATGATGATCGACTTCAGAAGCGTGGCATGGTCGATAGATGCCACCCGCAGGCCGATGCTCAGGTTGCGTACGCCGGGACTTGTCGGTTGCGCCGGCGCGATTTCGATAAAACTCGTCGCACGCGCGTTGGCGGTATCGACAACGATTTCGAGCGTTGCCAACCAGATCACCTCGTTGCCCGCGAAGTGACCGAAGAACGCGAACTCGGCGCGCCCGGCGCGTAGCGGCGCTAGTAACAAATACGTCGCGTCTGACCGCTCGAGTCGCGCGCGGATCTCGACCGGGGTCAAGCGCTCAAGGCCTCGCGATGCATCGCGACGTAGCGCGCGGTGACGTGATCCATCGTCGCGACATGTTGCAGGAACCAAGGCGCCAGGCGTTCGGCGAGATAGCGTCGGAGCGCGCCAGGCGATGCTTCGAGCGCCCAGTGCGCGAGCACTTCATCCAGTTCGTCGAGCAATCGATCGTGTTCGCCCTTGTGGATCGAGTAAGGAGGAAAGCGGAGCCGGCGCATGTCGGATTCCTCGCGGGCGAAGTGTTCGCGGGTGTGGTGGACGATGTCATCCAGCGTTGCTGTTGCTGCCGTGAGCGCGTTCGCCGCGAGTTGTGAATCGAGGAGATTCAAAATGCGGACGAATTCCTGATGATCGTCGTTCATGTAGTCAAGCGCGACTTCAATCACTTCAGTGGCAGCGAGAATCAACATGTAGCCTCCCACGGCATCGGGATCTTGCGGAAATTCGGGTTAGCCTAACTCATCGCGGACCGGAGCGTGATTGATTTGGGTCAATCCCTGGGAAATACTTATTGCACTGCAAAATCCGGAGCCGTTGGGTTTGCCGGTTACCTGCCGAAAGGACACTCGCGGTGATCGGCGCACATCGGCCGCGACGGCTGCGATTCAGGTGCTATTCAGCCTCGCCGCGCGAGTATAACGACGAGATCGCACCGCGCGCGTTGACGTTGGGTGTGATTGGTGAGGCATGTTTGCCATGCTAGAGTGGCGCGTCAGGTTCGATTCTAATCAGCATCAGATGCGATTGAATGCGGTATGCCATGAAGCAGCACATCGGCGTCTGACAGGCGCCTCGAATCGCGTGGCGACTGGTCGACACCGGTGACATGATCGGCGCGGTGCCGCCACCTCCGTTCCTCAATCGAGTCGGTCGATGCGATGAGCATGTGGGCTATACGACTCATGACCCGGTGGAAAGTGGTATGAAGAAGTATTTGTATGGCTTGCTTTTTTGCTCGCTGGTGTCGATGAACGCGGGTGGCGTGAATGCTGCCACACCGTTCGTCAATTTCGACGCGGTTTACGAGGTTAGCGCCGCGGGCCTGCAGGTCGGCGAGGCGCATATTCAATTGCGTGTCGACGGGGACACGTTCGTTTATTCGAAACAAACCTCCAGTCGCGGCATTGCTTCGCTGTTACGAAACGAAAATGTTTCGGAGGTGAGTCGCGGCACGCTATCCGGTAATCGGGTGCGCATTCAATCGTACAACTATACGCAGAAGCGCGGTAGTGAGCGCCGCGAAGACAACATCGAGTTCATGGGTGACGGATCGGTACGCGGAAACTACAAAGGGAAACCCTATGAACTCAGTGTGCGGGACGACGTGATCGATCGTGCCGCTGTCGAGTTGTTGCTGGTACGTGATGCTCGACCCGAGCTAAACAACGCGTTGGCCTATTCGATAGTGGAACGCGGTACGCTAAAGGATATTCAGTTTCGCCATGAGGGTAGCGAGACCGTGAAAGTGCCCGCTGGCGAGTTTGCTTGTGAGCGTTATTCGACCGTTCGTGAGGCCGCTAAGCGGTCCACCAGTTTCTGTTTATCGCCAAGCCTGGGGAACAAACTCGTCCACGCGGTTCATGATGAAAAGGGCATGCGAATAGAAATGGGACTCAAGTCGTTGGAGTAGTCAGGATCACGAATTCGTGGGCTCAAAGGTAGCGGGTCGCGGCAATGCTGCCCAGCATCGCATGTCTTGGTATCGTCGGGGCAACTTAAAGTCCGGCTGCTGAATGCGTGTTTAGTGAAGAGTGATCCACGCTTTTTCTTGCCGCGGTTTATTTTCCCCAGCAATGAGTAGCGATGAGCGGTTTTTACGGTGAGCGTTCAAACCAATTGAGGGGGTAAGCGGGCTTCAAGGTATTGCTGAAGTACCGCGATCGTGGTGTTCAGTACTCCAGCATTTTCCTTGATCAACCGTTGCCCCCGCGCGCCCTGCGCGGCTGCAATGTCGCGGTGGGTCAACAGTTCCACCACCGCGGCGCTGAGCGTGACGTCGTCGGAGACGATTCGAATTGCCTGGGAGCGATCGAACAACGCTATGATTTCTTTTGAATTTTGTGTGTAGGGCCCGGTAAGTACCGGCAGGCCTAGTGCCGCGGGTTCGAGGATGTTGTGTCCACCGACCGGCACGAGACTGCCTCCGACAAAGGCGACATCCGAGGCTGCGTAGAATTGCATCAATTCGCCCATGCTGTCGCCTAGAAAAATATTGGTTTCAGGTGGACACGAACACTGCGCGCTCCTTCGCACGGTCGAAAATCCGTGGCGCGCGCAAAGCGCGGCTACGGGTTCGAACCGGTCCGGGTGCCGCGGGACGAGTATCAATAACGCGTGGGGCAATTCGGTGATCACGCGCCGACAGGCCTGCAGAATCAGGTTTTCTTCTCCGGGGTGGGTGCTGGCCGCGATCCAAATCGGGCGGTCGGTGCCAAGCTGTGCGCGGAGGCGCTTTCCGTTTGCTTCAAGTCCGTCTTGAATCTGTAGATCGAACTTTAGATTGCCGGTGAGAATGACTCGACGGGCGCTTAGTGCTCGAAATCTCTGCGCGTCGGACGCGCTTTGAGCGAGAACGACCGAGACACCAGAAAGTGCGGACTGAATCAGTGGCAGTACGCGGCGGTAACGGCTATACGAACGTGCCGTCATTCGCCCATTGACGATCAGAACGGGAACGCCGCGACGACCGCAAGCCTGCAACAGATTCGGCCATAGTTCCGTTTCCATCATGATGGCGAGTGTCGGTTTTGAGCGGCGAAGAAAGCGCGCGACAGCGCCGGGTAGGTCGTAGGGTAGGTAGCTATGCGAGTACGGGCTAGGCAATGATCGACGCAGGTGCATCGAGCCCGTGAACGTGCTGGTCGTGATCCAGAGCTGATACTCCGGCCAGGTACGCGCCAGGCGTTGAATCAAGGGCGCTGCAGCCTGCACTTCGCCGACCGAAACCGCATGGAGCCAAATCGTTTTTCCCTCGGGGAGATTGGGTACGTACCCGAGTCGTTCCTTAATGCGCCGAAACTCAGCAGGTGCGCTAAAGGCAGGGCGCGCGAACAGAAAAAATGCGAGTGGTGAGAGTAGGTATAGCAGTAGGGTGTAGATTGCACGCCAAACGATCTTGGCCCACCGAGAGGTGTTCATCGGCAGACCCATCGCGTGGTGCTTGAATACGCAATGAGTGTTTTCAGGCCAAGGTGTGGTCTGATTGAATTCGGTTGCATCAGTTCATCCCTCGACTCGGTTGCTTTGTTTCGGCACCTCGGTCGGGCGAAACCGATACCCATCGAGCAGGGCACCCCAGGACCGTGCATTGACCGGCAGAATCAAGCCGTTGCCCACAAGCTTATCGAGGGAGCGGCGCAGGCGGGCGAGGTTCCCATGGGCGGAACGCGTGGAGAGGGCGCCAATACAGGCCTTTCCCTTGTCGAAGTCGATCAGAAAGATCTCGCCGTTTTCGTCCGCCAGGATGTTGTGGGCATTGAGGTCCGGATGGCGGACGCCGTATTCATGAAAGGCGTGTATTACGGTGCCGATACGATGCCAGATCTCTTCGGGTAATTCGGTTCGCCGTGCGCGTTCCGCGATCGATTGTGTGTTGGGCAAGGCTAACGTAAGCAGCGCGCCTCGATAGTAGCAGCCATGGCGCGAGACGTGGGCGGCGACAGGTCGCGGCACGGGTAGACCTGAGTCGAACAGCTCCGCAAGCAGATTCCACTCTCGCCACGGGCGCGATCGTTCCAGACCTAGCCACAGGTACTCGTCGCGCACGACTCGCCCAATCAGCCCGCCGCGACGATAGTGGCGCATAACCCCGATGCGGTCACCAACACCGATGAAGTATGCGCCGCCGCGGCCTCCGGGTGGGCGATCCGGAACGAATCCTGGATTCGACGCAGGTGCGTTGAACATCTCGATGGCATGAGTGTCGAGTAGTTCGCCGTCGAACAGCAGGTGCTGGTTTCCGGCGCGAGAGTAACGGGCGGTCATGCTGGTAACGTTATAGGTTACGCCCCTGACAGGCGATTGGCCTATTGCTGTCGAGGCTTAAACTCACACGCGCGGGTTGGCGCGTGTGAGTGCGGCTTATCGGTCATCGAGGCGGCGTGGCAACTGTTAATCGGCGCGAACGTTCGTCGAATGGATAGCGCAAGGTGGCGCTCAAGTGGCATCGAAACGTGCGGAAAGGCAGATTGAATGTTCATGTTCATGTGCATCGAAATCATAGCCTGAGGCGTAAACGTGTTGGCTGTCCAGGATATGGTGTCGCGACGCCTGTTCGCGGTACCATCTTCAACAGCAATCAAGAACTTGGTTATCGGCCGCCCGTTCGGGTCAGCGGCGTCAGCTTACGGAGAACCTGGTGAAGGTATCGATAATCCTTTCAACTTACAACTCACCGAAATGGCTTGAGAAGGTCATGTGGGGGTATTCCCAACAAACATATGGTAATTTTGAAATCGTGATCGCGGACGACGGGTCCAAGTCGGATACTGCCGATCTGGTCAACCGCATGCGCGGTGAGACTGGCTTAGACATCAAGCATGTGTGGCAGAAAGATTCGGGGTTTCGCAAGTGCCGCATTTTAAACAAAGCGATCATCAACGCGACCGCAGATTATCTCTTGATCAGCGATGGCGATTGCATTCCGCGGCGCGATTTTGTCGAGGTGCATGTACGAAACGCTGCGCCGGGATATTTTTTGTCGGGCACCTACTACAAGCTGCCGTTGAGCACCAGTGAGTTGATCAATAAGGACGATATCCTTAGCGGGAGGTGCTTTGATCTGGAATGGTTGCTGGCGCATGGGTTACCACGGAAGCCTTATCGTAATCTTCGATTGACTGCTTCCGATGTGCAAGCGCGTATTCTGCATCGATTGACCACGACGCGTTGTAACTTCAAGGGTTCGAATGCGTCGCTTTGGCGCCGTGACGCGCTTGCCGTAAACGGCTTCGATGAGCGTATGGAATGGGGCGGTTTGGACCGCGAGTTCGGTGTCCGACTGGTCAACAGTGGTATACGACCGCGCCGCGTATGGTACTCCGCAGTGTGCATACATCTCGACCATACGCGCGGCTACAAGAATCCCGCGATCGTCTCGGCAAATAGAACATTACGGAAGTACGCCGCTCGAAATAAGTTGATTCGGACCGAGCACGGAATCACCCAATTGTTGAACGGCGGATACGGCCTAGACACGTCGGAAGTGGCGGTTGTGGCCAGCGGTGCGCTTTAAAGGTGCGCAGGACTTGCGCCCTGATGGGTAACGCAGGAGCAGTCTTGCAGAGGTGACGCTTGATGCAATCCTTTCAACTTAAGAACCGCTACCCATTCGCGGCCAAAGATGGTAATATAACTATGAGTATCTATCTGAATATAAAGGATATATCTCATGAGGACCGCAATACAAGACTGTATTTGTCAA
>CAZUJU010000039.1:0-35328 GCA_964620675.1 uncultured Thiotrichales bacterium | reverse complement strand
GCAGGGATTGCCGGGGCCCAGTGTCCACGGACGGGCGGGTTGCTTGTTGCAACCAATCCGGGTAACTCGTTGCATGAACCTTGCAGCCATGGTCAGTTGAGGATTCAGCAAACTGAATCGGATTGACCCGAAACTCTAGGTGAAATGACGTACGAGTGGTTGACGTCCGCGCCTGGCCAACCCGGAGCGGAACCGCTCGGAATCGGGTTCTTTCGCGTTGAATGATCAACGGACAGCGCCCGCGTGTTCAGCGAGACCGGCGGCGATCTGGTCCGCCAGCCTGGCGACGCTGCGACTCATCCCCGCGGCGTAGGTTGCGTAGCGCGTGTCGGCGAGCGGCGTTTCGAGCAGGATGCGTTCGGTGCGCAGCACTTCGCGGCGCGCGACCGCAACGATCTGCCACTGGCCGCGCAAGACCAGCGTGTCGCCGAGTGTACCGTCGAACCGGTCGAGGGTAATCAGTACCTGGTAGTCGGGCCGGATCCGGCTTTCCCAGGGGTGGCGGTGCAGCGGTGCGCGGGTCCGCGCGGCGAGATTGTCGACGAGCACACGCGCGAATTCTTCCTTGAGCGATCCCCCCCACTGGTGAAATTCCGCGAGGTGAACCTCGTTGGGTGAGGTGCGGGTGACGAGCTGCGGACGTTCCAGCAAACGCGGAAAATCGATCGGGCCGATCCCGATGGTCGCGGTCGTCGCGCTCGCCTGTTGCGTTGCGGCGTCGTCTGGCTGCGGGCTCAAGGTATAGAAACGGGTGGGTGTTACGTTGGCGCAACCGGTGAGCAGGGCGCTCAGGACACTCGCCAGGATGATGCAGGAGTGCAAGGACTTCATCGCGTTATCTCCGACTTGCCGCGCAGCAACGCCTCCGGGTGGCGTTGCAGATAATCTGTCAAGGAGTCGAACGAACGCGCCGTGGCCGACAGCTCTTCGAGTAGCTGGCGCAGTTCGTAGTAAAGCGGGGAATCGTCGCCGAGCGAGCCGCGTACGGTCTGCAGCGTCTTGTCCAGTTGCCCTAGGGTATCGCGCAATTGGGCGCCGGTCGGTGCCACCTCGCGGTTCAGTGTGGTGGTCAGTTCACGCAAACTCTCCAGGGCTTGCGCCAGATTTTCGACCGAGCGTCGGGTTTCGGCCGAGGTCGTGATCGTGCGGACGGCCTTCAACGTCTCACGCAAATCCTGTGCGATTTCGAGCAACGGCATCTGCTCCAGCTTCGCCACCAGACCGGTCGCGGTGCGAGCGATCTCGTCGAGGGTGGTCGGAACGGTCGGGAATACGGCGTATTCGCCCTTCTTTGCGGGACCGCGCGGCCCGGCCTTGGGTTGGAATTCGAGGTCGACGAAGCGTTGCCCGGTGAGCAGATTGCCGACGTTAAGCTGGGCTCGCAGGCCGCGTTCGATCATCGATTCGAGGTGTTGATCGAGCCGTTGAGAGGTTTCTTCCGCATCTTCGATCGCGTCGGCGGCGGGCGGTACGGTCACCACCTCGGGGTAAAGTTCGACCAATACCGGCATCTCGATCTCGCGCTCCTTGGGATCCATCCGCAAGTCGATATCCAGCACTTTGCCGACCCGAATGCCGCGGAATTCGATCGGCGCGCCGACATTGAGCCCGCGCAACGACCCGTCGAAGTACATGACAAACAGCTTGCGGACGGTGTGCGATTTGTCATTGATGCTCGCGTAATCAGGAAATAGCCGGAATATATGCCCGTCGGCGCAGGCCTCGCCGGGGGCGAGACTCCGTGGCGTATCGAAGGTGATTCCGCCGAGCACCAGGCTGGAGAGCGATTCGAGGCGTGCGCTGATGCCTTGCGACGACAAGTCGAAGTCGAACCCGCTCGCGTTCCAGAAGCGACTGTTTTGGCGGACGAAACCGGCGTAGGGATGGAGGATGAAGATGCCGATTTCGAGGTGTTCGCCGTCCGCGGCGAGGGCGAAATCGGTGACTTCGCCGACGCGGATCTGGCGGTAGAAGACCGGCGATCCGAGATCGAGCGCGCCAAGGGCCTCAGCCTTGAGCACGAAATTGCGCCCGGCGGTCGTCGAGGTCACGCGGGGCGGTTCGTCCAGGCCTTCGAACTGGCGTTGCCGTTCGTGTCCGACGCCGGGATCGAGGGTGACGTAAACCCCTGAAATGAGCGTCGTCAAACCGCTGACGCCGGTCGCGCTGACTCGTGGGCGCACAATCCAGAACCGGGTGTTTTCGTTTAAATGCGCGCCCATCGAGCGGTTGATCTCGGCGGTCACCACGACCTTTTCCAGGTTTTCGCTCAACTGCAAGTCGGTCACCCGGCCGACATCGACGTCCTTGTAGCGGATGCGGGTCTTGCCGGCTTCCAGACCTTCCGCCATCGTGAACGTCACCGTGATGCTTGGGCCTTTTTCGCGCCAGGTGGTGACGAACAACCATCCGCCGATCAAGGCCGCGACCAGCGGAACCAGCCAGACCAGCGAGAACCTGCGCTGGCGCTCCACCCGCGCGACCGGGAGTTCATCGAACTGCGGATCGTTCATGGCGGTGTCGAGCGCGGTGGGTCCCAGATCAGACGTGGATCGAAGCTATTCGCCGCGAACATCGTCAGCACCACCACCGCGGCAAACGATAAGGAACCCGGACCCGCTTCGATGCTGGCGAGGTTACCGAACTGCACCAGCGCCGCGAGGATCGCGATGACGAAGATATCCACCATCGACCAGCGCCCGACAAACTCGGTAAGCCGGAAGAGTCGGGTACGATCGAGTTGTCGCCATCCCGAGCCTCGCCGCACACTCCAGAGCAGCCCGCTCAGGATCGCGAGCTTGAGCACCGGTACGAAAATGCTGGCGACAAACACGATCAGGGCGAGCGGCCACAGTCCCGCCAAAATCAGTTGCTGGACCCCACTCAGGATCGTATCCGGCTCGCCGCGGCCGAGCATCACCACGCTCATCACCGGCAAGGTATTGGCGGGAATGTAAAGCAACATCGCCGCGATCAGCAGCGCCCAGGTGCGGGCAACGCTGTTGGGGATGCGCGAATGGACCGGAGCACCGCAGCGCGGGCAGCGCAAGCGCAAGCCCGAACGTGGTCGTTGCAGCAGCTTGTGACAACCGCGGCAGGCGATCAGTCCGACCACGTGAGCGGTGAGCGCGCGCGGGGCTAAGGGTGTTCCAGATGCTGCCATATCTCGTGCGGATCCAGGGTGAGACTGAGGGTGGCGAGCACGCCGATCAGCGCCACGAAGGAATACGCCGCCGGGCCCGGTATCACCGTTGCGATATCCCCAAGCTTCACCGCCGCGACCAATACCCCCAGCAGAAAGATCTCCAGCATACCCCAAGGCTGCGCGCTGCGCAGAAAGCGGTAAAGGTTTGCCGCCCGGCGCGGCAGGGCGTGTAGTTTCACGCCCGCCAGCAACAGCAGCATGCCGAGCAGATCGACGAGCGGAAAGACACAAGTGGTGAGCAGCACCAGCCCGCCGAGCAACAGGTAATCACCGTTCCAGAGTGCGATCGCGCCCGAGATCAGGCTGGTTTCCTGAATCTGGCCACGGGCATTCAAGGCGAGAAACGGGAACAGATTGGCGAGCGCGAACAGGATGAACCCGGTGACCACCAGCGCGAGGCTGCGCTCCACGCTGTTCGCGTGCTTGCGCTGCAACACCGCGCCGCAGCGGGGGCAGGCCGCGTTTTGACCCGCTTCGAGCGGTGGTAGGCGGAGCAGCAGATCGCAGTCGTGGCAAGCTGTCAGCGACTCGTCTATCGGGTGTGTGGAAGCCGGGTGCGAAGGCATGGGACGCGGGGGGTGACCTGGGTGACGCGAGCATTTTAAACGCTTTGATGGCGTTCCGGGGCAAGTCGCTCGGATCCCGGCGGACGGAAACCCGGCACGAATCTTGATTACAGGTGGGTTAACCGAAAGATTGAAATGTGATACAAGTCACACCATGCTGGCGCCAGAGGCTCCGGGTGATGACGAGGCTGAGGAAATGACTGCATGAAATTGATGAAACACACGGCGAACGCCCTGGCGGTGTTGCTCGCGACCACCTTCGCGCCGGCACTGAACGCCAAAACCCCGTCGCACCTCAAGGCGACTTACCATTCCCACGGCACCGCGTCTTACTATGGTGGCCGGTTTCACGGCCGCACCACCGCGAGTGGTGAGGTCTTCGACGAGAATGACTGGACCGCAGCACACTTGGAGCTGCCGTTCGGCACCCAGGTCAAGGTCACCAACCTCAAGAACAAGAAGAGCACCGTGGTGACGATCAATGATCGTGGACCCTATACCGGTGACCGGGTGATCGACGTGTCCAAGCGCGTTGCCAAGGAACTCGGATTTGTTCGTCACGGGGTCGCCAAGGTCAAGCTGGAAATTCTGCACGCTAACGCGCACTAGCGCGGGTCGCCGACCCGCGCCCAGAGCCATGGAAAGCGTGCCGGTGGCGGGCGTCCCTCATTGCATGTAGGTCAACGCCTCATCGCCCGGGTCGGGTAGACCCGCGATCCGCCACGCCTGGCGGCAGCCGCCGAACAGCTGGCGTACCGCATCCTTACCGAGGTGGTGAACCCGACAGACGCGACCAAACGCCGGCAACACGCCGTAGGTCAAGTAGTGTTCGCGGATGTGGAACAGGATGGTCCAGTGATCCGGCTCCAGGATCTTGATGCCGTCGAGCTTCGCAATTTGACGCGCAGCCTGCTTGTTCCAACTCAGTGGATCGCGCAGAAAACCCTTTTCATCGAAGTCCAATCGTGTGGAACGCTGCGTCGGATGGAGGGGTTTCGTCTGAAGGGAGGGGGCCATGGGATTTTCCTCGCGTTAAAAGGTGTAACCAAAACCGGGATTGGCGACGTGCGCGGGCGGATCCAGCGCGGCAACACGGCAAATCTGCCGAATCGGGCCATCTGGGAACAGTCGGTACAGCAAACGCTTGCCACCCTCGGCGGCGAAGTGTTGTTCCAGCATCGACGCGAGTTCGCGGACGTTCGGGGTTTCGTCGTGGTCGGCATAAGCATTGGTAACGAAGCGTATCGCGGCCCAGTGTTGGTCCGTCAATTCGAGCCTTTCGGCGGCGGCGTTGGCACGCACGCGGGCCTCGAATGCCTTGACACCGCCTTCGGCCCAGGCGGGCGCGATATGCACGCCCAGCAACTCGGCCTTGGCGGCATAACGGGTATCGCTCAACATCTTTATTACCTCCTTGGTGATAGGAAAATCTTGTTAACTATCCCTAAGTGGATAGATGTTATGAGTATAGAGCGTGTGGGCTACAGTTCAAGCAGCCTCGACACTGGATGCGGAAATCGGCGCGGCGGTGGCGCTTGGAGATGGACCGGCGGCAACGCAGGCCAACACGGAATCCGGGCGCGCCACGGCCGGCGTCTACGCGGTCTCTTCGTGGCCAAGGTCGCGTCGAATTTGGCGGCGGGGACGCAACACCCGACGCCAGCACGGCTTACACCCGGTTGCGCAGCATCAGCTCAGCGGGGTAGGGCGAGAGGTACCATTGCCCTGCCACATAAGGGTGTGGGTGACGTCTGAAGTGGTGCTTGAGCAGGGTGATCGGCACGATCAGCGGGACCCAACCGCGGCGGTAGTCGGCAATCGTTTCGACCAACTCCTGACGGTCTTCGCGGTCGAGCTGTTCGTGAAGATAGCCCATGAGGTGGTGCAGTACGTTGACGTGTTGCGGCGGTGTCGCGATCCGCGCCAGGGCCGTCATCAGTTCGGCGGCATAGGCCTCGGCCAGCGGCGCGAGGGGTTGCGTGCCGACCTGCGCGACCTGTCGTCCCAGCCGTCGATAGGCCGCCTGATTATGTGCCAGCAGCAGCAGTTTGTGCCGGGTGTGGAATTCCACCAAGCGTGCTGGTGAGAGGCCCTCGCGCATCAGATCGCGCCAGCGCTGAAAGACAAACACCCGCTCGATAAAGTTCTCGCGCAGGGCCGGATCGCCGAGTCGACCTTCTTCTTCGACCGGCAGCAACGGCTGTCCGGCGCGAAAGGCCTGGGTAAAAAACCCGGTGCCCTTGAGTTTGAGCGTGATCCCCTGTTCGTCGTAGACCTTGAGCCGCTCCATGCCGCAACTCGGCGAGCGGCCCTTGACCAGGTAACCGCTCAGGTCGGCGAGTTCCGTTGCCATGTGGGTCCCGTAGCCGCGCAGGGCGTCGCCGACATCAAGTTCCGGGCTGCGGACGCCGCGCACGCGAATGTCATCCCCGACCTTGACCAGGCGGATCGGTTGGCGCGGGATACCGAGTCCGATCGCGACCTCCGGGCAGACCGGAACAAACTCGAAAAACTGACCGAGCGTGCCGGTGATATACGCGTCACGTTTGTGTTGACCGTCGAAGCGGACCTCCGCACCGACCAGGCAACTGCTGATGCCAAGGCGAATCTTGCCCGGCGCTGCGATCGGTAGGCTTGTCAAATCGGGTGGCGCCACAGGGACTCCGGCGAGGTTGATCCAGTCCGCGATGAGTTTACACTTTGGCGGATTCGAAACCCGATTACGCCCGGAGAACGACGATGAAAGCTGCCTTTCGACCCGCGCTCGCCGCGCTGTTGTTGCTGACCCTCGGCTTGGCAGTGTGCGCTGACTCGCAGCCGAAGAAGATTGGCCCTGCGGTGGTATTCGAAACCAGCAAATCGTTCACGAGCGCGAAGAGTGATCTCCTGCTGGCGATCGAAGGGCGCGGCCTGGTGGTGAGCTACACCTCACACGCTCAGGAAATGCTCGAGCGCACCGCTGATGCCGCCGGCGCCAAGCAACCTGTCTATGACAAGGCGGAGATTGTGTTGTTTTGCAAGTCGGACCTCTCGCACCAACTGGTGGCGGCCAACCCCCACCACATCGTCGCCTGTCCCTACGCGATCGCGGTGTACAACCTGCACGGCCAAGCCGCGACGACCTACATCAGCTACCGTGAACCGGCAGGGAACGAACCCGCGTTTCAGGCCATCGATACCTTGCTGGAGGAAATCGCGCGCGAAGCCGCCGAAGGTTAAGCCGGCGTCACGCACGCGTTATCGCGTTGCGCCGCTTCGGTCGAGGCGAGCCTGATGTCGCCGTACCTGATCGCGTAGCGAGAGTAACTCCAAATTGTGCGGCTCGATGCCGAGCCCTTGTTCGATTAGATTGCGACTGGCCGTGTAGTTGCCCATCTCGAATCGCTGCTTGGCCTCAGTGATCAAGGGTTGAATCTGCATCTGGTCGTCTTGAAATTGCGTCTCGGCAGCGTCGTTTAACACCGGATCGGTCGCTATCGCACTCTGTTGCGCCGGGTCATGCGTTAGATGCTCGCGCGTTTCGAGGAATATAGGTTGTTCGAATTCGGAATCGGATCGAACCTCGGCCACTTCGTGCGTGATGATATACGGTGGCGCTTCGCTTAATTGCGCCTTGGTCATTGCACGAACTTCATCTCTCAACCGGAGTAGCTCAGCGTGATTGCGCTGAACGGTTAAGCCCTTTTCGATCATCATCAAACTGCGGGCGTAGTTACGGCGGATTTTCTGCCGTTCCGCCATACCGAAATAAACCTCTGCGATTCGGATTAAACCGCGTTGCGCGTCGTGGTTGCCAGGGTCGAGTTTAATCACCTGTTGGTAGCTCAGGTAGGCGTTGTCGCGTGTCGGTTGCGTCAGTTTGAGGCTATCCAGTTGACGCTGCGCTTGCGCGAGGAGATTCGCGATTTCGTTGTCCGCACCGAGGCCTTCGGTGAGTTCCGGAGTGGGGGCTGCGGGTGGCGTGACGATTTCGGGCGTGGAGGGGGCGGGCGGAAGCAACGTAATCCCTCGATCGCGTTCGTTCGTCGCGGTCGCGATGTCGACCTGCAGCGGTTCGATCATCGTGGCGGTGGCCGATGTAGGCGCACTGGCGCTTGGCTCTGCCCCTTCGAGTCCGCTCGGTACCGCGCTGGCGCTCGCGACCGCGTTGCCATAAGGGGGTTGGATCGGGGGCGGTACCGGTACCGCCAACAGGAATTGCACGCTGGGTCCGGCCGCTTCGGAAGCCGCGACGGGCGCGTCGGCGCCTGGAGGCGCGGTCGGCTCGAGAGTGCTTTGGTGTTTAGCCACTAGGTAGAGTCCGGTGAGGACAATGCCGGCCAAGATCCAGATCGCCGCGATCCGCAGGTTACCCGATGCCGATGGAGGGGCGGGCTCGGTGGAGAGTGGGGCGGTCTGCAACGGATGGATCTGGAGCTCGGCTGCCCCGGGCTCGATACTGATTGGGAGTTCGGTTGGTAACGTGGGCGATTTCTGGCTAGGCACTCCGCCGTCGGTCTGGAGCACCGCTTCGTTTGCCCTGTTGGCTTCGTGCAGTGCGAGTTCGCGCAGGGTACCGAGTTCCGTCGAATCGACATCGCTGTGAGCGCTCTGGAATCTGAATGACGTGTCCCCAATGCGCAGAAGATCGCCGTTTTTCAGCGGGCCATTCTGAATTCGTTTGTAATTGATAAAGGTTCCGATGTCGCTGTCTAGATCTTCGACGATCAATTTTCCGTCGGCGTAGACGATCAGCGCATGGGCACCGTTGACCGCGCTGGAGTCGATCTCGATATCGTTATCCGCATCGCGGCCAATGGTGAAAAACGGCTTGTCGATCGGGTGGACGATGCCGCTTTCCGGAGACGCGAACACACCGAAAGGACCCTCTTGGTTCGGTGTCTCTACCGACCTCGTAGATGCGGTATTCGGTATGACGTCGGGGATGTCATGGATGTCGTCGAGGATGGGTTGCGGTAGCTCGGCGAAGTTCGCGGCGTCTGGTTCTGGAACGGTTTCATCGCTGTTCGCCAGGGGCGCGATGAGTTCGGGAATCGCGTGGTTAAAATCTGAGCCGGTTTGCGCTGCGCGCGCGATGATCTCGTCGGCGTCGATCAGTTCGTCCGGAATTTCGATTTCAATGACGTCGTCGCTGGTGAGGTCGACGCGCGATTCGGTAAACCAATCGCTGTCAGATTCAAATTCGTAATATTTCGCATCGACCGAATCCAGTCTGGGTTCGTCCGACGAGGGCTTTACGGTGGTGCTGGATTCAACGGACGTCGTATCCAGCACCATCGTATGTTCGGGCGGAGGATCGATGTCAAACGCGATGCCCTCAATGGGTGAAATATCTGGAATGGCGTCATCCATCGAAACCGACCCGACGTCGATATCGCTATCCGCATCCTCCGCGAGGGCCGAATCCAGTGCGAGCGCGGGCGCTTCGGTTAGCGCATTTGGCTCGACAGTTTCGTTGGCCGGTTCACTCAAGGGTATCGCGCGGGTGTGGGTTTCGGCCGTTGCTTGAGCAATGAACAGCGCTTCTACTACCGATTCGAGGCGCTGGTCTTCGGCCAAATCCGCCGCCGAGTAGTTGGGTCCGACACAAAAGGGTTCATCTGCGACGTGACGGTAGTAGAACAATGCGGTCACGTGACCGAACCGCAAGATGTCGCCATCGATGATCGCTTGCTCATCAACTGGCCTACCGTTGATGTAACTTCCGTTGTGGCTGGCCAGGTCGCGCAACGTGGCAGAATCGTTTGAGAGCGAGATCCGCGCGTGGGTCCGGCTCACCGACGCATCATCGGCGCAAATTTCGCAGTTTGGCGCCCGTCCGACCACAACTGAGCTTTTTTGCAATCGGTGCGTTGCGATTCGGGTGCCCCCGCGAAATTCAATCAGCCGCGCGGCGATGCGGGTGTCTGTCAAAGGCGTTTCCGCCTGACGACGCGGCCCCCCTAACTGTTCGGCACAACGGACCCAATCGTTGGACTCCATGCCATCCCAGATGTGCTCGGGGATGAGCTGGGGCGCGTGGCGGGTGTCGACCTGCCTCAAGGCGAGTTCGATCAAGCACTTCAGCGCGGTGGGATTACCCCCGGAGTAGCGGTGTAGCAACGATAGGGCAGAGTCGCTGATGTCGAGCTCTAGGTATGGTTCCCTCGTGCTCAGCATGGCTTCGACAAAGCCCGCCATGTCCGACGTTTGCAGGGGTGCTAGTTGAATCCATTGTTTGATGTCATCGCGAATTGCTTGCAGGGATCCAGACTCGATCAAGCGAGCCAACTGCGGCCGGCCGACCAACACGATGTGCAGCAGGTGTTCCCCGTCGATCTTGAGATTCGTCAGGACACGCAGTGTGTGTGCCATGTCTCTGCGAATTAGATGCGCGTCATCGATGAAAAGCACGACCTCGCGCGCTTGCATGCGCTGGTCCAACAAATAGCCGAAGAGCGTCCGCAGCGGGTTCGCTGGGTCGTGATGAGCAGGCGGCAGTCCGAACGCCGCCAGAACCCGTTGCTGAAACTCGCCTGCCGCGAGTGGCAGACACTGGACCCGGGCCGTAATCGTGTGCGCGCCAGCCTGTGCTGCGAAAGCCCCGATCAGGCGTGTCTTGCCGACCCCGGGGTGGCCGGTAAGTATCGTAAGCAGGCGCTCGTCGGGGATGATCTGTCGCAGTGCCGTCAGCGTATCCTTGGTTGCGCGTGATTGGATGAAGAACGCTTCCTCATGCGAATCGATTTCGTTGGAGGAGTCATTCGACATCGGTCTGAAGCTCATGGTTGGTGCTCTTTGCGGTTTCACTGAGGTGTATTAATACTTGTTTTTCGGTACAAAAAACCGTGAAAGCGGTCCGCTTTTGGGCAATAAGACGCGGCAGCGGCGGTGTGACCCGAAATGAACCCTCCCTCGGTCTTGCTCGAAACGCTCTGCGCAACAATGGCAAATAATTACGCAGTCGCGTTCAGAGATTCCTGTCTCGGAGCGGGTCAGCTGTTACGTAAACATGAACCGCTTTCAGTGAGTGCCCTGGTGGAGTGGTTTTGCTTTTGAGGCTTCGATTTGCATCCGAGCTTGACGTTTTCCGATTCGATCGCTGTCACCAATGAGGCGCACGCGGGTTGGCGTGGGTTTCCCGGCGAGGTGATCGAGATTCCTCGGCACTGCGGCTCGGATAGTGTGTGGGCGCGAATTCTCGGTTCGGTCCGAGCGTTATCTTGCGTAGAGAAATGGATCGATCAGGCTGCAGCAGGGGTCTGGATGTTTCTCCCCAATCAGTCTGAAAAAATATCGCAGGTACAGCCCCCCACCATACTCACGAAAGTCCTGCGCGCTCGCGGCAGTTAGCCAGGCGCCGGTCGCCCATTGGCGCCCCGTCTGGTACTCCGCGCGCGCGCGAAGGTTGTAGACGAACTCGGTCTTTTCCTCACCCGCGTAGCGCGTGACCACCCCGGGATTCGATCCGGCCAGCGCTTCCAATTGCGACTGCAGGCCTGGATCGCGCGGAAACACTGCGGCTTCGTCTTCACGGTAATCCTGCACTCCGATGGCGGCGTGCAGGGCGTAACGGAGTTTGCCCGCAGCGCCTTCGTAGCCGATGGGCAGGGTGAGCGAGATGAACCGTTGCGGGCTGAAATATCCACCATGTCCGAGGGTGAAGAACCGGAGGTTGTCCTCAAACGAGCGTAGCTGCAGGTTCAACCCGAGTTTGAGTGATTGGTCCGGCTGATCGACCATGGCCCAGTAACTGCCGATCTGACCGAAGGCCTCCCGGTTGTCGACGACGTTGTCGCCCTTCAGGTAGTAGAAGCCGAGGTCACCGTAAATACCCGTGTTGCCAAAATTGCGGTCAAAGCTCATGGCCAAGCCGGTGCGGGTGACCCCACCCCAGTCGCGCCCGGTGCCGGGATCGGTCGTGCCGGCGTAAGAAAGCAGGGTTTCCTCGATGGCGCGGCGTTCGATGCCGACTGTGGCCTTGTGATCGAAGCTCTGATCCTTCCATTTGGCCGAGCCCACGACGTTCTCTTTGGTGAAGCCGAGCGGGGTGACCCCGATATCCGCGACCAATCGCCGCGACTCGTAGGCAACCTGCGCGGCAACGCCTTCGGCTTCCTGCTCGTACTGCACGCCCGAGTGTGCGCCCGGGGTAAGCGCGAGACTGCCGAATTGATTGACCGCCAAGGTATTGCCGTCCACCGCGTCGGCATCGAGCCGGGTCGGCACTACGCCAACACTCCAGCGGGTATCGTGATCAGGTATATGCACGTATTGCAGCGGCGTCGACTGTTGGCTGAGTTCGCCCAGACCCGGATCGCCTTCGCGTACTCGCAGGGCCACGCCGAGATCGATTTCATCACGTTTGCGGGTATTGAGCTCGGCGAGGCGGGTGCGCGCGTCGGTGACCCAGCTCGCATCGACCGGGGCCTGTGCCTTGTCCACTTCGAGATAGGGTAAGGCCGAGATCTTTTCGCGCTCGCGGTGCTGCGCGATCGCCTTTTCGAGATCCGCCGCCGCAGCCGCATGCTCGCCGCGCATCGCGCTGAGTTGCGCGCGCAGCGACAGTAGCTCGGGCTCATCCGGTAGGTTTTGCAAGCCGGCTTCGGTGAGCGTGACGGCCTGGGTGAAGTCGCGCATCGCCATCGCCGAGCCGACTGCGCCGGTCCATGCATAACGGTTGCGCGGCTGAATTTGTGCGACTTGGCGGTAGGTTTCGATCGCCTTTGGGTAGTCTCCCGCGTCCTTGTGGATGGTGGCCTGGGTCAGCAGAACCTGCGGATTCTTGCCGTATTTAGCCAGCGATGGGCGGTTTTTCGCCAACGCGGCGTCAAACTCGCCCTGTTGGCGCAAGTCGTCCGCAGTTTGCAGGGCCATATCGAGTTCGAGCTGTTCGATGATGAGACGCTGCCCTTGCGTGAGATCGCTATTTTGACGCCGAATGCGGTCGAGTTCGCGGCGTAGGTCACCGCGTTGCCCGGTCTTGAGCAATACGGTGGCATAGCGCAACGCAAGGTCGGTATCGTTTTCGGCGAGTGTGACGCGCGCCTGATGGGCGGTGCGCAATGCGGCGCGGCGGTCACCCAGGTCGGAAAACAGTTCGGCGCGAATCAGCATCAACTCCGGATTGTTGCGCTCGTTGAATTCGATTTCCGCAGCGATGCTGCGCGCCTTGGCGTAGTCTTCGCGCACCAGCGCGGCGCGGGCCTCGTTGTTTTTGAGATTGCCCCAGAGATGCTGGTGCAGCAATGCTTGTTCCTCGGAGCGTTGATCTTTCGGGATGCGCTCCAACGCGCGGAGTGCCTCGGCCCATTCCTGGGCCTCGCCATGGAACAAGGCCTTGACGTGATGGGGCGTGGCGTCGTCCGGGCGCCGTTCGACCATCTCGTCCATCACCGCAATGGCTTCGGTTTTAAGGTTTTGGCGGCGATATAGACGTGCCAGATCGAGGCGCACCCAGGCGTTGTCGGGGTCGATTTTCAATGCCTGCTCCAGCAGTTCGCTGGCTCGGCGTGGGTCCTGAACCGCCTCGGCTTCGGCGCGCAGGCGAATCGCCTCGACATCAGTCAGTGGTTCGCCTTCGGTTGAGAATACGATCGGGTTGAGGATGCGGCCGTCGGCGGCCATCCGGATGATCGGCTCGACATGCGCCGCGGCGGCTTCCTCGGCTTCGGCCTGCGCGGCGGCTTCCTGCGCGCGGGTCAGGCTGGCCAGTTCACGGCTCAGCTTGCGGTTTTTCGGCTGCAGCTTGAGCGCGCGCCGATAGTAGCTTTCCGCTTCGGCGGGGTTGCCACGCGCACGTTCGATCCTCGCCCGTAACGCGAGAACCTCGGCCTGATGCGGGCGCATTTTTTCAGCCTGTTTTACCGCGCGCAGGGCGGAGCGCAGGTCGCCTTTGCGGCGTGCCGATTCGGCGGTACCGTAAACCGACCAGAAGCTGGCATCGTCCAACGCTTGACTGAGCTCCGGCTTGCGACTGGGGTTGAGCTCGATGGCTCGGCGCAGGTAGCGCTGCGCCTCGGTAAAGCGTTGTTGCCGCAGGCGTATGATGCCGAGCCCCGCGAGTGCGTCGACGTCGTTGGGATCCTCGGTCAGCGCTTGTTCGAAGGCGCGTGCCGCCGCGTTCGGGTTTTTGGCTTCCAGGGCTTCGTACCCTTCGGCAACCGGCGCTAGCACGCGGGTGTTGAGTCTTTGCATGCGGGCTTCGACCTGGCTGTCGTCGGGTACGCGTTGCAGGTAGTCGCGAAACAAGGTTGCGTCGTCAGGCCGCGTTTCGAGCCACAGCAATGCCTGGCGCCAGGCCGCAGTGGCGTCGTCGCGCAAGTCCGCGCGTTCGGCGAGGCTTTGCAGTGTCCGGATGCCGTCGCGACGGGTGTTCTCGCGGTAGGTCTTGAGCTTGGCTAGAGCCATCGCATACGCCGTGTTCGACGGATAGGTCCGCGCCAACGCGGTCATCTGCGAGTGGGCCGTGGTCCAGCCGTCCTCGGTGCCGCCCATGGTCAGGTAATACTCAGATGAGTAATAGCTGGTCGGCGGCGGTCCGTTGAACGCGGCTTGATAGAGCGTCAACGCCTCCTTGTAACGCCCGGCCAGTGCCAAGACGCGGGCTTCGGCCAGTTTGGCCTGATCGAGTTGGCCCAGGTTGGTGCGCTCCAGCTCTTTGAGTCCGGCGAGCGCTTCGGTGTTATCCGGTTCAACCAACAGCACTTTTCGCCAGGCCTTTTGCGACAAGTCGATTCGGCCTTGCTCAAACCAAAAATGGCCCTGAACCAGGAGTTGCGCAATATCGTCGTCTTGCTCGGCGTGGACGAGGCTGGGCCCGACCGGACCCAGCATGGCTAGCCCGAGTGCGATGAGGCGGAGTCTGAACCTCGACATGGTGTTTCCCACTGAGTATGAAGATGCCCTTTTGCATCAAAGTGATAACGACGGTCAAACCAGCCGAGCCCGAACAGGGCCAGATTCTGGTCATAGTAAACAGGTTCTTCCGTGAGGAGGTTCTCGTGCCAACTGGCGTCGATTTCCGACTGCAGCCGTTGTAGGCAGGCTTGATTACCGAGTGCGGCGAGATAAGGCAGTAGGGCGGCCTTGAATCCGACCGGCCCCTCGCCTTCGGGCTTTTGCGTCGGCAAATGGACGCGTTCCGGCGGCTTGTCACTCGCGCAAAAGCCGGGCTGCAATGCCGCCAACAGGGACGCCCGCAGGGGTTCGGCCGGGTTCAACATGCCGATCCAGAGATAGATCCGAATCGCGTCGTAGCTCGAATACGCGCGTTCGGCGTCGGCCTCCATGAAGCCGTCCCCCGGCTTGTATTCGATCCAGTCGGGAACCACCCCGGCGCGCGCGCTGGCGCGTAGCATCTGAACAGTGTTTTCGACGATTCGGCCCCACGGACCATCGCTATGCTCGGCCTCGAACCGGCGTAACAGCTGGATCGGCAGGTAGCTCGGGTTGAGCGTCCAGACGCCGCGCTGCGGATCGTGGCTCCACGGACCCGGTAATAACATCGGACCGAGGCCGGGCAGATCCGCGACCAAATGGGTCTCGATGTTGCGCAGTACGTGACGTCCGAGCGTCGCGTAGCGCGGTTCGGACCATAAGCGACCGGCTTCGAGCAAGCTATAAGCGAGCCAGGTGTCGGCATCGCTGGCGGGGTTGTGATCCAGAACACCCCACTGTCGCTCCGCGTCGCGGTAACCCCATTGCCACGCCATGAGTTCGCGTTCGAGTGTCCCTTGCGCCAGATTGTTTTCGGTCCACTCGAGTATCTTCGCGAAATGTGGCCGGTCGTTCGCGACCAGCGCATGGAACAACCCGTAAGCTTGCGCCTCCGAGGTTGAACGGCTTTTCTGCGAAAACTCAACCACCCGCCCATCCTGCTGAACAAAGTAGCGGAGATAAGCGTCCCAATGCGGTGTCGGCGGTGGGCAGGCGTGGACCTGGAACGTCAGCAGCGAGCCGAGGGTGGCGGCGAGCCCGCACACGCGGCTGACTTTACGCGCCTCAAGCACGCTCGTTCTCCAGCGCCAGTCGGGCGGCCGCGACTTGCCGCATTTTTCCGGCAATGAGTGCCGCTGTGACGAGTGCGAGGATCAAGCTGATCACGATCAGCGTCAGCAGGTGGGACGAGAGGTACCAGCTCAAGCCGGTAAAGAACGGTAGGTCGCCCACGTGGTAGACCGGCAGGATGCGTACCGAGCGCACGTCGCCGGGTGAAAACGCGGCGAAGTCGCCTTGGACCTTGGCGGTCTGGGCGGGGTCGTTTAACGCCTCCGTAATTGTCGTGAGGCCATCGGGTGCCCGTGTCAGCACCGCGACCACCGAGCGGTTGGCGGAATAGGGCGAGGGGAAGCCGGTCAGCGCAACCAGGTTTTCGCCCTGAGCCTCGAGCAACTCGCGAACGCCCTTGAGATCCGAGGATTCGCCGGCCTGCCACCACAAATCGAATCGTTCTCGTAACGAGAGTTGCCGCAGCGCCCAGCCGGTGTTGGTCGAGTGCACCGGGAGGTGCGCCTGCCATTGCGCCAGGAGTTCGCTATCGTCGCTGGCGCCGACAATCAGGATGTCCTTTTCGCGCGCGGTATCGATTTGAGCAGGATTCAGCACGGAGACGTGAAACGCGGGATTGCCGGTCGCATTGCCCATGCGCCCCATCAGTTCCAACGCCGCCTGAATTTCGGCCGGCGTCGGTGTGCGCGGCATGACCACCGCGGTTTCGGCGAGGTCGGCATGGCGGGTGAACGGAAATCCCATATTGACGAACTTGGCGAGATCGGGGAGGCGCGTGAAATGCAAATAGCCGCGCAGATCGATATGCGAGTCGGGGTCCACCTTTCCGGTCAGGTGTTGGGTGTAAAGATTGATGCAGTCAGTGCCGTATTGCTCGGGAATCTGAAAATCGAAAAACTGCGTGAGCTGACTATGGCCAACCAGTTCGTAGATCGGCAGAGCGATCTTTTCGTGCTGGGTGGTGAACTCTGGCGTGTAGCCGTGCGTGTCCGGTAACCGGGTCGGGAACGGTTTGACGCTGCTGAAAATCCCCTTGCTGGCGCCGAGGACATAGCTGCGCAGCCCGTCCTGATTGATGTCGACGCTGAATTTACTGTCGCTACGCAACGGCAGATCGGTGTGGGAAAAACTCACGTGGAAGGGCACGCTGTCGTGTTTCCAGCGATAGAGATCGGGCGGTACGCGAAACTTCAGATCGACCGGATTTGGATTGAGCCCCCGCACCACCAGACGGTCGGGCGTCAACAGGTCGCCCAAGCGGGATTTTTGTCCGACCGGTAACCAGTTGGGGACATCATGGCGATTGCGCGGTGCCGGTAGGTCGGCTGCGACGAACTCGACCCGGTCGGACGCCAGGGGTTCGTGGCGGGAAATCAGCATCGCTGCGGCGCTGATCAGATCTTCGTCGTTGCGCCCCAGCAGTGCGAGCAGTTTGATCTGGGGCTTTTCGGGGTGGCTGACAAGTGCGACGCCGGGACCATTTAGCGAGTGCCCCGCAAGCAACGGATGCGGGTGTTCGGCCGTGGTCAAAATCACCCCATGGCGGTCGGGCAGGGCGTCGACCAGGACGGGAAAGTTCGCGCCACGATAGTCGGCGAGCGCGCCAAACCACGACGCCAAGATACCGGCAGCCTTGATGGCCGAAGGTGATTCGAGCATGCGGTCCGCGAGTACGACCGGAATCACCAGGCGCTGATCGTCAAACTGATCGAAAAACGGGATCGGAAACAACGCCAGATCGTTAACCAGATTGAGCGGCCCCTCGGTCATGCGGATCTCGCTGTCCTCGCTGATCAGCGCCTCCTTGAGCTTGGGATCAAGCTTTTCGCAGAAATCCTGCTCGCGGGGAATCAGCTTTAGCGAGAGTTGGTTGAGATCGCTGACGTAGAGCGGGTCGACCGCGAACTCCTGCTCAATGGTTTCGCCTGTCGCGAGCGTCTCGAGCGTAAGCAACCCAAGTTCGATCCCATTCAGGCTGAGCTGGAACTGCGAGTAGTCGGCACGCAGCTCGGGTGCCAGCGAGTACTTGAGATGAATCGAGGCTTTCCGGACGATGCGGTCTGATCGCAGCGCGAACCAGACGTCGTGCTGGGTATTGCCGCCCCGCAGTCGTAGCGGATTGTCGATCCCCAGATCCGAAAATTTGAGTGCAATTTGATTCCATTCCCCGATTTCCGTACCGGGATCGCGTGGCGGAATCACCCCAGCGGGGGACGGATCCACCGCTACCACGTCGGCCGTTTCGGCGTTCGCATTTTTCGGCGCGAACGCACCCGCTAGCAACACCAGCAGCAACACCAGCAGCCAGCCGGTTGCGGCGAAACCGGGGCGGACCTGACTTTCCGGGTCATCGTTGTGCCCAAACAGCGCACGGAACGCGCCGCCAATCCCGAAACGCATGATCTCAAAGAACGAATACAGCGGCTTGGTCGGTTCGCAGGCGTTGTACCAGGCGTCCCAGGCGGCGTCGTGTCCGTGCGAGAAGTACACCAGCTGCGCCAGTTTTTCGACCGACATGTGCTCCAGCCGGATGCCGACATGCTGGTCGGAGACGGTCGCCAGTCGGCCTTTGAAGCGATACGGCTTGGCGCCTTCCAGTAGCTCGACGATCACGTAGTCATCGGGCTTGAGGTTGACGGCCGGTTCGTCGAGGCGAAGGCTGATGTCACCGGTCGAAATGTCGGCGGTGGCGGCAAGGAAAAAGCCGCCGTCCAGGGTCCGCAGCAGCGCGGGATAGGTGCGATGGATGCGTGCGTTGGCGCGGCGCTGCCGCTTCTCCCACGCCACTGCGAGCGCGGCGCCGATGATGGTGGCGTTGAATAGGGTCCAGGCAAGGTTGATGATCACGGTGCCGGTCTCGTCGGGGTTCCACCAGAACAGTCGCAGCATGCCCACACACAGCCCGGCGAGGTTGAGAACCAGCAGCGTAAAGATGAAGCGCGATGAGGTCCAGTCGAAGTGGTCCTTGTCGATCACGCCGCCCTTGGCAGTCACGTTGAAGCTGCCGAGCTTCGGGAAGAAAAACGTCATGATGGTCGGAAACAGAATGTGCGGCGCGAGCAGGGTTTCATAAACCTCGGCCCAGAAGCTGTGGCGATACCGGCCCTGCATCGCCGAGTTGGCAACATGCGCCTGAAAAATGTGCGGCAGCGCGAATACCGCGATCATGGCCGCGCTGGCCTGAATGACGTAAGTTTCGAAGAACAGGTAGGCCAGTGGCGCCGTCAGGAAGATGATGCGCGGCAGGCCGAAGAAAAAGTGCATCATCGCGTTGAAGTAATTCAACCGCTGCGCAAACGACAAACCTTTGGCAATCAGCGGGTTGTCTTTGCGGAAGATCTGCGTCATGCCGCGCGCCCAGCGCACCCGCTGGCGGATGTGTCCGGACAGTCGCTCGGTTGCCATACCGGCCGCGAGGGGGATGTTGATGTAGGCGGAGTTCCAGCCGTGCTTCTGCATCACGAGCGAGGTGTGGGCGTCCTCGGTGACGGTGTCCTCGGCGATGCCACCGATGTCGGCCAGTGCGTCGCGCCGCAGTACCGCGCACGAGCCGCAGAAAAAGCTCGCGTTCCAGGTGTCGTTCCCGTCTTGCACTAAACCGTAGAACAGCTGCCCCTCGTTGGGTACCCGATGATAGATTTGAAGGTTGCGCTCGACCGGGTCCGGGGTAAAAAACAGGTGCGGTGTTTGCACCAGGCCGAGCTTGCGGTCACGCAGGAACCAGCCCATGGTCTTGGTCAGAAAGCTGCGCACCGGGACGTGGTCGCTGTCGAAAATAGCGATGTATTCGCCGCTCGAGCGGCTGAGCGCGTTGTTGATATTGCCCGCCTTGGCGCCGGCGTTAGTATCGCGGTGGATGTAGCGGACACCGGATTGCAGTGCGAATTGCTCGAACTCCGATCGTCCGCCATCGTCCAGCAGGAAGATATTGATCTTGTCGCTCGGCCAGTCGATATTTTTCGCCGCCAGTACCGATGGTGCGACGACCTTCAGGGGTTCGCTGTAGGTGGGGATCAACACGTCGACACTTGGCCATTGCGACCGATCAGCCGGCAGTTCCAGCGTTGGGCGTCGCAATGGCCAGATGGTTTGGAAATATCCTAAAAACAACACCGACCACGCATACAGTTCGGCGAGCAGTAATCCCAGCGACAGCACGTGGTCCCATACCGTGAGCGTGACCTGCGGGTCAAACCAGGCCATCGATTCGGTGATGCGCCAGTAAATATAACGGCCGCTCGCCAGCACCGAGATTATGATGAGGACGATCATCCGGTAGCGTGAGATGTTACGGCCGAGCCGCACCAGCCACGAAAAGCCCAACGCCACGGTGGCAAAGATCAGCTGCTGCTCCAGCGTAAGCGGTACCGAGCTGACCAACAGTACCAGCAGGAATGCCGCGATCAGGCCCAGCCAGTGCAGCGCGTTGACTAACGGATTAATCGGGTTTTGCATACAGTAAGCCCTATCGCCTGGGTCGTGGTCCGTGTTGTCTGACGGCTGGATTGGCGTTTTTTCGAAAATCCGCCAGAAGTCGCTTGGTTGGCGTCAACTGCTCCGTGTGAGGGTCCGTTCAAATCCTCGCGTGCATAGACAGGGTAATGTTTGGGTTTGATCATAAACCACCAGTCGGCGATTTGGGCACGCAAAAGGTGCGTGACGGTTACCGATTTCGTGTCTGTTTCACAATCGCACGCGCGAGAGTAACTGCGCTTAACGCGCAATTCTGTTCAATGGGTCACAGTCGATGTCGCTGCGATCGGGGGGCGTTGGGTCATAGGTTGGGCTAGAGCAGGTTTGCGCGAATGAAGAAGCCTTTTGTCAAAGCGCGGTATCGGTCCCTGGTCACGCCGTGGGCGTCGGGGAATGCCGGACTCTCGTTCGGTGCGAAGATCTACGGAGTGTCGTAAATCGGTGAATCATCTGACAAATTAGATGCTTGCTCTCTGATACGCTAAGGCGACTCGAACTGTTGGATGCGCGAAATGGATGATCCCCAGGAGCTTGATGGTGTGACGCCGCTCACTGCGTTGCCGGAGGCATTGAAGGCGCATTTGCGTGAGGCCCTGCGGTTGCAGGCGTCGGGGCAGCTCAAAGCGGCGGAGTCCCTATGTCAATGGGTGCGCGCGCAACACCCGTCGCAGCCGGATACCCTGCATTTGTTAGGCATACTGCAGCACCAAAGCGGCGCGAGCGAAGCCGCGGTGGCGACGCTCGCCCGCGCCACGACCTTGCGTCCGCAGTGGGCCGAGGCTCACAACAACCTTGGCAACGCGTGGTTTGCGCTGGGGCGGTTGGACGAGGCGGCCGCGGCCTACCATCGCGCCTACGCGTTGCAACCCGCGCTCGTCGAGGCCTTGAATAGCCTCGGCAACGTCTATCGGCTTCAGGGCGATGTGGCCGCAGCCGAGCGGGCATATCGCGAATGCGTGCGCGTAAAACCGCAGCTGGCGAGCGCGCACAATGATCTGGGCACATTGTTGCGCGCGGCTAAACGCTACCAAGCGGCGCGGGTGGTACTCGAGACCGCGGCTGCGTTGGCACCCGATTCCGCCGTGGTGCTCAACAATCTTGCACAAACGCTGGTCAATCTTGGGGACTCGGCGCAGGCGCTTCAGGTCTTTGCACGTGCGCTGGCCCTGGCGCCGGCGGTGCCCGAGCTTCACTACGGGCAAGGTAATGCGCACTGGTTACGCGGCGATTTCGCGTCGGCTTTGAGGTCTTATGCCCGCGCGGTTGCGCTGCGGCCGGATTTTATCGAAGCTCTGAATAATCTCGGCAATGCGTGTAGCGAGCTCGGGCGGCTCGACCAAGCGGTGCGGCACTATCAGGCCGCGACGCGGATTCAGCCCGGTTACGCCGAGGGCTGGAACAATCTCGGCAACGCGTTCGCGGCGCTGAACCGCACCGCGGAGGCCAAGCGTGCCTACGCGCGTGCGATCGAACTGCGACCCGACTATGCCAAGGCGATGAGCAATCTTGGTAAGCTCTTGATGTTCGATGGTCAACTCGCCGCGGCTGAGGCCTGGGTCAGGCGTTCGCTTGAGCTTAAGCCGGCCAATCCGGCGACCTTGTCGAATCTTGGGTACATCCGGCTCGAACAAGGCTGCCGCCATGCCGGTTACGAGGCCTTGCGCCAGGCGTTGGCGCTCAAGCCGGACTGGGCCAAGATCCATTCCTCGCTATTGTTCCGCCTTTGTTACGACCCCGATATCAGTGCCGAGGCGCTGTTCGCGGAGCACCGCGCCTGGGGTGAACGGTATACCCGCAACCTGGCCGGGATCGCGCATCGTCTTGACCTCACGCGTGCCGCGGAGCGCCCGTTGCGGGTCGGTTACGTGTCGGCGGACCTCGCGCGCCATCCCATCGGATATTTCATGCTCGGGGTCATGCGCGCCCACGACCACGACCAGATCTCGCCCTATGTGTACTCCGGCCGCGTAAATGAAGACGCGGTGACGGACGCGATCCGCGAGCATTGCACCCAGTGGCGGCGCACCGTCAAGCTCGGCGATCAGGCGTTGGCGGATTTGATCGTGGCCGACGAAATCGACATTCTGGTCGACCTGTCAGGGCATACCGGGGGCAACCGATTGAACGCGTTCGCGTTACGCCCAGCGCCGGTGCAGGTCACCTGGCTCGGTTATTGCGACACCACGGGCTGCGATGCGATCGATTACGTGATCATGGACGCGACGACGGTGCCGCCGGAGGGCCGGAAATATTTTTCCGAGACTGTGGTGTACCTCCCTCAGACCCGGCTGACCTATACCGCCCCCGAAACAACGCCGGAGGTGGCGGCGCTACCGGCGCGCACGCGTGGGCAAATCACCTTCGGCAGTTTCAACAATCTGCTCAAGGTCAACGAGCGGGTGCTCGCGCTTTGGGCGCGGGTGCTCGCGGCGGTGCCGGGATCACGGTTGCTGATCAATTGGAAGAGTTTACGCGATGCGGAGCGGCGGGCGGGAATTCTGGACGCGTTCGCCGCGGTGGGGATCGCGCCCGAGCGGATCGAGCTGCGTGGCGGACATAACGATCCGGCCGCCGTGTTCGCCGATTATCACGAGGTCGATATCGGGCTCGATACCCTACCGTACTCGGGGGGGGTGACCACCTGCGAGGCCTTGTGGATGGGGGTGCCGGTGGTCTCGATGCTGGGTGCACGGGCGGTCGCGCGCCAATCCGCCGCGCTGTTGACCGCGGTGGGACTTACGGATTGGGTCGCGCGCGATGAGGAAGCGTATGTCGCCATCGCGACGGCGTGGGCCAACGACTTGAACCGGTTGGCTGACTTGCGGCGGGGGTTGCGTGAGCGCGTCAAGGCGTCGCCGTTGCAGGATTCGGCTGCGCTCACCGCGCAGCTGGAACGTTTGTATCAGGCGCTTTGGCAGCGTCGGTTCGAAAGGTTCGAAAGGATCGAACGGATCGAGTAGCCGTATCGACGCCGTTTCCACTGATCATGCAACAGCTGAAGGGGTGAGGGTATCGTCACCGGTACTCGGCTGGCATCGGCGTCGGCGGCGGCCGACGTACTGTCGCCGCGGCTGCTCTCGAGAGGTCGCCGCTACCGGGAACCCCAGGGATCGCGCCATCGCGACGGAAGGTCAGACGATTGGCGGGGCCTCGGTCGGGCAGTGGCTTTCGAACAGTTGCAGGGTCGTCCAGTGTTAGCGCGCCGCAATCGTTGTTGTCGATTTCCGGGCGCGTTCACCGTTACATATCTGACGACACGTTCGAGTGACGGTCCAGCCGCCTCAAGTAAGCCCTAAAGCTGGCTCGAGACGCCTCCTTCAGTCGAGGACATGGGAGACGAGGCCGTCGGCGAGTTTGGGTTCGAACCAGGTCGATTTCGGCGGCATGACTTCGTTGGCGTCGGCGACCGCCATCAGGGCTTCCATACGGGTTGCGTACAGCGAAAACGCGACGGCCATGTCGCCGTTGTCGACGCGGCGCACCAGTTCGCCGAGCCCCCGGATTCCGCCAATGAAGTCGATGCGGTCGTCGCGGCGTGGGTCGCTGATGCCGAGCAAGGGTTCGATGAGCTGCTGCTGGAGCAGGCTTACGTCGAGTCGCGCCACCGGGTCGTCGACGGGGATGTATTCCCGCTTGAGCGTGAGTTGGTACCAATGTCCAGCGAGATACATGCCGAATTCGCCCGGGCCACGCGGGCTTACCGGCGCGGCGCTTGGTGCGACCTCGAACCGCGCGCCGATTCGTTCGAGCAGTTGCGCCGGGGTCAGGCCATTGAGGTCGCGCACCGCGCGGTTGTAGTCGAGGATCTTCATCTGGTGATGGGGAAAGATCACGGCGAGGAAGTGACGGTAGCTGGCGTCGTCGTCGCCGGGATGGGCGCGCTGCCGGCACACACGCGACGCGGCGGCCGAGCGGTGATGGCCGTCGGCGATGTAGAGCGCGGGGAGGGCGTCGAACGCGGTGCCGAGGTCGGCGATCCGTTGCGCGCCGGCGATGACCCAGAGCTGGTGGCGGATTCCATCATCGGCGGTGGCATCGGTGTCGGGCGCCGCCGCGGTGACTTCGGCGAGGAGCGCATCGATATCAGGCGCGGCCGGATAGACCAGCAGCACCGGACCGGTCTGGGCGTTGATCGCGTCGATCTGGCGTACGCGGTCGTCCTCTTTCACCGGACGGGTGAACTCATGTTTGCGGATGCGGTTGGTGTCGTAATCGGCAACCGACGCGGCGGCGACGATGCCGGTCTGGACGTGCTCGCCCCAGATCAGGCGGTAGGCGTAGTAGCTCGGCGCGGCGTCGCGCTGGAGCACACCCGCGGCCACCATTTGGGCCAGATTTTCCGCCGCTTTGGCGTATACCTCGGGCGCGTAGCTATCGGTGTCTTCGGGCAGGTCTATTTCCGGCTTGGAGATGTGCAGAAAACTCCACGGCTTGCCGGCCGCGCGTTGGCGCGCCTCGGCGCTGTTCAGCACGTCGTAGGGCGGGGCGATGATTTCGTCGGCGCGGCCGGGCGCCGGGCGCAGGCCGCGAAACGGGCGGATCAGGCTCAAAATGGGGCTCCTTGGTCGGGTTCGTCGATGTGGGGATTGTAGCCTGCGCGGGTGGTCGCTGTCCTAGCCGGTCAGCGCGTCCAGGGGCGTCCGTAGTAGATTGCGGGATATTTTCACAGGCTCTCAGATGTACCAGGCTTGCGGAATCTCGTCCGGCGCGCACGGGCGCACTGTGAGCGACAGGTCGGCATGGCCGGGGCGGATCACGGCGATGTCGGTCCAGTCGGCGTTTCGGCCCTGGCTGAAGCGCGCCGCGATACGTGCCGCGAGGATGAGATCCTCGTCGTCGTTGCAGTTGCCGTCGATCAGGGTCAACGGCCCGGGGTGGCTCAGCGTGCGCAGATGGGGGAAGACGCGACGGTAGCCTTCAAGATACTGGGTCTCGGCCTCGTCGCGCGAGATGATGAGCTTGAAATGTGGGCGCGGGCGCAAATGGCGGCCGACGTTCAGCAGCATCACATCGTCGAACTCGTAGTCACGCTTGCCGCGATGCGTCCAAAGATCGCGCAGTTTGTCCGCGTAGGCGCCTTCAGTCAGGACGCAACAACCGCCGGCGGGCTGGGTGTATTGGTGAAGGCCGAGTTGTCGCGCCAGTTCGATTTGGGGTCTGCGTGATCGCCCGGAGAACGCGTGGAGCGCCGCGCGATCGATCCAGCCGGCGCGCTCGGGCAGGGTCTCGGGGAGCAAGCGGGCGGAAAGTGGGCGCAGGAGTCGGTCGTCGGCGCCGGATTCGGCCGCGACCACGGGCAACACGCGTTTGGTTTGGGATTTTGGCCGTTGACCGACGACCTCGCCGGTGATGATGAAGTCAAAGCCGTGGGCCGTGATCCATTCGTGGGCCTTGCGCACCATGAAAACCTTGCAATCCAGGCATGGGTTGAGGTGGGTGCCGTAGCCGTGGCGCGGATTGAGTACGACGTCTTTGTAAGCATCAACGACATCGATCACATGGTGGCGGATACCAAGCTGTTCAGCGACCCAGATCGCATCGTGCCGGTTGTGTTTCTGGGTGTCGCGCAGGCCGGAGATCTGGCGCAGTGCGTCGGTGCAGAAGCCGGTAAAAAAGGTAATCGCTTCGACGTGAATGCCCTGATTTTGAACGATCCGGGCCGCCAGCATCGAGTCGAGGCCGCCCGATAGGAGGGCGACCGCCTTGCGTGTGCCGGAGTCGGAAGTCTGCGCCATGATGAGGTGTTGGGTCGGGGTTGTTGGGTCAACGCGGCCGGTGTGGTGGCGCGGGCTGATGTCGCTATACTTCTAATGGGTATCGCAAAAGGGCGTGAATCTCAAGTTTCGGCGTGGTCGGGGGGCGCCTCGTTCGACGACGTTTTAAGACGTATGCATAAGTATGACCGCCTTCAAAGTGTTGCCGCAGGCGCCGTGGTATAAATCCAACGAGGGAATAACTACCGAACATGGGGTCATGACGAAACTGCCGGCTAACAATCCGCTGCTCAAGGTGCTCGAGGGTCGAGTCAGTCCGACCCATCTGCGCCAGCGGCTGGGCATCGAACGTGAGCGTGAAACGCGGGTATTCGGACAGGGCTTCAATTTTTTTCATATCGAAAACTGGCACTCGATTCACGGCGTGATGCGGGGGTTGCTGCGTCTCGCGTTCCTCCATGAACGCGGCCGGCGCAATGCGCTCAAGCTTCAGATCGCCGCCAACGACCTCTGGATCAACAACCTGCCATCGGCGTTCGAGGGCTTTACGCTGCTGCATGTCAGCGATCTGCATCTCGATATCAATGAGCAAATGGCGGACGTGCTCGCGGAGTGCATCGAACCGCTCGATTACAATCTTTGCGTGATCACGGGTGATTTTCGCGCCAAGACGTTTGGCCCATTCGATCGCGCGCTCGATGCGATGAGTCGCGTGCGCGACAGTATCCGGCAACCGACGTATGCGGTATTGGGCAACCACGATTCAATCCAGATGGTGCCAGGGTTGGAGGGCATGAATGTCCAGGTCTTGTTGAACGAGTCCGTGGCGATCGAGCGCGGCGGCGACACGCTTTACCTTGCCGGCATCGACGATCCGCACTACTACAAGTCGGATAACATCGAAAAGGCGGCGCACGGGATCCCCGATCAGGCGCCTTCGATCCTGTTGTCACACACGCCGGAGCCCTATCGTTCGGCGGCGTTTTCCGGTTTCGACGTGATGTTGGCGGGGCATACCCACGGCGGGCAGATCTGTCTGCCGGGCGGAATTCCGGTCATGAGCAACGCCAAGTGTCCGCGCGCGATGGTCAACGGTGCTTGGCGTTATCGCGGTATGCGCGGCTATACCTCACGCGGGTCCGGGGTCTCAGTGGTCGATGTTCGGTTCAATTGTCCGCCCGAAATCACGTTGCACCGCTTGCGTCGAGTCGAGCCGTTACCTGCATGAGCGAATACGCCACGCACCCGCGTCTGGCGCACCGTGAGCACTAGTACTAGCACCCGCGTGCGCGCAGCAGTAGTCGTTCGATGACGAAAAAACCGATCACAACGATAATGACCTGGAGCCAAGTCAAATCCAGTGACTCTTTGAGCGCGATGAGCGGTAATAGCGTTTCTGGGATCTGGTCGATGCCAAGGGCTTGGGCGCTAGGTGGGTAACCGAGGCGCCGTTTGGCGAAGCTGGAGAGGAGATCGCCGAGCATCGATATAGCTCCCAGGATCAGCCCCGTTTGCAGCGTAAACCCGAGGACCGGCGCGCCTAGTGTGGTAACCGCCAGCGCGACGAGGATACCGCGCCACGTTTTGCTGTGGCCCAGGATCGCGCGACCGTCGGGCCAACGTCGACCGCCATCGATCGGCCGCGCGAAACGGTGTCCCAACAACCGCGCGGTCACCACCGGGGCGCCATTGCAGGCGACGATCAGCACCAGTAGTCTGCATTCCACGCAGTCGAGCACCTCGATTCCCCATCCTTTCGGCGGCTGATCAAACTCACCCGCATCCGCTATTATCGTCTTGAGAGTATCGCACGAAAAAACCGTGACATGCGCGCCTGTGAGTAGCCCCGGTTCGCGTGCCGGGACGAGTCACGGGCGGGCACCGCAAGAGGCTAATCCTGGTCCAACTTAGAAAACTCCGAGATGACAACTCCCGTCCAACCGAGCTCCGTATCCGGATTCCCAGGTTCGCCTTGGTCGACACGCGGACCGCGTGTCCTTCTGACCGTGCTCATCGTCGCGCTCGCGACATTCATTTCGAGTGGTGCGGCGGATCGATTGGGGCATGCCTATGTCGATCAGGGGCTCAAGCGCGCGTTGATTACGTTCGGGGTCGCAAGAACCCTGAATGGGGTGATCGCCGTGATCAAGTCGACCGAGCTGGCGATCCAGCCGGCGGGTGTCGGGGTGCGCTTTGCGCCGGCGGCGGTGCTGGAGCCGATCAACGACCTGATTGAACGCTTTTCCTGGGTGATGCTGGCGAGCAGTACGTCGCTGGGGTTGCAGAAGGTCGTGATCTCGATCCTCGCCTGGCCGGGTTTGACGGCACTGATCATCGTTCTGGGTCTTGTGACGCTGGGCTTGCTGTGGACGTCGCGTGGCGTGCCTCCGTCCTGGCTGGCGCGCGCCGGCAAGGCTTTGGCAATTTTACTGATCATTCGCTTGGCGGTGCCGGTGTTCGCGGTTGCGTCCGAAATGATTTACGCGGCGTTCTTGCAGCCTGAGTACGAGTCGGCGCTGACGAGTCTGCGCCATGCTTCATTGCAACTCGAAGAGATCGGTGCGCTAGCGCAACCGGCGGCCGTGCCCGATTCGCCCGAGTCGCTGTTGGAGCGGGCAAGAAGCTGGTTGAGTTCAGCGACCGATTCGCTGCGGTTGCCTGAGCGGGTCGAGGCCTACAAGCTTGCGCTAGCCGATGCGAGTGAGCATACGATCAAGCTGATTGTCGTGTTCGTGATGCAGACGGCGGTGTTGCCGCTGATGTTTCTTTGGCTATTGATGCGAGGCGTGAAATGGGTGATTCGTTTGTAGTCGGGAGGGGGTGAAGTGGCGAAACATCTGATCGCAGGGGATATCGGGGGGACCAAGTGCAACCTCGGCGCGTATGTATGGGACGACCGGCTTGTGTCGGTAAAGCAAGCGTCTTATCCGAGCCGCGAATTCGCGCACTTTGATGACCTCTTGGCGGATTTCGTTGGCGAAGGCCTTCGCATCGACGCCCTCGCGCTCGGGGTCGCCGGTCCGGTACGCGCAGGACGCTGTCAGACCACTAACCTGCCTTGGCACCTCGCCGAGCCCGAGCTCGCTGCGCGCCACGGCGTTCAATCCGTTCGGCTCCTGAATGACCTTGAGGCGACGGCGCTCGGCATGCGCCACCTTTCGCGTCAGGACTGGATCAGGTTGAATCCCGCTGCGATCGAACGGTCTGGCACCATCGCCGTGATCGCCGCCGGAACCGGGCTTGGCGAGGCTATCCTCGCTTGGGATGGACGCCGGCATCGCGCCTTGGCGACTGAGGGAGGGCACGCGGATTTCGCGCCACGCAGCGAGCGCGACATCGAATTGTTGCGTTGGCTACGGCATCGATTTCCGCATCATGTCAGCGTCGAGCGGGTTCTCGGTGGGCCCGGTATTGCTCTGATTTATCAACATATATGTGAGTCTCGCGGGGTCTTTCCGGATGCTTGCATGGCCCAACTGGAGCCCTCTGACTTGAGCGCGCGGATCAGTCACTGCGCATTGAACGAGGGCGATCCGGTGTGCCTCGACGCGTTGCGTTGGTTCGTTGAGCTGTACGGGGCGGAGGCTGGTAATCTGGCGCTAAGGACCCTTGCGCTCGGCGGCGTCTATATCGGTGGCGGGATAGCGCCGAAGCTGCGGACCCTGATTGACGAAGGGGGATTCATGGAGGCGTTCTTCGCTAAAGGTCGGTTCGCCGAGCTTCTGCGCCAGATTGATGTGCGACTTTGCCTGAATCCCGAAACCGCATTGCTTGGCGCCGCGTTTGCTGCCGTTGAGCTGCTGGCTGAGAGAAATTGAAGCCGTACGAGACGAACATATCGAGAACGGATTGAGCGGCTCGATTTGGCCGATAAACGTCGTACGATACGCCAAGGGGCGAAGATACGTAGGCTCCGCAACTTTTGATTCTTCGGTGTCAAGTATGAAGATGTGACGCAAGTTCACTTTTAAGCGGCTTAATTGCGGAACGAGTGGGTCAGATCGCGGTCTATAACTGGAATGTGTCAACGATTTCTTACCGCACTCGGAGCAACCCGAGCATGAGACTATCCCCACGCTGCTATACTCGCATGACAGTTAACAGTCAGTACGGGTATGCGAACGTTCAATAGCCTTTTGTTGGTCGCACTTGGCGTGTCGGCAGTCGGCACGGTGGATGCTGAAGCCGCAGGCGAATCGGGACGGTTCGTGCAAACGCCCTACACGCAACAAAAGGTGGTTTTCGACTTTTTTCTGGACGACCCGCGCAAGATGGGCTCAGCGTTGTACTGGATCCGGTCCTTGGTGAATCCATTGATGGAGCCGCCTTATAGCCACGCACCGGAATTTCTCGATCTCGTCGTCGTGGTTCACGGTACCGAGATCGTCACGCTCGTACAGCAAAACTATGGCCGGTACGCGGAATTCGTCGATCGCATGCGCTACTATGCGCAACTAGGCGTCAAGTTCAAGGTCTGCGGGATGGCGGCGGAGGATTACGGTTACCAGATCAAGGATTTCTACGACTTCGTCGATATCGTGCCCTCGGCGCTACCGGAATTGGCGCACTGGCAGTTGCAAGGGTATGCGTTGATAACGCCGTTTGTGCTGAATAAGAAACTTTCTATCGACGAGATTCGCTAGAAAGGCGCGTGATTAACGCGATGGTAACGTAACTTTAAAACAAAAACCCGAGAATCGGGAATCCCCGGCGATACAGGGACGAACTGAACCTAGCGGTTCTGCAGCGATAGGGAGGTCAAATAGATACCCAGGGAGAAACGAACGAGGTACTATTTGAGATGTTCTACTTGACAAAAACAAATCTTATCGGGGGCTATCTGCTTAGCTCCGGTGCCACGGGCGCCGATGGGCACACCTCCAAGTCGTTAGGTCATTCCCTGCTCGACGGAACCCCGCAGTCCTCGGTTAATACCGAGCGACTCGTTCAGTTTTTCCCCCAGATCCATCCGGATCAGTTTCGCCAAGTCGGCGGCCAAGCGGTCTGGTTGGCCGACCTTGCCCGACATCTAGCGCCTCTCGGCGTCAATATACCCCATGGTTTCGTCGTCACCGCCGATGCTTGCCTTGCGCATTTTCAGCAATGTGGGCTGGAGGAGCGCTTCGCATTGCTCGGTTCGGGCTCGGGTGACGACGCCGATTCACGCCTCGAAACGCGCTTGCGCGACATCCGCCGCCTCATTCTCGAAACGCCGTTACCGCGGCGGGTGCTCGACGCGATTGCTTATGCCTACGGTGAGCTGAGTCAGCGGATCGGGTTCGGGCCAAAAATGGCTGTTCGATCGGATGTCATCGCGGAAAAATTGATGTTGCCATCGATCGGCGGCGCGGAGCATTCGATTTACGCGAGTCATCTGGCGCAACTCACCGATGCCGTGCGCCAGGCATTGGCCGATGCGTATACGCTCGAGCGCTGGCGCCGTCGCGGATCGGGCGACAGATCCGTATACCTACACGCGGTTCAAATGGAGCGTTTGAGCGTAACGGTGATGCAATGCGCCGATTCGCGTCGTCTTGTGTCGGGTATGTTGCTGACTGAAGAGCCGGAATCCGGATTCAGCGACGCGCTGGTCGTCAACGCGCACTACGGTCTCGCGGAACCGCTGGTTGATGGACGAATCGATCCAGACGAGTTCCGGGTCTACAAGCCGACGTTGGGCACCGCGATCGCGCCGATACTCAAGCGCCGTCGGGGAGACAAGGCCCTAAAATCCATTCATACGGAAGACGGGCGCGGCGGAGTATGTCCCATTCTGATCGAGGTCAGCCCAGACGAGCGTAAACACTTTACGCTGACCGATGACTCGTTATTGACGCTGGCTCGCATCGCGGTGGCGATCGAATGCCACGTGCAAGGCCGGGTGGGCAAACGCATTGCCAGTGAGATCGATTGGCAGCAGGACGGCGTGACCGGCCAGATTCTCATTACCCGCGTACAGCCTAAGCTCGGATTGAAAGAGCCGGGGCTTGAGATTCCGGCGCGTCTGGAGTTTCTTGATTCCGGCTGGGAACTGGCCAAGGGGACGCCGGTCGGGAACGGTGTGGTTGTGGGGCCGGCAAGGATTGTGCGCAGCGTCCGCGATCTACCCCGGGTGCGGCCGGGCGACATCGTTGTTTCGGAGTGTTTGGAAGCCGATTGGGCGCATGCCGTGAGGGGTGCTGGCGCAATCGTGACCAATCGCGGCGGCCGATTTTGCCGAGCTGCCCAGCTCGCCCGCGGGTGGGGAATTCCCGCGTTGGTCGGCTGTAAAGGCGCGACCTTATCCGTCGCTGACGGCGATCCGGTGACGATCGCGGCGTTCAATGGCGATGTGGGTTACGTCTACGACAAGGCGCTGACTTTTCGTCGTACCGAGCTGAGTTCGAGCGAACTCGGCGAAACGCAAACCGAGATCATGCTGAATCTCGCCGACCCCGCGTGCGCGTTCGAGCAGTCGAAATGGTCGGTCGCCGGCGTCGGTATGGTGCGCTTGGAATTTATTATCGACCACCTCATTCGGGTGCATCCGAGGCTGTTATTGGAGTACGAGGGTCTTGAGGCCGAGATGCAGTTCACGGTCGATCAGATTGTGCAGGGGTATCCGAGTCGCAAGGAGTATTTCGTTCAGCGCTTGGCGGAGGCGATTGGCACCATCGCTGCTGCTTTCCATCCGCGCCCGGTGACCGTACGCTTCAGTGACTTCAAGTCGAACGAGTATTCGGCGCTTTACGGTGGCGATCACGTTGAGCGTCACGAAGGCAATCCGCTGGTGGGGATGCGCGGCGCGCGACGTTACATCTCGAAGGAATTCGTTTCATGTTTTGCGATGGAGTGCGAAGCGATCCGGCAAGTGCGTGAGCGTATGGGTTTGCGCAATGTTCATGTGGTCGTCCCATTCGTGCGAACCGTGACCGAGGCACGCAAGGTGTTGAACGTGATGCAGCAGGCGGGGCTGCGGCGTAATGACAATGAGTTCCGTATCAATATGATGTGCGAAACGCCGGCGAATGCGCTGCTGGCGGATGAGTTTCTGCCGTATTTCGATGGCATCACAATTGGTACCAGCGACCTCACCCAGTTGGCGCTGGGCGTCGACCGCGAGTCAGACCTGTTTCGCGATTATGACGAACGGAATCGAGCCGTACTCAAGCTGATGCTGATGGCCATCGAGGCGGCCCAACGGCATGGCAAGCCCGTGAGCGTTTCGGGCTGCGCCGCCGCCGCGTACCCCGAAATTGTGCGATGGTTTGTCGAGCGCCGGGTGGACAGTATCTCGGTTGAGCCGGAGCGGTATTTCGACGTACGCCGGATTGTGTCCGATACTGAGGAGCAGGTTTACGGACCGAAGACCGAACAAATGGCGCCCTACCTCAAATCAACCGCCTAGCTCAAGGGTACTCCGGCGATGGCGCCTATCCGACATGTCGCGGTAGCGATCGATTTCTCGCCGATTACGGCCGAGCTGGTGCAGTGCGGGCGGCAGTTGGCCAATTGGCATTCCGCTCGATTAAGCTTGCTGCACGTGGTGGATGACGCGCTGTTACAGGCCGAGTTTTACAGTGAGTTCACATTTCCGACCGTCGATGTTGCGCAATGGGAGCGTCTGCGCGAGGAGGCGGTCAAGCGCCTGGAGGCGATCGCAGGTGCTCCAGACCAGTCGGGTCAAATCGCCACGCATCTCCTGAGCGGTGCCCCGAAGTCCGAGATTACGCGTTTCGTCGACGAGCAGGGCGTTGACCTGTTGGTCATGGGCAGCCACGGACATCGAGGCGTGCTGTCGTGGCTTGGCTCGACGACCGACGGGGTGTTGCATCGCGCCCGCTGTGACCTCTACATCGTGCGCTTGCCCACTGAGAGCCTATGAAAATATCCCGCAATTTACTGCGTCCAGGGGCGTCCTCGCGACAATCGGGGATTTTTTCACAGGCTCTGAGCCGGTGTTTGACTAAGCGCGAGTGCGATTTCTCTAGAGGTAGCGCGCGATCAACGTGTGCTCCGGGTGGGCGGGTGGCAATGGAATACGAACCACGTGGCCGTCGCCCGGCGCGACCGCGATCGGTTGGCCGCGCATGTCTTCCATGTATTCGAGCACGAAATCCCGATTGCCGGCGGGCGTGACGATTTCCAGGTGATCCCCGACCGAAAAACGATTTCGCACGGAAATTTCGGCCAGACCCGAAGCATTTGCGGCTGATTGGATCTCGCCGACGAATTGCTGTCGGTGCTGGCGCGACGCGCCGTCGAGGTAGTTTTGCTGCTCTTCGGTGTGATGGCGCTGGTAAAATCCATCCGTGTAACCGCGATTCGACAAGTTTTCCAGTACTCCGACCAGACGATCGTCGAAGCCGCGACCGGCCAGTGCGTCGTCCATGGCTTGGCGATACACCTGAGTGGTGCGGGCAACGTAGTAGTGCGACTTCGTCCGGCCCTCGATCTTCAGGCAATCGACGCCGATCTGCACTAATCGGTGCACATGTTCGACGGCACGTAAGTCGCGCGAGTTGAGGATATAGGTCCCGTGCTCGTCTTCCATCATCGGCATCAGTTCATCGGGCCGAGATTTTTCCTGCAGAAAATGAACCTGGTTAGCGTCGGGGTGGCGATCGGTCTGGATTTGTTCGGCGACGGGTTTATAAACGCCTTCGGCGGTCTCGGTCGCGGGTTGTGTAGCATAGTCCCAACGGCAGGCGTTGGTGCAGGTGCCTTGGTTGGGATCGCGATGATTGAAGTACCCGGAGAGCAGGCAGCGTCCGGAGTAGGCGATGCAAAGTGCGCCGTGGACAAAGACCTCAAGTTCGGTATCCGGACACGCCTGGCGGATTTCTTCGATCTCCTCAAGGCTGAGTTCGCGCGAAAGGATGATGCGTTCGATACCGACGCTTTTCCAGAATCGCACCGCCGCAAAATTGACCGTATTGGCCTGGACTGACAGGTGAATCGGTAGCGCCGGCCAGCGTTCGCGGACCAGCATGATGAGGCCGGGATCGGCCATGATCAGGGCGTCGGGTCCAAGTGCGATGACCGGTTCAAGGTCCGCGAGAAAGCTACGTACCTTGCCGTTGTGGGGGATGACGTTTGTGGTCAGGAAAAATCGTTTGCCCAGCGCGTGGGCTTCCGCGATACCGCGCGCCAGGGTATCTCCATGAAACGCGTTGTTGCGGACCCGTAACGAGTAGCGTGGCTGTCCCGCGTAAATGGCGTCGGCGCCGAAGGCGAACGCGTAGCGCATGGCCTTTAGCGAACCGGCAGGGGCGAGGAGTTCAATCTGTGCCATGATCGTAGATCTTAAATTTGTGCAAAGTCTACGTGATTACGCCCAGGTCGATGCAATAAATTCTTGAGAAATTGAGGGTTTCTCGTATGCTTTAAAGCGCGTGATCTG
>CAZUJU010000038.1:0-36386 GCA_964620675.1 uncultured Thiotrichales bacterium | reverse complement strand
CGTTGACCAGGTACTCCCCGTACAACGCGTTCTCGCCGGTCGCGGGACTGCGGGTAAAACCGACCCCGGTCGCGCAGTCGTCACCCATGTTGCCGAACACCATCGTCACCACGTTGACCGCGGTCCCGTTCGCCATCGCCGGGGTGATCTGGAACTCGCGGCGATAGTCCACCGCGCGCTTGCCCATCCAGGAATTGAACACCGCTTTGATTGCGATCTCGAGCTGCTCGTAGGGATCTTCCGGAAACGCTTTACCGGTGTGATTGCGCACCACCGCGAGAAAACGCTCGCTGGCCTCCTTCAAGTCCTCGGCCCGCAGCGCGACGTCGCTTTCCGCGCCCACCCGCTCCTTGATCGCATTGAACTGCTCATCGAACAGCTCGTCCGGCACGCCCAACGCGACCTTGCCGAAGAGCTGGATAAAACGTCGATAGGCGTCGTAACCGAAGCGTTCGTTGCGTGTTTGTTTGATCAGGCCCACCAGGGTGCGCGCATTCAGGCCGAGGTTGAGGATCGTATCCATCATCCCCGGCATCGACATTGCCGAACCCGAGCGCACCGACACCAGCAACGGATCGTTGTCGCCACCAAACACCCTTCCGGTCGCGCGTTCCAACTCCGCCAACTGTTCGCGTACCTCCGCCATCGCCCCTTCAGGCAATTGATGCTCCGATTGCCGCAAGTATTCAAGGCAGGCTTCGGTCGTGATGACGAAGCCTGGCGGAACATTCAGCCCGATCTGCGTCATCTCGCAGAGGTTCGCGCCTTTGCCGCCCAGCAAGTGCTTATTCTTGCCATCGCCTTCCAGATACGAGTACACCCATTTCGAGCCCATACAGTTTCCCCTTTGATCAATCGGTGAAGGTGAACGACCGCCTAGGCGACCGCGACTGCACGTAGGCTAGCAGTGAATCGAACGCCGTCAAGGAGAGAAGCGCCTGTCAAGAGCGTGGCATCAGCAAAGCCATACGCAACGCGGCGATTAGGCGCCGATCGCCGCACTCGCGACGACGCCCGGTCGTAAGAAAATTCTCGCCACCGAGCGGAAATGGCCTGCGCGACGTGGCACGCGGAGCGTACACTAGACTGAGATCCCAGCCGCCATGGACTCTACCTGTGCGGCTCAAGATTGAAATAAAAACAAAAATCGGGAGACATAACAAGATGGCGACAGCCACGCAACAATTGCCCATTGAGCAACTGCTCACCCGCATGACGCCTGACGTCGCCGCCAGTTTTACTGCGCCGCAAATCGCCAGTCTGCGCGCCGCCCTCGCCGGCGCGAGCACACGCAAACACCCCATCGACCTGCGCTTTACCTTACCGATCTGGCGTTGGCGCTTCTTCGTCGTGCTGCTGGTTGGGCGTGATCGCCGCATTTTGACTCGGCGCCAGGAATTCGTCTTTCGCTTGACCGAACTCGGCGCACTGTTCGGCTTCCTGCTGTTTTCGACGCTGATGGGCCTGCTGGTGCTCTATCTCGTGAAATCGTGGCTCGGCATCGATGTTTTCCCAAACCACTCGTTCGGCGTCTGGGACTGGTTTCGCGGACGCTACCTCGGGTAACGCGCTATGCTGCGCCTGCGTGACGCTTGCTCTTGAAAAGGGACGGCCGCAACCGGTCTTGCCCGCTGCATTGGTACCTTTGTAGTCAGTTGGTTAGGTCGAGTGGGCTGAAAGTCATTCTGGCTATGCGGGCTCTCGCAATCTCTCGAATCGGACAACGTCGGGCGACAGCCCCAATCGCCAATTCACGTACGCCGCTCCTAATTTTTTCGCGGCACGTTAGCCCGCTCCACGAGTCCACCCGCGCGCGTTGATTCTTTAGCCACTCTGCGCAGCTTTTCGCGCGTTTCCGTATAATCCCGGGTCTTACTGAAACACAGACGCCAACTCCCTTTCAAGCGATGCCGCCAAACCGCGATCCGCCTGCGGGTTCGAAGCCACGCCAATTACCCAGGAGTGATTCATGCAACGACGTGATTTCTTCAAATCCGCGGGCGCGAGTATCGTCGCCGCCGCGAGTGTCGCCACGCCAGCCCGCGCGCAGGGTTCGCCCGAGGTCAAATGGCGGCTTGCCTCAAGCTTCCCGAAAAGCCTCGATACGATTTACGGCAGCGCCGAACTGCTGACGCAAAGAGTCAGTGAACTCACGGACGGAAAGTTCGAGATCCGTCTCTTTGCCGCGGGCGAGATCGTACCTGGCTTGCAAGTACTCGACGCATGCCAAAATGCCACGGTGGAATGCGGCCACACCGCGAGCTATTACTACTGGGGTAAGGATTGGACCTTTTGTTTCGATTGCGCAATGCCGTTCGGTTTGACCGCGCGGCAACAGAACGCGTGGTTGTATCAAGGCGGTGGTCTTGCATTGATGCGTGAGTTTTTCAAGAACTACGGCGTCATCAATTTTCCGGGCGGTAACACCGGCTGCCAAATGGGTGGCTGGTTTCGTAAAGAGATTAAAAGCCTCGACGACATCAAAGGGCTCAAAATGCGCATCGCCGGGCTCGGCGGCAAAGTGCTGGAGGCACTCGGCGCAGTCCCACAACAAATCGCAGGGGGTGACATTTATCCCGCGCTCGAAAAAGGTACGATCGACGCCGCCGAATGGGTCGGACCGTACGACGACGAAAAGCTGGGGTTCAACAAAGTCGCGCCCTACTACTGCTTTCCGGGGTTCTGGGAGGGTGGCCCGACACTCTCGTTCATCGTCAATCTGGAGGCCTGGAACAAACTGCCCAAATCGTTTCAGGCGGCATTCGAAACCGCGGCGGTCGAAGCCAATATGACCATGCTGTGCAAATATGATGCGCAGAATCCGGCGGCACTGTCCCGCCTGTTGCAGGCGGGTGCCAAACTCAACCCATTTCCAAAGGACGTGCTGGAAGCAGCGTTCAAGATCACCCATGAACTTTACGCCGACGAGGCAAAAAGGAACCCGAGTTTTGCCAAAGTGTACGCCGCCTGGCGGCAATTCCGCTCGGCTGAGGTACAGTGGTTTCGAATCGCCGAGGGCACGTATACGAGTTTTATGTCGGCACAGAAAATCTGAGCGGCGCGATTACTCCGACAACGGCTTGAAATCGAAACTCGGCGTTTCCGCCCCGCCACCATAGTCGATGATCGGCACGTCGATGCTAACCGGTGCGTCGGCTTCGACCACCGGCTTGTCCACGTTCACCAAGCCCGGAAAGGCGATCAGGAGCGCGACCATCAGCGCCTGTAACGCAATGAACGGCGCGACCCCACGATAGATCTCGCGGGTCTTGATCGACGCCGGCGCCACCGAGCGCAGATAGAACAGCGCAAAGCCGAACGGCGGGGTCAAGAAAGAAGTCTGCATGTTGACGCTCAGCAACACACCAAACCAAACCAGATCGATTCCGAGCGCCTGCGCCGCGGGCACCAATAGGGGCACGATAATAAAAGCCAACTCAAAAAAATCGAGAAAAAACGCCAGCCCAAACACCAATAGATTGACCAAGACCAGAAATCCCAACTGCCCACCCGGCAAGTTGGTGAGTAGATCCTCGACCCACAGATCACCGTTGACGGCGCGGAACACCAAACCGAATACCGTCGAACCGATCAAAATAAACATCACGAAACTCGACAGCCGCGCGGTAGAATCGAGCGCCTGACGCAGTAGCTGCCCGTTCAGGCGACGATGGATCAGCGCCAAAATCAGCGCCCCGCTCGCCCCCATTGCACCGGCTTCGGTCGGTGTGGCGATCCCGAGAAAAATCGTCCCCAGCACTAGAAAAATCAGCACCAGCGGTGGGACCAGCGAGCGCAACACCCGCCGCGCGAGCGCCGCACCGCGCAAGGTGCGCGCCTCGGGCGGTAACGCCGGCGCCGCAGCCGGACGTAGGTATCCGCGCGTCATGACATACAACAGATACAGCCCGGTCAACATCAAGCCGGGCACGATCGCGCCTTGGTACATGTCGCCAACCGACTGTCCGAGTTGATCGGCCATGATGATCAATACCAACGATGGCGGAATAATCTGCGCCAAGGTGCCCGCCGCGGCAATGCTACCGGCGGCGAGGCGCCGGTCATACCCGTAACGCAACATGATCGGCAGTGCGATCAACCCCATCGAAATCACCGACGCCGCCACCACACCGGTCGTCGCCGCGAGCAATGCGCCAACCACGATCACCGCATACGCCAAACCGCCGCGCAACGAACCGAATAACTGCCCGACCGTATCGAGCAAGTCTTCGGCCATGCCCGAGCGCTCCAGCACCAGGCCCATGAAGGTAAAAAACGGAATCGCCAGCAGCGTGTCGTTCTGCATGAGGCCGAAGATGCGCTGCGGTAAAGCCTGCAAGAGTTCAAGCGTGAACAGGCCGAGTTCGATCCCGACCACGCCGAACAGCAGACCGCTTGCGGCGAGCGAAAATGCGACCGGGTAACCGAGCAATAGAAAAACCACCAGCGCGCCAAACATCAGCGGCGCCATGTTTGCGATCAGAAACTCAGTCAACGCGTCACTCCGAACAATCAGGATTTGCGCGCGGGCGGGTAACCCTCATCGAGGGTTACGCCCGCATCATTGTGCGCGCCGGGCCGCAGCAACTCGCCAGGGTCGAAACGTCCCGCCAGGGCCGCGACCAGCTTGATCGCTTGTGCGATCGCCTGCAGCAGCAACAATAAGAAGCCCACCACGATCAGCAGCTTTGCCGGCCACACCAATAAACCGCCGGCATTGGTCGACCACTCCTGCTGGTGAAATGACGTTAAAAAATACGGCCACCCGAAATACAACATCAGCACCACGAACGGCAGCAAGAAAAAGACCGTGCCGAACAGATCGATCCAGAGCCGAGTGCGAGGCGACAGGCGTCCCGTCAGCACATCGATACGCACATGGGCATTCTTGAGCAATACATTTCCCGCGTTCAGCAGAAATACCGCCGCGAACAAATACCACTGAATTTCGAGGTAGGCATTTGAGCTGACGCTGAACCATTTCCGCGACAATGCGTTAAGGGTGCTGATCACCACCATCAGCAAAATCAGCCAAAACACCCCGCGACCGACACGCGCATTCAACGTATCGATCCACTTCGCGAGTGACAACAGTGCTGACAACCGAGGCTCCTCGTACACGCGTTAACGCCGGTCGCGAGTTGCTCCGACGGGAAGCCCGAGTATAACTGGGCGTCGCCCGGCTTTCAGCGCCCGGCCCGCGGCGCCTTTTACTTGACGCCGCGGCACCCCGTGTGGCCTGGCTCTCGGATGGCCAAGATCAATAGCCTGCCTCTTTCTGGTGCCGGAAGGCCAAAACATACACCGCATCGTCGGCGGGTTCGTGGCGGTACAAGGCCACATAGCCGGAATCCCCGAAGGCAATCACCAGCTCGCGCAGCTCGGGCATTTCGGGGAACGGTCGGCCCATGTCGGGGGCTGTTTCCAGCAGTAGGAAATGCCGCTCGATAGCCTGACCGGCTCGTCTGGCGGCTTCCGGTGCCTTGACAGCCAGGAATCGCCGGCACCGTTCCAAGCCGTCCGTTGCGCCTTCGGTGACGATTACTTGTGGCACTCAGGCACCGCGCTCTCGTCGTCGGCGCCCCAGGTATTTAGCCAGGCGCGAATTTCCGGCCCGGTCAGGTGGCGACCGGTTTCCTTGTAGGCCGCCCAGGAGTCCAGGGCCTCTTGCTTGAAGCGCTCGCGGGCTTCCTCACGCTCGACGTACTGCTGGATGGCTTCGAGCATGATCCAGTGCGGTGAGCGGCGGCGCTGGTTGGCGAGGTGCTGGACGCGACCTTTCAGCGTATCGTCGATCTTGAGAGATGTTGCCATGGATTGGCCTCATATTACATGGTGATACCAAGTGATAATCTAGCGCTTTCCCGTCCATGAGTCCATTCATCCAGGCCGACGCGAGGTAATGGCATGTTTTTTGGATCTCCGAACGAAGCCCGTCCTGCACATGTGATGCATGATCCTGGAATCCTCGGTTGAATTTCCCATCCTTGGTGACGCAAATGGACAAGGTCGCGCAGCAGAACGCCGCGCTGGTCGAAGAAGCGGCCGCCGCGGCTGAATCGCAGGAAGAGCAGGCGCGCGGCCTCGTGCAGGCCGTGGGCATGTTCAAGCTCAACAAAGGCACGACCCATCTGCCCACGCCTGCGTTGCGCGTCGTAACCCCCCCGCGGCTAGCGGGCAGCCGCGGGGCCGCGCCGGCCAAACTGGCCTCGCCCGGAAAGCGAATCGTGCCGCCGCACCCGGCGGCCGACCGCGACAAGTGGGAAGCGTTTTGAGCGCACCCGATTCCAGGAACGGCGCTGGCCGGGCGGCACCGGAATCATTCTGCTAGGGCTGTTGGTCTATCAATTCGGCGCGCGCATCTCAATCGACCGCAAGCCACGCGATACCACGCCGCCCCGACCGCGCTGACCCGGCGTTGACAACACCACCCGGCTTGACTGTAATGACTGCGGCTATTGCGCCGCACCATAATACAGGTCATGCCGGTTACCACCCGCTACCAGAGCTTTATCGACCGCCAGGGACTGCAACCCGACCCGGCGCAACTGCGCGCGATCCATCTCTTGCAGGACGTGCACAATCGGCTGCTGCAACCGCCCCCGCCACCAACCGCTGCCTACGGATTGTTAACGCGGCTGCGAAAGACGCTCGGCGCGCGCCATGCACGCCAACCGATCCACCCGCCGGTGCGCGGCGCGTACCTATGGGGCGGCGTCGGCCGCGGCAAAACATTGCTGATGGACCTGTTTTTCGACACGCTACCGTTCGCGGAAAAGAAGCGCCTGCACTTTCATCATTTCATGCGCGGCGTGCATGCCGAGATCCGTAAACGCGGGCACATTTCGGATCCGCTCGATCACATCACCACCGACTTCGCGCGCCAAACCCGGGTCCTCTGTCTCGACGAGTTTTTCGTCTCCGATATCTCGGATGCCATGTTGCTGGCCGGACTGCTCGAAGGCTTGTTCAGCCACGGCGTCGCGCTGGTCACGACCTCCAACAGTACGCCCGACCGGCTGTATCTGAACGGCCTCCAACGGGCGCGCTTTCTGCCGGCGATCGAGCTTCTGAAAGGTCACACCGTGGTACAGGAACTCGATAGCGGGATCGATTACCGGCTGCGCGCGCTAGAGCAGGCTGGTAATTACTTCCAGCCATTAGGCCCTGTCGCGGAGGAGCTGATGCGTTTTCGCTTCCGCGAGGCCGCCGGTGGCGACGGCGAAGCCGGTGCGGTGTTGCAGGTGCTCGGACGCGCAATCCCCACCGTGCGCTTGGCCCAGCAGGCCGTATGGTTCGACTTCGACGCGCTGTGCGACATCCCGCGCGGTACGCTGGACTACCTTGAACTCGCCACGCGCTTCCAAACCGTGCTGCTCTCCGAGGTATTCGTCATGGACGATGAACACGCCAACCAGCTGCGTCGTTTGCTCCATCTCGTCGACGAGTTTTACGATCGCAAGGTGCGTCTGATCATTTCCGCCGCGGCGCCAATCCACGCGCTGTACCACGGCCACGCGTTGCGGTTCGAGTTTGAACGCCTGACCAGCCGCCTGCAGGAGATGCAATCGTGCGAATACCTCGCGAACGCGCCCCATTTGCCCTCACCTCCTCCGTAAACCGCGCCGCTGCCTAGGGGACCCACACCCGCCCGGCTCCGCTCAAGCCAGATCGGTTTCAACTTCGCCTCCGGGTAGCGCGATAGCGGTCAATTGGTGCACCATCGCGGTGCGCGCTGCGGACGAGGCGTTGCGCGACGACACATTGCCGGCACGAACACGCAATCTGCCGTACCGACGTCCGCGAATCCGAGCGCGCGCGCCAGGACACCGTCGATCAGCGTGTGTTCACGCACCCGAGTCAACCCTAAACAGCAAGAAGCGACATCATGACCGCAGTACTCGATGAAAAACTTGAACCCATCTATCAGGACGTCCTGCGCCGCAACGCCGGTGAGCTGGAGTTTCACCAAGCCGTCCGCGAGGTACTCGAATCGCTCGGCCCGGTTCTGGGCAAGCACCCGGAATTCGCGGAACATAAAATCATCCAGCGCATCTGCGAACCGGAACGGCAGGTCATCTTTCGGGTGCCGTGGCAGGACGACCGCGGCCAGACCCATATCAATCGAGCCTTTCGCGTGGAATTCAACAGCGCGCTCGGGCCCTACAAGGGCGGCATGCGGTTTCATCCCTCGGTTTACCTCGGCATCATCAAGTTTCTGGGCTTTGAGCAGATCTTCAAGAATGCGCTGACCGGAATGCCGATCGGCGGCGGCAAGGGCGGCAGTGACTTCGACCCAAAAGGCCGCTCAGACGCCGAAATCATGCGCTTTTGCCAAAGCCTGATGACCGAGCTGTATCGTTATCTGGGCGAACACACCGACGTACCCGCCGGTGATATTGGTGTTGGTCAACGCGAAATCGGCTACCTGTTTGGTCAATACAAGCGTATTACGAATCGTTACGAGTCAGGCGTTCTGACCGGTAAAGGCCTCGATTGGGGCGGCAGCCGGGCACGCACCGAAGCAACCGGATACGGCGCGGTCTTTTTCGTCGAGGAAATGCTAAAAGCGCGCGCCCAGTCACTCGCCGACAAGACCTGCATCGTCTCCGGCTCCGGCAACGTCGCGATCTACGCCATCGAGAAAATCCACCAGCTCGGCGGCAAGGTAATCGCCTGCTCCGACTCCAACGGCGTGATCGTCGACGAGGCCGGCATCGACCTCAATCTGGTCAAGGAAATCAAAGAGATCGAACGCCGTCGCATCAGCGTCTATGCCGAGCGCAAACCCGGAAGTCGCTATCTTGAGGACGGCATCATCTGGAACGTACCGTGCGAGGTCGCGCTACCGTGCGCCACCCAGAACGAGTTGACGGGCAAAGATGCCCGCACCCTGATCCAGAACGGGTGCATTGCGGTCGCTGAAGGCGCGAATATGCCGACCACCCCGGAAGGCACCCGCATGTTTCTTGAGGCCGGGATCGCCTTTGGACCGGGCAAGGCCGCCAACGCGGGCGGAGTCGCCACCAGCGCACTCGAAATGCAACAGAATGCCAGTCGCGATTCGTGGACCTTTCAACACACCGAGGCACGCTTACGCGAGATCATGGTCAACATCCATCGCACCACCCACGAAACCGCTGAGGCCTATGGTGCGCCGGGCAATTACGTGCTCGGAGCCAACATCGCCGGGTTCCTAAAGGTCGGCCGGGCCATGGTGGCCATGGGTCTGGTATAGGCGAAAGCGACCCTTCCTGACGCTCACCGACGAGCGTCATAGGTGCTGATAGCAGAGCAGTCGCTGACCGAGGATATCCCCGGTCACGCGCAGACCGAATGCACTGACATCGTAAGCACACACAGCCGCAAGGACCTGCGCGTCAGGCTCCGGATCCTCGATTTGGATATGAGTTCGCTCAGGGAGCGCGTCGAGCCAATCCGGGTGGTAACGGCTCGCGCGATGGCGCGGGAACAGCGCAACGTAAGCGATCGCCGATTCGACCAGATCCTGGAAGAAGTGTGAGCCGAACGAGAGGTCGGGGATAATATCGGAGCCGAGTTCGGCGACCTCCACCAATACCGCCACCCGGTTAATGTCAGCGAAGCGAATCGGCACCCCAAGCTCGGGCGTGCTCGTGCCCCAACGTCCAGGCCCGATCAGCAGGGTCGGGCAGGTTTCGCGATGAGCGATCAAGCGATTGAACCGTCCGACCAGGCGTGCAACGCCATAGCGTTGCACGGTTGATAGCGCCGCGTAGCGGTGCCCATCCACCCGGATCACGCAGGCGATCGGCTGATCGATATTGCCACCCATAAAATGCCCTTGGCTGGCGAACAACACCTGTTGCTCGCTCACCTGCTGCGGCAGCATCACGCGCGGCCCCACCCCTTGCGTTTGCAACGGGCGACATTGGACGAGATTGATCGATGGCGTTCCATCAGCGGCCAAGCGCGCCGTAAACTCGATGTCCACGGGGTACTCGTAGGCGGCTTCGAGGGTGCCCAAAAGCCGCCTCAGCATCGCCACAAAGGCGGTTTCGTTGATGAGCGGCACGAAGTTAATTCGCCAAACCGGACCCGCGTCGGGCAAATTCGAACGGCGGGTGGCATCCTGATCGATTTCGGCGCACCAGCGCAGGGGCCAATCCGGCGCGACGGTCGCCAGGTGGCGCACCGGCAGGCTGCGCAGCCGATTCGCCTGGATGTCCAGCAAATCGACATCATGCTGCGAGTAGCGGGCCGCATCGTCCAGATTCTGAAACGGGCGCCGGTGCGGCTGGTCCAGCGCCATTACGCAGGCGTGATCACCATCGATACGATCCACCGCGCGCGTGCCCAGACCAACGACCAGCCGCAACATACCCGCCTTCGGATCGAGATCGGGCTCCCACGCAAAGGTGTTGCGCGATACGCCAACGCCCGCGATGTCGGGCAGATAGTACGGGCCGTGGTAGCGTCCGTTGACACGCTGAATCAGCAGCGCCATCGGTTCCTCTTGTTCGGCAAGGCCGCGTTGCAGCCGATACGCCAAGGCGTCGTCACTCATCGCACTTGCAAACACCTGACAAATCGCGGATTCAAGCTGTGCCAGACGCTGTTCGGGAGGACCCTGGTTGACGCAGAACACGCTCGCGTATTTACCGGCGAAGGCATTGCCAAAGCCATCTTCGAGCACGCTGCTGGAACGCACGAGCAAGGGATACTGACCGAAGTGATCGAGCATGCGCTCGAGATCGAGGCGCACCTCTTCCGGCAATTGCCCGTCGCGCATATCGTCATGCAACGTTCGGGCCTCGCTGAAATAGCCCACCTCAGTGCGCTGCCGCATCACGCGTGGCCACCAGCCGTTGTGCACGAGGTAGGAGTAGTAGACGTCCGATCCGAGAAAGAACGAATCATGCGGATCGAGACTCACCGCCCATTGCGCGGGATCACTGGCGAGCAGAATCCGTCGCGCGAGCAACATGCCTACCGCCTTGCCGCCGATGAATCCACTGCCGATCATGCGCGCCCGGATTTCAATGAGGTCCACCAGCGCGAAATACTGCCGCGCCAGCGTGACCATGCGTTCATCGCGGCTGATCAAAACCCGGCAAAGGCGGTCAAGGACTTCTTCCGACCGGTCATCGTCACACCCTGGCGGAGCGCACTCTGCCGCGTCGAGAAATAACCGGTCCCACGCGTCCAGCCGACCGGTACTCTCGCGATCGCGTCGCAATAAAAGTGCCTGTAGTCGCGTCGCGTCGCTGCTGTCAATCACCGGCTCGAACCGACCATCCCGCTGCAAGTGGGGCAAAAACATGGTCGGTGAATGACGCCGCCAAACCTTTACCGGTTGCACATAGCGCTCTTCGCCGGCATGACGCAGGTCGATCAGCACTTGGGTGGTGGTGCGAATGCGCGCCATCGTGCGGTGCGAATGGGCCTGCGACCGCACCGCAAAATACGCTACGGTATCCAGTTCGTAGAGGTAAGGACAAACGACCCGGAAAAGGTTGCCGACCATAACGTCGGTCGCCCACGCCGAGAGCAGATCCGAAAGACAGTCAAAGACATAAAACGCACCGCGACCGTAATCCGTGATCAATTGATAGACGTGCCGCGTGAAGGCTTCAAAGCCCCGAAAAGCATCGATCGGAACAATCTTCACATAGGGCCCCGGCGGCACAAGGGGCGGATGCTGACCAAAGCGCAGGTAAACGATTGACCGCCTGCAACCGGATGCGGCATTGACAAATGGCGCCACCACGAGGCGATAGTCCTCGATATCGTCGACCCGCCAGACCACGTTGTCGCCGATGCGCAACCCGTCGAGGATGACATCCAGTCCACGCAGTCCCGTCGATACCTGTTCGCTCCCCGCGTTTGGATCCATCTCATTTCATTCAGTGGAGCTCGCCCCCTACAACAGCAGCGGGCTAAAGCTATTTCCAAGGCGACGCCAAGCGACGGCTCAGGCCAACGCAAAGCCTCCTATGGCATCACGTAAAACAGCACCGCGCAATAATGCAACCCGCTCCCAACCAGCACGAACCCATGCCAGATGGCGTGGTTGTAAGGCAGGCGGCGCCACACGTAAAACCCGATCCCCGCAGTATAGACAATCCCGCCGGCGGCCAGGAGCAGCAATCCGCCGGTGGCAACATGGGTCAGCATTGGCTTGATCGCCACCACCACGGCCCAGCCCATCAGCACATAAAGCGCGACCACCCAGCCATGAAACCGACCGCGGAGCAACAGCCGCAACGCAATACCCACCAGCGCCAAGGTCCAGATGAGGCCGAGCAGCGACCAGCCCCACGGGCCGCGCAAGTTGACCAGCATGAACGGCGTGTAGGTGCCGGCTATGAGCAGGAAAATCGCGGAGTGATCGAGCGCACGCAATAATGGCTTGAATCGCGCCACACCAATGCTGTGATAGAGGGTCGAAGTCGTATAAAGCGCAATCAACGTCGCGCCGAACACGCTGGCGCCAACGATATGCCAAACGTCGCCGTTCTGCGCCGCATAGACGGTGAGAACGACCAACCCGGTGATCGCCAGAACGATTCCAAGTCCATGCGAGAGACTGTTCGCAAGCGCCTCGCGCCGGGAATAAACCGGAACCTCGGACAACGACGTCATGACTCAGTAAACCTCCGAATAGCCGTCCGACGGATTTTTCGAGAATAGAAAATCCGCGTATGGCTTTCAACCTCGGCGGGGCAGCTCGACGTCAATCCGATGCCCGGCGAAAGCATCGCCGTGAACTTGATTCCGGCGCAAACCTCCCCCCTGAAGCAGGCGCCGGGATACGCGGCATGAGCGCTTAAGGTCGCAGATGACACTGAGCTGACCGGCTCCGCCGCACCGGGGTCACGCGCTAGACATACGCGGGCACGGACAAATCGGAGCTGTCGCGCGCAGTGAGGCGCGCACTCGCGCCCGCGCGTGCCAGCCCACACCAACGAAACCCGCCAGACAATTCTTGCAAAAAACGAGGGTCTTGCATTCCGCAATGCATCGGCGAACTTCGATCCGGGCGACGCGCCGCGGTACCGATTTGATATTTCGCAATTTTATCTACCGCGATTGTAATGGCACGGGATCTGCAAAGTGTGATGCGGCTAACACACGTCGTCATACACCGAGGAGAGACGCTAGATGAAGAGACTCAAAACCCTCACCCTGGCACTGGGCGCGGCCTTCGCCGTCAGTGCGCAGGCACAGGACGCCAGTGTCGCGGAGTACCGCGAGATGCTGTCCGATCCGTTTGCGAATCCGGGCTTGCTGGTGATCGACCGCGGCGAAGGGTTATTTAAGACCCCGCGCGGACCGAAAAACGCGTCGCTGGAAAAATGCGACTTTGGCAAGGGGCCGGGTGCCCTCAAAGGCGCTTACGCGGAGCTGCCACGTTACTTCAAGGACACCGACCGGGTACAAGATCTCGAGTCGCGCCTGGTCACCTGCATGACGACCCTGCAAGGTTTCGATGAGGGCGAGATCAAGAAAAAGCTTTACGCCGACCAGCGCAGCAATGAAGCGAATACGGATCTCGAGGCAATCGCCTCTTATGTCGCGGCGCAATCCGCCGACATGCCGATCAAGCACTCGGTCGCGCATCCGAAGGAGAAGGAGGCCGCGGAGGTCGGTGAGGCATATTTCTGGCACCGACACGGGTCGCTCGATTTCTCCTGCGCGACCTGTCACGCCAAGAGCGGCGAGCGCATTCGCCTGCAGGATCTGGCCAATGTCTACACCCCAAAGGAAATCCAGGCGACCATGACCACCTGGCCGACCTATCGGGTCTCACACAATGTCGTGCGCAACCTGCAACATCGGATGTGGGACTGCCATTGGCAAATGCGCACGCCCGATGTCGACTACGGCTCGCCGGCCACGGTCGCGTTGATCAGCTTCCTGATGAAGCAGGCTGACGGCGGTGTTCTCACCATCCCCGGCATGAAGCGATAAGGAGCCACAGCCATGAAAAAAACATTAATTGCCATCGCCCTGCTCGCCACCGCCTGTACCACCGGATTGGCTGGCGGAGACATGACCGCGCGGGTCGACAAGCTCGTCGCCGAGAGCTTCAAGCCCGGCCCGGGGCAGGACCTGGACCGCCTCAAGCAGGACGAAACCCTGAAGGTCTGCTCCGAACACCGCAACCAACCCCCGGAAAAGCTCGCCGCCGCACTGGTCGAGCGTGAAAAGGGCAATCTCAAGTACCCCGCCGACGGCAAACTGATGGGGGACTGGAAGGAAGGTGAAAAGCTCATCAAGGCGGGCTTTGCCTTTCGCATCGGCAATATCGAACCGGATGACCCCAAGAAGACCCGCGGCGGTAACTGCTACGCCTGCCATGCGCTCGACAAGAAAGAAGTCGCCGCCGGCAACCTCGGCCCGAGCCTGACCGGCTACGGCAAGATGCGCGGCGCGAGCGAGAAGATCGTGAAGTACACCTACGACAAGCTCTACAACCCGCAAGCGATGACCGCGTGCTCCAACATGCCGCGGCTCGGTCACAACGGCGTGCTTTCGCCGGAGCAAATCGCTCACATCGTGGCCTATCTGATCGAACCGGAATCGCCGGTGAATCAATAAGCACCGATTCCCCCGCGTAGTTCGTTCATCCACGCGAACTGCTCTTGGCCGCCCTTCGGGGCGGCATTTTTTTTGATTGCCGAACGCTTCCTGCCGAGTCACTCCCGCATCCGGAAGAAGCGCCATCCACCCCCATATATATTCGTTTTTACGAATATATATATCAATGCTAGCATATAATTAGTTAAGCATGACATTCACAAGACCAGATGAATAACGACGACCTGTTCAACGCCCTGGCAGACCCGGTCCGACGCCGGATCCTGGCGTTATTGCTCGATCGCGACGAGCGTTGCGTGTGCGAACTGCACGGCACCCTCGACCAGCCGCAACCAAAGGTGTCGCGGCATCTCGCGGTGCTACGCGAGGCCGGCCTGGTGCTCGCACGCCGTGACGGGGTGTGGATGTATTACCGCCTTGATCCGCAGCTACCGTCCTGGGCATTTCGCGTGCTCTGGCACATGCGCGAGGGAATGGCCACCGCATTAGACGCGCCGCCGGCGGACTGCGCGGCCTGCGCCAACGGTTGAAGGAGTTCGCTTATGTCAGCTCAGTGCGAAGTGACGGTCCGACGGGCAGCGGGTGCCCCCATGAATCTGTTCGAACGCTGGCTGACGCTGTGGGTGGCGTTGTGCATTGTGGTCGGCGTGGCGCTCGGCCAGTTTTTTCCGGCGCCGTTCCACGCCCTCGGCCGGATGGAGGTGGCCCAGGTCAACCTGCCGGTCGGCCTTCTGATCTGGGTCATGATCATTCCGATGCTGATGAAGATCGACTTCGGCGCGCTGCACCAGGTGACATCGCACTGGAAGGGCATCGGCGTGACGCTGTTCGTGAACTGGGCGGTGAAGCCGTTTTCGATGGCGCTGCTGGCCTGGCTCTTCATCCGTCACCTGTTCGCGCCCTATCTACCGGCGGAACAGCTCGACAGCTACGTTGCCGGCCTGATCCTGCTGGCGGCGGCGCCGTGCACCGCGATGGTGTTCGTGTGGAGCCGGCTGACCGGCGGCGACCCGTATTTCACGCTGTCGCAGGTGGCGCTCAACGACACCATCATGATCTTCGCCTTCGCCCCGATTGTCGGCCTGCTGCTGGGGTTGTCGGCGATCGTGGTGCCGTGGGACACCTTGTTCACTTCGGTGATCCTGTACATCGTGATCCCGGTGATCCTCGCGCAGATTTGGCGCAAATGGCTATTAAGCCGCGGCGAGGCCCGGTTCGACGCCACGCTGGCGCGGCTCGGCCACGCCTCGATCATCGCCTTGTTGATTACGCTGGTGCTGCTGTTTGCGTTTCAGGGCGAGCAAATCATTGCGCAACCGCTGGTCATTGCGCTGTTGGCGGTGCCGATTCTGATCCAGGTGTTTTTCAATTCGTCGCTGGCGTACTGGCTGAACCGCAAAGTCGGTGAGAAACACAGTGTCGCCTGCCCGTCGGCGCTGATCGGCGCGTCGAATTTCTTCGAGCTGGCAGTGGCGGCGGCGATCGCGCTGTTCGGTTTTCAGTCCGGCGCCGCGCTTGCCACGGTGGTTGGCGTATTAATCGAGGTGCCGGTGATGCTGCTGGTGGTCAAGGTGGTCAACCGCAGCAAGGGCTGGTACGAACGAGGATTGGCGCGATGACGGTTACCCTCCAATCGACGCTGACCTGCCCGGCTTGCGGCCACGCGGAAACCGAGGTCATGCCCACCGACGCCTGCCAATGGTTTTACACCTGCAAGGCCTGCGCCACGCTGCTGCGGCCAAACGCCGGCGACTGCTGCGTGTTCTGCTCCTTTGGCGACGTGCCCTGCCCGCCGATCCAGCGCCAACGCGCGGTGCCTGGCGGCGATTGTTGCGGCGCCAAATCCGATGTTTGACGCCTTCGGCAATCTCATCGCCTTCAAGTTGTTCGGACTCGCGGCCGACAGTCCGGCCGGGGCCGCGCTGCAGTTCTTCGTCATGGACGTGGCGAAGATTCTCGTGTTGTTGACCACGGTGATCTATGTCATGGGTTGGCTGCGCGCGCTGCTGACGCCGGAGAAGGTGCGCGCGCTGATGCGCGGTCGCTCGGGGCCCGGTGCACGCCTGACCGCGGTTGGCCTCGGTGCGGTGACGCCATTCTGCTCGTGCTCGTCGATCCCGCTCTTCATCGGTTTCGTCGAGGCCGGGATTCCGTTGGGCGTCACGCTATCGTTCCTGATCGCGAGCCCGATGGTGAATCAGGTCGCGGTGGTGGTGCTGGCCGGCGTGATCGGCTGGCAAACCACCGCCCTCTACGTGCTGACCGGGCTCAGCATCGCCTTCGTCGGCGGCTATGTGTTAGAGGCGTTTAAGCTCGAACGCTGGGTCGAGGACTACGTGTGGAAGATCCGCATGGGCGAGGCGCCGGCGGTCGAGCGCGACAACAGCCTGCGCGGTCGCCACGCCTACGCCTGGAACGAGGTGCGCCAAATCGTCGGGCGGATCTGGAAATACGTCCTCATTGGCGTGGGTATCGGCGCCGTGATCCACGGTTACGTCCCGGCGGATCTGGTCGCAAGGATCGCCGGCGACGGCTCGGTGGTCTCGGTGCTGGTGGCGGTGCTCGCCGGCGTGCCGATGTACTCCGACGCGGTCGGCGTCATTCCGGTCGCTGAGGCGCTGCTCGGCAAGGGCGTGCCGATCGGTACCGTGCTTGCGTTCATGATGGCGGTGATCGCGCTTTCGTTGCCGGAAATGATGATCCTGCGCAAGGTCGTGAAATGGCCGCTGCTTGGCCTGTTCGCGGCCTACCTCGCCACCGCCTTTGTGCTGGTCGGCGTTCTGTTCAATCAACTGAGGCACTTCATCGCATGAACACCGAATTGCATCCGTCCATCGTCGCGCTGGTCTCGCTCGCGGCCAACATCGCAGCAAATCACCCGCGCCGGGGCTTATGTCAAATCGACCGCCTCAAACAATACGGGGTAAACCCGGCGCAAATCGAAACCGTTATCGAAATCGCGCGCCATATTCGCGCGGAGGCAGCGCAACAACTGGACGCCACCTTCGACACCGCCTATACCGAACGGATGCGCCCCGCCGCCGCCCCAACGCACCGCGATCCCCTCGCCGCGATCGCAGTGGTGGAGGCGCCCGGGGCCTGCTGCACACCGACCCCGTCCGGCCAATCCTGCTGCTGAGAGCCTGTGCAGGCTCGGAGGTCCCCCATGGAACAACTGAATCACGACCAGATCCGCCAGGAAGTCCGCGCCGCCTACGGTGCGGTCGCCCGCAATGACCAAGATTCCGGCTGCTGCGGCCCGGTCGGCGGCTGCTGTGCCCCCAGCGATGAATCGGTGGCGGCGCTCCTCTCGCGCGGCATCGGCTACAGCGATGCCGAACTGGCCGCGGTGCCGGACGGCGCCAATCTCGGCCTCGGCTGCGGCAACCCGCAAGCGATCGCGGCCCTGCAAGCGGGTGAAACCGTGCTCGATCTCGGCAGCGGTGCCGGCTTCGATGCCTTTTTGGCCGCCCGCCAGGTGGGTCCGACGGGCCGGGTGATCGGGGTCGACATGACCCCGGACATGGTGAGCAAGGCCCGCGCCAACGCGGCGAAAGGCGGCTACGTCCAGGTTGAATTTCGCCTCGGCGAAATCGAACACCTGCCGGTGGCCGATGCCTGCGTCGATGCGATCATTTCCAATTGCGTCATCAACCTGTCGCCGGATAAGGCCCAGGTGTTCCACGAGACGTTTCGCGTCCTCAAACCCGGCGGGCGGCTGGCGATCTCCGACATCGTCACCACCGCAACATTACCGCCGGACATGCAGGCGGAAATCGCGCTCTACACCGGCTGCATCGCCGGCGCGGCGAATGTGGAGACCCTGACCGAGCTGCTCACCCGCGCGGGGTTCACGGCGATCCACATCGCGCCGAAGGATGCCAGTCGCGACTTCATCCAACACTGGGCCCCGAGGCGCGGCATCGAGGACTACATCGCCTCGGCCACCATCGAGGCCATCAAACCGGAGTGACCCGCATGAAACACATTAAAGTGCTCGGCAGTGGCTGCCGCAACTGCGATACCACCGCGCAACTGATCCAGGAAACCGCGACCGCCGGCGGCATAGCGATTGAACTCGAAAAAGTCACCGATATGGCCGCGATCCTTGGCTATGGCGTCATGTCCACCCCGGCGGTGGTGATCGACGGTCAGGTCGTACATGCCGGTGGCGTGCCCAACCGCAACACCGTCGCCGGCTGGCTCGCGTGAACACGGGCGTCTGATTCGATGCGGCGACGCGGATTTCTGGCGGGACTCATCGCGTTACCGGCCTGGGCGCGCGCGGCGACCGGCCCGCCGGTATTCGTGGTGCACCCGTACGACACGCCGAGCCGGCTGTATACCAAGTACCGCCCGCTGACGCTGTACCTGGGCGGCGTGCTCGGTCGCCCGGTAAGACTGATGATCGCAACGACCTACACCGAGCAAATCGAGATGATTGCCTCCGGCCGCGCCGATTTTGCCTATCTCGGGCCCACACCGTACGTCCGCGCCAGGGCGCGGGACCAGGTCACGATCCTGGCCGGCGAGGCCGAGGGTGGGCAGGCGTTCTACCAAAGCGCGCTGGTCGTGCGCGACGACAGCCCGGCGCAACACGTCAGCGAACTCGCTGGCAAGCGCGTGGCATTTGGCGACGAAATTTCCATGTCGAGTTCGGTCGCGCCGAAGCAGATGCTATTGCAGGCCGGGCTCAAGCGCGCCGATTTGGCCGCCGTCAGCCATCTCGACCGCCACGAGCGGGTTGCGCTTGCGGTGCTGCACGGCGACTTCGATGCCGGTGGCTTGCGTCTCGACATCGCCAAAACCTACGTCCCGCGCGGCCTGCGGATTCTTGCCCGCTCCGAACCTCTGCCTCCGCACATGATCGCGGCCTCGCCACAAGTACCGGCCGCCGACGCGGAAAAGGTTCGCCTCGCGCTGCTGTACCCGGACAGCGGCGGCCTTGCCGCGTTTCGCACGCTGGGGCCGGATATCAGCTTCGTCGCCATCGACGATTCGCACTATCAGGTCGTGCGGCGCATCGAACGCGCCCTGGAGCGCTGGTGAAGCGGCGCTCGCTCGCGTTTCAATTGACCGTGATCCTCGCTGGCGCGTGGCTCGCGTTGTCGTTGCTGCTGAGCGGCTTTATCTGGCACACCAGCCAACGCCTGATGCTGGAAGCAGAGGCGAACAAAACCCGCGCGCTCGCCTCGCAACTCGCAATCATCTCGCTTGATGCGATGCTCCTGCGCGACTACGGCACCCTCGAACGCTACCTCGCCGACTTGAGCGGTGAGGTCGCCTACGCCGAGATCCGACGTAACGACGGCCAAGTGGTCGGCGAGACTGGCCAGCGTCTGCCCGGCATCGAACTGGTGCGTGCGCCGATGCAAGTCAGCGGCGGCGGGGTCAGCGAGGAGGTCGGCGCGGTGCTGGCACAATACGACCCCCGCCCGGCGCAACGCACCGCGCTGCAACTGGCAGCACTGATGGTGCTCGCCACCGTCGCGCTCGCGAGCCTGACCTTTTGGGCCTTGCGCCGGATGCTGCTCGCACGCCTGGTCGCCCCGGTCGTTGCCTTGATTGAACATACCGACATTCAACGCGCATTGGGGCCGGAAAACCCCGGCGATTCGATCGAGGTCGCCGATCTCGCCCAGGCAATCGCGCGGCTGCGTCAGCGCATCGGTCGGCATATCGCCGAGGCCGAGGATGCCGCGCAGACACGCAACGAAGCCTTGCGCCGGCTGTGTTCCGAACAGCGTCTCGCGGCGGTGGGCCAACTCGCCGGCGAAATGGCGCATGAATTGAATACCCCGCTGTCGAACATCCTCGGTTACGCGCAGAGTGCCTTGCCCGAGGTGCCGGAGGGCGAATTGCGCGAGACGCTCGAAACCATCGAAACCCAGGCCCGACGCGCGGGGCAGATCGTGCGCGACATGCTCACCGCGGCGCGCGCTCCGGCGCCGACGCTGCAAGCGATCGAACTCAAAGCCCTGTGCGCCGGGTTTACCCGTCTCGTGACCCCGCTCGCGCGCAAGCACGGCGCCACGATCGTGCTCGAACCGAGCGCCGCGATTCCGGTGTCCGCGGATGCGTCGCGGGTCGAACAGATCCTGTTCAACCTGGTGTCCAACGCGGTACAGGCGGGTGCCAGCGAGGTCCGTCTGACCACGGCGACCATCGATGGACAACCCACCGTCAGCGTGCTCGACGACGGCCCCGGACTGCCCGAGCGCGTGCGTGACCACCTATTTGAACCTTTCGTCACCACCAAACCGGCCGGCGAAGGCACCGGGCTCGGACTCGCGATCAGCCAGCGCCTCGCGCGCGAAATGGGCGCCGAACTCGCCTGGGTGGAGAGCCCCTCCGGCACTCGGTTCCGGTTGCGGTTTCCGCGCCTCGTCAGCGACGCGGAACGCGCCGAGATCACTCCGGACACCGCCGCCGAGGCGAACGCCTGATGTTTACCCTGCTGATCGCCGAGGACGACGCGTTGCAAGCCAAATTGCTGGCGAAACTGGCCCGCGAGGCGGGTTTCGAAACCCACACCGCCGGCGACGGCGACGCCGCGCTGGCGCAGCTGCGCGACAATCCCCCCGACGCGTTGTTCACCGACCTGCGCCTGCCTGGCGCGGACGGCCTGACGCTGATCGCCGCGGCGCGACAACCCGGCGCGGAACTGCCAGTCATTCTGGCGACCGGTTACGCCACGGCCCACAACACCGCCGAAGCCTTCCGCCTCGGGGTCACCGACGTGCTGTTCAAGCCGCTCGAAAGCGAACAGGTGCGCCTTACGCTGAAGCGCCTGCACGCGGCGCTCGGGCAGCATCGGCGAATTGCGCAACTCTCAGCCCAACTCGCCGCCAACGCCTCACCCCCGTTGATGGAAAGCCGCGCCCCGGCGATGAAACGCTGCCTGCAACTCGCGGCGCAGGTCGCCGATACGGAACTCCCGGTATTGCTCGAAGGCGAAACCGGCGCCGGCAAGGGCGTGGTCGCGGCGCACATCCACACGGTTTCCAGCCGTCGTGACGGACCATTTCTGACCCTCAACTGCGGCGCGCTGCCGGCAACGTTGCTGGAGTCCGAGTTGTTCGGCTTCGAGAAGGGCGCCTTCTCCGGCGCCACCGCGCGCAAGCCGGGCCTGCTCGAACTGGCCAACGGCGGCACCCTATTCCTCGACGAAATCAACAGCAGTAGCCTCGACGCGCAAACCCGGCTGTTGCAGTTCATTCAGGAACGCCGCCTGATGCGCCTCGGCGGGGTCCGCACCATCGATGTCGATGTACGCCTGATTCTTGCCGCCAACCGACCGCTGAAGGATGAGGTCGCGGCCGGACGCTTTCGGCAGGATCTGTACTTCCGGGTCCAGGTCTTTCCGATTCCGGTGCCGCCGCTACGGCGACGGACGGAAGATATCGCCGCGCTCGCCGAGTATTTTCTCGCGCGCCATAATCGCGCGCTCAATCCAGAGGTCCGTCAAATCGCCGCCGACGTGCTCGAACGCCTGGTTCGTTACGACTGGCCGGGCAACGTGCGTGAGCTCGAGGGCGTCATCCAGCGCGCGCTGGTGCTGGCCGGCGGCGACGCACTCACCCTGGGCGACCTGCCGGCCGACCTGCGCCCGGCGCAAGCCCGACCGGGCAGCGCGCCGTGGCCACCCGACGCGACGCTCGCCGCGGTCGAACACGCTTGGATACATCACGTTCTGACCCGTTGCGGCGGTAACCGCGCCCAAGCCGCGCGCCAGCTCGGCATCGACCCCTCCACGTTGTGGCGAAAATTGAAGGAAGAGGACTGAGCCCATGACCCGATCGCATTCCCCGTTCACTCACCCGCGCGCAGCGTTCGAGCGCGTCCCCGCGCAGCACTGGGCGCGGCCCTGCGCCCGCTGGCTCTCGACGCTGCTGCTCCTGGCGCTGGTTTACGTCCCGGTTGCCAACGCCGGAACCATCGCGACCCCGATCGCGAAAGACGTCTACGCCCTGATCGGCCCGACCCAAAACCGCACTTACGAAAACCACGGCCTGAACAACAACATCGGCTTCGTGGTAACCGGCGACGGCGTGGCGCTGATCGACAGCGGCGCGTCGCGCCAAGGGGCCGAGTTGATCGAGGCCGCGATCCGCACCGTGACCGAACAACCGGTGCGGTGGGTGTTCAACACCGGGGTGCAAGATCACCGCTGGCTCGGCAACGGCTATTTCGCCGCAAAAGGCGCCCGCATCGTCGCGCTCAAGCGCACGGTCGAGTCGCAACAGCGCTACGCCGGCGCGCACGTCGGGCTATTATCCGGAATCCTCAAGGACCGGTTCGAAGGCACCCAGCCCTATACCGCGCCCGAACCCATCGCCGCGGACAACGCCGAGTTCGAACTCGGCGGCTTCCGTTTCGAACTCAAATGGCTCGGCGACGCCCATTACGAGGGCGACGCCGTGGTCTGGCTGCCGCAGTCCGGGGTGTTGTTCTCGGGCGACCTGGTGTACCACGACCGGATGCTCGGGGTGTGGCCGCACAGCCCGGTCGAAGCATGGCGAAATACCTTCCATGCGATGACCCAGCTGCAACCAAAAGTGATCGTGCCGGGCCACGGCAACCCGGGTGACCTGGCGCAGGCGGTGCGCGACACGGGGGCTTACCTCGACTTTCTCGTCGCCGAGGTGATCCCCGCCGCGCGCGAATGGGAACCGCTCGACGAAGTCACCGCGCGCCTCACGGATCAGCCCGCGTTCATGCATCTGGAGCATTTCGATAGCTGGCATGGACGCAACATCAACCAGACCTATCTGCAATTCGAGGGCAAGTAGCCCTCACCCAACCCGACCAAAGGAGTCAACATGTTGAAAAAGATCTATTTCCCAACTCTGTTCCTGATCATCGCGCTCACCACGTGGATCAGTGTACCGGCGTACGCCGCCAGTCCCGATTTCATGGTCGATGCCGATTGGGTCGCCGCGGAAAAGGAAAAAAACCCCAAGCTTGTGGTGCTTGAAGTGCGCTACCACCCCCACCGCTACCTCACCGTCGGGCACATCCCCGGCGCGATCCAGGTCATGCGCTTCAAGGATCTGGGAGATAACGCCGGACGTTCGATCATGCTGTTTCCGAGCAAGAACGACTTCGAAGCCACGCTGCGTCGCTGGGGCGTGGACAACGATTCCACCCTCGTGATTTACGACGATTCGCGTTCCGCGCTCGCCGCCCGCCTCTACTACCTGCTCGAACTGTATGGCTTCGAAATGACGCGGGTGAAAATCCTCGACGGCGGCGCGCAGGAATGGTCCGGCTTCAACGAACTGACCAAGGAACCCACACCCGCGCCAAAACCCGGAACCGTCACGCTCAAGCCCGCCAAACCGAAGCTCTATGTTGAATGGGCCGACGTGTACGAAAACGTCGTTGCGCGCCGCGACCCCAACGTCGTACTGGTCGATGCGCGCCCCGCTGACATGTACAACGGCAAGGTCATCCGCCATGCCGTCCAGGGTGGCCACATCCCCGGCGCGATCAATATCGTGAGCCTCGACGCCACCGACGGCCCGAGCCAGAAGTGGTTCGATCCCGCGCGCCTCGCCGCGTTCTACCAAGCCGTGCCGAAGGACAAAACCGTTTACCTCTACTGCCACGACGGCTTTCGCATGAGCCTCGGCTGGCTGCAGTTGAAGTCGCTCGGTTACCAGGACATCCGCGTACTCGACGGCGGCTGGGGCATCTGGGACCGTGCCTTCACCCTGCCTGTCGTCATGGGTGACGAACCTTACGACGACGAATTCGCGCTGTAAGCCCTGCGGGGTCAACCTTTGCGCGGTGCGCGGCGCGGGCGCGGGACGCGCCATTGCCATACTTGGATGCTCCGCGCGGTGAATTAAGGCGCACCTTGAAACCTACGATTAGCGCCGTTACCGGGTATTCTTCTACGCGCGTTACGTACGACAAATCGGGTTCAACGCCACTGTCCTAGAATCCTCGGTTGACCGCTCGTTTGAGCATGTAACGTGCTGTATTCACTCAAATATTGTAGTGAATTCGGCCTCACCTTCCGAGTGCACGCGCTACGTACCCGATTACTCCGGGCATCCTGCCCTCCGCCCTTCGGGCAAGCCTTCGGCTGTCCAAATCCGCTCCGGGCGGATTTGGACCCCGCACCCCGAATGCCGCGCAATCGGGCACGTCCAACCGAGGATTCTAGGATTATTGATTGGGGCAAAGATCTCCTTCAGATTTCCTGAGCGTCCCAAACGGGTGTTGACTCTCGCCAAATATGTAATAAAGTAATTACATGATTACCAGTGATGGCATGGACAATACCTTTCAGGCGCTGGCGCATGCCACGCGGCGCGAGATGCTCGATCTTGTACGTGCAAAGCCGGGACTGACCGTCGGGGAGATGGCAAGCCATTTTGATGTCAGCCGTATCGCCGTGATGAACCATCTGGCCGTGCTGGAAAAAGCCGAGCTGATCATCAGCGAAAGAGATGGGCGCTCGCGGCGGCTTTATCTCAACGCGATGCCCATTCAGGAAATCTATGACCGCTGGACGGACACCTATTCATCCGTGTGGACCGACCGCATGAGTTTGATCAAATCGGCGGCAGAGGCCGTCGCGCGAAAAACCACCAGGAGAAATGACGATGAGTGACGTGATCTATGCCAAAGCCAATGTCAACCGCACTTTCATCAAAGCGCCAATTGAAACGGTATGGTCCACTTTGGTTGCCACAGACAAGGCATTGCCGTTTTTCTTCGGCTCCATCTGCCAGACCAGGAACGGCATACTGGTAGGTGAGCGTTACCGGATGGTACACCCGAACAAAAAAGTGGTGATGGTGGTTGGCGAGGTTTTGGCGTTCGATCCGCCGCGACTTTACGCCCACACATTTCAGATGACCAACATCGACGAGCCGCCCTGCAAGGTTACATACGAACTGACCGAGAGAGACGGCGGAACGGAGTTTTCTCTGACCATCGAAAACGCCATCGAAGGCGGCAAGCTCGTGAAGGAGATGGTTGGTGCCCAGGGCTTCATCGGGTCAAACCTCAAGTCGCTTTGCGAGACCGGAAAACCGGCTTTTAGCGGGCGCATGGTCGGTGTGCTTTCGCCAATATTCGGCGTGCTCGCTAAAAAGATCCAACGCATCGAGAACTGGCCTCTGTGACGATTACAAACCCAACTGCCAACTGAAACGAGAACGTGATGAATACCTCACCGGCCATGAATGCCCGGCCCAACGCATCCGAGAAATAGAGTCTGAAACGAATTGCGATTATATCGTCGAGGCAGTCGCAGACTTCGCGACGGTCTATCCAGACAACTTTAAACGCGTCCGGTTGGAGCTGCCGTCGATCCTCGCGAACCACTATCTTCCAGCGGCCGTTGGCGGTATGGGACCCGATGTCACGTGCGCGATGGGTTTTACGTCGCTACGGAAATCGGGTCGGCGATGAATGCGACTGGCATACCGACCACGCCGTGCTGCAACCAGGCGAACCGGAGGTGACGACGACGACGGTGATCGAGAGCGACCGTCTGCCCCTCGCGACGCTGACCGACGCACTTGACCCGGCGCTTGAGGCCGGCCGCGTCTACCTGCTGGGGACTGCCGCGGCGAAGGGCGCGATGCCGGTACCGCCGACGCTCGAGGTCAGCGGCGAGACGGTGACGTTCAATTACGCGACGCCCGACGCGCTCGATGACTGGCGACCGACGACCCTGCGCCAGGTCGCGCTCACGGTGCAGATCCGGCACGCGCCCAACGCAACGCCACCCGCATTCGCCTTGCCCGACCGGGCCGACACACCGGCCACACCCGGTCCCCTGCAGCGCTGGATTCCCACGCGATAATCCGCCGCGCGTGATTTCTCGCGCAGGTCTATAAGGGAAATTCCACACGTGCGAAAAAGCCTGATCGTGTTCTGGCTGGCGGCGCTCCGGGGCGCTCGCGCCATCGGGGGCGGCGGTGGCAGTGCGGGTGAAGGATAAAGACCGCTATGGTCGATTGGTCGGGGAGGTGTTCAAGGGCGGGGCGAACTTAAACCAGCGGCAGATTGAGGACGGGCAGGCGGCGATGTATGAACGATACTGTCCGGATTTTGAAACCGGTTTTAAAATCGCCGAAATACGCGCGAAATAAGCTAGCGTTGACATTTTTGCGCGCGACGGCCAACGTCGCAAACCTTGGTATTGGCGCCATAGCGCCCATTGATCTGGACCAAGCTAACGGCATAGCTTTTACAAAAAAACGTGAATCCCTTGACGTTTTGGGGTTGAATTCGCGCCAGATTCCGCCTATCTTCCGCAGCAACACGGCCCCTTTCGATTGAACCGCCTCGGCGGGAATATCGCTTAGGGGTTTTTTATTGGCCGAACCTTTGTTCACCAGCCGTCCTCCCAACCGTCGGGCGCCCCCATCCCAGCCAGAGTCAACCCTAAATGCCTCAGGTCTGGGAATTCCTCCTTCAAATGCGTCTTCATCCGTTCCGGCCAGCTTGAATTCGGGTTCACTACCCGCAGCAGATGGCGCGCAATGCGCAGCAGCAAAAAACAGCGCGCCCGGAGATGCACGTTATCGACGAAGGGCGCGACCCACGACACCTCAGTAGCCGGAGGCAGCCTTGGTTGATCCACGATGTTCCGGTTCCATAGCCTGCTGTGATGCGCGCAAACGTTACGCAGGTAGTTCAGGCTGCGTAGCCAGGTGATGAATATGCGGCCGTCGTCGACACCATACTTGGCCGAGATGGTGTCCTGCTCTACCACGCGCATACCGGCGTAGAGGCGGGACATGGTGCCAAAATCCCACACCTCACACGCTACCCAGATCGCCAAGGGTAGACCGTACTTGGTCTTGTTGTGGCGGACGAATTCTTCCTTTGACGCGTTGATCAACTGGGCGTGCTTGCCCAGCCACTCGTGATGCCGTGTAACGCCCTTCTTGCCATCAAGCTCTTGGCTGAACGCGGGGTGAAATAGCGCCGGATCGAGGTAGCCGAAGCGGTCCGATGCGCCCAGAGTATGGGAGATATCGACCCTGAGCGCGATCTCGATACGCTCCAGCGCATCCATCGCCAGCAGACGCAGCTTTTTGTCGAACACATAGAGCCTGACTGCGCTTTCAAAGGCCGCACCCGGCCGGAATTCATCGAGCGCAATGGTCTCCACCTTTTTCGACCTCGCCGGTTTACGCCCTTGCTCGTCTAGCAGTGTCAACTGTCCGGACCGCTCCCGAAACGGAAACCAATAGCCGCTCAACCAGTAATAACCGATGCGATGAAGATACTCCAGAGCCTTGGAGCGCTCGGTCACGACCAAGCCACGCGAGGTGAGCAGTTCGAGTTGAGCCTCGTGGCTTTTCCAAGGTTTCGAATACTCCATTACACGCATTCCCTCTAACGATCGCAGCGCCCGATGCGCTGTTCGATCCGCTGCGGGTTCCAAGGCAGGTCGTAGTTGATGACCAATGAGCAGAACTGCAGGTTGATGCCTTCGGCACCGGCCTCGGTGGCAATCATCACCGTGCCACGCTCTTTGAAGTGCTCGACCAATGCGGCTCGGGTGTCGGCGGTCTTCGAGCCCGTGATGCGATCCGTTCCCTCGTGGCGCTTGAGCCAGTCTTTGTAGACGGCTTGTGCCCGGGCGTCGCTATTGGTGCCGTTGAACAGTACGATGCCTTCCCCGAAGGACGTATCCGCCAACAGAGAAAGCAGGTATTCCTGCGTGCGCTTTGACTCGGTGAAGATGATGGCTTTCTTGGCCGCGCCGAGACGTTCCAGCTCAGAAAACGCTCGATCCAACGCGGTCAACAAAGCCTTGCCCTTGGAGTTGTCGCGGATGCTGGTCGCCAGTGTCTTGAAATACCGAAGCTCGGCAATCTCCTGCGCTACAGCATCGCGCTCGTTGGGCGTCGGCGGCGCTGTGCTTGGGTCTTGCCCATTCCACTCGTCGGCGGTTTCGTCGAGCGACTCATAGTCTTCGTCCAGCACGTCGGCAAGGTCTGGAACGTCCGAGGACTCGTCGAGCTCTCCTTGCAGTCGCTTTGCCATTGTCTCCAAGGCCCCGGCAATGGCGTGGGTGGAGGACGCCAGCAGCTTCCAGAGCACCAGGGAGATCAACTGGCGCTGGCCCTCCGGCAGCGCCTTGAGGTTGGGCCGCCGCAGGTAGTCGGCAACAAGGCTGGACAGTTCCCGTTCCTCGGAGGGGACGGGGTGAACTCCTCAACGATGGCCCTGCGCGCGGTGTACGGGACGTACTGTTGCACTTGGCGGCGCAGCGTTCGCTTGCAAACCGGGCCGAGTCGAGTTCTCAGTGCGGCGAATACCTGCGCTCTGGGCTGGGCAGTGAACTGGGATCGAAAGCTGTCGATATCGCCGAAGACTCGGTCATCAATCATGCTTACTAGACCGTAGAGTTCCAGCAGCGAGTTTTGCAGCGGCGTCGCGGTCAGCAATACCTTGGAGTGGACATGGGCCAGCGCTTCTTTCAGCGTCTTTGCGATGACATTGCTGGTTCTGTAGACGTTCCGCAGACGATGCGCTTCGTCGAGGACGACCAAGTCCCAAGCGATGTCCTTGATGTCGTCGGCTTTCGACTTCGCAAACTGGTAGGAGCAAATAACCGGCCCCGATGCCATCAGGAAGGGGTTCTGGCGTTCCTGCTTGCGGATGGTGTTGTAGTTCTTGGCCTCAAGGATCAGGCCCTGCAGACTGAACTTGTCCTGCAGTTCCTGATGCCACTGCTTGCGCAAGTTGGCGGGCACGATGATCAGGATGCGGCGACGGCGCTCGGCCCAGCGCTGCGAGATCACGAGCCCGGCTTCAATGGTCTTTCCGAGCCCGACCTCGTCCGCCAGGATGACGCCGCGCGAGAGTGGATTGCTGCAGGCGAAGAGGGCCGCCTCGACCTGATGTGGGTTTAGGTCAACCTGCGAGTCGACTAAGGTCGAAGCCAGCGACTCGACGGAGTCACGCGCGGCGCGACGTGTAAGCTGCCAAGCAATATATTGGCACTGATATGTAGTTAGTTCTCGATGCGTCATCGATGACGCCCCTCCGGTTGTCCTTGCTCAATTACTATTCACTACGAGATTTACTGCATTTCGAGAACACCTGCGACACAACGGATAGCGCGAATACTCAAGAGGATTGCGTCAACATTTTCTCAGCGCAGCGCTTGTCTTTGACGCATATTGGTAGCCGACCCAAATTGGCAGCGTGTAAGGCATGGGTCTGTACTCAAAGCGATCTTGACTTACCGGTGGCTCTAAGCCCTCGTTGCCACTTCCTATTTAGCCTTCCCCCAACAGGAATAGGCGTGTATCACATATCCGCGTAAGCATAGCGAGACTAGGACAAAAAAGTCTGCTCGACATCACGGAATCGAACAGAGGTTGGGAATTTTTTTATCAGCTGCAACCTGCCCCACCTGCCATGTTCCCCCCATGTGCGGCCGCTACAACATCGCCACTTCCGCCAACGCCCTGCTCGCGTTCTTCGAGATCGAGCAATCGCCCGTCAACCCCGCCGAGCTGAAGCCCCGCTACAACGTCGCGCCTTCGCAACAGATCCCGGTGGTCCCGCTCGCCGATGGCGCGCGCGAACTCACGCCGATACGCTGGGGCTTGCTGCCGTCCTGGGCAGAGGCGGACAAGGCGCAGTAAAGTATGATCCTAGATTCCTCGGTTGACCGCTCATTGGCGAACGTAACGTGCGGTATTCGCGAACATACTGTAGTGAATTCGGCTTCACCTTCCGGCTGTTCCATGAGCGCCGGCACACTGGCATGCCACGTCACCCAGCCGGGCATCGGCCAACGTCGCCGCGACCCGTACCTCAGGCAAATCCTTGTCTTATTCAGCGTTCACGTCCCCGTTCACCTCACCCGCCTCGCCTTGCGGTATACCGCGCTGTCCTCGCGCTTGCCAACGGCCACGACGACGACCACCACCCGGTCGTCGAAGACCTGATACACCAGCCGGTAGCCGGCGGCGCGCAGCTTGATCTTGTAGCAGTCTGGCAGACCGAAAAGCCGCGCGGATTCGACACGGGGGTTTTCCAGCCGCTCCAGCAGCTTGGATCTGAATTGCTCGCGCAACGGACGGTCGAGGTTCTGCCACTCTTTCCAGGCGCTGTCCCGGAATTCGAGGCTATAGGTCATTGGGATCGACTTTGACGGTGGGTTCGTTCTCGCGCTCCTTGACCAGCTTGGCGAGTTCGATGTCCTCGAGCTTTTCCATCATGACCTCGAAGGCGGCGGCGGGCACCAGGTAGGCAGCGGGCTTGTTGTGGTTGAGCACGGCGACGGGGAATCCGTCTGCCTGCTCAATGATGGCGGTGGGATTTTTCTTGAGTTCGCTGATGCTGACCGAGGCGTTGGTAAAGAGCAATTCCATGATGGGCTCCGATAGACCTTAAAACAGGTCTTTATAATAGTCATTATTTAAGTCGCGCCGCAAGGCGTTGATTTAGAGCTCGATAACGTATCGGGTCAATCAATACCGCCCCCGGGGATATTTCAAGGCTGGCTGAATTCCTGCCCCCTTTTCAAGCTAGGTTCAATCCGCTATACAAACAGGCTTAGCGCCAGATCGTGAGGCTGATGGTCCACGATGGGCACCGAACCACGCAAACCCTTCCACCACGGGCGAGGGGGCCCGCCGCATGCTGAACCAGATCGATGCATTTCTCGGTGACGCCGCCGGCTTCCTTTGGGGCAACCCCGTAACCTTGGTTGTGCTGCTGGGTACCGGCCTCTATCTCACCATTCGCCTGGGTCTGGTCCAGATCTTCGCGTTCCGCATGGGTTTTCGAGTGTTACGCGGCCGGGAAGTCCCGACCGGGTCGGCGGGTCAGATTACGCCCTTTCAAGCCTTGTCCACCGCGCTGTCAGGAACGGTTGGCACCGGCAATATCGCGGGCGTCGCCACCGCCATTGCGCTCGGGGGACCCGGTGCGCTGTTCTGGATGTGGGTCACCGCGTTTTTTGGGATGGCGACCAAGTTCGCCGAGACCACACTGGCGGTGCGCTTTCGCGAGGTCACCCCCGAGGGCGTGATCGCCGGCGGTCCGATGTATACGCTGCTGCACGGGCTCAACATGAAATGGCTGGCGATGCTGTTCGCTGTGTTCACGTTGCTGGCCTCGTTCGGCATCGGCAACATGGTGCAGGCCAATTCGGTGGTGGACGGACTCACCTTCATGGTGCCGAGCCTGCGCGCGGACTCGACGACTCAGGGCTGGCTGGCGCTGACGATTGGTCTGGCAATGGCGGTATTCGTCGCACTCGTCATTCTGGGGGGGGTTGTGCGCATCGCCCGGATTGCATCGACGATCGTACCGTTCATGGCGATTTTTTATATCGCGGGTGCCTTCGGTGTCCTGATCATGAATATCGAGGCCATTCCCGCCGCATTCGCAACGATATTCAATCTGGCGTTGAATCCCTGGGCGGCAGGCGGCGGCGCCGTCGGAGCGGCCATCCAGTATGGCGTCGCCCGGGGCTTGTTCTCGAACGAAGCCGGCCTGGGGTCATCGGCGATTGCCCACGCCGCGGCGCGTAACGGCGATCCGCCGCGCGAGGGATCGGTCGCCATGCTCGAACCGTTCATCGACACCATCATCATCTGCACCATGACCGGACTGGCGATTGTCGTCACCGGGGTCTACCTCGATCGCGCCGACGACGTGGTTGGCGCCGCACTGACCTCCGCGGCCTTCAGTCAGGATCTAGGGCAACTCGGTTCGGTCGTGGTCGGTCTGGGGCTGATGCTATTTGCTTTTTCCACGATGATCGCTTGGTCCTACTACGGTGACCGCGCCGCCTACTTCCTGTTTGGGCAAAAGGCGGTGCTGCCCTATCGCATCGCGTTCATCATCCTGATCGTGATCGGCGCGACGATCCCGCTCGGCATGGTGTGGAACTTCTCCGACATCATGAACATCCTGATGGCCGTACCAAACCTGATCGCGCTCGTCCTGTTGACTGGACTCGTGAAGAAGCTTAAGGACGACTATGTGGCCGGCCGACATAGCGCGGACCATTTCGAGTAGCTGGCGGACGCGATGCCGAGCGATGAACACGCACAGCGCCCCAGCTTATTCCTCGCTCATCGAGTCGTGTGGTTGACTGCATGCCAGCCAAAGCGGGAGGCTGTGCGGGAAATGGATGGTTGTCGGAACGATACCGGCCGCGAGGGCGGATTGAACGACCAGAAGGTGGATCAAGCCTGACGGACCTGAACTTCCGTCAGCGCGATCCGCGGGAAGTTGTGTTTGACCCCCAAGCCCCTCTAACCGAGACCTGCGAGCCTCCACCACAGCGTCATCGCGATAGATGAAACCGCGCTGGGTCATTCGAAACAAGGATTCACACCCATGCAGCAGTGGTTTTTCCTATCGGTGGCGATCGTGAGCGAAGTGATCGCGACCTCGGCACTGAAATCGTCCGAAGGTTTTACGCGCTTATGGCCCTCGGTGATCGTTACCGTGGGTTACGCATCCGCGTTCTACTTTCTGTCGCTTACGCTCAGGACCATCCCCGTTGGCGTGGCTTATGCCGTTTGGTCTGGTGTTGGCGTCGTGCTGATCGCGCTGATCGCATGGCTCATGTTTGGGCAAACACTCGACACACCAGCGATCATCGGGCTTGCGCTCATCATCGCCGGAATCGTTGTGCTCAACGTATTTTCCAAGTCGATCGCGCACTGATCGGCGCGCAAGATTCGGTAGTCTGCCGCGCCAACGGTCCTGCGGGCGTGGACGCTCAGAGGCCATTATCGCGGCGGCGGCGCACCATCGTTAGGCATCGCAGCCCGACCGGATTGAGTCTCCAAAGTCACGGATGGTAGGATTCCTACTCAGAATTCCTACCGGAGGTAGTATGCGCGTCAGTGAAAAGGGACAAGTCACCATCCCGAAGCACATCCGCATAGCAGCGGGCGTCGTCCCTGGCAGCGAGGTGTCGTTCAGCCTGGAGGGCGGCAAGATCGTGATCGCGCCCGTTGGGACCGGTGTCAAGGAAGACCGCCATGCGAAGCTGCGTGCAGCGGCGGCTCGAGTCCGAGGCAGCCTGAAGCCTGAGTTTAAGCAGCTCGGGGCCGATGAGATCATGACCTTCCTCCGCGGCGAAGAGGTCGCTCCAACTCCAGCACGCCGTGGCCGGCGCTGACCTCGCGAACTACGATGGCACTGCCGGAACCCTCGTAGATACCAACATCTGGGTCGACAGCATCGACGCGAATAGCCCCTGGCACGAGTGGGCTATCGAGCAACTTCAACGACTCAGCGGAGCTTTGCGGCAATTTTGGAGCCGCGCAGCGGTGGAAAAATTGTCCGGCAACAGCGGCTGGTTATGCATTATTCGTAGTGGCTCCAGAGCCTGAGAACTTTCACCACCCGCTCGTCGTCGAGCACCTGGTAAACCAGACGATGCTGAATATTGATGCGGCGTGAATAGGCCCCCGCAAGGTCACCAATGAGCTTCTCAAACGGAGGCGGCTTGCGGTATGGGTCTTCTGCTATCAGTGCTAACAGTTCCTGAGCTTTTGGCTTGAGGCCGCTGGAGGCCAGTTTCTTTGCATCTTTCCGGGCTAGCTTGGTGTAAACCAACTTCCATGTCACCAGTCCAGCTCCTCATCGCATTCATCCACGGTGGTATCCATACCCTCACGAATAGACTCACGCATACCTGGCACGGAGAGCAGGTAAAGTGTTTCCTGAATGGCCGACCAGTCTTCCTCGGATACCAAGACAGCTTTGTTCCGCTTTCCCATGATGACGATCGGCTGGTGGGACTCGGCAGTTTCATCAATCAACCGATAAAGGTTGCTGCGCGCCTCTGTTGCTGTGATTCCGGTCATGGCGCACCTCTTGCGTGTTCAACTTTCACCAAGTGTACGCCTTTAGGTACGTACGTCAAGACGAACGCACCGCATAACGACCAAGCTCAGCCGAAGCAAACCAGCTACTTGTTCAATCGAAAGGCATCGGCCAAGATCTTTCGGGCCAAATTGCTAGCGGCTATCCGGGAAGAAGGCTTGACGCCGCCGGATCGTTACCCTGAAAAATGGGTCGTCGACGTCAAGTCCGATTGTGGTTCGCTCTGCTCACACAATCTAACCTTATTCTTTATGCGCGACTCCATTAAAAAACGTATATGGCGCCAATACCGATTTCCGCTTCATAGTTATTCCGAGCTATTGGGCTAGCTGAAACGTCACTCCCAAAGCGTTCGTAAAAAGCTTCACCGAAGACCTGCCAACGCTTGTTCAAGTAAGAACGATAGTTAACATCCAGGCCAAATGATCTATACCCGCTATCAACATCGGTTTGTGGAATACCTGAATCCATGGATTGTTGTGTGTTCACACCAAAGTCCCGGTTGGCGAACTCACCATCGTGGAAAGTGACAACAGCGCCAACTTCCCAGCCGGTGCCGTCAGGTCGGCAACCCAAACAAGTTCCTACGCCGAAAATCCCGAGCGTACCAATATTTCCTGTTAATACTCGGGCATCCAGAAAGTAACGCCAGTCGTCTCCAAGGGCGTGGCGACCTTCCAACAGCAATACCCCTCCAGAACTCGATTCGCCTAACCCAGCCAGTCTGCCATCTTTTGAATCGCCCTCTTCACGGCCCTCTTCGTAGCCTAACGAGGCTTGAAACAACCACGAATCCTTCATCAAAGTTCGCCAGCCAATCGCTTCACCCACCCAGTAGAAAATATGGTTGCCAGTTCGCCACTGAACACCCCCCGCCGGATCGAGCTCAAGCTCGAATTCGTCCGAACCCTCATAAGCAGACTCATATTCAACGCTAAGCCCAATGCCAACACCCCAACCATCGCCATTCGTAAAATCGGCGATAGAAGGAAGCGGAACGAGAGCAGTTCTCGTCTCTGTCGCATTTACCGATCCAAAACATGAAAGAGCGCCAAGAAATGTAGCGATTTGAAGGGCTATTTTTTTCATGGTTTCTTTTCCTGTCACGTAGTAGGTAGCAAGTATGACTTACTCGCCACTATGACGCCAACGCTCAACCGCGAGAGGTACGAGCGTCGGTTGGAACGACTTGTTGGACATGATTTGGCGTATGTACAGCTTCCGCATGCAGCTTCAGACCTAGTGCTGTCATGACCTTAAGGATTGTGTCAAACCCCGGAGTCCGTTCACCCGAAAGCGCTTTGTATAGGCTCTCACGTGACACGCCCGCATCACGTGCCACCTGCGACATGCCTCTTGCACGGGCAATATCGCCAAGGGCCTTTGCAATAAAAGCTGCGTCACCTTCTGCCTCTTCCATGCAGGCCTGCAGATAGGCCGCCATTTCTTCAGGCGTACGGAGATGCTCAGCAACATCGTAGCGGGACGTAGCTGTCTTTTTCATAGATCATCCTGCAAATTGCGGGCGAGGCGTAGCGCGGCCTTAATGTCTCTTGACTGGCTGCTTTTGTCACCGCCAGCCAACAAGATCACCAACTCGCGCCCCTACTGCTTGTAGTACACCCGGTAACCGGGGCCATAGTTGATTCGCAACTCAGAGACACCTTCACCTACTCGCTCGGCGCCCCCCCCCCAGATTCCCTGCTACCAAGCGCTCGACTCTCGCCAACACTCGGGCACGAGCACGAATATCGCGTAACCCATCGAGCCACTTGACATAGACTTCCGTTTTGCGGACATCCATCATGCCACCAAACGTAGCCCATCGGCTACACCCTGTTAATCGCTATTATGTGCCCAACGTTTGATGTGAGACGGGACCGACGGCGAAAGAGTGAGCTGGGTCGTCAATAGTGGACGCCATCATTTAGGCTATCGCCGGTTGCATT
>CAZUJU010000037.1:0-38778 GCA_964620675.1 uncultured Thiotrichales bacterium | reverse complement strand
ACGAATTATGAGCACTGCCCCAAGTAAAAACCTGGAAACCTTTCCGAGTCCGCATCCCGAGCGCGATTTCACGATTCGCATCCGGATCCCGGAGTTCACCTGTTTATGCCCTAAGACCGGCCAACCGGATTTCGCGACGATCACGCTCGAATACGTCCCCGATCGACGCTGTGTGGAACTGAAATCGCTCAAGTTATACATGTGGTCTTTTCGCGACGAAGGTGCGTTTCACGAAGCCGTCACCAACCGTATGCTGGACGATCTGGTCGCGGCCACGGCGCCACGCTTCATGCGTATCACCGGCGTATTCAACGTACGCGGCGGAATTTTTACCGACGTGGTGGCGGAGTACCGCCAGCCGGCTTGGGTCGCGCCTAATCCGGTACATCTACCCTGATTCGCCCGGTACGCGGCGCGCGAGCGCACCCCATCGTGGCGGCAATAACCGCTCGTACCACGTGAGCGACGCCCCATTGTTTCTCGGGATCGACGTCGGTACCTCCGGCGTGCGCGCCTGCGTGATCGACGGCGACGGGCGCGAACTCGCTACTCAGGCCACCGCGACTGCGCCACCGAATCGACCGGCAGCGGCTGAATCCGAACAACTGGCCGAACCCTGGTGGGAGGCGGTTCGCTCGGTGGTGCGGAATCTGCCGGAGTCGGCGCGCGCGCGTATCACCGCACTCGCCTTCGATGCCACCTCGGGCAGCTTGATTCGGACCGACGCGGTGGGGGCGCCACTCGGTCCCGCGCTGATGTACAACGACGCCCGCGCCACCGCCGAAGCTGCGTGGATTGGCCGCGTGGCGCCACCCGCCAGCGGCGCGCATGGCGCCAGCGCGGGGCTTGCAAAGTTGCTCTGGCTCATGCGCCAGCGTCCCGATCCGGCCTGTCGCCACGCGCTGCATCAGGCCGACTGGCTGCTGGGCCGCTGCACCGGGCAATGGGGCCACAGCGACTGGAACAACGCGCTCAAACTCGGATTCGACCCAGTGGAACAAATTTGGCCGGCTTGGCTCGACCGCCTTGGTGTCCCACGCGACTGGCTCCCTCGGGTCAACGCGCCCGGTACCGCGTTGGCACCGCTCGCGCCGGCGGCGGCGCGCGACCTGACACTCGATCCGCGCGTCGTCGCTTGCCATGGCACCACCGACAGTATCGCCGCGTTCATCGCCACCGGCGCCGATCGCGTGGGCGACGCGGTCACCTCCCTTGGCAGCACGCTCGCACTCAAACTCCTCACCGACCGCCCGGTGTTCGCGCCGGAATACGGGATCTACAGCCACCGTCTCGGCACCCGCTGGCTGGTCGGTGGCGCCTCGAACAGTGGCGGCGCGGTCCTGCAGCAGTATTTTACCGACGCCGAAATCGCCGATCTATCCGCGCAAATCGATCCCGAACACGCAACCGCACTCGACTACTACCCCCTCCCCGGCACGGGCGAGCGGTTCCCGTTCGCCGACCCGGATCGCGCATCGCGCATCGCGCCTGTCCCCGCCGACCGCGCCGTCTTTCTCCACGGGTTGCTGGAAGGCATCGCCCGAATCGAACAGACCGGTTACGCGCGGCTAGCCGAGCTTGGCGCCCCCTATCCGACGCGCGTGCTAAGCGTCGGCGGCGGCGCGCGTAATTCCAGCTGGACCCGCATCCGCGCTCGCCTCCTCGGCTGCGAAGTCGGCCCCGCGCTCCACCAACAGGCAGCTTACGGCGCCGCGTTGCTCGCTCGCGCCGGCGGCCACGCAGCCTGACCCCCCCAACTTCCGCGCGGCCGGCGCTTGCCTCCGGCAACGAATCTTGCCGCGCGACACCGGGATTGCGTGCCTCGATCCGCAAAAACCGTGCGCACGACGTCGCGACAGTACCGTTGCCAACACCCCGGGGCACGGTGGCACTCATCTTGCTGCTACCAATGCAACGAGCTTGAACGGATTCAGCTTTCGACCTTGCTGCAGGAAGCGCAGCAATTACACCGGCGTATTCGTGCCAACGCCGACTCCGCGTTCGCCGCCAATCCCGAGCTGCGGCCTCGACTCGAACAGGAAGTGACGGCGCTCGAATACGCCAGCACCCGCCTGGACCAGCACATGCGAGAAATCCACCTGCGACCGACAGCTACCTCGACGCAACCCGGCGATGCCGTACAACGCGCCAACGAAGTCTCCAAGCAATCTTTCGCCGTGTATGACGCCGCGATTCAGACCCTGGCTCAGCAAATCGAACGCCGCCGGCACGCCAATATCCAGCGGTTGATCCTCGAATCGGGGCTGCTCCTCGTCGCCGTCTTGGTCGCGCCAGGACTTTTCCTCCGCATCACGCGTTCGATCCTCGAACCGCTCAAAACCGCACGCGGCACCATGACGGCGATCGCCAACGGCGATTACACCCGCACTGTCGAATCCGACTGCGCCGGCGAATTCGGACAATTGAATTACGCCGTCGACACCACCGTGAAAACGCTCACGCAAACAATCTCCCAGATCCGTACCGCCGCTGAAGAAGTTAAAAACGGATCCGACGAGATCGCCAAAGCGAATCTCAAACTTAGCCAGCGCACCGAGGAGCAAGCCGCCAACCTGCAAGTCAGCTCGGCCAACATCACCCAACTCACCCAGATCGTTCGCGGCAGTGCCGGCACCGCGGAACGCGCCAATCAGCTTGCCAGCGCCACCCGCGCCCGCGCTGAACAAGGCGGCGCCGCAGTCCACCGGGCGATCGCCGCAATGGGACAGATCACCGCCTCCAGCGAAAAGATGAAACACATCGTAAGCGCGATTGATGACCTCGCGTTCCAGACCAACCTGCTGGCGCTGAACGCGGCGGTCGAAGCGGCGCGCGCGGGCGAGCAAGGACGCGGATTCGCGGTCGTTGCCAGCGAGGTTCGGACCCTCGCCCAGCGCAGCGCCGCCGCCGCGGGCGAAATCAAGGTGCTGATCGAGGACAGCCACGCCAAGGTCGCGAATGGCACACAGCTCGTCAATGATTCCGGGCAAACGCTCGCGGGCATTATCGACTTGGTGCGCGAAGTAGGCGACCTGATCGCCGAGATCTCGCGCGCGACCGGCGAACAACTCAACGGCATTGAAGCTTCGACCGAGGCGATCCGCCAGATCGACGACGCCACCCAGCAGAACGCCGCGCTCGTCGAGCAAACCGCGGCCGCCAGCCGCTCGCTCGGGGATCAGGCCAGTCACCTCACCGAACTGGTCGCGTTCTTCCATCTCGCTCACGCGCCGCGTCCGGAGGTTGTCGCGACCCCTGCGCCGCGCTCGGCACCGGTGCAACCCCTGGTCGAGCGGCGCACGCCGGGACGTCCGTGGTCGGGTACCCGACCGCCGGTTAAACCCGCCCTGACCGTACCCGATCGATCGCAGACGCGTAATGCCGGCGCCGGGTGGGAAACGTTTTAGCGTAATACCCGATTCTCAGGGGGTGCCGCTCCGGGTTGGGTACGCGGGCGCGTCGGCCGCCTCCCTGCAATCGACGCGCCCAAGGACTGGTTCACGGTGCCTTCCGCCTACCCGGCCTGGAGCGGCTTTCATCCTCCCGAGCGGTGTCCTCGCCCGATAAGATTGACCCCGCGGAAGATAATTGCCGCTACCGCGAGACCGGTTGCCGCTCGATGCCAACCGGACTGCAACGAGCGACACCCGCATCGTGCGTGCGTTCGCGCTTCAAGTGTCAAAATCGCACGCCAGAAAACGGCACGAATCTTGCTGAACAAGCTGACAGCAACTGACCACCGGTTGATTTTTTCGAACTCCATCTGAACTCGTTACGCAATAAGGTCGTCCATGAATCATTCAACCGAAGACACCGTGCCCACCGTCGCCGATCCCTCGCAGCCCTTGCCGCGCGCGAAAGCCCGGCGCTGGCGCGAACCGCGTGCGTTCAGAAATCTTTCGCTGCCGCGCAAGTTCTCGCTCCTGCTGCTGGCGTTGATGGTCCCGCTCATCGGGCTCAGCGCGCTCGTCGGGTACGACCGCTGGCATGCGATCACCGGTGCCGAGGCGGCGATATCCGGGGTGCCCTATCTCGCAGGCTTACGACAACTGATCGAACACCTCCCACAGCATCGCTTGCTGATGCGCGAAGCGCTCGACGGCCAACCCCACGCCGAGGCGAAGCTGGTCGATAAACGCGGCGACATCGCCGCTGCGATCGCCACGCTCGAACAACTCGATTCGCAGCAGACCGCGCTGCTGTCTGGATCCCCGGTTTGGAGCGCATTTCGCGCCGACTGGATCTCGTTGATCGAATCCCGCGAGCAACGGATTTTTCGCGAGATCATTACCCTGCACGATAGACTCCTGTTTCAAGTCACCTTGCTGCTGAATGATATTGGCGCGCGCTCGGGTTTGCTGCGCGACGCGGAGTTGGAAACCCATCGACTTGCGAGTCTGGCGATTGATGGCCTGCCATTGCTGATCGAGAAAACCACCCAACTGCGGCGCACCGCGCTCGGACTCAGTGACGGCCGTACCGCGACCGAACTCGAACGCGTGCTACTCGCGACGATTCTGCATGAAACCGAACACACCCTCGCCCGCATGCGAGCCAACCTCGAATCCGCCTTTACCGAGAATCCCGCGCTTCGAGCGCAACTGGAGGGCCACTTCACGACGCTTGAGCACTCTGCCGCAGCGTTCCAACAACGCCTCCGCGCAACCGCCGGCGCCGAGGCAGGCGTCACGATGGCGCACGCCGAGGTTGCGCAACTGAGCAACGAACTGCTCGGCAACACGCATACGTTTTACACCGCAGCCTTGAGTAGCCTCACCCAGCAGCTGAACAATCGGATCGCTGGCGACTACACCTGGTTGAGTTTAGAGATTTTCATGCTCGCGGCGGGATTGCTGCTCTGTACCTACCTCTTCCATTCCATCACGCGTTCCGTCGTGGTGCGGCTACGCCACGCCGGCGAGGTCTTCCAGCGCCTCGGCGCAGGGCAATTCAGCAATCGGATCGCAGTTGATAGCGACGATGAAATCGGTGGATTGTTGCGTGCGCTGGCGAAACTGCAAGCCAAACTCGGCGCCGATCGGATGCAAATGCAACGCCGCGCGACCGAGATTGGGCGCCTGAAATCAGCGCTGGACAGCGCCTCGGCTGGAATCCTCGTAACCGACAAGGACTACACGATCACCTACGTCAACCCCGCGTTGTTGCGCACAATGGAACGGCATGGCGCGGTGCTGTCACGGCATATTCCCGGTTTCTCCGCGGGCCGGATAATTGGCTTGAACGTCAACGCATTGGTTAATCAGTCGGCCGCTCAGCAGCACCTGGCGCCAACTGCACAAGGTGCCTACCGCAGCCGCATGGAATTCGAATCGGCCGTGTTCGAACTCACGGCAAACCCGATTCTCGATGCCAAAGGCGAGCAGGTCGGCGTGGTACTGGAATGGGATGATCAAAGTGAGCAAGGCGCGGTTGAACGCGAGATCCAGCAAATCGTCAGCGCGGCGGTCAACGGCGATCTGACGCAACGGCTACGGCTTGAAGGCAAAAGCGGATTTCAGCTGCAACTCGCGAAGGACCTCAATCGTCTGACCGAGAGTATCGGCCAACTGGTCGAGGAAACCACCGCCATCATGGCAGCCGTCGCCCGCGGCGATCTGACCCGCCAGTTGACGACGGATTGTGGCGGCGCTTTTGGCGAGTTGAGCTGTAACATCAACGCGACCGTCACGACCCTGACCGACATGATCGCCAAGATTCGCTCGGCGGCGGAAGACGTGCGCAACGGTTCGACGGAGATCGCCCAGGCCAACCTTGATTTGAGCCAACGCACCGAGGAGCAGGCCGCCAACCTGCAAGTGAGTGCGGCGAACATTACCCAACTGACGCAGATCGTTCGTACCAACGTCGAAACTGCGCACAACGTCAATAAATTGGCGACCCGCGCCCGCGACAACGCGGAAATCGGCGGTGAGGCGGTCAAGAAGGCGGTCACCGCGATGAGCCAGATCAACGCCTCGAGCGCAAAGATGGAAGACATCATCGGTGCGATCGACGAACTCGCGTTCCAGACCAACTTGCTCGCGCTGAACGCCGCGGTGGAAGCCGCACGTGCCGGCGATCAGGGGCGCGGGTTTGCGGTGGTCGCCAACGAGGTGCGCTCGCTGGCGCAACGCAGCGCCGCGGCCGCCCGCGAGATCAAGGATCTGATCGAGGACAGCCGCTCGAAAGTGGCGAATGGCACCCAGCTCGTACACGATTCCGGCGAAACGCTGGAAAAAATCATCACCTCGGTCAAGCAGGTCGGCGACATGATCGCGCAAATCTCCAACGGCGGCGACGAGCAACTTAGCAGCATCGAGGAAGCGAGCAACGCGATTCGCCAAATCGACAACGCGACCCAACAAAACGCCGCATCGGTCGAACAGACCGCGGCGGCCAGTAAAGCGCTCGGCGATCAAGCCCACAGCCTCACCGAACTGGTCGCCTTCTTTAATGTCGCCCACGGCACTTCCGACCCGACGAAACACCAAGCGCTGGTACTTCAACCACCGCGGGCAACATCGCCGCGGCCGGTGGTTGAACGGCGCCAGTCTAGCCGCCCATGGTCGCAACCGCACGCGGCGCAGCCAGCACCCGCAACCATGAAAAAGGCCGTAGGCGACCATGACGCCAGCGCGGAATGGGAGTCGTTCTAACACCGGAGACGGGGCGAATCACTGCCACTTGAACAGCCGCGCGGCGACCAGCAACGCGGCGAGCGCAACCGCGACCAGAATGGCAATCTCGCCCCAGACCTGGGTCAATCCAGCACCGTCGATCATCACCGCCCGGGCGGCGGCGATGAGATGAGTCAATGGCAATAATTGCGCCACTTGTTGCACGAACGCGGGGCTGCCTTCCAGCGAAAACCACATCCCAGACAGTAGCATCATCGGCCAGGACAACAGGTTGAGCAGCCCGTCGGCGAGCTCCTCGCTACGGGTACGGGCTGAGATCAGCAGGCCGACGCAAACCAGGCTGAAGGCACCGGCAAGGAATACCAGTCCCAGCACGAGGTGTGAACCACGCATCGTGAAATCCAACGCCAAATCGCTCCCCACGTAGACCAGAATGGACACCACCGTGATCACCGCCATCCGCGACAGTACCTGCGCGAACAGGAACTCGGTCGCGGTCAATGGCGTGGCGCTGAAGCGCCGGAGTACTCCGTTCTTGCGGTAGCGGACGATGACGTAACCCACGCCCCACAGCGCACTGAACATCATGTTCATCGCCAACACCCCGGGCACCACCCAATCGACGTAACGCAAAGCCCGGCCGCTGACCGTCTGGCGCACGTATTGCTCGGACGCCGCGGCCGCGCCGCCTAACAACAGTCGCTCGGCGAGGTAACCCCGCGCCGATTCGTCATTGACCCAATACCGCGCGCCGTCGCGATCGGGGGCGAGCAAAAGGTCCAGTTGCTGGCGCTCAACCTTCGTAATTCCAGCGTCGAGGTCGCTGACTATCACCCGCGTGACGTAAGCGAAGTCAAGCAGCGCCGGTTTGACGCTGTCAGCGGGGGCCGGGTCGACGATGCCGATCTTGAAAACGTCCGCCTGGTTGCCGCTGAAGATCGTCGCGAACGCGAATACGATCAGCACCGGCATCGCGAGATTCCACATCAGCGAGGCCTTGTCGCGGTAGAACTCGCGCGTGCGCGACAAAAAAACGGCGCGTATATGGCTGAATTTCATGTAGTCCTGGTAGCAATTTGGCGCGTCGCCGGCCGCTCGAATCAGCCGCGCAGGGCCCGCCCGGTCAGTTTCAGGAACAGGTCATCGAGGGTGGGTCGGGTAACCTGTAACTCGTGCAACGCGATGCCAAGGCGCTGCAGTTCCGCGATGCTGCCGTTGACGTCGTTGGTTGCGATCTCGATTTGATCGCGGCGACGGACAGCATCTGATGAGAGTTTCGCCGGGTCGGCCAGCGCATGCTCCGGCAACCGAATCAGGGCGTCGGCGAAGTGTTCGCGCAACAGCTCACGCGGCGAGCCGCGCGCGACCATCCGACCATGGTCGACGATCGCGATTTCGTCGCAAAGGATCTCGGCCTCTTCCATGTAATGCGTGGTGAGCAAAACGGTCTTGCCGCGCCGCCGTACGGTCTCGATCAGTTCCCAGAAATTGCGGCGCGATTGCGGATCGAGCCCGGTGGTGGGCTCGTCGAGAAAGATCAGTTCGGGGTCGTTGACGAGCGCGATCGCGAGCAGAAGCCGCTGCCGTTGCCCGCCCGACAAACGACGCGTGTCGCGCCCAAGCAGGTCCTCGAGGTGGCATAGCGCGATGACTTCCGCGAGATCGGCATGCTTGCGATAAAAGCTGCGAAACAACTTCAGCGCTTCATGTACGGTCTGAAAATCCTGCAACGCAGTACTTTGAAACTGGATCCCGATCGCTTCGCGGTAGGTCGAATCGCGCGGTCGGCCACGAAACAGGACTTCGCCTGTAGTCGCCTGATTGACGCCTTCCAGAATCTCGATCGTGGTCGTTTTTCCGGCACCGTTCGGACCCAGCAAACCGAAACACAGGCCGGGTGCGATGCCGAGCGAGAGCCCATCGACGGCGCGTACTTCGGGGTACTGCTTCACCAGATCGCGCACTTCGAGCAGGTAGCTCATGGCTGCCCCGCGGCGACGCCGTGGCCCCGCACCTCGTCAGGTATCAGTGGCGTTTCCCTTGCCGGTCTAGCCGTGCCAGCCAGACCTCCAGGCCCTGCGCGTTGAGATCGAGGTCCATTTTCAGCACCGCATCCAGTTCGGCGTCGTTCAAGCGGCAGCCATGTTCCGCGAGTTCGCTGAGAACGTGCGTGCGCAGCGACGCGCGGATCGTACCGTAGCGGTTTTGCGCATGGCGCGCGCCGTGCGCAATCGCCGCGTATTCGTCGATGCGACGGTGCAACTCGCCGGCGAGAAACGCGACCCCTTCAACCTTGCCGAAGTGGGTCAGATACAGGCATTCCGGGTCGAAGGCGGCCATCCGCGCAACCGAGGCGTGCCAGGCCTCGGGATCGAACTGCACCGGCGTGGTCGGCGGAAACAAATAGGGTTTGCCATCCACCGCGAGATCGGGATAGGCAATACCGAACGTGTCTCCGGTGAAAAAACCGCGACTCCGCGCGTCCCACACGCAATAGTGATGATTGGCGTGCCCTGGCGTTTCCAGAAACTGGAAGCGGCGGCCGCCAAGCGCGAGTTCGGCATCGTCCTCGACAATCAATATCCGATCAGCGTCCACCGGTGGCAGTTCGCCGAACGACGCGCGAAATCCGTCCTCGCCGTAAACCGCCGTGGCGCCAGCGATCAAGCGGGTGGGATCGATCATGTGCGGCGCCCCGCGCGGGTGCATCACGAGCTTGGCGTGCGGCAGATGGCGCATGAGCATCCCGGCGCCACCGGCGTGATCGAGATGAACGTGGGTCGGCATCACATAGTCCACATCCTCGGGCCGCAACCCGGCCCGTCCGATCGCCTCCAACATGCGCGGCAGACTGTTCGCGGTTCCGGTATCGATAAATGCCCCGCGTCCAGCGTGCGTCACCAGGTAACAGGCAGCGAAACGGTCGCGGTTGTAGCCCGTATCGATACAGGTGATGCCGTGACCGAGATCGGTAAATGGACTGCTCATCAGCGCCTCCGTCAACGTTCCAACTGCGACACGTCGCGCACCGCCCCGCGTGCGGCAGAGGTCGTCATCGCTGCGTAGGCGCGCAGCGCGGCGCTCACCTCACGCTGCCGATCGAGCGGTTTCCAGGCCTCGCGCCCACGGGTTTGCATCGCCGCACGCCGTTGCGCCAAGACCTCGTCGCTGAGTTTCACGCCGATCGAGCGTTGGGGAATATCGATCTCGATCCAGTCGCCCTCCTCCACCAGTCCAATCGCCCCGCCTTCGGCGGCTTCCGGGGAGACGTGGCCGATCGATAACCCGGAAGTGCCCCCGGAGAAGCGTCCATCGGTAATCAATGCACACGCCTTGCCGAGGCCTTTCGATTTGAGGTAGCTGGTGGGATAGAGCATTTCCTGCATCCCGGGGCCGCCGCGCGGACCCTCGTAGCGGACGACAACGACATCGCCGGCCTTGATCTCGTCGCCGAGAATCTTTGCGACCGCCTCGTCCTGGCTCTCGCAGACCCGCGCCGGTCCGGCGAAGACCAGATTCTCGGGATCGACACCTGCGGTTTTGACCACGCACCCTTCGAGCGCGAGATTGCCGTAGAGTACCGCCAGTCCACCATCGCGCGAGTAGGCGTGTTCGAGATTACGGATACAGCCGTTGGTCCGATCGAGATCGAGTGCCGACCAGTGCCGATTCTGGGAAAACGCCTCCTGGGTCGGGACCCCGCCGGGGGCCGCAAGATAGCGCGTTCGCGTGCGTTCCTCGCTGCTACGCACGATATCCCATTGCTCGAGCGCCGCGCCGAGGGTCGCGCCGTGGACCAAACCGGCCTCGCGGTGGATCAAACCGGCGCGATCAAGTTCGCCTAGAATGGCGAACACCCCGCCGGCGCGATGCACGTCTTCCATGTGGTATTTCTGCGTCGACGGGGCGACCTTGCACAGATGCGGCACCCGGCGCGACAAACGATCAATGTCGGCCATGGTGAAGTCGACCCCCCCCTCCTGGGCTGCGGCGAGCAGGTGCAGAATGGTGTTGGTCGAACCGCCCATCGCGATATCCAGGCTCATCGCGTTTTCGAAGGCCGCGAAGCTCGCGATCGCGCGGGGTAGCGCCGAGCCATCGTCCTGCTCGTAGTAGCGCCGCGCCAGCTCGACGATCAGACGTCCGGCTTCAAGAAACAGTTCCTTGCGTCCGGCATGGGTCGCGAGCAACGAACCGTTGCCCGGCAGCGAAAGCCCCAACGCCTCGGTGAGACAATTCATTGAGTTGGCGGTAAACATCCCGGAACACGAACCGCAGGTCGGGCAGGCGGAACGCTCGTAAATCGCGACGTCGGAGTCGCTCTGCTTCGGATCGGCGGCGGCGATCATCGCATCGATGAGATCGAGGTGGCGTTCCTCGCCATTCAGGACGACCTTGCCCGCCTCCATCGGCCCGCCGGACACAAACACCGCGGGAATATTCAGGCGCATCGCCGCGTTCAGCATGCCCGGCGTGATCTTGTCGCAATTCGAGATACAGACCAGCGCGTCGGCGCAATGCGCATTGACCATGTACTCGACCGCATCCGCGATCACCTCCCGCGAAGGCAGGGAATACAACATCCCGCCGTGCCCCATCGCGATCCCGTCGTCCACCGCGATGGTGTTGAACTCCTTCGCCACCCCGCCAGCCCGCTCGACCTCGCGCGCCACCAATTGTCCGAGATCCTTTAAATGCACGTGGCCTGGCACGAACTGAGTGAACGAATTGGCAATCGCAATGATCGGTTTGCCGAAATCTCCGTCGGACATGCCGGTCGCCCGCCACAAGGCGCGGGGGGCCGCCATATTGCGGCCGTGGGTGGAAGTTCGGGAGCGATACTGAGGCATAGCGGAACTCTTGCAGCTGGTGATCGAGAGGCGGTAAATGTTACACCGAAAGCCCACCTCAAAGCGGTATTCCCTCGATCGCGCGAGGCGGCGCAGGATTGGTTTAGAATGGACCCCCCAAACCACCCGACCACCGAATTAAACCATGATCAATCTGCACCCCGCGGCGAAGCGCTTCGGCATTCGGATCACGCTGCCGCCTGAAAGCACCCTGCTCAAAGACCACCTGCTCGGCCCGGACTGGGCTTCGTACCGCTGGTTCGAAACCCGCGCGGCACGTGACCATGCGTATGACGAAATGCGCCAGCAGCCCTATAATTACCGTAAAGGCGATACGATCCAGCAGATACTCAATAAAGTCGAACACTACGAATGAGGTGACTTGGCATGTTGATCGAAATTCAGGTTGAAAACATCAAGTGCGGCGGTTGCGCCAACAGCATCCGCCACGGGTTGCTCGAAGACCCCCGCGTCAGCACGGTGGAGGTCGACGTCGCGCAAGGCCTCGTTAAGCTGGAAGCCAATGACGACACCCTACGTCGCGATGCGGTCGCCCGGCTGTATAAAATGGGTTACCCGGAAACCGGCAGCGTGGAGGGTATCGCGGCCGCCGCGGCCAAAGCGAAGTCGTTTGTAAGCTGCGCGATCGGCCGGATGTCGAGCGATTGAATCGAGTTCAAGGGCTCGATTCGCGCTGCGAATGCTGCGAAAACGTGCGGCTCTCCTCGGGGTGCCCGTCCCGGCAGGTCGTCCGACAACGCCTCTCGCTCGATATTGACTCAGATCAAACCAGCGCCCCTCGCCGCGGTCATAATAAATCCAAGGGTCCGCATCACCACTCAACAGCAACAAGACCGTCACCATCGGTCGAAAGGAGAAATTCATGCAAAACCCGCTCCAGATCACGTTTCATAATCTGGACCGTTCCGAGGCGGTCGACAGCGCCATTCGCGACCACATCGCCGATCTCGAAAAGCTATTCGACCCCATCATCAGCTGCCGGGTCGTGGTCGAGTCGCCGCACAAGCACCAGCAACAAGGCAAGCTCTTCGACGTGAAGATCAACGTTGTCGTGCCCGACAGCGAAATTGTCGTCAGCAAGTCCCATCACGACAAGCATGCGCATGAGGATATTTACGTCGCGCTGCGTGATGCCTTCAACGCCGCCGGGAAGCAACTGGGGAGCTACGCTGAAAAACGTCGCGGCGATGTCAAGAACCACACCGCGCCGACACCCGCTATACCCGCGGAGTGAATCCGACGCGACAACGTTTATTTACCGTAATCGCACATCGCGCTTGTCATCAGATAAGTGCGATAAGCCTGCGAAGAGTCATTCAACTCAATCACCCACCGCTGTCAGATCGTCTGGGTTCGAACGCCGCAACCGCGACTCCTCGTCTCAGGTAACCGGCGGGGCAAGCAACCTACCCACACGATTGACGAGGCACGACTCTCGCCGCAATTAATGCGTTTGATCTTCGTTGCCCGGCAATCTTTGCCGGCGCTTCGATGGTCGGCACATCTTGATTCCGCCTTTTTTGTGAATGCCATCGAGTCTTCGATGTCGACTCGATGGCGCCCCGGCTTCTGCTTAATCATTTAACGGATAATATGCCCACGCAATCGCTTCAGTAAGCTGGATTTCACTCGCAAGCGGATCGCGGGGGCGCGTCTCAAAGGACTAGAGAATGAGGGCTAAGCCATGCGAAAACTGAGTTTCGCACTCCTATCACTGCTGTTCGCAAGCACGAATTTATTTGCTTACTCGCAATCCATCGATTTTTTTGAAAGCGATATCAAGGTTCCAGCCACCGTTGGCGCCATCGACATCGCGGTGGTTCTTTCCGGCATTTTTGACCCGGCGAGCAATGCGACGCTTGATATGGGTGCGCAGGTCGATATTTATCTCGAGTCCGGTGTCGTCGATTCCGATCCATTTCAGGCGATTCCGGAAAACCTGGGCGGTATGTTCAAGGCAGTTTTCTCAACCGCCAGCCAAGAATTGAGCGCTGCGTCCTTGGCGTCCATTAGCGCATTTTCAGTCGGATTCGAAGCCGATATTTCGCGCGCATCACAATTTGGATCAACGAGACAAACGCCCACCGGCCCCTTTGACTTTTCTTACGATGCGACGGCGCAGCGTGACGCCTCGCTATCGATACCCGCGCTATTGCCGTTGTTCCTGGGCGGATTACTGGTTTTGTCCCGCAATGCGTTCCGTCTAAGCGACCCAACGCAACACAACGCAGCGTCTTCTTAAAACCGCCTGAAGGCTCCGCATTGGGGCGGCCGTTGCGCCGCCTCAGCATCCCCGGAGATCATTTACACGCCGACTCGCCCATTCCTGCACAGGTTTGATTGAACCCGCCCACGGCGGCGCGTTAACGTGTGAACTTCGTCACGTTAACTCGCATTCCCCCCATGCCCTCCGACCTTCACATCCTGATCCGCGGCGCGCGCCAGAACAATCTCAAAAATCTCTCGCTCGAGCTGCCGCTGAATGCGTTGACCGTGGTCACCGGCGTCAGCGGGTCCGGCAAGTCGTCGCTGGCGTTCGACACGCTCTATGCCGAGGGCCAGCGGCGCTATGTCGAGACCTTTTCGCCCTATGCGCGGCAGTTTCTCGACCGGATGGACAAACCGCAGGTCGACCTGATCGAGGGCGTGCCGCCTGCGATCGCGATTGACCAAAGCAATCCGGTACGCACCTCGCGCTCTACCGTCGGCACGATGACGGAACTCAATGATCACCTGAAGTTACTGTTCGCGCGTGCCGGCCAGCTATTTTGTCGCCAGTGCGCCCGCCCGGTGCGGCGTGACACGCCCGATTCGATCGTGGACGATCTGACGCAGCACTACGCGCCGGAGACCCGGATCGCGCTTACCTTTGCGGTGCCACTGCCAGACCGGTTCAACCGCGACGAAATCGAAGGATTTCTGCGCCAGCAAGGTTATACCCGCGTGTTGCCGCGCGATGACGGGCCTCTGGAGGTGATTCAGGACCGTTTGCGCCTCACCGTAAACGCCCGAACGCGCGTCATCGAGGCGGTCGAACGCGCCCTCGCGGCCGGCAACGGTCGAATGACCGCGTATCGCCTCGACCCATCGCTCGCCGCGATCGAGCCCCGCCGCTACTCCACCGCGCTGCACTGCCCGGATTGCGAGATTCACTACGCGGACCCCACCCCGAGCCTGTTCTCGTTCAATTCCCCGCTTGGCGCATGCGACACCTGCCGCGGCTTTGGCCGGGTCATCGGCATCGACTACGGCCTGGTGATCCCGGACGACGGCAAAACACTCGCGGGCGGCGCCATCAAGCCCTGGCAAACCGAGAGTTATATCGAGTCGCAAGGCGATCTGATGCGTTTCGCGAAGAAGCGTGGGATTCGCACCGACTTACCTTGGCACGCACTCGACGAAGCCTCGCGGCGCTGGGTGATCGACGGCGAAGGCGACTGGGACGATGGCAAGTGGTACGGCGTGCGCCGATTTTTCGCGTGGCTCGAAGGCAAGAGCTACAAGATGCACATTCGGGTGCTGCTCTCGAAATACCGCAGCTACGATCAATGCCCCGCGTGCGCCGGCGCGCGTCTTAAAACCGACGCGTTGCTGTGGCGGATCGGCGCGCGCGCGGACGCGCGGGCGGCCCTCGCAGGCGGCGAGCCGTTTCTGCCGTCCGGCGTCGCCTGGACTGCGGCGACCGTCGCCGCCCTGCCCGGCCTTACCGTGCACGACGTGATGAGACTGCCGATCACACGCGCGCTGGCGTTTCTCGAATGCTCAGGACATCCCGACCCGCTTGACCAGGCCACCGACCGCCTGCTCGGCGAGATTCGCACCCGGTTGCGCTATCTGGTCGAGGTCGGCTTGGGTTACCTCAATCTCGACCGCCAGTCGCGCACGTTATCCGGCGGTGAGGTGCAGCGGATCAACCTCACCACCGCGCTCGGCACCTCGCTGGTCAATACCTTGTTCGTCCTCGATGAACCCAGTATCGGCCTGCACCCGCGCGATATCGGCCGGATCCAGGCGGTGCTCGAACGCCTGCGCGACGCCGGCAACACGCTGGTCGTGGTCGAACACGATCCGCAGTTGATGCTGGCGGCCGACCGTATCCTCGACATCGGGCCCGGGGCCGGCGCCCAGGGCGGCGATATCGTGTTCTTCGGTGCCCCCGCCGAACTGCTCCGGGTCCCGCATTCTCTGACCGCGGCGTATCTACGCGGCGACAAGTGCGCCGCACCGGCGCCAGTCGCCAAGCCGGGACGCGACACCCGCAAGGCGTCCGCCCCTGTCGGCGAGGACGCGACCTCGTCATCCCCAGAATTCGAGCGGATCACCTTGTTGGGCGCCGCCGAGCACAACCTCAAGCATATCGACGTCGCGATCCCGCTCCGGCGCCTGGTCTGCATCACCGGCGTCAGCGGTTCGGGCAAATCGACGCTGGTTCAGGATGTCCTCCACCCCGCGCTGTGCCAGCACTTCGGCCGCGCCGGCGAGCGCGCCGGCGCATATCGCGGCCTCACGGGTGCGGAGCACCTTGACGACGTGATCCTGGTCGACCAAAGCGCGATCGGCAAGACCACGCGCTCCAATCCGGCGAGCTACGTCAGCGCCTTCGACGCGATCCGCAAACGCTTCGCCGCCACCGAACTTGCCCGCGAACGGGGCTACACCGTTGGCAGCTTCAGCTTCAACGCCGGCACCGGGCGTTGCCCGACCTGCGGCGGCAACGGTTTCGAACACGTCGAGATGCAGTTTCTTGCCGATGTTTACTTGCGCTGCCCGGACTGCGACGGCAAGCGCTATCGCGGCGAGATTCTCGAGGTTGGCTACGTCTCACCCGCGACCGGCGAACGGCGCTCGATCGCCGAAGTCCTGGACCTTACCGTCACGGAGGCCTTGGTGTTTTTCGCCAGCGACAAGGAGATCCTCACCCGCCTGCGTCCGCTCGCGGCGGTTGGGCTGGATTACCTGCAACTCGGCCAACCGGTACCGACCCTCTCCGGGGGCGAGGCGCAACGCCTCAAGCTCGCCGGTCACCTGGCCGCAGGTACCGCCAGCGGCGCCCGCAAGCACCTCCTGTTTCTGTTGGACGAACCCACTACCGGTCTGCATTTCGACGACATCGCCAAACTGCTGGGTGCGCTGCGACACCTCCAGGCGCATGGGCACAGTTTGGTCATCGTCGAACACAACCTCGACGTCATCGGAGCCGCCGACTGGGTGATCGATCTCGGCCCGGAGGGCGGCGACGGCGGCGGAGCGCTGGTGTTCGAAGGTCCGCCGGCGGCACTCAGCGGGTGTGAGTCCAGCCATACCGGCCGCGCGTTACGCGCCTATGCGGCACAGCTCGCCGCCTTGCGTGATGCGGCGACAACCCCCCTCAGTACGGTCACTCGCGCTACGACCAGCTGTGGCCGAACCACGTCGCCTCGTCAACGGCGGTTCAGCCGCGCCGCGCCTCGGGCGTCACACGCCGCGACCGTCGTAGCGACGCAGTCGGGTGTGACCGAAACCCCGGTAATTGAGGTTAACCACGCCCGCGAGCACAACCTCAAAAATATCAGCGTCCAGATCCCGCGTGATCGCTTCACCGTGATCACCGGGGTCTCCGGTTCCGGCAAGAGCACCCTCGCGTTCGACATCCTGTTCGCGGAAGGTCAACGGCGTTACCTCGAATCGCTAAACGCCTACGCGCGGCAATTCGTCCAACCCGCGGCGCGGCCCGATCTCGACGCCGTGCGAGGCATCCCACCCACGGTTGCGATCGAGCAGCGCACCAGCCGCGGCGGCCGTAAAAGCACCGTCGCGACGTTGACCGAGATCTATCACTTTCTGCGCTTGCTCTACGTCAAGCTCGGCACCCAATACTGCCCGGACTGCGCAATCGCGATCGAACCGCAAACTGCAGATGCCATCGTCGCAACGCTGCTGCGCACGCATAAAGGCCGCGCGTGTACTTTGCTTGCGCCGCTGGTGGTCGGACGCAAAGGCTACTACACCGACCTCGCAACCTGGGCCCACGGCCACGGCTATACCGAACTGCGGGTCGACGGCGTCTACCAGGCGACGGCGAACTGGCCACGCCTCGACCGCTATCGTGAGCACCACATCGAGCTGCCGCTCGGCGATCTCAAAATCTCCGCACGCAGCGAAACCGCTTTACGCGAACGGGTCGCACGCGCGCTCGAACACGGCAAGGGCGTGCTGCAAGTCACGGCCCAGCGCGGTGCCGAACGCGGCGAAGTGTTTTCGACCTTGCGCGCCTGCCCGGGCTGTGGCCGCGGGTTTCCCGAACCGGACCCGCGGCTGTTCTCGTTCAACAGTCCGCACGGTTGGTGTCCGAGCTGTTTCGGCAGCGGCGAGCGTCTGGCGGATTTCGACGCCGCCCAGACCGGCGAAGAAACCCGCTGGTACGAGGCCGACGCGGTCGCCGAGCTCTGTCCGACCTGTAACGGCCATCGCCTGCGTGCTGAGGCCCTCGCGGTACGCTGGCACGGAGCATCGATAGCGACGTTTACCGCACGCTCGGTCGCGCAAGCCCTGGCGGCCGTTCATGCGCTGCGACTCAAAGGACGCGAGGCCGAGATCGCTCGCGACCTCCTGCCCGAGCTGCAAGCGCGCCTGTCATTTCTCGCCGATGTCGGCCTCGGCTATCTCGGCCTCGACCGCGCCGCGCCAAGCCTCTCCGGCGGTGAAGCGCAGCGCTTGCGGCTCGCGGCCCAGCTCGGGTCGAGCCTGCGCGGGGTGTGTTACATCCTCGACGAGCCGACCATCGGTCTGCATCCGCGCGATAACGCGATGCTGCTGAATACGCTAGAAAAATTGAAAGCCAAGGGGAATACAGTGATCGTCGTGGAGCACGACGAGGAGACCATCCGCCGCGCCGAGCACCTGATCGATATCGGACCCGGCGCCGGGTTGCGCGGCGGCGAGGTTGTCGCCACCGGGACCGTGGCTGCGCTGATCGCGGAACCGCGCTCGGTCACCGGGCACAGCCTGGCGCAGCCCCTCGCGCACCCGCTGCATCCCCCGCGCAGTCCGGCCCCCGCATGGCTCGACGTCCGCGGCGTGCGCCACAACAATCTGCGCGATCTCGCCATCGAGTTGCCGTTGAATCGCCTCGTCTGCATCACCGGGGTCAGCGGGTCGGGCAAGAGCAGTCTGGTCCGCGAGGTGATCGAGCCGAATCTGCGCGCCGCGGTGACCGCGCACGCCACTCGCCAACGCGTGCCGAAATGGCAGCACTGCGCCAGTATCGACGGCTGGCAATCGCTCGCGCGAGTGTTGGAGGTCGATCAGACCCCGATCGGCAAGACCCCGCGTTCATGCCCCGCGACCTACATCGGTTTTTGGAACGCGATCCGCAAGCTCTACGCCGCGACCCCGGAGGCGCGCGTCCGCGGCTATCAGGCGAGCCGGTTCTCATTCAATGTCGGCGGCGGTCGCTGTCCGGCCTGCGAGGGTCAGGGGATGCAGACCATCGAGATGAGTTTTCTGCCGGACGTGAAAATACCCTGCGAGGTATGCGGCGGGGCGCGTTTCAACGCCGAGACCCTGGCGGTGCACTACCGGCAGCGCTCAATTGGAGACCTGCTCGCACTGACCGTCGCCGACGCGGTGGACGAATTCGCCGCCCATCCCGCCATTCACCACGCCCTCACGCTGATGCGCGAAGTGGGTCTCGGCTACCTCACGCTCGGCCAACCCAGCCCGACGCTCTCGGGCGGCGAGGCGCAACGGATCAAACTGGTCGCCGAGCTGGCCAAGGCGCGCCCGCTCGCGCTCGAAAATGGTCGTCGCGCCAGCTGCAAGGCGACGCTCTACGTGCTCGACGAACCGACAGTCGGTCTTCACATGGCCGATGTCGCGCGGCTGATTCAGGTGCTGCATCGTCTCGTCGACGCCGGCAACACCGTGTTTGTGATTGAACACAACCTCGACCTGATCGCCGAGGCGGACTGGATCATCGATCTTGGACCCGAGGCCGGCGATGGCGGCGGCCGCGTGGTCGCGAGCGGCGCCCCCAACGACTTTATCCGGCAGGCAAAATGCTCGCTGACCGCACGCCATCTGAAAGATTTTCTCGCCCGTTGAGCGCGCCGCCGCGCCCGGCCAAGCGATATCGACGCGGCGTCCGCGACCGCTCCGACGGCGCGACGATTGCAACAGACTGAAAACTCCGCGGGCGGATTTGGCCCGCGACCGCGACCCGACCGTCCCGCTGTCATCCTGAAGGTCTAGACTTGGTCGTGGGGGCGCACCGCTCCCATACACCAACCATTGAATCAGAAGGAGATCACTATGAATGCTGAAATCATCGACCTGCTCATTCTACTCGGAATCGGTGCGGTGGCCGGGTGGATCGCCGGGCAAGTCATGCGCGGCGGCGGGTTCGGCTTGATCGGCAACATCATCGTCGGGATCGTGGGTGCCGTGGTTGGCACCCTGTTGGGCGGATTTATCAGCGGCGCGACCGGCATCCAGATCCACGGCTGGCTCGGCACGCTGATCTGGGCGACGATCGGCGCAATCGTCCTGCTGTTCATCATCGGCCTGTTGAAGCGCAAGGTCTGATCCGGCCTCGAACCGCGGCCCGCGCCGAGGCGCGGGCCGCTTGCGAATCCGCGGATCAACGAATCAGCAGCAACCACAGCGGCAAGGTCACCATCGCGGTCAAGGTGCTGGCCGACACCAACCAGGCCACCCCCGGCCCATCGCCCCCCATGCGCACCGCGAGGATGTAAGCAGAGGTCGCAGTCGGAAGCGCCGCGAAGAGCACGATGCTCTCAAAATGCACCGTAGACAATCCGAGCGCACGTCCCACCCCCCAGGCGACGATCGGCAGCACCAGCAATTTCACGCCCGTCAGATAGATTCCGGCCAGATGCGAGCCCGGTTCTCCGCGTAACTTTAGCGCCGCGCCGACCGCGAGCAGACCGAGCGCAATCGAGGCCTCGGCCAACCGGCCAACAAACTGCTGCACCAGATCCGGCAGCGGCGCTCCGGTTGCGTTCCACACCAGCCCAGCCAAGGTCGCGAGGATCAGCGGGTTGCGCGCCAATTCGCGTACGAGTCCGAGATTGCCGTGCCGCGCCAGCATCCAGACTGAAAGCAGATTGGCGACCGGTACCATCGTCCCGACGATGATCCCCATCGCGGCAATGCCCTCCTCGCCATGGAGCTTCGCCGCGACCGCGAGGCCAATGTAGGAGTTGTAGCGAAAGGCACACTGGAATTGCGAGGCGAATACCATCGGCTTTTGCCGGAACAACGGCCGCGCCAGCAAGCCAAGCGCCGCGCCCGCAAGCAGGGTCAGCAGGGCCGTGACCACCAGCGGCGCGGTCGCGGCGAAATTGATCGGCGCGCGCGCCAGTGCATTGAACAGCAGCGCCGGAAACAGGATGTAGTAAACCAGGCGCTCGAGTCCGGACCAGAAATGGTCGCCGAGATTCATCGCGCGCCGGAGCCACAGACCCAGCAAGATCAGGGCGAAATCCGGAAGCAGGAGCCACGCGCCGGTCATGGTATCCGCACCTCGCTCGCGCGGCCGTAGGGTTTACTTTTTGAACAGCTCGTCGAGCCGTCGCCGGGTCTGCTCGGCGGCACTCAGGGTCGGTTCGGGCGACGGCGCGACCACGGGCGTGTCCCCGAACAAGGCGTCGAGCGCGGCGCGTGCTGACTGCCGCTGACTCGTGTCGGCGGCGCGATAGGCGTCGGGACGCGGTTTGAAGTAATCGCAGAAATTCGCACGGGTCTTGTCGCTCACGTCCTCGGCACGGTCCTCGTTACACTGACCGCTGACTCGCGCATTGAAATGAACGCACATGCGACACACATGTAACTCCGCGGTGCAGGCGCGACACTCGGCGCGGCGTGATAAAGGCAAGGGTTCGTCCACCACCGCGGCGCCGCAGCGCCAGCACTGTAAGGGCTCCTGGGTCGGCATCGGTGCGCCCTACGCCGTCGTGGTTTCGCGCGTCAGCGCTCGCCCTAGGTGAACCGGCATTCCGACTGCGAGATCCGCGGCCCAGTCGAGGTCTCGGCGTTCGGTCAACAGCACGACGGTAGAGCCAAGGTTAAAGCGGCCCATCTCGACCCCGCGCGGCAAGACCATCGGCGGATCGTAGACCTCCATCCGCACCCGCTTGCCTGGCGGGGGGGTCACCAGACCCGCCCAAACCGTTTCGATCGCCGCGACATTGATCGCGCCAACCAGCACCATCGCCATCCGCCCCAACGCGGTATCGAACAAGGCAATGACGCGTTCATTGCGGGTGAAGATCTCGGGTGTGGTGCGCGTGGTGCGCGGCGACACCGAAAACAGCCGACCCGGAACATAGATCATGTGCGTCAGGCGGCCATCGCAGGGCATGTGGACCCGGTGGTAATCGCGCGGCGAGAGGTAAACCGTCGCAAACGCACCGTCGTAGAACGGCAACGCGAGTTCGCCCTGTCCGCCCAGCAGGCTCTGCGCGTCATAGTGATAGCCCTTGGCTTGTAACAAACGGCCGCGATCGATCCGGCCAAACTCGCTCAGCGCACCGTCGGCGGGACACAGCAGCGCATTTGGATCGGCCGCGAGCGGGCGCGCGCCGGGCTTGAGCGCGCGGGTGAAGAACGCATTGAGCGTGGCGAAGTTCGCCGGATTCGACTCTAGCGCCTCGCTCATATCGACCTTGAACTGTTTGATGATCAGTCGAATCAAGCGCTGACTTAGCCAGCGCGATTCGGAACGGCTCAGCGCCAATGTGATCCGTGAGATTGCATGATGGGGTAAGACCACAAACAGACCGGCGATCAGCCGATCGAGCACACTGGGCGCGGTATTCATGAGGGCTGCTTTCCGAAGTAATCGCGCAAGCGTAGCAGATCCTCGGCCATCAGCTTGCCCTCGTGCGGGGGCGGTAACACCGCCGCGAGTTCCCCACGCGGGTTGATCACGAGTACATGGGCGCTGTGATCGACTAAATAAAATTCCGGGTTCGCCGGGTTTTCGCTACGGTTGTAAATGATGCCAAGCGGACGCGTGAGTTTCAGCAACATCTCCGGATCGCCACTGGCGCCGCGCATCCGGGGGTGAAAGTAGGTCACGTAATCCTTCAGCTTGGCGCTGTCGTCGCGCGCCGGATCGACCGAGACGAACACCGCCTGCACCTCGGCGTCGGCCTGCATCCGCTCCAGTTCGCGCAGCGCATCGCCCATCACCTGCAGCGTCACCGGACAGATATCGGGGCACAGCGTGTAACCGAAAAAGAGATAGGTCCACTTGCCGCGCAACTGCGCGTTGCCGAACGGCTCGCCCCCCTCGCTGGTCAGGACAAACTCGGCAACCGGACGCTCCTGCCCGCTCAGCGCGGTGCCGCCTTGCAGCAGATCGGCCGGCGGCGAGCCGAGGTTGCCCTGCCGCGGCGCGATCAGCACATTCAGCAAAACACCGAGCGCGAGCGCGGCGATCCCGACGGCGAAATAGAGCGCGAATCGTTTCATGTCGTTGCAGTCCGGGTGCAGAATACGGGGCCACATTAAACTCGAAGACCACACGGGATACCAGATGCGACAAAAAGCCGCTCATGCCGTCAAGGAACTGCGCACGTTGCGCGACTGCATTCGCTGGGGCGCCAGCCGCTTCGCCGAAGCGGGCCTAAGCTACGGCCACGGCACCGACAACGCGATCGACGAGGCAGCCTACCTCGTGCTGAATGCGCTCGCCTTGCCGCCCGATCTTAACGGTATTTACCACAACTGCCGCCTGACCCGCGGCGAACGCGAGGCGGTCATCGAACGCTTGGTGGAGCGTATCGAAACCCGCAAACCCGGGGCGTATCTCACCGGCGAGGCCTGGTTCATGGGGTTGCGCTTTCACGTCAACGAAGCGGTGCTGATACCGCGCTCGCCGATCGCGGAGCTGATCGAACGGCGTTTCGAACCGTGGGTGCAACCGGACCTCGCCGCCCAGATTCTCGACCTCTGCACTGGCAGCGGATGTATCGGTATCGCCTGCGCCTACGCTTTCCCAGACGCCACAATCACCCTGAGCGACGTATCGGAAGCGGCGCTCGCGGTCGCGCGCGAGAATATCGCACTGCACCACCTCGAAGATCGCGTCAGCGCGCTGCGCTCGGACGTGTTCGACACTCTCCCGCCACAACGCTACGACTTGATTGTCGCCAATCCACCCTACGTCAACGCGCCGGACATGGCGGCCTTGAGCGAGGAATTCCGCCACGAGCCCGAACTCGGTCTCGCCGCCGGCGCGGACGGCCTCGATATCGTCAGACGCATTCTCGGCGACGCCAGCCGGTATCTGACACCGGACGGAATTCTGGTGGTCGAAGTCGGCAACAGCGCCGAAGCCTTGGTCGAGGCCTACCCGGAACTTCCGTTTCTCTGGCTCGAATTCGAGCGTGGCGGTCACGGGGTGTTCCTATTGACCGCTGAATCACTGCGCGAGGCGCCCAACGTGTAGCCGCCGCTCATTTCAAGGTCGAGCCCGCCTTGCCACCGACCAGTGGCGCAGAATGGTGTAATCCGACCCATCGGCCACGGGCGAATTGTTAATTGGCTCTTACGCTTTCCCGGGCGTTCCTCCTTACACTCGTTCGTCAGTCAAAACCAGAAAAGGATTTCCGTCGTTCAATCCGAGTCAGCGGCGCTTGCACGCGCAGGGGTTGATCGGACTTGAGCGAATCGCAGAGGAAACCTGGCAGGACGAAGCCGGAATTTTGATCTTTCGCGAAGCATCGCCAGCGCCAATCGACACCTCCGTCGCGCCGCGCGAAGGGGTGCGACCGCCAGACGCAGGGTAGCGTGCCCGCGCGTCAGGGATCGAAACAACGGCACCTGCGCCCAGGCTTACCGCCGATTCCCTTCAAGTCCGACCGGCAACCAGCATCAGCCGGCCAGGGGCTCGCGCGGACGAATGAAAAACAGGATGAGCACCCAGGTCGTTCAACAATGGCTCGCCTCTCAGTGCACGCTGATCCGCGGCGTGCACTCTGGGCTCGTGCTCAGCGCCGCGCAGCCCGGGCACCAGGGCTTCCTGGTGCGCTGGCCGCCGACTGGCGACGTGGCCGAGTTGGCGATCACGGTGGCCGAGGATGCGGTACGACTCGGCAAGCCGCAGCTCAGAATTCACCACCCTGACCCGAGCGGCACGCCCCGCTTCGTCTTCATCGCGGCGCCGTTACCGAGTGATGGAGCGACCCAGGGCGCCGTAGCGCTGTGCCTGGAGCCACCCGATTCCGAACAGGGCAAACGCGCACTGATACTGTTGCGCAAGGGCATCCCGTGGCTCCGCGAATTGCTGCAATCCGGCGCCGCGCAAGCGCCCGCATCGCCGACCCTGGAACTCATCACGCATCTCCTTGCGGTCGCGCTCGAACCGCAGCGGTTCAACGCCGCCGCCACCGCGGTCGCCACGGAACTCGCGGCGCGCTTAGGCTGCGATCGCGTCGCCCTCGGCCTGCGCGAGCACCGACGCACCCGCCTCATGGCCCTCTCGCACAACGCCGAGGTCCGTTCGCGCCAGGACCTCGCGCTGGCATTGACCGCGGCAATGGACGAAGCGATCGACCAAGCGGCGACCTTGCAGTATCCCCCGCCCGCTGCCCAGCGCCTGCCTCGCATCATTCTGGCGCAACGCGACCTGCACCAGCAGTTTCATACCGGAGCGCTCTGCGCGGTACCGTTGTTCGCCGGCAAGGAAGACGTTGGCGCGCTGTTGTTCGAGCGGCCACTGGATCGCCCGTTCGACCCCGCCACGGTGGAAATGTGCGAGCACCTCGCCTGTTTTCTCGCTCCGGTGCTCAAACTCAGATGGCAGGCCGATCAACCACGCTGGCGGCGCTGGCAAGCTGGACTTTTACGCCTGGGACACCGCTTTCGCCAACGCGATGAACGCCGCCTGCGAGGGTTGACGCTGGTCGCGGTATTCGGCGTCACCTTCTTGACCCTGCTCCCGGTGCCGTTTCAGATCAGCGCGCCAGCGCGCCTCGAAGGTGCGATCCAACGCACCCTCACCGCGCCGAATGACGGCTTCATCAAGCAACTGTTCGTACGCCCCGGCGACCACGTTACCGCGGGCGCGGTCATCGTTGAACTTGAAGACACCGACTTGTTGCTCGAAAAACGCCGCCTAACCAATGAATTGTCACAGTTCGAGGGCAGTTACGGGGCCGCGCTCGCGAGCAAGGATCGCACCCAGTTCGCGGTCACCGTGGCACGGATGGAGGAAACCAAAGCCCGGCTTAATCTGATCGAGCAACAATTGGCGCGGGTACAGATTCGGGCCCCGTTCGACGGGGTGCTGATCCAGGGTGATCTGACCCAGTCGCTCGGCGCGCCGGTCAAACAGGGCGATGCCTTGGTGGTGGTGGCGCCCAGCGATGACTATCGCGTGATCCTGGAGATCGCCGAAACCGATATCGCGCATCTCCGATCCGATGCCCGTGGCACACTCGCCTTGGCGGCGGAGCCGTCACGTCGCTATCCGGTGCGGGTGAAACGAGTCACCCCGCTGGCGACGATTCGCGAGGCACGCAACGTGTTCGAAGCCGAGGCGGCGCTCGAAATCGAGGACGCCGGTGGCTTGCGTCCCGGCCTCAAGGGCGTCGCCAAGCTTGAGGTGGGACGACGGCCGCTGGCATGGCTGGCACTGCACGACGTGTGGCGCTGGTGGCGCTTCAAGTGGTGGTCCTGGACCGGGCGCGCATGAGCGAGGGGCTATTCAGCACGGAGTGGTATCGCGTCGCGGACCTGCACCCGCACTTACGCAAGCATATCCATGTGCATCGCCAGGTGACCCGTGGCCAGACCTGGTATGTACTCGCCGACGGAGTCACCGGACGGATGCACCGCCTCGACCGTGCCGGGTATCAATTCGTCGGACAACTCGACGGCAACCGCAGCGTCGACGAGATCTGGCGCCTGCTGGTGGAGCACTTGCACGACGACGCGCCGAGCCAGGACGACGTGGTGCGGATCGTCGGCCAGTTGCATCAGGCCGACCTGATCCAGGCCGAACTGGCGCCGGACGTCGAGGAGTTGTTCTACCGCCAGGATCAGCGCGAGCACTTGCGTCGTTGGAGTTTTCTCAACCCGTTGGCGTTTCGCGTACCGTTGTTCGACCCCACCCGCCTACTTGGGAGACTCACCCCCTGGACGGGCTGGTTGACCCGGCCGTCTACTCTGATTTTGTGGGCATTTCTGGTCGCTTTCGCGCTCGTCACGGCGGCCCAGCACTGGATCGAAATCCGCGAATTCGCGGCGACCCGATTGCCGACGGCCCACTATTGGCTGTTGGTTTGGCTGTGCTTTCCGGTACTCAAAGCGCTCCACGAACTCGGCCATGCCCTGATGTTGCGCCACTGGGGCGGGAGCGTGCATGAGCTGGGCGTGACCGTCATGGTGCTTATGCCAATCCCCTATGTCGATGCCTCGACGACCGCGTTGCTGCCGGACAAGCGTCAGCGGATGCTGGTGAGCGCAGCCGGTATCATGGTCGAGGTGTTCTGCGCCGCGCTCGCGTTGGTGATCTGGACCAACGTCGGCGATGGTCTGGTCCGTGATATCGCGTTCGTGGTGATGACGGTTGGCGGGGTTTCTACGGTGTTGTTCAACGGTAACCCACTGCTCAAGTACGACGGTTACCACATCCTCGCCGACGCCATCGAGATTCCAAATCTCGCCGGCCGCAGCCGCCAGTATTGGGCCCAACTCGGGCGCCACCACCTGCTACGGGCGACCAGCGCGACGCCGCTGGACCTCGCTCCGGGCGAAGCGAAATGGTTGACCACGTATGGCGTCAGTGCGTGGACCTATCGGCTGTTTGTCATGGTCCTCCTGGCGGGATGGATCGGCGCCTATTCGATGGTCCTGGCCGCCGCGCTGGTCGCGACGTTCCTCTTCGGCTTGGTCTTCAAGCCCGGCTATCAGATCGTGCGGTACCTGCTCGAATCGGAGGAGATCGACCGCCATCGAGCCCGCGCATGGCTCACCGCCGGCAGCTTGCTCGGCGGTCTGCTGCTTGTTCTGGCACTGGCGCCGCTGCCCTACGCCACGCTCGCTCAAGGCGTGGTGTGGCTACCGGACGAAGCGAAGGTGCGTGCGGGTGTCGCAGGTTCCATCCGCGAATTTCTGGTGACTGACGGCACCCAGGTGACCGTGGGCGAACCGCTGCTGCTGCTGCGCAACGAAGGTCTACTCGGGCGCAAGCGCGAAATCGAAGCCCAGCTCGTGGCGCTGGGCGCGCAATTGCACGCGGTACTGGACCGCGACGCCGCCGAGACGCATCGCCTGCGCGAGGAAATCGACAGCGTCCGGGCCACGCTCGGGCGCCTCGACCAGGAGACGGGCGAGCTCGTGGTGCGCAGCACAGCCGCGGGGCGGGTCGTACTGCCCGCCGCGCAAGACCGCATCGGTACCCACGTCCCGCGTGGGACCGTACTCGGTTACGTCCTCGGCGATGAGGCGCTACGCCTACGCGCCGTCGTACCGCAGGCCGACGCCGCGATGATTCATCTGCGAACCGAGGGCGTGCAGGTGCGCCTGCTTGAGCAACCCGATCAAACCTTTGACGGGATGCTCGGGCGCTCCACTCCATCGGCGACCCAGCAACTTCCGAGCGCCGCGTTGGGCTACGGCGTGGGCGGTACCATCCTGACGGACCAGGCCGATCCGGACGGGCTTAAAGTGCTCGATCCGGTGTTCGTGCTCGACGTGCGGGTGCCGAACGCGCCGCTTGAACGCATCGGGGGACGCGCCTGGGTCCGCTTCGAGCACGGACGCGCGCCGTTGCTCCAGCAATGGGCTCTTAGATGGGAACAACTGTTCCTGCAACACTTCGACGGCGCGACGTGAACATGGCGACCGCGCCACTCGCCAATCCACCGATGCCGGGTATCGCCTACGGCGCCTATCCTCAGCGCCGAATATCCGAACCGTCCAAAATGGAGGCGCTCGAGCGCTTTTGGCTGGGGTTCCGCGAGGTCATCCGGTTTGATCGCAGCGGCCGCTATCGGCGTTTCGCCGCGCGGGTGATCGCGGCGGAAGCGCGTTACGCCCGTCTGCAGGATCCCGATTTCGACGCCGCGCTGGTGGCGCTACGCGGTCGACTCGGCCAGCACGGCCTCGACGACGACACCCTGGTTCAGGCGTTCGCCATCGTCCGCGAGGCGATCCATCGCGAACTCGGAATGCGTCCGTTTCGTTCCCAGATCATTGCCGCCCGGATCATGCTCGATCGGCGTCTCGCCGAGATGCATACCGGCGAGGGTAAAACGCTTGCCATCGCCCTGGCCGCCGCCAGCGCTGCGCTGGCGGGGGTACCGGTCCATGTGCTGACGGCAAACGACTATCTCGTCACGCGGGACGCGGCGAGCCTCGCCAGGGTCTATCACCGCCTGGGACTCGAGGTCGGCACGGTCACTGCGGGAATGCCACCCGAGCAGCGGCGCCGTGAATACGCCCGCTCCATCACCTACTGTACCGCCAAGGAACTGGTGTTCGACTACCTCCGCGATCGCCTGCTGCCGCACATGAGCAGCAGTCCGTTGCGGCAACGCGCGCACCGCCTGGAACGGGACGAGGCCACCGCGCCGCTGTTGCGCGGCTTATGCCTGGCGATCGTCGACGAGGCCGACAACGTTCTGCTGGATGAGGCGGTGACCCCGTTGATCCTGTCGCAGCCTGGCCGCGGGCTGCTTGAACCGCATCATCTGCAACAAGCGCTGCGGCTGGGCCAACGCCTAAAAGAGGAGCGGCACTACCATCTCGAGGCGCAACAACGCACCGCGCGCTTGACGCCAGCCGGGCAACACGAGATCGAACGCCACTGCGAAGCCTGGGGCGGTCTGTGGCGCAACACCCGCTTCCGCGAGAACTTCGCGGTCCTGGCCCTGAACGCGCTGCAGTGTTACCACCGCGACCGCGACTACCTGGTACAGGACGGCAAGATCGAGATGATCGACCCGACCACCGGCCGAATCGCCGCCGGGCGGCAATGGGGTCGGGGATTGCATCAATTGCTGGAACTCAAGGAGTCCTGCGAACCAAGCGAACCGAATCAAACGCTGGCGCAGATCACCTACCAACGCTTTTTTCCGCGCTACTGGCAACTCGGTGGCGCCAGTGCCACCTTGCGCGAGGCGCGCGCCGAACTGTGGCAGATCTATGAACTCGCGATCACGCGCGTGCCGCTGCACCAACCGAGTCGTCGCCGCGACCTGCCGACGCGGCTGTTTGCGACCCACGCGGCGAAATGGCGCGCCGCGATTGCGCGTTGTCGCGAGATGACGGCGCTGGGGCGCGCGGTACTCATCGGTACCGACTCGGTGGCTGATTCCGAAGCGCTCGCAGCAATGCTCGCGGAGGCGGGCGTGGCCGCGAGCGTGCTCAACGCGCGCCAGGACCGCGACGAGGCCGAAACCGTCGCGCAAGCCGGCCATCCCGGCTGCGTCACCGTTGCGACTAATATGGCAGGGCGCGGCACCGATATTCCGCTTGCTCCGGAGGTCAAGGCGCGCGGCGGTTTGCACGTTATCAGTTGTCAGCTGAACAGCTCGGCTCGGATCGACCGCCAGCTGCTCGGACGCTGTGCGCGCCAAGGCGACCCCGGCAGCACCGAAACCCTGCTCGCCCTCGACGACCCGTTGATCGCCCGGTACGTGCCCGCCGTGATCAGGCGACTCGCGGCGACCTTCGAAAAGCGCGATCGCGGCTTGCCACGCTGGTTTGCCGCCGCGGCCAGCCGCTGGTCACAGCGACTCGAAGCGCGCCGCCAAAGCAGCCTGCGGCACCGCCTGCGCGCACGCGATCGGCAATTGCAGCGCTGGCTCGCGGTCGGAGGGCCCGGCGAATGACCGCCAGATTGACGCGCGCGGCCATGCCACAGCACCCCGGTTTACCCGGTGCGCCTCAGAATCCGCGATTACTCCGAGATGGGGCGACGAGCGCCCTCCTTGCGAATAAAGGACAACATGCATGAACCGGAAGCTCCCACCCTTACCCAAACGACTGTTCGCCCTCGGCTGCGTCATCGCGTGCCTTGGCCATTCGCCACTCGGCACCGCCATGGGTCTGGTCGACATCTACCAGCAAGCGGTTCAATCCGATCCGCAACTCGCGGCCGCCGAGGCGAAATTCCGTGCCAGCGGTCAGGAGCGCCCGATTGCGCGCTCGGCACTGCTGCCGCAGATCGACGCCTACGCCAGCATCGAACATCTCGATCAGCGCTATGCCGATGTGCCGGCGGCGAAGAGTGCGCTGTACAAAGACGATCGCTTCGATCGCGCCACCTATGGCGTCACGCTGGACCAATCTTTGTTCAATAAGGACGCCAGAATTCGGCTAGAGCAGGCGCACACCCGCGCGACTCAGGCTGAAGCCGAAGTCCGCGCCGCGCGGCAGGAGTTATTGATCCGGGTCGCCGAGGCCTATTTCAATGTCCTTGCCGCCCAGGACAACCTCAGCTATGCGCGGGCCGAACGGGCCGCTATCGAGAAGCAATTACGCGAGACACGCGAACGCCTCCGCATCGGATTGGTCGCCATCACTGACGTCAAGGAAGCCGAGGCACAGTTCGATATCGCACTCGCGCAGGAAATCGACGCCCTGTATCAGCACACCAGCATCAAGGAAAATCTGGCGGTGATCATCGGTCACGTCCCGGTCGAGCTCAACACGCTACGTAACGAGATCGAGTTACTACCGCCCGAACCCAGCGACGTCGCCACCTGGATCGAAACCGCGTTGCGCGAGAGCCTGATTCTCCAGAGCGCAACACAAGGCCTCGAAATGAGTCGCCAGGAGATCGAGCGGCGCCGGGCCGGCCGCTATCCGACCCTTAACCTTAACGCCGATCATGGCGTACAAGACGATGACGGTGGTTTTAGCGAGGGCCGTAAAACCGACACGACCTTCGCGCTCAAACTCAATCTACCGCTCTACGACGGCGGTCGCACCCGTGCCCAGACTGCCGAGGCAACCGAGCTACACGACCAGGCGCGCCACAATCACGAACTGACCCGCCGCGACGTGACCCGTCAAACCCGCGCGGCCTATCTTAATGTCCTGGCCGCCATCGCCAGAGTCCAGGCCTTGCGCCAGGCGCTCGCCTCGACCCAGATCGCGGCGGACGCCGCCGATACCGGTTACGCAATCGGAACCCGCACCGCACTCGACGTCGTGATCGCATTGCGCGAAACCTATCGCGCCCAGCGTGACCTCGCCAAGGCGCGGTATGACTATCTGCTGGGTGGCCTGCGCCTCAAACAGGCCGTCGGCGTGTTGGCGCCAGAAGATCTGGAACGCCTCAACGAGCTGCTCGACAACCGGTCGGGCGCCGTGAGTTACGCACTCAATCCACCCATCCAGAACCCGGCACAATAATATTGCGAATTCCGATCCGAGCGATGCAAATTAACCCAGCACGACATGACAGGCCGCGCGCCAGCCGACGAATGATCTGGCAACCGCAATCAATCGCATGCAAAGCGCACCACCCAAAAGCGGTAACAGTGCGAAATGGCGCCCGCATGTCGATAAATTGCGCGAACTGCCTCCCACGAACGCGGCAACCATCTTGAGTGCGCGAGCGGAATACGCTCCAATACGTATGCGAATGCCAGCGTCAAAATCCGATCGCGATACTTGGCTTCCATAATCATTCAAACGCAATGGGATGAACGCTATACCAAGGATGAAAAACTGGCTGCTCGTTGCAACCTTGTTTCCGTCCGGCGTGGCACTCGCCGCGACCGACTCATTGCCTTGTCTCATCGATCCATCTGAAATGGTCGCGTTGGGTAGCCCGGTGATTGGCGTACTCGAACGCATCGCGGTGGAACGTGGCGATATCGTTAAGCGCAATCAGGTCATCGCCGAACTCTCGGCCGAGGTGGAACGCAAATCGGTCGAACTCGCCTCTAGTCGCGCGAGTGATCTCGCCGAACTGCAAGCCGCCGCCGCCGCGCGCGAACATGCGCAGCGCGAGAAAAAACGCGCGCTGCAACTGTTTGAAAAACAGTTGATTTCGAAACAGGTTGCCGACCAGGCGGTCACCGAACATTCACTCGCCGAGCATAAGTATCAGCAGGCCGCGAGTAATCTCAATCAAGCCAAGCTCGAACTCGGATTAAGCAAGGCGCAACTCGCGCAGCGCGTATTGCGCAGTCCAATCGATGGCGTCATCGTCGATCGTTTCGTCTCCGCGGGTCAGCGCGTACAGGACCAACCCCTGGTAAAAATCGCGCAGGTCAACCCGCTCAAGGTGGAAGTGATTGTGCCAGCTGAACATTACAATAAACTGAAGGTCGGTAGCGAAGCTCGGGTGACACCATCGTTGCCCGGCTTCGGCCCCGTGTCCGCCAAGATCACGATTGTAGACCGGATAATCGATCCCGCCAGTAACACCTTTCGTATCACACTCGAACTCCCCAATTCGGACCGCAGCATTCCCGCCGGTTCGCGTTGCACTGCGAATCTGGATCTCAAGTAGTCCCGCCGAAGATCAAAATCCGAGCGGTTATCGCGTTGCATTTCGATCGCCCGGCAACCGCGACCGGCGCGATTTCTTCTCAACGCGCCATGAACCAGATGCTCCGACCCAAACTCCACCAACACAATTCGTGAGCTACGGGCTGTTAAACGCACTCCATCCGCTTCGCAGCCGACCGAGTGATTCGTTCGATATCCGGGAATTCGGCTTTTCTAAACGCGAAAGTCCCAAGCGCGACCCTGCGGGACGCACCTCGGCGAGCGCCTATTGAAACGGAAGGCCGCGGTAAAGTCGGCGCGAGTGAGTCAGCCCCGACCCTCAAGCAGCCTGATGCGCTGGCTTGAGAAAGATCTGCTCAAACTTGTCCGCGGGTATCGGCTTGCTAAATAGATAGCCTTGAAATTGCTGGCACCGCGCTTTTGCAAGAAACGTCAGTTGCTCACGGGTCTCGACGCCCTCCGCAACCGTGACGAGATTGAGATGCTGCGCGATATAGATCAGCGCGGTCACGATTGCGGCATTATCCCGCTTTGACGGTAGATCCATCACGAACGAACGATCGATCTTGAGTTCATCGAGCGGTAACCGAGTCAGGTAGCTCAACGACGAATAACCCGTGCCAAAATCATCGATCGAAAACTGAATCCCGCGCGCGCGCAGTCTTTGCATGATCTCGAAGTTTCGCGAATAATTACCAATGAAAAGACTCTCGGTGATTTCCAAGGTCAAGTAGTTGGGATTAAACCCGGTTCGACGCAGGATGTCCTCGATCACGGCTTCGAAGCCATCGTCCTGAAACTGGCGATTCGAAATATTGACGCTCATGCGCAGCAGATGTCCTAAGTCGTGCCAACGCTTCGCCGTCTTGCAGGCTTCAAGCAACACCCACTCACCAATCGGCACGATCAAGCCCGTATCTTCAGCAATCGGAATAAAATCCGCCGGCGAAGTGTAACCCCCATTGCCATCTTTCCACCGAATCAATGCCTCGGCGCCCCGAACGATGTTGCTTTCAACCCGCACTTTAGGTTGATAATGGAGCTCAAGTTCCGTGCGATCGAGCGCGCGACGCAGTCGACTTTCGAGTTCGAGGCGTTTTTCGTACAACGCATTGATCTGTGTGGAGGAGAACTGGAAGCGATTTCCACCCTGCCGGCGCACGTAGTCGCTGGTCGTGGTCGCGGTTCGTAGCAGCTTCGACGCATCCTCGCAATCGGTGGGAAACGTCGCGATGCCGATACTGATCGTGATAAAGCGCTCGTCCCCGTTGCAGATGAACGGCTGCGAAACAGCGCGGAGGATCCGCTCGGCCACCGGCGCAGCCACCTGCGGCGATTGCAAGCGCTCGAGCAACAACAAAAAGTTCCCGCCCTCGGTCTGATAAACATTGAATACCGAAAGACTTTCCTCGGTACCGATACCCAGCACATCTGAGCGGCGCACCGCGGATTCAATCCGGTTCGCCACTTGCCTGAGCAACTCGTCCGACGTCTCCTGCCCGACCAGGCCCTGGATCCTGCTAAAGTCGTCGATGACGATACTCAGCAACGCCAAATGCTCGCCGAATCGGCGCGCCTTGCGCTCGACCCAGTCGAGGTGCTTCTCAAACAGGCGTCGATTGGGCAAATTCGTTTGGGGGTCGTAATAGGTCAGCCGATCGGCGTGCGCCTTGGCGGCAAGCGCATTGCGTACCCGCAGGCGCAGTTCGCTGGGATCGATCGGTTTCGCAAGAAAATCCGCCGCGCCAAGTTCGAGTGCACGCAGGCGGCTTTCGCAATCGTTCGATGCGGTCAGGATGATCACCGGCAATGCGGCGAGTTTCGGATGATCCCGCAAAGCCGCCAGCAGCTCGATCCCGGACGCCCGCGGCTTCGCGAGATTTAGCAGTAAAATATCCGGTTTGACTTCTTCGATCCGCGCAAGCGCATGGGTTGATTCCAGCTCCTGTACCAGTCGCTTATAGCCGTCCGCGGCGAGAAGCTTCTTCATCAACTCCAAGGTTTCCCACTCGTCGTCGATCGCCATGATCAGGGCGTCCGTCAGCTCAGTGGATCGGATTTTCATAACGCTTCCATCTATACATGTTGTCAGGCGTCGACCGTTTCGGCTCATTGCCCCTCATCTCGCTCTACTCGACCTTATCGGCAGGTAACGCGGTTGCTTGCGGACTAATTCTAGGTTTCACGCGCATTTTTGAGCGAATCGAAGAATTCGCTGTCGCGTGGAAATTTTCCATCTCGGTAACGTTCCGACCACGTTATCGGTCGCAAGCTGAATCGGTCTGGCGAACGGCTTCTCGCGGTCCACAGTCTGCACTTTGAAAATCGCGTGGGTACACGCTCCCCGATGAGCAGCACGGCAAGTTATTGAGATCTTAGGTGATCAAAGTACGCCATATTATTTAACACGTTACCGCATCAGTCGGAATTCAGGGTCGATCCGAGTTCATTGTAATCCAGGTCAGATAGTCGGCTAAAATAGCGAATTCCTCATTGGATTTGTGGCCTCCACAACTTCTTTCCCGTTATTCGCACGCTAAAGTCCTCGCATGAGCAAGCCGATGCGCCGGAGTCATTCAGCACTCCGAATGAATGGCCTGCATCCAAAAGACAAGAATCCCAAGTACGCGGCGCCGTTTGTTCGGCACTGTGAATTTATCTCACGAGGAGCCCTAGAATAATGACCACCCATAATCCGTCCACGCAAGATCAATCCGCCAAATCGAACCCCGGCATCCTGAACCAGGCGGTGCTAAAGAACGGTGATTTCTCGCGCGCAGGAAGCGATGGCGCCACCCGCTCGTTCAGCGTTCTCGGGGAGGGCTACCAATTCGGTGGCTGGACAGTCGACCGCAATTCCGTCGATCTCCTCGCAGGTTGGTGCAAAACCCCGGGCGGGGGCCAATCGATCGATCTGAATGGTAACCAGGGTGCGGGCGCGATTTCACAGTCCTTTGCTACCGAACCGGGCAAGACCTACACCCTGACCTTTCTTCTCGCCGGCAATTTCGAACGCAGTACGACTGACGTCCACGGCGTCGAGGTCGCAATTGGTTCGAATCGCAGTACGTTTGAATTCGAGCGTCCGGAAGGTTGGTCACGCAACGACATGGGATGGCAGACTAAAGCTGTCACGTTTACCGCTGATTCGGAATTAACCACGCTTTCCTTTAACAGTCTGACCGAGCATCAGTATTGCGGACCGGTAATTTCGGCAGTTTCGGTCGTCCAGGGTCTCGCGCCAGAGGCATCGAACTTAATCGCAAATGGTGATTTCCTGGTGCATGGCATCGGCGCAGGAGGCGGTAAAGGCTTCGTCAACTGCGCGATCGGCAAACAGATCGGCGGCTGGAGCGTCGAAAAGAACTCCGTCGACCTCCTCACCCAGTGGGCGAAGGTTCCCGGCATTGGTCAAGCAATCGATTTGAATGGAAACCAAGGTGCGGGTGCCATTACTCAAGTGCTTGCGACGGAGCCCGGTAAGACCTATACCGTCTCGTTTTTATTGTCGGGAAATTTTGAAAAGGGCGAGAGTGACACCCGCAGCGTGCTCGTGTCTGGTGGCAGCGAATCCGCCAGTTTCGACTTTCAACGCGGTGACGATTGGTCGCGCCAAAACATGGGCTGGCAAACCAAGACCTTCACGTTCACGGCTACGGGCACCTCGACCACGCTTTCATTCGAGAGCCTCACCGGCAACAAGTATTGTGGCCCGGTGATCGCAGGTGTCACGGTTGTACTCGACACGGTGGAGCTTGATGCCGAACGGGTGGTTATGCCACCGCAGTCGCAGCCGGAAGCGGTCGACGATATCCCGCAAGCTGAGGCCTACGCGCATGACGAAGGCGAAGTGCCGGTACTTCTGGACGAACCGTCTGTCACCGACAACGAACCGGCTGCGCCCATCGCGGAAGACATCGAATCCGAAACGCCGGCGAGCGCGGAGAATCCCACGCCGACCGGCGGTGGGCACTATTCCCTGGACCTGATTTTCGATTACGACTCAGACCATTCTGGCGACCTTCCCGACCCGCAAAACACGGCACCCGATGCCCGTTGGGATGACTATTCGACCACTCCAGAAACCGCGATCAGCGGTAACGTGCTGGAAAATGACTACGATCCGGACGGTGACACCATCGCCGTCACCGGTATCGTGACGCAACCGGAGCATGGCATCGCCACCTTGGATGCCGCGGGTAACTTTACCTACATCCCCAACACTGGCTTTACGGGCGACGACGTTTTCACCTACGAAATCAGCGACGGCAACGGCGGTACGGACATCGCTCGCGTCACGGTCACCGTCGGTGAGCCCGGGAGCGGCGGTCATTATTCAACTGGTCACGTCACCGACTACGAAAACGATCATGAAGGCGGCCTGCCCAACGGCAATTCCGCTCCCGATGCGCGCTGGGATGATTATGCGACCCAGAGCGGCGTCGCGTTTTCAGGAAATGTGCTCGACAACGATATCGATCCCGATGGCGATCCCATCACTGTGACCGGCATCGAAGTGCACCCCACCCACGGTACCGTAACGATCGATGCGCAGGGTCATTTCACCTATACGCCCAACGCGGGCTTCAGTGGCGTTGATCGCTTCGAATACAGCATCAGCGACGGAAAAGGTGGCTGCGACGTCGCGAAGGTCACGATGACGGTTGCGCCTGTCAACGCCGCGCCAACCGCCGTCAATGACGTGGTCAACGTCAACGAGGACACCAGTTTTACCGGAAATGTACTCGCCAACGACAGCGACCCCGACGGTGATTCGTTGTCGGTAGCGGGCATCGCCGCTCAACCGATCCATGGCATCGTCACGATCGAAAGCGACGGAACGTTCACGTATACGCCGCATGCGGACTACCACGGACCGGATGCCTTCACCTATTCCGTCACCGATGGCAAGGGTGGCACCAGCACGGCCCAGGTTCAGATTAACGTCAACCCGGTTAACGACGCACCGGTCGCCCGCGACGACGCGGCCGGTACGCTGAAAAATGTCGCGGTGATTATTCCCGTACTGGCAAACGACAGCGACCCGGACGGCGACGCGCTGCACATCGTGACCCACACGCCGCCGGTCAATGGCAGTGTTCAAGTCAACCCCGACGGCACCCTGACCTACACCCCGAATCGCGGCTTTACCGGCAACGACAGTTTCTTGTACGCAATTGAGGACGGCAATGGAGGCAGCGCGACCGCCAAAGTCGTTGTCTGCGTGACCGGGACGAATTCCGCGCCAAGCGCAAAGTCCGATCAAGCGACTGGACTCGAAGATCAGCCCCTGGTGATCGATATCCTCGCGAACGATACCGACGCCGACGGCGACAAGCTCACGGTTTCTCAGCTCGGACAGCCCAAGCATGGCACTGCCGCACTGAATGCCGACGGTACCGTTACCTACACTCCGAACGCGAACTTCAGCGGGCAGGATTATTTTAGTTACGAAGTTTCGGACGGTCACGGAGGCGTCAGCAGCGCGGTGGTATGCGTCCTGGTGAATCCAGTGAACGACGCGCCCGTCGCGAACAACGACGCCGTGGTCACTGACGAAGATAAACCTGTCACGTTCAACGTGCTCGTCAACGACACCGATGTCGACGGCGATACGCTGTCGGTCGAAAGCTTCACCCAGCCTTCGTACGGTACGGTGACGAAGAACGCCGACGGCACCTTCACCTACACTCCGGCGGCTGATTACAACGGCAGCGATTCGTTCACCTATGTTGTAACCGACGGTAAGGGCGGTACTTCCACCGCAACGGTGGCGATCGACGTCAAGC